>NZ_JBJMQO010000113.1:0-6840 GCF_045802675.1 Archangium sp. | reverse complement strand
GGCAACGGTGGGAGCCTCGAAGAGGGCGCGCAGGGGCAGCTCCACGCCGAAGCCGGCGCGGATGCGGGACATGAGCTGGGTGGCCAGCAGCGAGTGGCCTCCCAGCTCGAAGAAGTTGTCGCCGGCACCCACGCGCTCGATGCGCAGCACCTGGGCCATGAGCCCGGCCAGCAGCTGCTCGGTGGGGGTGCGCGGAGCGATGTGCTCGGCCTGGGAAGGAGCCGAGTCCGGAGCGGGGAGGGCGTTGCGGTCGAGCTTGCCGTTGGGGGTGAGGGGCAGGGCCTCGAGCACCACGAGGGAGGAGGGCACCATGTACTCGGGCAGGTGCTCGCGCAGGTAGGAGCGAAGGGCGGAGGAGTCCAGCGAGTGGCCCTCCGCCGCGGTGAGGTAGGCCACCAGACGCTGATTGCCGGGGACGTCCTCACGAGCCAGCACCGCCGCCTGATGGACAGAGGGGTGCTGCTCGAGCTGCGATTCGATTTCGCCCAGCTCGATGCGGAAGCCGCGCACCTTCACCTGGAAGTCGATGCGGCCCAGGTAGTCGATGTTGCCGTCGGGCAGCCACCGCACCCTGTCGCCGGTGCGGTAGAGGCTCGCACCCGGCGTGGAGCTGAAGGGGTTGGGGAGGAAGCGCTCGGCGGTGAGGTGGGGACGGCCGAGGTAGCCACGGGCCAACTGGGCACCGCCGATGAAGAGCTCGCCGGGCACGCCCTGGGGCACCGGGTGCATGGCCGCGTCCAGCACGTACAGCTGCACGTTGCGCAAGGCCCGGCCGATGGTGGGGCTGCGCGGGTGGGAGCTGGCGAGGCAGACGGTGGAGTCCACCGTGCACTCGGTGGGGCCGTAGACGTTGAAGAACTGGATGAGCGGGTGGTGGGCCAGCACCTGCCAGGTGGAGTCGCCAATCGCCTCACCGCCGATGAGCACCCGCCGGAGGGAGCCCCCGGGCAGCTCGCCCAGGCCTTCTTCCAGCAGCAGGCGCAGGTGCGAGGGCGAGCAGTCGAGCACGTCCAGGCGGTAGTGGCGCACCTGCTCGAGCATGAGGCGCACGTCCGCGCGAGCCTCCTCGGACAGCACGCACAGCGTGTGGCCATGGGCCAGTTGGATGAGCTGCTTGACGGAGGCGTCGAAAGAGAGCGGTGCGTTGACGCTGATGCGCAGCGGGGGCTGGGTGTCGCGGTAGACGGTCTCGGCCAGGGCCGCCAGCAGGTTGAGCACCGAGGCGTGCTGAATCATCACGCCTTTGGGCCGGCCGGTGGAGCCCGAGGTGTAGATGACGTAGGCCACGTGCTGGCCCGAGACGCCGGAGACGGGCTCGCTGGTGGGGTGACGCGAGATGTGGGCGTGGTGGGCGTCCATGAGCACCACGGAGACGTCGTCGGCCTGGAGAGGCTCGGCGAGCCGGGAGTGCGTCAGCAGGACACGGGCCGAGGAGTCCTGGAGCATGTAGCGCAGGCGCTCGGTGGGGTAGGCGGGGTCCATCGGCACATAGGCGCCGCCGGCCTTGAGGATGGCGAGCAGGCCCAGGAGGGACTCGACGGAGCGCTCCAGCAAGAGGCCGACGCGAACCTCGGGGCCGACGCCCAAGGAGCGCAGGTGGTGCGCCAGTTGGTTGGCGCGCGAGTCGAGCTCGTGGAAGGAGAGGGAGGTGTCCTGGAAGCACACCGCGGGCACGTCGGGCGAGTGCCGCGCCTGGGCCGCGATGAGCTGGTGCAACAGGCCGGAGTCGGACCGCGGGGCGGCGGTGTCGTTCCAGTCCACCAACACCTGGTGGCGCTCGGCGGCGGTGAGCAGCGGCAGCTCGGACAGGCGCTGGTCGGGGTTGGAGGCAATGGCCTCGAGCAGCACGCGCAGGTGGCCCAGCATGCGAGCTACCGTGGCCTCTTCGAACAGGTCCGTGTTGTAGCCCAGGTTGGCCACCAGGCCGTGCTCGCCCTCGGTGAGCGTGAGGGAGAGGTCGAACTTGGCGCTCTGGCGCTCGGCCTCGACGCCGCGCAGGGTGAGGCCCGGCAGGGACAGCTCCTGACGAGGCGTGTTCTGCAGGGTGAACATCACCTGGAACAGTGGCGTGCGGCTCAGGTCACGTTCGGGCCGGAGCTCCTCGACGAGCTTCTCGAAGGGGACGTCCTGGTGGGCATAGGCACCCAGGGCGGTCTCCCGCACGCGGGAGAGCAACTCACGGAAGGTGGGGTTGCCGTCGAGCTTCGTGCGCAGCACGAGGGTGTTGACGAAGAAGCCGATGAGGCCCTCGGTCTCTCCCTGGGTACGGCCGGCGATGGGAGAACCCACGGAGATGTCGTCCTGGCCTGAGTAGCGGGCCAGCAGCACCTGCCACGTCGCCATCAGCACCATGAAGGGCGTGACGCCCTCGCGCCGGGCGAGCTCCGTGACGGCCTGACCCAGCTCGCGAGGCAGCAGCGCCGTCTCCGCGGCGCCGCGATGCGCGAGGACCGCGGGCCGCGGCTTGTCGGTGGGCAGCTCCAGGGCGCGGGGTGCCCCGTCGAGCTGCCGGCGCCAGTACGAGAGCTGGGTCTCCAGCGTCGCACCCTGCAACCAGCCGCGCTGCCAGGCCGCATAGTCGGCGTACTGCACCGGAAGCTCGGGCAGCGGCGACGGAAGGCCCGAGGAGAAGGCCTCGTACAGCGCGGCCACCTCGCGGATGAGCACGCCGGTGGACCAGCCGTCGGACACGCTGTGGTGCATCGTCACCAGCAACACGTGGTCCTGCTCGGCCACCTGGAGCAACGTCGCCCGGAAGAGCGGGCCACGCGCCAGGTCGAACGGACGCAGCGCCTCCTCGCGCGCCAGCCGCCGGACCTCGGCCTCGCGCTGGGACTCGGGCAGCGCACGCAGGTCTCCCCGCGACAGCGACATGGCCCGCGCGGGGGCGATGTGCTGCACGGGCTCCTCGCCCACGAGCTGGAAGGTGGTGCGCAGCGACTCGTGGCGCCGCAGGATCTCCGTGAAGACCCGCTCCAGCGCCGGCACGTCCAGGGCCCCGTCCAGCCGCAGGGCCGCGGGCATGTTGTACACGGGGCTGCCGGGCTCGAGTTGATCCAGGAACCACAGGCGCTGCTGCGCGAAGGACAGCGGCGGCGGGCCCGAGCGCTCCGCTCGGACGAGCGGCGGCACCTGCATGCCCCTGCCCGCGCGCACGGCGGTGTCCACACGCGGGGCCAGGGCGGCCACGTTGGGCGCCTCGAAGAGGGCCCGCAGGGGCAGCTCCACGCCAAAGGCGGCGCGGATGCGGCTGATGACCTGGGTGGCCAACAGCGAGTGGCCGCCCAGCTCGAAGAAGTCGTCATGCACGCCCACGCGCTCCACGCGCAGGACCTGGGCCATCAACCCGGCCAGCAACTCCTCGGTGGCCGAGCGCGGCGCGACATGGGTGGCCTCGCGCTCGGGGCTCGAGCCCTCCGGGGCGGGCAGGGCCTTGCGATCCACCTTGCCGTTGGCGGTGAGGGGCAGGGCCTCCAGCGCGACGAAGGCCGAGGGCACCATGTACGCCGGCAGCCGATCCCGCAGGAAGGCGCGCAGGGCCGTGAGGTCCATCCCGCCGGCTCCGGCGCCCTCGCTCCGCTCCACTCCCGAGGGGACCACATAGGCGACGAGGCGCTTGTCGCCGGGCACGTCCTCGCGTGCCACCACGAGGGCCTCGCGCACCGCCGGGTGCTCGCGCAGCACGGCCGCGATCTCCCCCGGCTCCACGCGGAAGCCACGCACCTTCACCTGGAAGTCGGCGCGGCCGATGAACTCCACCCGCCCGTCCGCCAGCCAGCGCACCCTGTCCCCGGTGCGGTACATGCGCGCGCCCGGCACCGGAGCATACGGATCCGGCACGTACCGCTCCGCCGTCAGCTCCGGCCGTCCCAGGTAGCCGCGCGTCACCTGTGCGCCGCCGATGTACAGCTCGCCCGGCACTCCCACCGGCACGGGCCGCAGGCCCTCGTCCAGCACGTACAGGCGCGCGTTGGCCAGCCCCCAACCCAGGGGCACCACGGCCGGCGCCGGCTGGGGCGGTGGCAGCTCCACCCGGCCCGCGAGCACGCCCACCGTCGTCTCGGTGGGGCCGTAGTGGTTGAACACCTGGCACTCGGGAGCCAGCGCCCGCACCTGCTCGAGCAGGGCCCAGGTCGAGGATTCACCGCCCAGCACCAGCCGCTTGCGCGGCAGCACGTGCCGGGGCTCGGCCGCCGTCATCAGCGCCGCCAGGTGCGAGGGGACGATCTTGACGCAGTCCACGGGGTGCCGCTGGAAGTACTCGGCCATGCCCGCGGGGCTGCCAGCGCGCTCCTGGGTGAGCACGTGCAGCAGGCCGCCCGTGCACAGCGCGGGGAAGAGCACCGTGTTGCCCAGGTCCGCCACGAAGGTGGACACCAGGGCGAAGCTGGCGCACTCGGCCAGCCCCAGCCGCTCGGTGGCCGCCTGGACGTAGTTGAGCAGCTGCGCATGGGCCACGGCCACGCCCTTGGGCCGGCCGGTGCTGCCCGAGGTGAACAGCACGTAGGCCAGATGCTCCACGAGCACCTCGCACGGCGGCGCGTCCGCGCGCGGGCGCACGAGCTGCTCGTCCCCGGCGTCCATCCGCAGCACGCGGTGCGCGGGCAGGGACGCGAAGGCCGCGGCGTGGCGGGCCTCCGTCAACACCACGGGCGCGGCCACTTCCTCCACCAGCCCTCGCAGGCGGAGGGCGGGCTGGGAGGGATCCATCGGCACGTAGGCGCCGCCGGCCTTCCACACGCCGAGCAACGCCACCACCGTGTCCACCGAGCGCTCCAGGCACAGGGCCACGCACGTGTCGGGGCCCACGCCCAACTCACGCAGGCGCCACGCGAGCCCGTTGGCGCGCGCGTCCAGCTCACCGTAGGTGAGCACCTGGCCCTCGCAGGCCACCGCGGGCCGCTCCGGGTGCCGTGCGGCCTGCTCCTCGATGAGGGTGTGCAGCGCGCGGCGAGGCGCGAAGGTGGCGCGCGCGGCGTTGAAGGACTCCAGCACCTGCTGGCGCTCGGACGCGGGCAGCAGGGTCAGGGCGGACAGGCGCTGCTCCGGCCCGGCCGCGATGCCCTCCAGCAGTGCTCGCAGGTGCCCGGCCATGCGGGCGATGGTGGCCGGCTCGAACAGGTCCGTCTTGTAGTCCAGCGTGCCGCTGAAGCCGTCGGGCGTGTCCGTGAGCGTCAGCGTCAGCTCGAACTTCGCCGTCCGGATGTCGGGCTCGATGCCCCGCAGGCTCAGGCCGGGGAGCCGCAGCTCCTGCCGGGGCGTGTTCTGCAGGGTGAACAGCACCTGGAACAGCGGCGTGCGGCTCAGGTCGCGCTCGGGCTTGAGCTCTTCCACCAACCGCTCGAAGGGGACCTCCTGGTGCGCGTAGGCACCCAGGGCGCTCTCCCGCACGCGGGCGAGCAGCTCGCGGAAGGTGGGATCGCCGTCGAGCTTCGTGCGCAGCACGAGGGTGTTGACGAAGAAGCCGATGAGGCCCTCGGTCTCTCCCTGGGTACGGCCGGCGATGGGCGAGCCGACGGAGATGTCGTCCTGACCGGAGTAGCGCGACAGCAGCAGCTGCCATGCCGCCAGGAGCACCATGAAGGGCGTGACGCCCTCGCGCCGGGCCAGGGCCGAGATCGCTTCCGACAGCTCCCGGGGGAGGTGTACCGGCAGGGCCGCCCCGCGGTGCGTCTGCACGGCGGGCCGCGGCTTGTCGGTGGACAGCTCCAGGGCGCGAGGAGCCCCGGAGAGGTGCTGGCGCCAGTACGCGAGCTGGGTCTCCAGCGCGGCACCCTGCAACCAGCCCCGCTGCCAGGCGGCGTAGTCGGCGTACTGCACCGGCAGGGCGGGCAAGGCCGAGGGCTGGCCGGAGACAGCAGCCTGGTACTGCGCGGCCAGCTCGCGGATGAGCACGCCGGTGGACCAGCCGTCGGAGACGATGTGGTGCATCGTCAGCAGCAGGACGTGATCTCGCTCGCTCAGCCGCAGCAGCGTGGTGCGCATGAGCGGGCCGCGGGCCAGGTCGAATGGCCGCACCGCCTCCTCATGCGCCAGGCGCCGCGCTTCGTCCCAGCGGGTGCCTTCGGGCAGGTGTTCCAGGTCCGCCAGCGTGAGCAGGGCGGGGGCCTGGGGCGCGATGCGCTGCACGGGCCCTTCGGGCGTGACCTGGAAGGTGGTGCGCAGGGACTCGTGACGCTGGGCGAGCACCGCGAGGCTGTCGCGCAGCGCCTGCACGTCCAGGGCACCCTCCAGCCGCAGCGCGGCGGGGATGTTGTAGAGGGGGCTACCGGGCTCGAGCTGATCGAGGAACCACAGGCGCTGCTGGGAGAAGGACAGAGGCAGTGGCGCCCCGTCGCGAGCGACGGGAACGAGCGGAGGCACCTGCATGCCCCGGCCGGCGCGCACGGCGGTATCCACACGCAGGGCCAGGGCGGCCACGGTGGGAGCCTCGAAGAGGGCGCGCAGGGGCAGCTCCACGCCGAAGCCGGCGCGGATGCGGCTGATGACCTGGGTGGCCAGCAGCGAGTGGCCGCCCAGCTCGAAGAAGCTGTCGCCGGCACCCACGCGCTCCACGCGAAGGAGTTGGGCGAAGTGGCCGGCCAGCAGCGTCTCGGTGGGAGTGCGTGGGGCGAGGTAATGGGTGCCCGGGTCGCTGCCGCGCTCCGGAGCGGGAAGGGCCTTGCGGTCGAGCTTGCCGTTGGGGGTGCGGGGCATGGCGTCCAACACCACGTTGGCGGAGGGCACCTTGAAGGCCGGCAGCCGCTGCTTGAGCTGGTCACGCAGGGAGGCCACTTCGAGCGGGAGGCCCTGGTGAGCCACGACGTAGGCCACCAGGCGCTTGTCGCCGGGCACGTCCTC
>NZ_JBJMQO010000112.1:0-48995 GCF_045802675.1 Archangium sp. | reverse complement strand
CCACCAGACGCCGTGGACGAAGGCCGCGATGCCGCTGGTGAAGACGGGTTTGGAGATGTCGGCGGACGCGGCCCACTCCTCCTCGTAGAAGGCGGCCTGGTCCATGTCGAGCCAGCCCAGGGCAGCCCCTTCGTCATCGACCAGCAGGAAGTGTCCGTTGTTCGTCTGCTGGAGGTAGTCCGCGGCCCGGGTGCTCTCCAGCCCCTTCCATTTCTGGCGATGGGTTCCGCTCTTCTCCTCATAGGTGTGCGCCAGCAGCACCTTCCAAGGGCCCTGCCGTGGGTCCAGCACGCGCAGCGAGGAGTCGGCCCGGCCGGGCCAGGCGGTGAGCACCTGGGGCCGCAGGATGAACACCTGCCCGGGGCTGTAGCGGGTGGGCTTGAGCTTCTCGCTCCCCTCGGGGGTCTTCCCCCACACCAGCCCGCCGACGAGCACTCCGCGGCTGTCCAGCTTCACCAGCGCGGCGTCTACACAATCGAGGACTTCCCGGGGTTGTCCCTCGGTGGCCTTCTGGAGTTCGCGGACGGCGGCATCCTGCGCCTCCGCCTCGCTGGCCGATAGGAACGCCTCCACCTTGGGTTGGAGCTCCACGGGCAGCCGGGCGACGCACTCCAGTGCCCTGGCTTCGTGCCGCGCCAGGAAGTCGTTGTAGGTGCCGGGCTTGAGCTTCCGCAGTCTCTTGGCAAGGGACTTGTTGTCTTTGCGAATCTCCGCGGCGTACCAGTCATGGAGCGCTTGGGCGACGGTGGGCACGGCGAGCGCGACCGGGGCCACTTCGGGAGCCAGGGATACCGCTGCCGGACCCGCGTATCTGGCGCTGTAGCTCTTCTGGATGCGCTCCACGAGGGGTGCGCTCCCACTCCCAGAGGCCACGTCCGGAGCTTCCTCC
The DNA here is from genome assembly GCF_045802675.1 of Archangium sp. Classification (GTDB taxonomy): domain Bacteria; phylum Myxococcota; class Myxococcia; order Myxococcales; family Myxococcaceae; genus Archangium. Next base: position 48,106 of record NZ_JBJMQO010000112.1, on the reverse strand, counting down.
GTGCGCTTGTCCACCTGGAGCCCCTCTGGCCCGAGCTCGGGCTGCTCCCGTTGCGTCTCGGTGGGGTCTGCCGCGGTCGTAGCGAGCACGAGGAGAATCAGAAGCGTTCGCATCTTCGATGGCCCTGACGAAGTGTTGCCAGCGCATCGATGCTCCCATGCACATTCGGCGGCTGTCCAGGCACGGGATTCGTCCTGGCCGTCTGCGCCCACACCTCCTGCCCGTGGGAGAGGGCGCGGGTCGAGGGGCGCGGACTCGCCAGAGGTCCTACGGGTTCTGCTTGGGGATTCTGGGACGGCTCCTGCGCCGGAGGAGGAGCGCTCATCGCGGCGGCGGCGCGCCTGATCATCTCATTCTGGGTGTGGTCCTCCTTGCGGGTGGCGAGCTGCCAGTCGTGGCCGAACAGGTCGACGACACGGCTCGAGTTGCTACTCTTCTCGGTTGATGAAGGGATGGTTGCTGTCGGCCATGGCGCTCTCACGACTCAGCGTATCCGGTAGAGCTTCTTGAGCGTTGTCCTGGCGTTCGCCGCCTTCAGCTCATAGTGGAGTCGGCCTTCGTGGGCCGTGAGGCGGCCAAGCTCTTCGTCGTGGTGCCAGGTGAAGCCATTGTCCTCCCGGGATTCAGCACTCAGACCGAGCTCTTCTTCTGGGCGTAGGGCGCTCGAATAGCGTGGTTTGCCTTGATAAAGCTTGCGGAGTTGGCGAATCCGCAAGAACTCGGGATAGGGCTCGCGGATGGATACGGCCCGCTGGCTCGTCTCCAGCTTGACCAGACGAAGGAAGTCGATGACGTAGATGGGGTTCTGGTAGCGGGTCGTCGTCATGCCTCCGGCGCCACCCGCCTCGGTGAAGCCGTCCGGATCCCACCAGACGCCGTGGACGAAGGCCGCGATGCCGCTGGTGAAGACGGGTTTGGAGATGTCGGCGGACGCGGCCCACTCCTCCTCGTAGAAGGCGGCCTGGTCCATGTCGAGCCAGCCCAGGGCGGCCCCTTCGTCATCGACCAGCAGGAAGTGTCCGTTGTTCGTCTGCTGGAGATAGTCCGCAGCCCGGGTGGTCTCCAGCCCCTTCCATTTCTGGCGATGGGTTCCGCTCTTCTCTTCATAGGTGTGCGCCAGCAGCACCGTCCAGGGGCCTTGGCGTGGGTCCAGCACGCGCAGCGCGGAGTCGGCCCGGCCGGGCCAGGCGGTGAGCACCTGGGGCCGCAGGATGAACACCCGCCCGGGGCTGTAGCGGGTCGGCTTGAGCTTCTCGCTTCCCTCGGGGGTCTTCCCCCACACCAGCCCGCCGACGAGCACTCCGCGGCTGTCCAGCTTCACCAGCGCGGCGTCCATGCAGTCGAGGACTTCCCGGGGTTGTCCCTCGGTGGCCTTCTGGAGTTCGCGGACGGCGGCATCCTGCGCCTCCGCCTCGCTGGCCGATAGGAACGTGTCTATTTTGGGTTGGAGCTCCGCGGGCAGCCGGGCGGCGCACTCCAGTGCCCTGGTTTTGTGCTGTGTCAGGAAGCCGTTGTAGGCGCCGGGCTTGAGCTTCCGCAGTCTCTTGGCAAGGGCCGTGTTGTCCTTGCGAATCTCCGCGGCGTACCAGTCATGGAGCGCTCGGGCGACGGGGGGCACGGCGAGCGCAACAGGCGCCACTTCGGGAGCCAGTGATACCGCTGCCGGACCCGCGTAGCTGGCGCCGTAGCTCTTCTGGATGCGCTCCACGAGGGGTGCGCTCCCATTCCCAGAGGCCGTTTCCGGAGCTTCCTCCGTGCGCTTGTCCACCGGGAGCCCCTCTGGCCCGAGCTCGGGCTGCTCCCGTTGCGTCTCGGTGGGGTCTGCCGCGGTCGTGGCGAGCACGAGGAGAATCAGAAGCGTTCGCATCTTCGATGGCCCTGACGAAGTGCTGGGCGGGCATCGACGAGCCCATGAGCATTGGACGGTTGTCCAGGTGCCGTTCCCCGAGCCAGACCGCAGTATTCCATGGGATGCACGGGCGAGCGCGCCTGGACCCTGACCAGGCGCGAGTATTTGCATCGAGTCCCTCCCTGAGCCCACACCCCCTCCCAGCTCGGGAGAGGGCGGGTGAGGGTCCCGGGGAGCCCGGGTTGTCTACGGGTTCTGCTGGGGATTCTGCGACGGCTTCTGCTGGGAATCCTGGGGAGCGGACTGGCCCGGAGGAGGAGCGCTCATCGCGGCCTGGGCGCGCTTGGCCATCTCCTTCGGGGTGAGGTCCTCCTTGTGGGTGGCGAGCTGCCAGTCGTGGCCGAACGGGTCGGCGACGCGGCCGTAGCGATCGCCCCAGAACATGTCGGAGAGGGGCATGGACACCTTGGCGCCGGCGGCGATGGCCTGGTTGAAGAGCGCGTCCACGTCACGCGTGTAGATCATCAGGCTGGAAGCCCGGCCGTTGAGGGACAGCGGCGAGGTGGCGCCCATCTGGGGGAACTCGTCGCTGAGCATCACGATGGAGTCGCCGATGCGGATCTCCGCGTGCAGCAGCTTGCCGTCGGGCCCGGGCATGCGGTTGAGCTCCTTGGCGCCGAAGGCCTTCTTGTAGAACTCGATGGCCTCGGCCGCGCCGCGCACCACGATGCTCGGCGTCACCACGTGATAGCCCTTGGGAATGGGCAGGGCCTTCTTCGCGCGCGCCGCCTTCCTGGCGGGGACCTTCTTGGCCACCTTCGTCGCCACCTTCTTGGCCGCTGCCTTGACCTTCTGCGCTGCCTTCTTGACCGCCTTCTTCATCGCCATGGTTCACGCCTCCGGAAATTCACGTTGAGTCCCGATCCTCTCGGGCAGGCGCGCTGTCTTTCCCTCGCGCCACCCCGACGCACCGTGAAGGCGCAGCATGAAACGAAGCGCGGCCCGCTGACAACGTGAACCGCACCAGGCTCACGAGCCCGCGGGCGCCACGAGGACATCCAGGGACACCGCGCCGGGGCATCCATCCACGTCCTGGACCTTCCAACGCCCGACGTAGCCCGAGCCCTCGTAGTGGGCCTCGGCCTCTCCCGGCTCCGACTCGCCGCCCGTGAGGCGGAAGCCCGCGGCGGGCAGCTCGCGCTCGAGGAAGCGGGCCACGGCCTTCGCGTCCGAGGGCGCGAGCGTGTGCAGGATGAGGCGCCCGCCGCTGCGGCGCTCCTCGGAGGTCATCACCGCGCCGGGGGGCAGCGGAAAGGCCGCCGGGAAGTCCGGGGGGCGCTCGATGCGTGTGCCAGGCCCGGCGCACCCGGGCAGCGTGCCGGTGCTGGCCTGGGCGGTGGACGCCGCCGGGGGCTCCGCGCCCCGGTTCGCTTGCTGACTGGCACAGCCCGCCGACACGAGCGCGAGCAGGACGAGGTGCATCCGCTTCATCCGAGAACCCTCCCAAGGAGTGTGATGCTTCAAACAAAGACACCGCCCCGGAGGAGCCCGGGGCGGTGCCGCCCTCCACCCGATTCGAGCCGTGTGGCCCTTACGGCACCGGGCGCGGGGTGCGGAACAGGCGCTCGCCGCCCGACTGACGGGCGATGGTGGCGACCTGGCTGAAGGAGTTCGCGCCGCCCTGCACGCACGCGCCGACGCAGCCATCCGCGTAGCCGACCAGCACCCGGCCCTCGCGGTCCACGGTGATGTCCATGAAGTCGAGCAGGTTGCGGTCATTGCCGCACGTGGTGCCGCCCGTGCAGATGGAGCCGCGCTGGACGGGGTCGTTCGGGGTGGTGTCGGTGGTCTTCCACGTCTTCCCGCCGTCGTAGGTATGGGCGACGTAGAGGTGCCACGCGCCCTGGAAGTTGGCGGCGTCCTGGTAGTTGCCGCCCGAGGGCGTGCCGATGAAGGCGAACGCCGCGCGGTCCGCGTCGCCGGCCACCACCGCGGGGAACACGACGTTCTGGATGCCGAGCGCGTAGCCCACGTCCTGGTCATCGCTCCAGGTGAGGCCCTGGTCGCGGGACACGGCCACGCGGGGGTGCCCGTTGGCGTTCTGGTAGCCGAAGTACACCGTGCCATCGGCGCCGATGCCCACCGACGGGTCGCTCTCGCCCGCGAGGCTGCCGGGGACGGTGCGCACGCTCCAGGTCAGGCCGTTGTCGGTGGAGACGGCCACGCCCTGCTGGCCGTTGCAGCCCTTGTTGGGGACGTACACGGTGCCGTCCGGGGCGACCTTCACGTGCCCGTGCAGGCCGCCGCACTGCAGCAGGCTGTACATGGGGACGGCCACGCCGAAGGTGAGGCCGCCGTCACGGCTGAGCGCGCACGAGGCATCCGCGATGTCCTGCGAGCAGTAGTAGACGGCGTGCGGATAGGAGGTGAGGGGGCCCAGGACGCCGAGCGGTCCGTTCTTCGAGAAGGGGCCGCCGCCGACGGTCTGATGGTCCACGCCCGAGTTGATGCCGCTGCCCATGCTCGGCAGCCAGGACTCGCCGTCGCCGTCGCTGTAGGACATGAGGCTGGCCTTGCCGGCGAGCTGCGACTCGAAGGTGCGGCCCGTGACGGAGTCGGTGAAGAGGATGGGGTCGAGGCTCACCACCGCGGTGCTGGAGCTCTTCTCGAGCCAGGTGGCCGTGGCGGGCTGGGAGGTGTCGTTGAAGCTCACCCGGTAGGTGGACAGGTTGGACTGGTAGAGCGCCACGCCCGTCTTCCAGTTGGCGCCGATGGAGGGCTCACCGGCCTGGTCCCGGCGGTTGAGCGCCTCGGGGGCGGTGAAGGTGTCGTAGGCGGCCGCCGGGAACTGGGAGACGGGAGGCGGCGGCGGAAGCGCCTGGAGGGACGCGGTGGCGCTGAGGCTGCTGCCGAGCGGGAGGAAGGGCACCGCCCGGAGGGTGTAGTTGCCCGCGCGCGCCGGCAGCAGGACGGTCTCCGGGTTGCTCTGGGACGCCGCGGTGGACAGCACCGCGCCCGTCGCATCGAGCACGTAGAGGTCGAAGTCGGCGGCGGTGTTGCTCCAGGACACCTTGATGGAGAGGGTGTGGTCCGCCTCGTAACCGGCGGGCACGGAGACGCTCAGCTTGAAGTCGTCGCAGGGGCTGAGCGCGTTGCAGCTCAGGGTGCCCGCGGTCGCGCTGGCGTTGGGCACCAGGAAGGGCCCCGCGGAATAGGTGATGGACGAGGAGGTCGAGCTGACGGTGCCCGAGGACGGAGTGGCCGCCTGCGTCATGGGCGCCGCCAGCGCCGCCGCGAGCATCAGCACCGGGCGCAGCACGGACAGTGACGGGTGCGATTCTCTACGAGGGCGAAGCATCCGGACGGTCATGGGTCGATACCTGTTCTTCCCGAAGGGAGGGAAATCCGAGGGTTTTCCCTGACAATTGCCGCGAGGCGCTCGAATTGGATCGCGTAGTAGCGTGTCCAACACCATGCACATCCACTCCAGGCTCATCGCCGTCCTGCTCGGGCTCGCCGCGGGTACAGCCAGCGCGACGACGGCCGACGAGCTCATCACCCAGAACCTCGAGGCCCGAGGCGGGCTCGCCAACATCAAGGCGCTCCAGGCGCTGCGCACCACCGGGAAGATGCAGATCTCCGGCGACAGCTTCTCCATGGAGATGGCCTGGTCCGCGCTCACCCGGCAGGGCGGAATGCGCCGCACCGAGGTCTCCCTCCAGGGCCTCACCGCCGTCACCGCCTATGACGGCAAGGAGGCCTGGCAGATCCAACCCTTCCAGGGCCGCAAGGAGCCCGAGCGCCTCTCCGCCGATGACGCCAAGCCCCTGGCCCGCGAGGCGGACCTCGAGGGGCCGCTCGTCGACTACGCGCGCAAGGGCCACAAGGTCGAGTACCTCGGCACCGAGGACGTGGATGGCACCGGCGCGCACAAGCTCAAGGTCACGACCCGGGACGGCGACGTCCAATACATCTACCTGGATCCGGACCACTTCCTGGAGATCCGCGTGGTGACCCAGATGCGCCTGCGCGGCGTCGAGTACGTGCAGGAGATCGACCTGGGCAACTACGAGAAGGTGGCCGGCGTGTACGTGCCCTTCTCCATCGAGACCGGGCCCAAGGGGGGCCGCAAGTACCAGAAGATCACCATCTCGTCGGCCGAGCCCAACGTGAAGCTCGACGAGGCGCTGTTCCACCTTCCGGCGAAGCCCGGGAAGCCCACTGAGAAGACGGCCGCGGAGGTGAAGTGATGGGCCGCCAGGAGAAGAGCACGTTCATGCGACGCAGCATGCTGTTCACGGCCCTATGGGCCACCACGTCCCTGGCCGGCACGCCGGCCGCGAGCCCCACTGCGGCGGCCCCGGTGGTGCGCTTCGACTCGGGCACGGTGTCCGGCCTGGGCGCGCGCAACATCGGCTCGGCGGCGATGAGCGGGCGCGTGGCGGCGATCGCCGCGCACCTGGAGGACGGCAAGACGACCGTCTACGTCGGCGCGGCGAGCGGCGGCGTGTGGAAGTCCACCGACGGCGGCACCACCTTCAAGCCCGTCTTCGACAAGCAGCCGGTGCAGGCCATCGGCGCCATCACGCTCGACCCGAGCAACCCCGAGGTGGTGTGGGTGGGCACGGGCGAGTCGTGGACGCGCAACTCGGTGTCGGTGGGCAACGGCCTCTACAAGTCCACCGACGGCGGAGAAACGTGGACGCACATGGGCCTGCCCGAGTCCGAGCGCATCAACCGGATTCTGGTGCACCCGAAGAACCCGGACGTGGTCTACGTCTGCGTGCCGGGCAAGCTGTGGAGCGACTCGGCGGAGCGCGGCCTCTACAAGACGGCCGACGGCGGCAAGAGCTGGTCCCTGGTGCTCAAGGGCAAGAACCTGTCCACGGGCTGCTCGGGCCTCACCATGGACCCGGGCAATCCGGACGTGCTGTTCGCCGGCCTCTGGGACTTCCGCCGCAAGGGCTGGACGTTCCGCTCGGGCGGCGAGGGCCCCGACGCGGCGAGCGGCAGCGGCCTGTTCCGCACCAGCGACGGCGGCAAGACGTGGACGGCGCTGACGCGTGACACCGCGAGTGGCCTCCCGAAGCAGCCCTGGGGCCGCCTCGAGGTGGAGATCGCTCCGTCCAATCCCAACCGCGTGTATGCCTTCATCGAGTCCACCGGCTCCGCGCTCTACGTCTCGGACGACGGCGGCAAGAGCTGGGAGGAGCGGGACAAGAGCCAGATGATGGTCTGGCGGCCGTTCTACTTCGCCAACCTCGTGGTGGATCCGGCGAACCCGGACCGCCTGTTCAAGATGAACCTCGGCCTCATCGTGTCCGAGGACGGGGGCCGGAGCTTCAGCGGCAGCGGCGGCGGCTCGCACGGCGACTGGCACGACCTGTGGATCAACCCCCAGAATCCCAAGCACCTCATCGGCGGCGACGACGGCGGACTCTGGACGTCCTACGACGGGGGCAATCGCTGGTGGAAGAACAGCAACCTGCCCATCTCGCAGTTCTACCACGTGAGCACGGACAACCAGGACCCGTACCAGGTGTACGGCGGCCTGCAGGACAACAGCTCGTGGGTGGGTGACTCGGCGTACCCGGGTGGCATCACCAACAACCGCTGGGAGAACCTGTACGGCGGCGACGGCTTCTGGGTGTTCCCGGACCCCTCGGACCCGGACTACGTCTACGCCGAGTCGCAGGGCGGCTACGTGGGGCGCGTCAACCGCCGCACGCACGCCTCGCGCGACCTCCAGCCCAAGGCGGGCTACGGCGAGAAGCTGCGCTTCAACTGGAACACGCCCCTGCACCTGAGCCCCAATGAGAAGGGCACGCTGTACATCGGCGCGCAGTTCCTGTTCCGCACGCGCGACCACGGCCAGTCCTGGGAGCGCATCTCTCCGGACCTCACCACCAACGACCCGCAGAAGCAGAAGCAGGAGCAGTCCGGCGGAGTCACCGTGGACAACTCGTCCGCGGAGATGCACACCACCATTTACTCCATCAGCGAGTCGCCCCGGAATGGCGGCGTCATCTGGGTGGGCACCGACGACGGCAACGTCCAGCTCACCCGCGACGGCGGCAAGACGTGGACGAATGTGACGGGCAACCTCAAGGGCGTGCCGAAGGCCTCGTGGGTGTCTTGGGTCGAGGCCAGCCGCTTCGACGAGGGCACTGCCTACGTGACGCTCGACCGGCACACCTTCGGGGACGTGGCGCCGTACGTGTTCAAGACCACGGACTTCGGCAAGACGTGGACGCGCATCGCCGGCCCGCAGCAGGGGCTGCGCGGCTACGCCCACGTGGTGAAGGAGGACGTGCTCGAGAAGGACCTGTTGTTCGTCGGCACCGAGTACGGCCTGTGGATCTCCATCGACGGCGGCAAGCGCTGGGCCGAGTTCAAGGGCGGCAACTTCCCGAGCGTCGCGGTGAGGGACCTGGTGGTGCACGGCCGCGAGAACGACGTGGTGCTGGCCACACACGGCCGCGGCATCTGGATCATCGACGACCTCACACCGCTGCGGGAGCTCTCCGACGGGCTGCTGGAGAAGGACGCGGCGTTCCTATCGGCGAGGCCGGTGCAGCAGCGCATGCCGGGCTCGGGCGGCTGGGTGGAGGGCGACGCCAGCTTCTCCGGCGAGAACCCGCCGGGCGGCGCGGTCATCACCTACTACCAGAAGACGCGCCACCTCTTCGGGCCCATCAAGCTGGAGATTCTCGACCCGGAGGGCAAGGTCATCGACACCATCCCCGCGAGCAAGCGCCGGGGCATCAACCGCGTGAGCTGGTCCATGCGGGTGGCGCCTCCTCGCTCGCCCAGGGCGGCCCAGCTGGCGTACAACGCGACCCAGGGGCCTCGCGTGCTCCCGGGCTCGTACACGGTGCGCCTGACCAAGGGCGACAAGGTCTACGAGACGAAGTTGGACATCGGCCTGGATCGCCGCGCGGCGTATACGCTCGAGGATCGCAAGGCCCAGTTCGACGCGGCCATGCGCGTGCACGCGATGTTCGGGGAGATGACGGACCTCACCGAGCGCATCCAGTTCGTGCGCACGAGCGCCGGGCGGCTCGCGGAGAAGCTCCCGGAGAAGGACGCGCTCCGCCGGAAGCTGGAGGGTGTCGAGGCCCGTGGCGACGAGCTGCGCAAGAAGATCGTCGCGACCAAGGAGGGCGGCGCCATCACCGGCGAGGAGCGCCTGCGCGAGCACATGGACTCGCTCTACGGGGCCATCCTGTCCTACGAGGGCCGCCCGGCGAGCTATCAGCTCGAGCGCATCGGCGTGCTCCAGCGCGAGCTGGAGGACGTGACGAAGGCCTTCGCCTCGCTCACCGCGCAACTGCCGGAGCTCAATGCCTCGCTCAAGGCGAAGGGCCTGCCGGAGATTGGCTCTCCGCCCGTGGTCGCTCCCGCGGCGCAGCTCTCCAGCGGTGACGTGGAGACGGCCTTCGGACGCTTCCTCGGCCTGCCCGTCCACGAGGAGGTGCGCTTCGAGGAGCGCGACTGAACGGCGCTGACCTGGCGTGAAGCAAGGCCCCGCGCGCCCTCGGGTGACGCGGGGCTTTCTTTTGCTTCAGCGGCCCTGGGGGCGCGTCTGCTCGTGGAGGCGGCGGAGCGTCTCCACTCCGGGCGTCAGCTCGCGCCGGGTCATGGCGTGGACCGCTCGCAGCAGGTGCTCGTTCACCGGCACCGCGATGCCGTGCGCCTTCCCGCGCTGGACCACCTCACCGTTGAGGAAGTCCACGGGCGGCTCGCGCCCCCGCTCGATGGCCGCCAGCATGGACGAGCGCATCCGCCGGTACTTCGCCCCAATGGCCAGCATCATCGCATGCTTGAGCACGAGCGAGGGCGAGCCCCAGGCCCGCTGCTCCGAGTCGCTCAATGTGAGCCACGCGAGGTCCACCGTGGAGGCCACCTTCTCCAGCTTCACGCCCTCGGCGCGGGCCACCTGGAACACCTCGGTGAAGACCTCCATCGCGAGCCTCCGGACGAAGCCGTGCCGCAGCAGCGGCCCCACCCGGGTGCCCCCCACCGTGCCCAACGTGGAGATGGCGCAGTTGATCGCCAGCTTGCTCCAGCGCGCGCCGCGCAGGTTGTCGGTGAAGGCCACCGGGCACACCGCGCGCAGCACCTCCGCCAGCCGGGGCAGCCTCGGGTCCTCCTCGCCGGAGAGCACCCCGAGCACCATGCCTCCCAGGGCGGTCCGCTCGTAGACACCCGTCTCCGGCGACGACGCGCCCCAGGCCACGATGGCGCCAATCACCTTGTCCTCGCCCACCACCCGGGCCACCAGCTCCTCGCAGAGCCCATTCGGGAGCACCACCATCGCTCCCTCCGGCGCGAGCAGGTGGGCCGTGTCCCGGGCCGCCGCCTCCACCCCGTTGGGCGGCGTGGCGAGCAGGATGAAGTCGTAGGCGCCCGTTGACGGAGGTTGGACGAAGACCTCCAGGCCGCCGCGGACGGTGCGCTCGCCCTTCTCGTCACGGAGGATGGGGCCGCGTGTCCGGAGCACGCTGGCGATCTCCTCGCGGCGCGCCACCACGGCCACCTTCTGGCCCCCCTCCAACAGGCGGGAGAGGAGCACACCACCAATTCCGCCCGCGCCGACGACGAGGACTCGGGGCGCTGTCTGTGCAGAGACCATTGCCCCCGTTGCCTACCACGAGCCGGGCCGGGATACCCGGGTGCTTCCGCTGGCTCGCTCAGCGCCCGCCGCGCTTGCGAGCCGGTGCCGCCTTGCGCACCGGCCGCTTCGCCGCGCTCTTTCCGGCCGGGCGCTTCGCCGCGGTACGCCCTCCCTTCCTCGCCGCGGTCTTGCTCGCGGCGCCCTTCTTGCCGAGCTGCCGGGGCGTGGTCTTCCGGCGTGGAGCGGGCGCGGCCCTGGCTCCGGGCGAGGACAGCAGCGACTCCAGCGCCTTGAGCGCGTCGATCGTGGTGAAGATTCCCTCCACGCGCCCATTGCGGGCGACCACGGCCGAGCCGTACTTGTGCATCGCCATCGTGCGCACCACCTCGAGCAGCTCCGTCCCCGGCGGCACGGCGTACGCCTCCTGCGCCATGGCCTCCTCGACGGCTACCTCCTTGGGGTCCACGCCCTTGAGCGTCTCGATGAGGTGCAGATCTCTCATCGACACCACTCCCACCAGCCGGCCTCCCTCCAGCACCGGCAGGTGGCGGATGGTGTGCTCGTTCATGAGCCGGTGCGCCTCGCTCAGGGGGCTCCGCGTGCCGATGGTGTGCACGGTGCGGGTCATGAAGTCATCGACGACGTGGGTCATGTGCGGTCCTCACAGGTTCTCCGCTTCAAGCTAGCAAGGCTCCGGCCACACCGGGGCGGCGAGGCACTCGCGCGCGAGCCCATCTGTTCGGCGCGCAGCGTCTGCGTCCCGTCCGGCCCGGGGCGCAACGGATGCGCGCGGCCGTGACATGACCTTCGCGGTCATCTACAGTGGGTTGACCGCAGAAGACACCCGAGAGGAGCTGGAGGAATGCAGTCCGCGACCGCGCTGCCCGGCCTGGAGCGCCTGTTGGAAGTGTGCCGCAGCCGCGCTCATCCCTTGAAGTACGAGCCACCCCTCGCACCCGAGCACCCGGTGGCGGCTTCCGTGGCGGGGCAGCCGATGGACCCACAACTGGCGGCCCTCCATTCGCGCGTGGGCTACCTCTGGGTGAGGGACGAGCTCTACGTCTTCCCGGAGCGCCACCCGCATCGGCCCGACCTGCACCAGGTGAACACGCACTGGCGCCAGGACCAGGCCGAGCCGTTCGGCTCGCTGCTCGTCTTCGCCCAGGATGACCGGCTGGCCTACTGCTACGCCACGGTGCCCTCCCTCGTGGACGCGCGCGGTCTCCAGCCCGTGGTGTGGGTCGACGTCTACGAGGCGCTGTATGCCGTCCCCGTCGCCTCGTGCCTCGACGCGTTCTTCGACACCTACGCGCGCTACCTGGAGGGCGCTCCCGCGTTCCACGATGGCGAGGACACGTCCCCGCTCCGCGCCTTCCCCTGGAATGCCTCCCAGGTCATCGCCCGGGACCGCGAGCTGGTGACGCGCCTGCGCGCCGGGCACTTCGATTTCCTGCTGAAGGCCAACGCCCGCGCTCGCGAGTGGGTGGACTCGCTGGCTGGCGCCTCCGTCAGTAGATGAAGTCGAAGTAGTGCACCTCGGTCCACAGTCCCGCGCAGGCCTGGAGGTCCGCCGTCCACTCCTGGGAGGGCAGGGTGCCCTGGGCCTCGAATACCAGCTCCAGCCGGTCATCCCGCGCCAGTTGCGGCACGCTCGCCGCCTCCACCGCGCGCAGGGTGATGCGCGTGGGCGAGAACGCGTCCGAGGGCTGGCGGTACTCCAGCAGCGTCCGGATGATCTCCGCCGAGCCGAGCCTTCTCAGGGACACCTTCGCGGACTGGATTCCGCTCAGGTCCGCGCCACCCGCCGTCACGTCGAGCTGGAACAGCCGCAGCCGGAACTCCGTCTCCAACCGGCCCTCGGGCAGGTCCGAGCCAATCTCCCCCAGCGGGAACTCGACGGTGTGCACGAGCGTCCCCGTGTCCGGCGTGGCGGCGGGGAAGGTGATGTTCCGCTCGGTCTTGCAGATCTCCTCGGTCTCGGCGTTCACCACGAAGAAGGTGTCGGCGATCTTCCGGCAGCCCGAGGTGAGCAGCGCGGTGGTGGTCAGCAGCAGGACGCGGGAAAGGGCGCGCATGGGGAACCCGGTCAGTTGAAGTAGACGATGAGGCCCAGCTTCGCCACCGGGCTGGAGAGGCCGATCGTGAGCGGCCGGGCGGTGACGTCGGGATTGGTTTCCGACTCGTGGAGGAAGGCCTTCGCGTCCGGGACTCCGATGAACCAGTAGCTGATGCCCACGCCCCCGAAGAACGTCACGTAGCGCCAGGGCGAGACCTCCAGGCCCAGGCTCGCGCTGAGCTGGTCGTAGCCCACCTCGCGGGTGCCCGTGGCCGCCGTGGTGGGCTGCCCGTGCAGCTGCGTCAGCAACTCGTTGTAGTCCGCCTTGAAGGTGTGGCCGTACTCCAGCTCCAGCGAGGGCGCGACGAAGAGCTCCAGCGGGATGAGGCTCAGCCCTCCGCGCACCCCGTAGCCCAGGCGGTTGCGCGAGCCGCCCACGTGCGCCCGCAGCCAGTGCCGCGGATGGATGAGCGCCTCGACGCTCACGCCCTCGGGGGCTCCCGCGACGAGCCTCGCGCCGAAGCGCGTCTTCCACGGCGGCGCCGCGTCTGGGTCCGTGGGGGCCGGTGCCGTCACCGTGCCCTCTGTCTCGGACGCGTCCGTGTCCTCCGGCTCCTGCTGGGCCCTCGCTCCCGGTGCGAGCACCAACACCCCCAGACAGGTGAGCACGCGCATGCACCGCACGCTCCTCCTGACGAGGTCCGCCGTGTCCGGGCCGCCCCTCGGGCCGATTGTCGTGCGCATCACTCCGTCCCTTCCGGGGCCACCCCGGCCTGAAGGCGAATCATTCGCGAGCCCGCGCCCGGAGAGAAGCCACGAGCACACGGTTCGCTTCCAGGCAGGGTGGACAGGCGGGCGGGCAGGGCTTCCAGGTGGGACAGGGACACCTGTGTCCGGGAGGGCTCGACCGATCGACGGGGTCTGCTACGGTGCATCATCCGGGTGCATCTGGCCCCTGGAACCGCTCGATGCTCAAGAAGATCCTGATCGCCTTCGCGACCGTGGTGGGGCTCGTGCTCGCCATCGGACTCGTGCTGCCGTCGAAGTACCGCGTCGAGCGCTCGACCGTCCTCCAGGCTCCGCCCGAGGCCATCTACCGCCACGTGGCCAACCTCCAGCGCTGGCAGGAGTGGGCGCCGTGGAACGCGAAGCGCTACCCGGGCAGCCAGTGGACGTTCGGCGGGCCCGCGGAGGGCGTGGGGGCCGTGCGCAGCTGGCGCGGCGAGGACGTGGGCCAGGGCACGCTGTCGCTCACGCAGGCCGACCCGAACACGGGCGTGGCCTATGAGCTGTCGGTGGAGCAGGGGCGCTACCTCGCACAGGGCCGCATCTCCTTCGCGCCCGAGGGCTCCGGCACCCGGGTGACGTGGGTGGACGAGGGCGGCATCGGCGGCAACCCGCTCGCGCACTACCTGGTGCCCCTCATCCGCTCGAGGCTCGGCGCGGACATGGAGGAGGGCCTGGCGCGGCTCGCGAAGGTGGCGCGGGAGCACTCCCTTCCGGGCGCGCCGGTGCCCGAGCCCGAGCCCAAGCCCGAGCCCGCTCCGGTGGAACAGGCCACGGCCGAGACGCCGCCAGCCGCTTCCGAGTCTCCCGCTCCCGCGCCGCAGGCCGCTCCCGCGACGGAGGGGACGACGCAGGTGGCCGCTCCCTCTCCGGCCGCCGAGGGCTCGCCTGGGTCCGCTCCGGCCGAGACGCCTCCCGTGACGGCGGCCACGACGTCTCCCTCGGGTGCGCCCGCTCCGGCCCCGCAGGGCACCGCGGCGCCTCCGGGTGAGCAGTCGGCTCCCGCGCAGACTCCAACGACGGGCGAGACTGCTCCGGCGGCGACAAACGCCACCACCACTCCCAGCCCGCCGTAGCGGAACGCGTTAGCCTCGGCTCCCATGTCCGGACGCGTGCACATGGGGGAGTCGCCGGGTTCCTCCTGGGAGCGTGGCCCCTCCACCGAGGACGTGCGCCGTCAGCTCGAGGGCCGCCTGGAGACGGTGGAGGCCGCGCGCGCCCGCTATGCCTCGCTGGAGTCGCTCCTGTCGGGCTCGGGGTGGAAGCGCCACCTGCGCGAGCACCCCGAGGCCCTCCAGGCCGTGCTGCGCCAGGAGCCCGCGTTCGAGGAGGCCCAGGCCCGCATCCAGCGCCGCACCCAGACGGACCAGTGGCCCGAGGACCTGCCCGTGCTCGCCACCGTCCGCGAGACGCGCGCCCTCCGGGCCCGGCTGGAGGCACTCGTCCACAAACGGCTCCGCTCCCTGTCCCGCGTCTCCAGCACGGCGTCGCTGGTGGAGGCGCTTGCCCGGCTCGAGAGGATCGTCCTCGAGCCCATGCCCCTGGAGCCCATGGCGGGGGAGGTGCGCGTGCTCGAGGGGGACTCGGCGGAGACGAGGGCCCCGTTCATCCTCTTCCCGGCCATCCTCCTGGGGTTGATGGCCACGCATTTCGTGGGGGGACTGGGGGCGTTCGTGATGATGCTGCTGCTCATCGCGAGCGTGTTCTTCACCGTGGCGCGCTCCGGCAGGTTCTGGCTCACCAACGAGCGGTTCGTGTGGAAGCCCCTCGTGGGCGAGCCGGTGCAGATCCCCCTGCGCTCCATCCCGGCGGACGGCATCCGGTCCACCCCCTTCAGCGTGCGCGTGGTGGGGGATCGCACGCTGCACCTGCTGCATCCGAAGAATCAGCAGGTAGACCTCGGGGCCGTGCTGGAGGTGCAGCGCCAGCCGCCGTTGCTCGGCTCGACGGCCGCCGAGCGCCTGGCCGACGTGGCCTGCTACGAGGCGACCCTCTCCCAGGGCAACTCCTCGCGGAAGGGGTTCGCGGTCCTTCGTCCCGGTTACGTCGCGTTCCTTCCGGCGAATCGGGACCTGGAGGTGCTGCGGGCCGTCACGGGCGTGGCGCCTTCCCCGGGCGTGACGTCCATCCACATTCCGTCCCTCATCGGGCAGCTGCGGTACCTGCCCTCGGAGGCCACCTTCGACGCGTGCATGGAGCGCGCGGCGTCCGTCGTGGGCGCCGTGCGCTGGAACGCCTGGGAGGTGCACTACGACGCTCGCGTGCCGGTGTGGACGGAGATCCGCATCCAGACCGACTACCAGCGCCCGCTGGTGTTGAGCGGCAAGGTGGACTGGAGCCAGCAGGCCGCGGCCGAGCGCATCCTGGCCGACTGGCCCAGGCGCTGAGCCGCGCGCTCCGGCGCACCCCGAGTGTCGGCGCACGGACGCCGCTCCCTCCCCGGGGCACACTTCCCTGGCCTTTGGCACGTGCCCAGTCTCGCGGCACTCCGAGAAAGGGTGCGAGAGCCAACTCTCGAAATCCCCGATATCTCGGCGAAGGGGCCTATGATCGATGAAGTCGATCAACGTCTGAAGACGTGGGTGGGGCGGGTGCTCGGCGACGCGCCCGTCTCCCTGGCCGTGCCGCAGCGCGAGAGCGTGGAGCGGGGCGTGGGCCTCTATCTGCTGGAGCTCGCCCCGGCGCCGCCGCCGCGCCCGGCCCATTCGTCCCGGCGGCCGCCGCTCCGGGTGTCGCTGTGCTACCTCGTCACCGCCGGTGGGGAATCCCCCGAGCGCTCGCACCACCTGCTGGGCGAGCTCGTCTTCGCGGCCCTGGAAGAGCCCGGCTTCGAGGTGGACCTCTCGCCACTCCCGGTGCCGCTGTGGGCCGCGCTGGGCCTGGCGCCCCGGCCCGCCTTCCGCCTGCGCGTGCCGCTCGAGCGCGAGCGTCCCGTGTCGGCCGTGCCTCGCGTGAAGGTGCCGCTCATCACCCGGACCGTGCCCGCGGTAGCGCTGCTGGGCCGCGTGGTGGGGCCCGGAGACATCCCCATTCCGGAGGCGCTGGTGGAACTGCCGTCCATGGGCCTGAGCGCGCGCACCGACGCGAAGGGCCTCTTCCGGTTTGCCTCGGTGCCCTCCGCCACGCCGCTCGGTCGGTTGGAGGTGCGTGCGAAGGGAAAAGTGCTCGCGGTGCGTGCCGAGGAGCTCCCCACCGAGGAGGGAGCGCTGGTGGTGCGCCTGCCGTTGAAGGAGGGCTGACGTGGCGACGAGTTATCTGACACCCGGCATCTACGTGGAAGAAGTGTCCACCGGGCCGAAACCGCTGGAAGCAGGGGGGACGAGCACGGCGGCCTTCGTGGGCAAGGCCCCCAATGCTGGCGCGCGTCTCAACGAGCCGGTGGCCATCAACAACTGGACGCAGTTCGTGAAGGAGTTCTGTCAGGGCAAGGACGTGAAGAGCACGCCCCTGTCCCTGGCCGTCTACGGCTTCTTCGAGAACGGCGGGCGGCGCTGCTTCGTGGTCAATATCGGGGACAGTCCCAGCCTGCTGGGCAGCGGTGGGCCTGGCCGGCAGGGGTTGGACTTGCTGCGCGAGGTGGACGAGGTGGCCATCGTCGCCGCGCCCGGCTACACGGACCCGGGCTCCTACAACGCGCTGCTCACGCACGCCGAGCAGATGCAGGACCGCGTGGCCGTGCTGGATGCGCCCGAGGACGCCACCGTCGAGAATCTGTGCGAGGTGGGCACGGTGTCCGCCGCACCGGGCAGGGAGGGGGCTCCCCCCGAGGGACCGCGCCGCTCGAAGGGCCAGCGGGCCCGGGCCTCGAAGTACGGCGCGTACTACTACCCTTGGGTTTCCCTGTACGACCCGTTCAATCCCAGGCAACTGGTGAACGCGCCGCCCTCCGGACACATCGCGGGCATCTACGCGCGGGTGGATGGGACGCGCGGGGTGCACAAGCCGCCAGCCAATGAGATCGTCCGCGCCGCCGAGGGCCTCGCCACTCCGCTCACGCGCGAGGAGCTGGGCGTGCTCAACCAGTGCGGCGTCAACTGCATCCGCTTCTTCCCTCGCGATGGCATCAAGGTGTGGGGCGCGCGGACGCTGTCGGACGACCCCGAGTGGCGCTACGTCAACGTGCGCCGGCTCTTCTGCATGATTGAAGAGGCCATCGCCGCGGGCACGCGCTGGGTGGTGTTCGAGCCGAACGACCTGACGCTCCAGCGCTCGGTGGTGCGCGACGTGAGCGCCTTCCTGCGGCGGCTGTGGCGGGACGGGGCACTGGTGGGCCGCACCGAGCAGGAGGCGTTCTACGTGAAGTGTGACGCCGAGACGAACCCGCCCGAGGTGGTGGACGCGGGCCAGTTGGTCTGCGTCATCGGAATCGCGCCGGTGAAGCCGGCGGAGTTCATCATCTTCCGCATCGGCCAGCACGCGGGCGGTGTGGAGCAGACGGAGGAGGCGGCCCGTGGCTGAGCCGAAACAGGCGGAGAATCCACCCCCGCAGGAAGGGGGAGCGCAGCCGGGAACCCAGCCGGAGCTGCTGCGTGGGTACAACTTCCGGATGGACATCAACGGGGTGAGCGAGGGGCGCTTCACCGCGTGCGATGGGCTCGAGGTGCAGGTGAACGCGCTGCGCTACCGCGAGGGCGGCGCGGGCCCGGTGGTGCGGCGGCTGCCCGGGCCAGTGTCCTACGGGGACGTCACCCTGCGCTATGGGCTGACCACGTCGCGCGAGCTGTGGAACTGGTTCATGGAGTCGGTGAATGGCACGCCGACGCGCAAGAACGTCTCCATCATCATGACGGGGCCGGACGGCATCACGGAGGTGTTCCGCTGGAACCTGGTGGATGCCTGGCCCTCGGCGTGGAAGGGGGCGGCGCTGGATGCGCTCGGGCAGATGGTGGCCATCGAGTCCGTCACGCTCGTCTTCGAGTCCATCAACCGTGGCGGATGAGCATGCCAACAAGAGCCGTGGCCTCGTGCGAGCGGTGGCCCGGTGGGTGAAGGGCTGGGCGGAGTCCGTCCTGGGGGAGAGGGTATTCGTCCCGCCGTCTTCCCACCTGGAGAACCCAGACCTGGGGAACCCAGACTCGGGAAGCGTGGATACGGGAGGCCCCCCCGAGCACTGGCTGCGGCTGGTGGAGTCGACTCGGGGAGGACCGCCCGAGCACTGGGTGGAGCTCGTCCGCCGTGGGGCACCGCACCTGCTCGAGGGCCTGGGGTTGGAGGACTCGAGGCCGCGTCCACCCGCGGTGCCTCGCGTGCCCGCGCCGCCGAGGTCCGTGATGCCACCGGCGGCTCCCCGGCGGGAGCCCGCGCCCGTTCGTGGTGAGGTGTCTGTGCCTCGGGAGCGGCCTCGTGTCCGTTTGATGATGCCGTCGCACCCGGCGCCCTCCGAGCCTCCGGAGGTGGAGCGCGAGGACTCGTCCATGGAGCACTCCGCGCCCGTGCCCGTGCCTGTTCCGCCTACGGGGACGCGAGCGGGTGAGCCTCCCGTGCGTCCACTTGTGGGCGAGCCTCCCGCGCGTCCATCGCTGGCGCGAGGGGGAGGGGCTCCTGTTTCCGATTCCAGGCGCGGAGACGCACGGAAGGATCCTCTGTTCTCTCGCGAGACGGAGCCCACTCCGGTTCCAGTGCCCGGTACGGCCGGGTCTGCTCCCACGCACCACCGCACGGAGACACGGGAGCGCACGCACTCCCCACGGACACGAGGGCTCTCGCTTCGCCCGCTTCCCGAGAGCTCCCGCTCCACGGAGAGCTCGAGGCCCGTGACTGTTGTCGAGACTCGTATGAACGGGAGGGGGAACCCGGGGCCTTCGATACCCTCACCCCGTCCCTCTCCCGGAGGGCGAGGGGTGATTGCTCCACGGGTCCACGTACCGAATGTGCTCACAGCTCCGGGTGTGAGCTCGTCTTCGGCCTCGCGCTCCTCTTCGTTCCCGATTCCGGAGTCCTCTTTCCCGCGGACTCCACGCTTCCGTGGGACAGCCCGGGCCGAGCCGTCCTCGGCGCCCGGCGGGGTGTTCTCCTCCGACGCTCCGCACTCGTGGCCCGAGCCACCGGAGCTTCCTTCCATCGAATCCAGCGACCCACTGGCCGTGCTCCGTGACTTCGAGCGGTTGCGCCGGTTGGAGCGCGAGCAGCGAGGTGAGTGATGGAGCGCGTGGCCTTCCTCATCGAGCCCGAGGGCATCCGGTTGGGCGCCCTGCTCAACCCCGAGTCGCTCGTGATGCGCCGGACGTCGGGCGTGCGGCCCCGGCGCTCGCTGGGCGTGCCGCTCACGGGCTCGAAGCTCATGGATGACCCGCTCCTCTTCACCGGAGGTGGTACCACCGAGCTCACCCTGGAGCTGCTCTTCGACGTGACGTTGGCGGGCTCCTCGGTGACCTCCGAGGACGTGAGGGACCTGACGCGTCCCCTGTGGCAGCTCGCGGAGAACGCGCACGCGGACGAGGGCTACGGCAGGCCCTCGTTGCTGCGCGTGGTGTGGGGCAAGGTCCTCAACCTGGCGTGCGTGGTGGCCTCGGTCGCCGAGCGCCTGGAGCACTTCACGGACACGGGTGCGCCCCGCCGCTCGTGGCTCTCCCTGCGCCTGCTGCGCGTGGAGGAGGACGTCGCCCAGCAGGTGGAAGCCACGCGTGTGCCCTCGGGCGGCATCGACGCCGAGCAGGTCGCCGCGAGCCTTCCTCCCGAATCCTTCGACACCCAATCCGTGCTCAGCGGAGGACCGGAGCCGGGCTCGGGCCAGCGCCTGGATGAGATCGCCTGGGAGCGCTACCGGGACCCGTCGATGTGGCGGCTCATCGCCTCGCTCAACGGAATCGATGACCCGATGCACCTGGACACGGGCACGGTGCTGCGCCTGCCTCCCGCTTCCGCGCTCCGGGGGACGTCATGAGGTCCGTCCGGGGTCTGCCCGAGCTGCGCGTGGAGGTGGGCGGGACGCCGCTGGCTCCCGAGGAGGTGCGCACGCTCGAGTCGCTGCGCGTCCATCAACACCTCTCCCTGCCTACGCTGTGCGAGCTCACCTTCACGGACCCTCGAGGGCCCCTGGCCACGCGGGGCCTGCCTCCGGGCAGTGCGCTGCGCATCTCGGTGGCCGCCCGGCGCGAGCCGCTCTTCGTGGGCGAGGTGACGGCGGTGGAGTACGTGCACGGGGCCTCGGGCTCGCGGCAGGTGCGCGTGCGCGGCTATGACCTGCTCCACCGCTTGCGCAAACGCCAGCCGGTGCGCGCACACGTGCAGGTGACGCCGAGGGACCTGGCCCGCGAGCTGGTAGCGGACCTCGGGTTGTCCGTCGAGGCCTCCGAGCCCGGACCGCTCTCGCGCCACCTCATCCAGCACGGGCAGTCGGACCTGGACTTCCTCGTCGAGCAGGCCGAGCGCTGTGGCCTGTGGCTCGTGCTGGAGGAGGGCGTGCTGCGCCTCCTGTCACTCGAGGGCCAGGGGGACGCCGTGCCGCTGGTGCTCGGCGAGTCCCTGCTGGAGGCCAACGTGGAGGTGAATGGGGATCCGGCGTGCCGCTCGGTGTCCTCGGCGGGGTGGAACGCCCTGCAGGCCGAGGTCTACAAGGCCGACCTCTCGAGCGGCCGCGTGGGCCGGCGCGTGGAGGCCTCCGTCCCGCCGGAGCGCGTGGGCGGTAGCGGTGAGCGCGCGCTCGTCACGGAGAACACCGAGGCCACCGAGCACGCCGAGGCCCTGGCCCGTGCGGAGCTGGACCACCGGCTGGCCCGGGAGGTGGTGCTCACCGGAGTGGCGGAAGGAGACCCACGCCTGCGCCCCGGAGCGCGCGTGGACGTGCGAGGCGTGGTGCCGGTGGTGGCGGGCCAGTACGTGCTGACGTCCGTCACCCATACGCTGGATGCGCGGCACGGCTTCATCTCCGAGCTGTCCTCCGCGCCGCCGCCGCGCCGCTCGCGCCCGCATGCGTCCTCGGTGGTGCCGGGCGTGGTGAGCCGGGTGGATGACCCGGACGGCAAGGGCCGCGTCCGCGTCTCGCTGCCCACGTGCGGCGATGTGGAGACGGACTGGATGCAGGTGCTCTGCGTAGGTGCCGGAGTGGGCAAGGGTCTGGTGATGCTGCCGGACGTGGGCGATACGGTGCTGCTCGCGCTCTCGGGGGAGGACCCGGCGCGAGGCGTGGTGCTCGGGGGCCTCTACGGGACGAACGGGCCACCGGACGCGGGCGTCTCCGGGGCCTCGACCCGCCGCTTCACCCTGCTCACCCCCGGTGGGCTCAAACTGCGCTTCAACGACGAGAACCAGACGCTACGCCTGGAGGATCAGCAGGGAAGCTACCTGCAGTTCTCCCCTCACGTGGTCCGCCTGCACTCCGAGACGGCGCTGGAGATCGAAGCGCCCGGCAAGTCCATTGCCATCGAAGCCGCCACCATCGACTTCCGGAGGAGGAGCTGAATGCTTTGGGTGACCCTGGATGGCCTGATGCAGTGCGCGCACCTGGGCAAGGTCGGCCTCACCGCCGTGCAGTCGTGGGTGACCATCGGCGGGCGCCCGGTGCTCGTCCAGGCGGACCCCGAGGGCCGGCCCATCACCGGCTGTCCCAACATCGGGCCCACCATCAAACCCTGCACCACCACGCTCAAGGTGCAGGCGGGCTACTCCTCCTGGATTCGCGTGGACGGCAAGCCCGTGGTGCTCGACATCGTCACCGGGCTCACCGACGGCACTCCGCCGGGCGTGGTGAAGTACCGCGACACCACGCCGGGCCAGACGTTCGTGTCGGAGGCCGGATGACCGCTCCCCGCTACCGTGCCTGGCGCTTCCTCCACCCGGATCTCGACATGGTGGGTGTCGGGCCCGCGGGCCTGCGCCTGTCGCCCTCGGGCGGCATCTCCATGGTGCAGGAGGAGGCCGCGGTGCGTCAGGCCATCCTCCTGCTGCTGTCCACCGTGCCCGGCGAGCGCGTCATGCGCCCGGACTACGGCTGCGAATTGCACCGGCTCGTCTTCGCGCCCAACGACAACACCACCGCGGGCCTCGCCATCCACTACGTGCGCCGGGCCCTCGAGCGCTGGGAGCCGCGCATCGACATCCTCGCGCTGGACGCCAACCGGAGCGCCGATGAGCCCTTCCGGCTCGACATCTCGCTCGAGTACCGCGTGCGCACCACCCAACGCCCCGGCCGGTTGCTCTTCGGCCTCGACCTCGTGGGAGGGCCCGTCTGATGTCACTTCCCTCGCCGAACCTGGATGACCGCAGCTTCCAGCAACTGCTGGAGGAAGCGCGTAACCGCATCGCCCGCTCCAGTCCCGAGTGGACGGACCTCACCCCGCATGACCCGGGCATGGTGCTGCTGGAGGTCTTCGCGCACCTCACGGAGACGATGCTCTACCGGCTCAACCGGCTGCCGGAGAAGGCGTACGTGGAGTTCCTCCGCCTCATCGGCGTGCGCCTGCAGCCGCCGAGCGCCGCCACGGTGCGGTTGCGCTTCAGCCTCACGCGCCCGAGCGAGCGGCCGGTGGAGATTCCGCGCGGCACGGGCGTCACCACCGCGCGCACCGAGGCCGGCGCCGAGCCCGTCATCTTCCTCACCGCCGAGGCCGTGCGCATTCCCGCGGGGAGCACGGACGTGGAGGTGCTCGCCTACCACGGCGAGCAGGTGGAGGCGGAGCTGGCGGGCGTGGGCACCGGCCAGCCGGGCCTCACCGTGACGGCCCGCCGGCCGCCCATCGTGGCGCCGACGGGAGACGGGCGGGACTTGATGGTGGGCGTGGAGGCCGAGCCCGCGGAGCTGGACGGGCGCGTGCCGGCGCGCAAGATCGGAGACAAGACGTTCCGCATCTGGCGCGAGGTGGAGAGCTTCTCCAACCTGCCCCCCGACGAGCCCGCCTACGTGGTGGACCGGATGACGGGCACCATCACCTTCGCGCCCGCGGTGCGGATGACGGGAGAGGACGGCACGCTGTCCTCGGAGCCTCGCGCCCTGGCGGCCACCCCGAAGGCGGGGCGGGCCATCGTCCTGTCATACCTGCGCGGCGGAGGGCTCTCGGGCAACGTGGCCGCGGGCGCGCTGGACACCCTCAAGGTGGCACTGCCCGGGGTGAAGGTGACCAACCCCTCGCCGGCCGTGGGAGGCCGCGCGGCGGAGACGCTGGAGAACGCCCTCGTGCGAGGCCCGCAGGAGCTGCACTCGCTGGGGCGCGCCATCACCGCACAGGACTACGAGCGGCTGGCGCTGCGCAGCTCGGGCGCGGTGGCCCGGGCCAAGGCCTTCACCCAGGCGCAGCTGTGGGCACACGCGTTGCCCGGAGCGGTGGAGGTGCTGCTGGTGCCGTACCTGCCGCCCAACGTGCAGGGGCCCTCGGGCGAGGGCGTCACCCAGGAGTCGCTGCGGCAGCACGAGACGGAGGAGGCACGGGCCCGCATCGAGGCGGCGCTCAACGAGCGGCGTCCCCTGGGCACCACGTGCCAGGTGACGTGGGCCCGGTACAAGACGGTGCGCGTGCGGGCGCGCGTGGTGGTGCACCGGGCCGAGGACCAGGCCGCGCTCAAGCGGCGCTCGCTGGAGCGGCTGCACCTGGCCCTCAATCCGTTGCCCACGCGGCTGCAGCCGGGCGGCTGGCGCTTCGGCCAGTCGCTGCGGGCCTCGCACGTCTACGACACGCTGCTCGCCGAGCCCGGCGTCAGCTACGTGGATCAGGTGCGCCTGCTCGTGGACGAGGTGCCGCAGGACGTGCGGACCCTCTCCGAGGACGTCTTCCAGCAGCGCACCTTCTACGCGGGCGGAGGGGATGCGCTCTTCCGCACCGTCACCGACGCGGACGGCTGGGAGCGCGTGGGCCGCTTCCCCGGCGAGCAGGTGGAGATCGTGGAGGCGCATCCGCAGCGCGCGGGCCTGGTGGCCGTGTCCGCGCGGCTGGCGGCCGAGCTCCAGCGCTCGCGCATCCACATCTCGCTGGACAGCGGCGAGACGTGGACGCCCACCACGCACACGCTGGACCACGTGGAGGACCTGGCGTGGATGGTGCGCGACGGCGTGCCCGTGCTGCTGATGGCCACGCGCGTGGGCCTCTTCGAGCTCGCGGTGGAGGAGGGTGCCACGCCCCTACAGGTGCTGGTGGACCCGTCGGACCATGACCTCGGCTTCTTCGCCGTGGCCGCCGCTACCGACTCGCGCGGCGGAGTGAGCGTGGCGGTGGCGGGGATGAGCCTGCGTGGCGTCTACCTCTCCAGCGCGGGCGGGCGCGGCAACAGCTTCCGCCCCATCGGCCTGCGCAACCAGGACGTGCGCGTGCTCGAGGTGCAGCGCGACGGGCCTCGCTCCTTCCTCTGGGCGGGGCTGGCCGCCGCCAGTGGCGCGGACCCGGGCAAGGGGTGCCTGAGCTGGGAGCTGCTCGGCTTGGCGGATCCGCCGGACGGGTGGCGCGCCTATGACAAGAATTGGGACGGAGGCAGCTGCCTCGCGCTCGCCTTCAATGGCTCCACGGCCTATGCCGCCACGCACCGGGCGGGCGTGCTGTGGCTGGACGCGAGCCGGCGCGATGCCACCTGGGGCCGCCCCGGCGTGGACAGCGGCCTGCCCTTGCGCGAGCGCGAGCGCCTCTTCCAACCCGTGTTCGCCCTGGCGGGAGCGCCCGGCGGCGGGTTGCTGCTCGCGGGAGGGCCCGCGGGCGTCTACCGCCAGCACCAGGCCGGAGGCCAGTACGACCATTGCTCGACGCAGGAGTTCACGGAGAAGGTGACGCTGCCGCCCACCTGGCTCCTGGTGTCGGGCCCGCATGAGCTCGAGGTGGTGACCGTCGATGAAGCGGAATGAGATTGCCCGGCTGTTGCCCGGTGTCTTCCAGCGAGCCCTCGATGGGGGCCCGCTGCTCGCGCTGCTGGACGTGATGGAGGCCCTGCATGCGCCCTCCGAGGCCGCGCTGGCCGACCTGTCCGCGCTCTTCCACCCGCTGCGAGCCCCGGAGCGCTTCGTGCCCTTCCTGGCGCGCTGGGTGGACCTGGGCGTGCCCGTCACCACGGGCCTGGGCCGCACACGCGAGCTGGTGGCCGCGGCGGTGGAGCTGTCGCGCTGGCGGGGCACGGCGCGAGGGCTGCTGCTCTTCCTGCGCACGGCCACGGGCCGCGAGGACTTCGTCATCGAGGAGCAGGTACCCGGCGCCAACGGACGTCCCCGGCCCTTCCACCTGCGCGTGCGCGCCCCGGCCGAGCTGGCCGCGCACCGGCCCATGGTGGAGGCCATCATCGAGCGGGAGAAGCCCGCCTATGTCACCTACGAGCTGCTCTTCGAGCAGCCCACACCAGGAGCGAGCTGATGCCGCGCGCCTTCGACATCACCGCCACGACGAGCGATGTGAAGCTGAATGCCACGGGGCAGGGCGAGGTGTCCTTCACCGTTTCCAACAAGCTGGGGACGGGCGTGAGTGCCCGGGCCTCGGTGGAGCCGGCCGGCAACGCCCGCGCCGAGTGGATGAGCTTCCCGGGTGGCGCTGAGCGCACGCTCTCGCCGGACGGGACGGCCGTCATTCCGGTGCGGATTTCGGTGCCTCCGGGCACGCCTCCGGGCTCGTATGGCTTCGGCCTGGTGGTGACGGACGTCGCCAACCCGGACGAGCACTATGACCGGGGGCCCTCGGTGGCCTTCACCGTGGCGGCGGCTCCGGTGGCCGTGAAGAAACCCTTTCCGTGGTGGATCGTCGCGCTCGCCGCCGGAGTGCTCGTCATCGTGGTCGGCGTGGTGGCCGTCCTCTCCTCGCGCGGCGGGGAAGGGCCGGGGCTCGGCGCGGCCTGCGCGAAGAAGGATCCGAAGTGTGGCAAGGACCTTACCTGCGGCACGGGCAATGTCTGCCTCGGGGACAAGGGCTTCAAGTGCGACAAGCCCGAGCAGTGCGCCAATGGCCGCTGCGAGGCGGGCACCTGTGAAAAGCTCGCGGCCCTCGGGGACACGTGCGACAGCGCCGACGACTGCACCCAGCCCCTGGCTTGCGACAAGGCCGCCTGCCGTGGGCTCGCGGGCTTCTCTCCGTGCGACAAGCCCGAGCAGTGCGTCACGGGCCGCTGCCAGGGAAACGCATGCCAGGAGCAGATCTCGCTGGGCGACACCTGCGACAGCGAAGACGACTGCCGCTCGCCGCTGACGTGCTCCTCGGGCTTCTGCCTCATCCCCGTGGGGCAGAAGTGCACCCATCCCTCGCAGTGCGTCACCGGGAGCTGTGAGTCACAGCTCTGCGCGAGACCCGCCGTGCGGTGCCCCATCTGTCCGGTCGGCACCCTGTGCGTCGACGGCGCGTGCGTGAGGCAGGGTATCTTCGTCGACCCGAGGCTCATGAGGGAGCTCCAGATTCAACCGCGGCGCACCCTCCCCAGTCCCTGAACCCGCCGCACCGCTCGCAGGAACGCACCGATGCCAGACACCCCCGGAAGCACCCCGAGAGCCAGTACCCCGAGGCCCCCCTTTCCCTGGTGGCTGGTGGGAATCCTCGGCGGAGGGCTGCTCCTCGTGGTGGGTGTCGTGTCCGCCTTCTTCCTGCGCGGCAATCCGCTGCCCGGGCCCGGCGCGTTCTGCGCGCAGCAGGAGCCGCGCTGTGCCCCGGGGCTCGACTGCTCCGAGGACAACCTGTGCCTGCGCGCGGAAGGCACCACGTGCTCGCGAGACGAGGAGTGCGCGAGCCACCAGTGTCTCCAGGACGCCTGTCAGGCGATGCGTCCCGCGCCCCGGAGGCCGGATGGAGACTCCTGCGCGAAGGACGCGCAGTGCCTCTCCGGGAGCTGCGTGGACGGGAGGTGCCGGTAGATCATGTCCCAGCCCAAGCCCTCCACCATCCTCCTCATCCTGGCCATCTTCGCCTGCGTGGCGCTGTACGTCATGGGCGTGGGCCTGGGCGCGCAGGACCGCTCCTCCAAGGGGGGCGGCAACCCGGTATCGAAGGAAGAGCGCCAGCGGTGGCGCGAGCGCTTCATCAAGCCCAAGCCGGTGGCGGACGAGGACCTGAAGGCCACGGGCTGCGTGCTGTCCGAAGGCACCGCGCGAGTGGGGCGCGGGCTCACGTGCCAGGTGGACATCGCGAAGGCGGGCGCGCGGGTGCGCACGGTGAACGTGGAGCCGCTGGCGGGGAGCCGGGTGGACGTGAGGCTCGAGCCGAAGGGCGGACCGTCGGTGAAGACGAAGCTCGACAACCTCGGGGAGCGCAAGGGACTGGACGTACCCGAGGAGGGCGCCACGCTCTCGCTCCAATGCACGCAGACGGTGGGCAACACCCCCGAGTGCCAGGTGAAGCTGCGCTGAGCCTCACGTCGCGGTGCGCTTGAGCTTGAGCACGCGGAAGATGGAGACGAGCGCGCCGATGAGCAGCACCACGGCCCAGATGAGGCCGAGGATGGCGACGACGATGGCGCCGATGGCGTCGGTGATGCTCACGAGGATGCCGGGCACCCACCCGTGCAGGACGCTGACGATGGCGCCGGCCAGCAGCGAGGTGAGCACGAGCAGCACCAGGCCCTTGTTCTGGAGGAAGCGCGGGTGGGCGAGCGCCAGGCAGATGCAGGCGGCCACCTTGAAGGTCATCAGCAGGCCGAGCGTGGCGGAGGCGCCCCCGCGGTTGAAGAAGCCCCAGATGGCCAGGTAGGCGATGGTGCCGAAGGGCACGGCGGTGAACAGGGACACCATGAGCAGCAGCAGGCTGATGGCGCCAAAGAGCATGCCGATACCGGAGAGCAGCGCCACGATGGCGCCCACGAGCGACACCACGCCCTGGAGCTGTCCGGTGACGCGCTCGGGGATGAGGAGGCTGGCGCCCATGAGTCCGAGCGTGAGCAGCAGCAACCCGTCCACGAGTGCGAGGTAGGGAATGCCCAGGCCCGGGGTGGGCGGGTTCTCGCCCTGCATGGCGACGACGTCCTGGACGCTGACGTCGTCCTGGGCGCCCTCGCTCTTCAGGCTGGCCGCGATGTCCGCGCCGCTGGCGACGGGGCGGGGCAGGAAGATGGAGGCCCCCACCTCGACGAGGACACACAGGCCGAGCAACACCAGTGCCGCGATGAACAGAGGTTTGCGCAGCTCCATGGGCCACTCCCCCCGGCGCGCGGTCTGCCGCCACGAGCCGCGCGGAGCATAAGCACGGGGACCCGGACTGGCTGGGAACGGGGGCCGCGTCTGTCCAGGCGCGGACGGGGCGCCAGGGTGGGGGAGCGCTCTCTGTCTCGCATGCGGGCTTGCGGCGGGCGGGCCCCTGCACTAGTGCTCCCCGTATGGCCGACGTGCTCCCCGAAGCCTTCCTCCGTGCCGTTGCCGAGGGCTTTCCCTCGGACTTCCTCACCCGCGAGCCCAGCGAGCTCCAGGAGTACGGGCGTGACTGGACGCGCGTCTATTCACCCGCTCCGAGCGCGGTGGCCTTTCCGCGCACCACGGATGAGGTGGCGCGCCTGCTGGCCCTGTGCAACCAGTACCGGGTGCCGGTGGTGCCTTCCGGTGGGCGCACGGGCCTGGCGGCCGGCGCGGTGGCCTCGCGCGGCGAGCTGGTGCTGTCGCTGCGGCGGATGACCCGGATGGAGCCGATTGATCTGCTCGGCAACTCGGTGCGCGTGCAGGCGGGTGCCATCACCGAGGCCGTGCACCACCACTGCGCCGAGCACGGCCTGACGTGGCCGGTGGACTTCGCCTCGAAGGGCTCGAGCCAGGTGGGCGGCAACATCGCCACCAACGCGGGCGGGGTGAAGGTCATCCGCTACGGGCTCACCCGCCAGTGGGTGCTCGGCCTGCAGGTGGTGACGGCCCAGGGGCAGGTGCTGGAGCTCAACGGCGCGCTGGAGAAGAACAACACGGGGACGGACCTGCGCCAGCTCTTCATCGGCAGCGAGGGCACGCTGGGCATCATCACCGAGGCCACGCTCAAGCTGGCGCCGCTGCCGGGCAAGCAGGACGTGTTCCTCTTCGCGGTGCCGGACGTGGCCGCCGTGCTGCGGCTGTTCCGCGAGGCCCGCCGCGCGCCGCTGCTGTTGAGCGCCTACGAGTTCTTCACCGACAAGTGCCTGGCGCGGGTGCAGCGCCACCGCAAGCTGCGCTCGCCCTTCGAGGCCCCGAGTGGCTGCTACGTGTTGATGGAGGCCGAGGGCAAGGACGCCACCGAGGTGGAGGGCTGGCTGGGCTCGCTCTTCGAGCGGGGGCTGGTGACGGACGGCACGATGGCGCAGAGCCCCTCGCAGGCCAGCGAGCTGTGGGCGCTGCGCGAGGGCATCAGCGAGAGCCTGTCGGCCACGGGACTGCCGCACAAGAACGACGTGTCGCTGCCGGTGGCGAACCTCGAGGCCTTCTGCTCCGAGCTGGATGCGATCTTCAGCACGCGCTATCCGGGCTGGGAGATCGACCTGTTCGGTCACATCGGCGACGGCAATCTCCACATCAACATCATGAAGCCGGACGACATGGAGAAGGCCGAGTTCCTCGCGCATACGAAGAAGGCCGACCCCACGATGTTCGAGCTGGTGCGCAAGCACGGCGGGAGCATCTCGGCGGAGCACGGCATCGGCCTGCTCAAGAAGGACTACCTGTCCTTCTCGCGCTCGCCCGCGGAGCTGGAGATGCTGCGCACGCTCAAGCGGGCGCTGGATCCGAACAACATCCTCAACCCGGGGAAGATCCTCGACGTGTGAGCCGGGCGGGGAGCCGCTACGCCAGGAGGAGAAGTCCTGTCAGGGGTGCTTTCGCGGCCAGGAACGAGGCACCTTCCGGTCGCGTTTCGTCCCGACTGGTACGACCATCGGACCAGTTGCGGGAAAA
Organism: Archangium sp.; assembly: GCF_045802675.1. Classification (GTDB taxonomy): domain Bacteria; phylum Myxococcota; class Myxococcia; order Myxococcales; family Myxococcaceae; genus Archangium. The sequence goes on along the minus strand of NZ_JBJMQO010000112.1, from coordinate 18,078 downwards.
CGCGCCCGGAGCCCCCCCTGATAGGACCTACCCGGCCTGACTTCGCTATTCCGCTTCCCTGACACCGCCTCGGCTGCTCGATGCCTGTCACGGCCGCGGGACGCATGTTGCCGGAGGGTTACTCCTGAAGTAGTGTAACCGGAGACAACGTTTCTGGATCGGGGAGTACACGCTGAATGACGGAGGAGAACCAGCCCCCTCATGGTGAGGCCACCTACGAGGATCTCGTTGCCCTCCCATCGCATCTGGTGGGAGAGATCCTCGGCGGAAAGCTCTTCGCCTCACCCTGGCCTGGAAGCGCTCAATCGGCCGCCAAAATCGCGCTCGTGGGGCTGCTCGGAGGCCCCTTCCAACGTGGCCGTGAGGGCCCGGGTGGCTGGTGGTTCTTCAATGGGCTGGAGCTGCACTTCGGCAAGGACGTGCTGGTGCCGGATCTCGCGGGCTGGCGGCGCTCGCGCATGCCCGTGCGTCCCAATGCTCCCCACCTCACCCTTGCCCCGGACTGGGTCTGCGAGGTGCTGTCTCCCTCGACAGCCCGCATCGACCGGACCCTCAAGAAGCAGATCTACGCCCGCGAAGGCGTGGAGCACTTGTGGCTCGTGGATCCGGTGCTCCGCATCCTCGAGGTCCTGCGGCTCCACGGGGGCGAATGGCTGGAGCGCGGCTTCTGGAGTGGCAACGCCCACGTCCGGGCCGAGCCCTTCGAGGCCCTCGAGCTGGAGTTGGAGGCCCTCTGGTTCTCCGAGTCGCCCGAGGAGCCCGGCTGAATCACCGGGCTCCGAGCGGCGCGCGGCTCAGGACACGATGCGCGTCTTGATGTCCGTGTGCAGGCCCGCGATGGCCTGGCACACCGGGTTGGCCACGTCCTGGTCCAGGTCCATCACCAGGTAGCCGATGTTCGCGTCCGTGCTCAGCACCTGCGCGTGGATGTTGGCGTTGAGGTCCGAGACGATCTTGTTGATGTCGCGGAGCACGCCCGGCGTGTTGCGGTGCACGTTGAGGATGCGGTGCGTTCTCGGAATCAGCGGCGTCTCCACCTGCGGGAAGTTCACCGCGCCCGTCGTCGCCCCGCTCCTCACGAACTTGATGAGCGAGGTGGCCACCTCCTTGCCGATCGCCGCCTGCGCCTCCTCCGTCGAGCCGCCGATGTGCGGCGTCAGCACCACGTTGGGCAGGTTCTGCAGCTCGGTGACGAAGCCGTCGCTGTTCGTCTCCGGCTCCTCCGGGTACACGTCCACCGCCGCGCCCCCGAGGTGCCCGGACTTGAGTGCCTGCGCCAGCGCCTTGATGTCCACCACCGTGCCGCGGCTCGCGTTGATGAGGCACGCGCCCTTGCGCATCCGCGCCAGCTGCCTCTCGCCCATCATCCACTCGGTGGACGGCGTGGCCGGCACGTGCAGCGTCACGAAGTCCGAGGACTCCAGCAGCTCGTCCAGCGTGGCCGTGGGACGCGAGTTGCCCAGCGGCAGCTTCGTCATCACGTCGTAGAAGACGACGCGCATTCCCATGGACTCGGCCAGCACGCCCACCTGCGTGCCGATGTGCCCGTAGCCCACGATGCCCAGCGTCTTGCCGCGCACCTCGTGGCTCCCCGTGGCCACCTTGCGCCACTGGCCCAGGTGCACCTCGCGGTTGCGGTCCCCCAGCTGGCGCGTGAGCATGACGATCTCCGCGATCACCAGCTCCGCCACGCTGCGCGTGTTGCTGAACGGTGCGTTGAAGACGGGCACGCCGTGCAGGTTGGCCGACTTCAAGTCCACCTGGTTGGTGCCGATGCAGAACGCTCCCACCGCCAGCAGGTTGGGCGCCTTGGCCAGGGCCGGCTCGTAGACGTTCGTCTTGCTGCGGATGCCCAGCAGGTGGACGCCCTGGATGCGCTCCTCCAGCTCCTCGGGCTTGAACGCTCCCTTGAGCCGCTCCACCGAGAATCCCTCCGCCTTGAGCATCTCCTCGGCGGACACGTGGATGTTCTCCAGCAGCAGGACCTTCAGGGGACCTTCGATGGATACCGGGGTCGACGGCGACGGGATGCGGAGCGTGCTCATATGACTCTCCGCGTTAAATCCCGCCCCCCGAGCTGTCAAGCGCCACCTGCTCTCAGGGAACGGTTGCCCACCATGTAGGTGAGCGGCCGTAGCGGGCCTCGGGCTGGCGGGCTACTCGTCGTCGGGGTTGCGCAGCCAGGCGAGGGCGTCCTCGCGCGTCTCGAAGGTGCGCGTGGGGATGGTGAGCATGGCCTTCTTCGTCATGCGCCAGGCCTGCAGGCCCGAGGCGGCATCGCTCACCACGCGCGCCGAGCGCTTCATGCCGTGCAGCTGCGCGAAGGCGTTGAGGTTGGCCATGATGGCCACCATCTCCGGCGGCATCACGCGCAGCCGGCCCTGGTCCACCAGCGCGCTCCAGGGGCCGTTCAGGCGGATGATCGTCTCGCGGATGCGCTTGAGGTAGTCCGACACGTCCTCCGCCGTGGGCTGCGGGGGGTAGACGACGTCGATGATGCGGTCCGCCTCGTAGACGTTGATCTGAAAGGGCATGGGGTGTGGCTCGGTGTTCCCGGACGCGTGGCGGGGGGGCCGCGCGTTCCGACGCACTCTAGCCTCAGAAGGGCCCTGATCGAAAAGCCCTGTCAGGCCCGCAAGCCCCCAGCGTCCCTGGCGCAGGACCCGAACCGGTGCGTCACAGGGGCGCGGCGGTGCTCTCCAACGGAAAGGAGGGTCTCTCCATGAACACGAAACTGTATGTGCTGGGCGTGGTGTTGGGAGCGGTGCCCGCCTGCCACGAGTGGGACGAGGAGCCTCGGGACGGGCTGTCGCGGCAGGTGGTACAGCCCCCCGCGGGCCACGGGGCCGAGGTCCCGCCGCCCAAGGCCCCGGGCCTGGAGCCCGGCGTGCCCACGCACCCGTGCGAGCTCATCACGGTGATGCAGGTGCCGTGTGACCCCGCGGCGGCCACGTGCGAGTACACCTACTGGGAGTGCCCGAAGAGCGTGAACCCGCTCCGGGCGTGAGCTCGCAAGCCCGCCTGCCCGGCGTTCCGGAGAACGGGCGCCGGGCCTCGGAGGCGGGTGCTTCTTGGCGCCCTTCTTCGCGGGTTCCTAGCTTCGCACAGGCTCCGAGCAGGGCCCGTGGTCTGCCCGGAGCCCGTCACCGAGGAGGTCGCTGATGAAGACGCGCGTGAAGGTGCTGGGTGCGGTGGTGCTGGCGGCGGTGCTGGGCGGCGCGGGCTGTGCGGGGTCGAAGGAGGCCCAGCGCGACGTGGAGGCCGCGGTGCCGGGGCTCTCGCAGAAGCGCGAGGGCCTGGTGTCGAACGTGGACAAGGACCACAGCCGCATCGAGGTGAAGGACGTGAACAACCCGAACGCGCCGGAGGCGTGGTTCGCGCTCACCCCGGACACGAAGATGGAGCGCGACGGGCAGCTGGTGACGTGGGACGACCTCCACGAGGGCACGCCGGTGCGCGTGAGCTTCGAGCCGGCCGCGGGCGACGAGAAGACGTACAAGGTGGAGATCCTCACCGGTGAGAAGGCCGGCGAGGTGAAGGCCAGGGCCGAGATGCAGGGCAAGTAGTGCCGCGGGCGAGGGGCGGGAGGATGGGGACACGGGTGGGGTGGGTGCTCCTCGCGCTCTGCGTGGGGAGCACCGGCGCGCACGCGGCGCCCTGGTCCCACCTGCGTGAGCTGTCCGTGATGGCCGGTGGCGGCGTGGAGGGCTACACGCTGGCCCTGGCGCCGCGTGTCGATCCCGGTGTCACCTATGGGGTGGCGGTGGGGGTGCGGCCGCAGCGGCTGCTGGGCCTGGATGTGGGCCTGGAGGTCGGCTATGCGCATGCGCGCAACGGGCTCGACACGCGGCGGCCGCGGGACGTGGGCACCGGGGACTTCGACCTGGTGCGCGACGGGGCCTATGCGGCGGCCTCCGTGGGGCTGCGCTCCTCGACGGTGCAGCCCTACGTGCTGGGGGGCCTGGGCTTCAGCGTCTACAACGTCCGGGGCACCGTGCAGGGCTTCGGCGACAACATCGTGGGCAGCGTCCCGGTGGGTGGGGGGCTGCGCGCGTCGTTCGGCTCCCTCACCGCCGAGGCGCGCCTCCAGTACGACGTCCTCTTCGATCAGCGCTACCCCACCGGGGCACCCGTCCAGCATGTCGGTGGGCGCACCCCCCTCACCATTGGCAGGGGGGGCCGTTACGCGGGCCGGCTCAACCTCGGCGTGGCGTGGTGAGGCGCCGGGACGGGTGCACCTCCGCACGGTGACGGACACCCTCCGAATCACCGTCCCCCCATTTGCCGCCGCGTCCCCCTGAAATTCTTCCCGCCTCCGGGCCCTACCCGAGGGGGCGGGTGCTCCAACCCCTTGGAATCCATGAAGGGGCTGCTGGCACGCGACGCGCAATGGGGAGCGCCCGGGTTGGGGTTGGGGTGGGCGGGGACGGGGTCGGGAGCGCTCGGGCGAAGGGTGGCGTGGGGGGCGGGGGATCGCCCGGGCGCGTGCGGTTGGGCGAGCGGTGTGTCGGCGGGGGGTCGGGCGTGCGGCGGATGCGGCTGGGCGAGCTCTGGGTGGCGAGCGGGCTGTTGGCATCGGCGCAGGTGGAGTCGGCGCTCGCGCTGCAGGCCCGGTGGCGGTGCAGGTTGGGAGAGGCCGCGGTGCGGATGGGACTGCTCGGGCCGGAGCAGCTCCTCGTGTCGTTGTCCCGGCAGCTCCAGGTGCCCTTCGTCCGCCGCGAGGCGATGGAGAAGGTGCCCACGGGCATGGTGCGCTGCGTGCCGGAGCGCGTGCTCGAGCGGCTGCGTGTCTGTCCGTTGCGCGTCGAGTGGCGTGACGAGGTGCGGGGCACCGTCTTCGTGGCCACCAGCGAGCCGGGCAACCTGAACGTGCTCGACGACATGGCGTTCGCCACGGGCTGCGCGGTGCGCCCGGTGCTCGCGCTCGCCGAGGACATCGAGCACCTGCTGCGGCGCCACGGCATCCTCAAGACGCGCGCGCGCTCCATCGAGTTGGACCCGGAGGACGCCAACGTGCGGCTGCGCATCTCGCGGGACTACTTCGCGCTCTGAGCTCAGGGGCCCACGTGCCGCTCGAGGCCGCGCGCGTCCTGCGCCGGGCCGCACAGCCGGCGCAGCACCGGCACCAGCACGTTCATCATCAGCGCCAGCCCCACGCCCGCCACCAGGTCCACCACGTAGTGGAAGGACAGGTAGACGGTGGTGAAGACGATGGCGCCCACGTGCAGCGTGAGGGGCACCCGCAGCCGGGGGAAGGCGCGCCAGCCGAGCCCCAGCAGCACCAGTGACACGGCCGTGTGCGCGCTGGGGAAGGCATTGAGCAGGTTGCGCTCGCCGTAGAGGAGGAAGGCGCGGATGGCACGGCTGATGGCACCGCCGCCCAACGCCTCGTCCGCGAGCTCTGGAGGAATGCGCGGGCCCAGCGTGGGGAAGAGGAAGTAGCCCACGTAGGAAAGCAGGAAGGTGGCCACCGTGGTGAAGACGAGCCGCTCGAACTCCTCCCGGCGGTGCTGCGCGTAGAGGGCCGCGGCCAGTACCACCGGCAGCACGTAGTAGCTCACGTAGAGCAGGTAGGCGAGGTCGGTGAGCCAGGTGGGCCGGCCCAGGGCGTGGTGCCAGTACCAGGCGAGGTTCCCGAAGATGCCCCGGTCCAACGCCTGCCACAGCGCGTCCCAGCGCCAGGGATTGATGATGGCGATGAGTGGCCCGATGACGGTGAAGAGGATGCCGACCACGGGCAGCGCGATGAAGGCATGAAGGACGCGTCCCACGCGCGAGCGCTCGCTCCACGTGGCCGCGCCGATGAGCAGCGCCGCGGTGGCCACGAGGATTCCGAGGAAGGGCAGGGGGCCCGGGAGGAAGCACGCGCCGAGCACCAGCAGCAGCGCGATGGAGCCGAGCAGCAGACGGTCCACGGGCAACAGGCGACCCTCGGGGCCCCACCACCTGCGGGCGAGTGTTCCTCGAGTGTCCGTCACGGGCTCCTTCCCGGCCTGGAGCGTGGGAGCCATGCGGAGGGGATGCAATGTCGAACGGGAGCCCTGTCGGGTTCCCATCACGTCACCGCTTCCGGTTGCGCCGAACGAGACACTGTGCCTCGCGCGGGCATGGAGCGGACGCACGGCGATTCCCATCTTTGCCTCGCACCAGGAGATGACATGCACCTGCCGAGAGTCCGGATCTTCCCACCCCTCGTCGCGGGGTTGCTTGCCTGTAGCGGCCATTCGTCCGCGCCGGAAGCGGCCCCGGCGGTGGCGGCGTCCCCGGTGGCGCTCACGCCCCTGGAGCAGCTCGGCAGGCAGCTCTTCTTCGACGCCAACCTGTCCGAACCGGCGGGACAGGCGTGTGCCTCGTGTCATGACCCCGGGGCGGGTTGGACGGGGCCGGCCTCCCACGTCAACGCGCGGGGCGCCGTGTATGAGGGCGCCGTGGAAGGACGCTTCGGCAACCGCAAGCCGCCCTCGGCCGCGTACGCCACGCAGTCCCCGCTCTTCCACCTGATGGATCGTCAGGGCACCTTCGAGGGCGGTGCCTTCTGGGATGGCCGCGCCACCGGAGAGAAGCTGGGCACTCCCGCCGCGGGCCAGGCCCAGGGGCCCTTCCTCAATCCCCTCGAGCAGAACAACCCGGACGCCGCGGCCGTCGTGGCCAAGGTGTGCCATGCGGCGTATACGCCCCTCTTCCGCTCGCTCCACGGGGAGGACATCTGTGACGGCGCCCACGTGGAGCGGGCCTATGACGGCATCGCCCGGGCGATCGCCGCCTTCGAGGCCTCTGGCGAGGTGAATGCCTTCTCCTCCCGGTACGACGCATACCTGGCGGGCAAGACGCAGCTCTCGGAGCAGGAACAGGAGGGCCTGCGGCTCTTCGAGGGCAAGGCCAGGTGCGCCCGGTGTCACCCGAGCCAGCCGGGCCCCAAGGGCGAGCCGCCGCTCTTCACCGACTTCACGTATGACAACGTCGGCGTGCCGCGCAACCCGGACAACCCCTGGTACGCGCTGACGGAGTTCAACCCGCTCGGTGCCGCCTGGGCGGACAACGGACTGGGGGGCTTCCTGGCGACGCGCGCGGACTTCCGGCTGTACGCGCGGGCCAACCTCGGGCTGCACAAGGTGCCCAGCCTGCGCAACGTGGACAAACGGCCCCGGACCGACTTCGTGAAGGCCTACGGGCACAACGGCTACTTCAAGAGCCTCGAGGAGGTCGTCCACTTCTACAACACGCGCGACGTGCTGCCCGTGTGCCTGCCGGGGACTCCCAGCACCCCCGGCGCCGACTGCTGGCCGCCGCCGGAGGTGGGGCTGAACGTCAACGCGGAGGAACTGGGCAACCTCGGGCTGTCGGAGGAGGAGGAAGCCGCGCTCGTCGCCTTCCTCCGGACGCTCTCGGATGGATACGCCACTCCCTGAGCGCCTACGCGCCGAGCACCTGAAGGGCCCGCGCGTAGTAGGCGTCGCGGCTGGCCTTGCCGTTGTAGCCGCCGTTCACCCGGTAGGTGATGGCGTCGAAGTTGCCCGCGTCCGCGTAGCTGTTGAGGTTGCGGCTGTTCCAGAACCAGGCGGCGGTGCGGAAGCCCACGTCGGGGTCCGCGGCGCGCGTCGGGTTGTTCTCCAGGTCGATGCCCAGCGCGCGTCCCGCGGCGCGGTAGTTGTTGCGGCCGGTGAGCTGGATGGGGCCGCGGCCCTTGAAGCGCACGCCGTCACCCGGCTGCGTGTTGCCCAGGTCCGCCCGGCCCTCGTAGGCGGCGCCCGAGGCGATCTCCTCCATGTAGCGGAACTGGCCGCTCTCGTGCGCCAGCTGCGCGAGGAAGGCCGCCTGGCGGCGCGGGGTGTTGATGCCCGCCTCGGCCATGGCCGAGTTGAGGTAGGGCAGGTACTGCGCGGCCTTGTCCTGCGACAGGTTGGGCATGATGGCGCGCAGCTGCTGCAGGCTCACGCCGCCCGAGGTGCCCCCGCCCGGACCCGTCACGGGCCCGGGGCCGCTCACCGGGCCCGGCTGGGGCGCCGAGCCACCGGGGATGGTGAGGCGCTGGCCCACCTGGATGAGGTTGGGATTGGAGATGCCGTTGGCCTGGGCGATGGCGCCCACGCTGGTGCCGTAGCGCGAGGCGATGCCGCTGAGCGTGTCGCCCGGCTGCACCGTGTAGCTCTGCGAGCCCTGCGACGGCGCCGGAGTCGGAGGCGGAGCGCTGGGGCCCGAGCCGCCGGGGATGGTGAGGCGCTGGCCCACCTGGATGAGGTTGGGATTGGAGATGCCGTTGGCCTGGGCGATGGCGCCCACGCTGGTGCCGTAGCGCGAGGCGATGCCACTGAGCGTGTCACCCGGCTTCACCGTGTAGCTCTGCGCGCCCTGCGACGGCGCCGGAGTCGGAGGCGGAGCGCTGGGCGCCGAGCCGCCGGGGATGGTGAGCCGCTGGCCCACCTGGATGAGGTTGGGGTTGGAGATGCCGTTGGCCTGGGCGATGGCTCCCACGCTGGTGCCGAAGCGCGAGGCGATGCCACTGAGCGTGTCACCCGACTTCACCGTGTAGCTCTGCCCCCCACGGGTGGTCGCCGGCGACGCCCGCGGCGCATCGAAGCCGTCGGGGATGGTGAGGCTCTGTCCCGCGATGATGCGGTTCGGGTCCTGGAGGTTGTTGGCCTTCGCGAGCGCGTCGACCGAGGTGTTGTACCTGCGGGCCAGCGAGCCCAGCGTGTCGCCCGGGCGGATGGTGTGCACGGCCATGGAGAACCCCGTGATGGAAAATCGTCCGGAGGCATTATCGGACCCACCCCCCCGGAAGTTGCGTCCCTTTCTCCCACCCGGGCGCACCTTTATTCCGCTCATTCCCCTGCCCTTCGGCCAAGCGCCGGGCCGGTGGCCCCGTCCATGGGAAGGGAGTGGGAAGGCTCTTCGTTTTGGTGGCGATGGAAGGACCTCCCTCCTCTTCGAGCGATGCAGCTTCTCCTGGCGATGTCCAACCCCTACGCAATGAATTGGCCGCACCTGTGATGGAGTGGGTCGATTGGAGTGATGCATTCGTTCGGGCGACCTCGTGGCTGGATGACATCCACGCGCAGATCACCCAGGGTGGAGATGTGCAAATGGGCATGGAGTGCCTGCACCAGGGCCTCCGGACCTTGCGGCGCAAATGGGACCGCGAGGAGTGGCGCCGCTTCTGCCTGGAAGCCGTCCGCTCGCACCCGTTGCGCGGGGTCATCCACAAGTGTCCCTTCACGCGCCACGCCTTCGAGCGGCCGCGAGGGTACGCGGGGGATGCCGCGCTCATCGACTACCTCTACGACGACCACTCGCACGTGGAGGGGTTGGATCACGAGGGCCGCGAAATCTACCGCTACATGCATGATCAGCCGAGCGCGCGCAGTGTGCGCGAGCGGCGGGAGCTGCTGGCGCGGGAAATCGACGCCACGGCCGAGCGCGTGCACCTGCCCCGCATCCTCTCCGTGGCGTGCGGGCACCTGCGCGAGGCCGAGCTGTCCCACGCCGTGCGCGAGGAGCGGGTGGGCGAGCTGCTCGCCTTCGATCAGGACCCCCTGTGCCTGGCGGAGATTTCGCGCGAGTTCCCCACGGGCCCGGTGCGCACGGTGTGCGGCTCGGTGCGCTCGATGCTGCTGGGGAAGACCGTCTTCCGGGACATGGACTTCGTGTACTCGGCGGGGCTGTACGACTACCTCGCCGAGGGCACCGCGGCCCGGCTCACCCGGCTGCTCTTCCACATGCTGCGCTCGGGGGGCAAGCTGCTGGTGGCCAACTTCGCCGCCCTCCCGCCCGAAACCGGCTACATGGAAGCCTTCATGGACTGGTGGCTCGTCTACCGCGAGGAGAGCCAGATGCGGGCCCTCACCTCGGAGATCGACCCGTCGGAGCTGGCCGAGGTGAAGCTGTTCCGCGACAGCGTGAACAACGTCATCTACCTGTCGCTCACGCGTCGCTGAGGTCGCTCGTGCCGTTGCTGCTCCGCGGCTCCTCGGGGCCGCGGCGCGGCAGGGTGACGGTGAAGGTGGAGCCCTTGCCCGGGGCGCTCTCCACCTCGATGGTGCCGCCGAGCGCCTGGACGATCTCCCGGACAATCCACAGCCCGATGCCGAAGCCGCCGTAGTGGCGCACGGACACGGCGCGCTCGAAGCGCTCGAAGATGCGGGCCGCGTCCTCCTCGGCGATGCCGATGCCCTCGTCGCGCACGCGCAGCCGGGCCTGCTGCTCGTCGCCATCCAGGAGGACGCTGATGGGCCGGCCGGCGCCGTACTTCGTCGCGTTGGTGAGCAGGTTGAGGACCACCTGCTCCAGCCGCATGGCGTCCCAGTGGCCCACCAGGCTGGGAGGCAGGTCCAACCGCAGGTCGCACTCGGCGCGGGACAGCGCCTCGCGCGAGCGCTCCACCACGCCGCGCACCACCTGCACCAGGTCCACGTCCTCGAGCTTGCCCAGCATCTGTCCCTGGGCGATGCGCGAAATATCCAGCAACTCGTTCACCAGCTTGCCCAGGCGCTGCGTCTGGAGGTTGGCCGACTCGAGCTTGGCGCCGAGCCGCTCGGGTGGCAGCCGCTCGAGGCCCTGGCGCAGCTGGGACATGAGGCCCTGGATGTGGAGCTGCAGCGAGGTGAGGGGCGTCTTGAGCTCGTGCGCGGCGATGGAGAGGAAGTCGTCGCGGCGGCGCACCGCCTCCTGCTCCTCCCGGTAGAGCCGGCCCCTCTCCTCGGAGAGGGCGGCCATCTGCTCGAAGCCCTCGGCGTTCTCCAGCGCGGCGCCGGCGAGGATGCAGACGAAGGAGGCCAGCCGCTCCTCGTCCTCGCCGAAGAGCTCGCCCACCTGCCGGTGGCTGACGCACACGCACGCCACCGTCTTGCCGCGCACCTGGATGGGAGCGCACAGGAGCGAGCGCACGCCGAGCAGCTCCATGCTCTCGCTCACCCCGCCCGGCATGCCCTGGCCCATCACCGCCGGGCGCCCCGTCTCCAGGGCCCGGCCGATGGCGGTGCGGCCCACACCCGCCGCGGCCAGCTCGTCCTCGGGCAGCAGGGCCTCGGGCTCGAACACCACGCAGTGCTCGGGGCGCAGCAGCTCCATCATCGACTGGCGCGCGGCCTCGAAGACGGCCTGGCGCGAGAGCGCGGAGGCGATGCGGCGCCCCGCCTCCAGCACGCGGGGGAAGCGATCCGCGAGCGACAGCGTGTCCGAGCGCTCCGAGTCCACGGGCCCTTCCTGGCCCAGGCCCTGCTCCAGCTCCTGCAGCTCGCGCGTGGCCGATTCGATATCCGCCGCGGCGCCGGGCCAGCCGAGTGCCCTGCCCACCTCACCGCGCGCCAGCAGGGACTGGGCGCGCTCGTGGCGCATGCCCAGCGTACTGGCCACGCTCAGGCTCTGCTCCAGCCAGCGGCGGGCGCGGCGCGCGTTTCCGGTCATGGCGGCCAGCAGGGCCCGCTCGCGCAGGGCGTGGGGGAGGTTGTTGCGGTAGGTGCTCGCCACGTCGTGGGCCTTCCGGGCCACGTGCTCGGCGCGCTTGAGCAACGCCTTGCGCTCATGCGGGGATAGCGGCGACACCTGCTCGGCGCGCTGGCGCAGGGCGGTGGCGAGCCACCCCGGAATGGGCGCCACGTACTCCGAATGCAGGTGGGCCGCCTCGGCGATGCGCGCCGCCTCCTCCAGCGTGGCCACCGCGCCCTCGGCGTCTCCCTCGCGCAACTGGCGGATGGCCTCGGCCTGGAGCACGCCCGCGTGCGACTGCGGGTCCGCCTCGGGGTTGGCGATCTCCGCCTCCAGCAGGCCGCGCGGGATGCGGCCCCCCGAGGCCTTGCCCCACGCCTCCAGCGCCAGGCGCACCGCGTACCGGTCCCCAATGGCGAGCGCGTCTCCGTGCAGCCGCTGGCTGGTTTCGAGCGCCTCCTTCAACTTCCCCTGCCGGTAGAGGCTCATGATGGTGTTGAAGGTCGCGTTGTTGACCTCCCAGCGGTCACCCGTCCTGTCCAGCAACCGCACGGCCTCGCGGCATTTCTCGATGCTCTCGTCGAAGCGGCTCTCCGCGTAGAGGGCCAGGGCGTAGAAGTGCAACGTCTGTCCTTGTCCCCACACGTCGCCCATCTCCCGGCGCATGGCCAGGGACTTCTCCGCGTAGGCATTGGCCCTGCGGAACCAGGGCAGGGTGGTCATCGCCGGCGAGTGCTCCGAGTAGGCCTGGGCCAGCTCGGGCGTGGGCGGGTAGCGCTCGGCGATGTTCAGGTCTCTCAGGTGGGCCCAGATGACGGCCATGCGCCCGCGCAGGTACCAGTAGTTGTAGGCCAGGCGGCTGTAGATGTGGACGGCCAGGAGATCCTCTTCACTCTTGTCGAGCGGCCGGCGCGCCAGCCACAGCCCTGGCAGCAGGGTATGTCCCGCCTGCACGCCTACTTCCCAGAGGGCCGCCAGGCTGAGGGCCGCGGACGTGCGGGGCACGAAGCGGCCGAGCAACCGGAGGGCCCGCTCCATGGCGGCATTGCCCTCGTCCACGTTGCCGCGCCGGAACGCCAGCTCGCCCAGCTTGGCGAGCGTGCGCGCCTGCTCCAACCGGTCATGGGCGAGCGACTGGGCGAGCGCGAACTGGGGCTGGGCGGCGTCGTAGCGGCCGCGCAGCATGAGCACGTCCCCGAGGCCGGCGGCGATGCGGAAGCGGGTGCCCGGGCTGGCCCCGCCGGCGCCGCGCTCGGCGATGCGGTAGTTGTGCTCGGCCGTCTCGAGGGCGAACTGCTGCCGGGCGCGCTCGGCGGCGAGCAGCGCGTGGGGCAGGGCCTGGGTGTACTCGCCCGCGGCGTCGAAGTGGTAGGCGAGCTCGAAGGGGTCCGCCGGCGGGTTGGCGGCGATGGCGCGCGCGGCCAGCCGGTGCAGCTCCCGGCGCTCCTCGGGCTTGAGGAGGCTCAGCAGGGCCTCGCGCAGCTTGTCGTGGACGAAGGTGTAGCGGCCGCCCGAGCCCTCCCACAGCATGTGCCGGCGCCGCGGCTCCACGAGGGCCGCCGCCACGCGCTCGCGCGGGGTGCCGGACAGCGAGGTCACGCGCTCCTGGTCGAAGTTCTTGCCCAGCACCGCGCCCACGGAGAGCAGCCGCAGGGACTCGGGAGGCAGCAGCTTGAGGCGGCGCACGAGGAAGGAGGCCGCCTGGCGCGAGGAGCGCACGTGCGCCATGGCCTCGGGCTCCACCTGCCAGCCGCGCGGGCCCGGCACCAGCGCGCCGTCCTCCACCAGCCCGTGCAGCACCGCCGAGGCCATGAAGGGGTTGCCCTCCGACAGGCGCACCACCAGCTCCATGGCCTCGCGCGGTAGGGTGCCGGCCATCGACTCCAGCATGCGCGCCACGTCCGCGGGCCCGAAGGCCGTCAGCCGCAGGTGCGCCGCGGGGTTGAGCCGGCGCAGCACATGCCCGGGGCCCACCTCCTCGCTGCGGAAGGACACGATGATCATCACGTGCCCGCCCACGTTGCGGCGCGCCTGTTGCCATGTCTCCAGGGAGCGAAGCGTGGGCTCGTCGGCCCACTGGCAGTCCTCGAGCAGCACCACCGCCGGCTCCGCCACGGTGCCCAGCGCCCCCAGCAGCGTGGTGAGGGCCCAGATGCCGCGGCTCTCGCCCAGGGACTCGGGGCCCAGGCCCTGCTGCTGCGCCGGACGCAGCACCGGCTGCAACTGCGGCAGCACCGTGCACACCGCCGCCGCCTGCTCCTGGAGCCGCTCGCGCAACAGCTCCGCCAGCGCGGGCCGCTCCTTCGCCGCCGCGGCGATGCCCGAGGCCACGTCCGCGAAGAGCTGGAAGGGCCGCTGCGCGGACTGGGCCACGGCCTGACCCTGCAACAGCCAGGCGCGGTGCTGGCGGGCGCGCGTGGCGAACTCCTCCAGCAGCCGGCTCTTGCCGCCGCCGCTCTCGGCCTCCACCACCAGCAGGCGCCCCGGCTCGGTACGCGCCCGCTCCAGCTCACGCTCCAGCAGCGCCAGCTCCTCGTGGCGGCCCACGAAGGAGGGCTCCGTGAGGCTGTGGCGCATGTCGTGCGCGCCCGCCACCAGCTCCGGGTCCTGCTCGCCGCGCGCCAGCGCCGCCTCGATGGCGCGCAGGTCCTCGCGCGCGGATTCGGCCGACTGGTAGCGGTCCTGGGGGTCCGTCTGCAAGAGGCGCGCGACGACCTCCTCCAGGGCGCGGGGCACCTCGATGCCCACGCTGCGCAGCCGGGGCCGGGTGGTGAGGTGCTGGCGCAACACCTCGCCCACGGAGGCCCCGTCGAAGGCGGGGTGGCCCGCGAGTGTCTCGAAGAGCACGGCGCCCAGTGCGTACAGGTCCGAGGTGGTCTCCACCGGGCGGTTGAGGAGCCCGGCCTGCTCGGGCGACAGGTAGCGCGCGGTGCCCACCGGGAGGTCTCTCAGGGAGGGATCCAACCGTTCACTGCGCGCCAGCCCGAAGTCCACCAGGGTGGCCCGAGCGAGCGTGGGGCGGCCCTCGACGATGATGTTGGAGGGCTTGACGTCGCGGTGGAGGATGCCGTGCGAGTGGGCCTCGGCGAGCGCGGCCAGCACGCACTGGCCGACGATGAGGGCCTCGGGCACGGACAGGGTGCCGCTGGCGAGCCGCTCCTGGAGGGACGCCCCGGGCACGAAGGGCGTCACCAGGTAGAGCAGGTCGCCCCCTGACCCGAAGTACAGGACGGGGACGAGGTAGGGGCTCTGCAGCGAGCGCAGTACGCCCGCCTCGTGCTCCAGGCGCTGGCGGGTGGTGGGCACGAGGGAGACGGCGGATGTCGTCTTGATGACGAGCCGGGAGCCGGTATGGAGGTCCACCCCGAGCCACGTGGTGATGCCACGGCCCTGCTTGATGCGCTGGGTCAGCTCGAAGCGATTGCCCAGTCGCCTGCCGGGGTGCGCCCCTTCCAGAGAGGGTCCAGCCTGTTCGTAGCCCTCCGCCATCAATGCCCTCCCCCTCTGGTCGCACCACCTACGCGTGGTGGGGTCGGCGCGTCATCGACAAGCTTGGGACCGCGGGGTGCGGTGCCAAGGGGGGCGAGGCGGCCTCGTGCGCCAGTGGGTAGGGTGCTTCAAATGGAGAGGGGTGCCCGCCCGCGCATCCCCTCGGGCACGGGCGCGAGGGCTCGTGCCACCGTCCGGAGGGCAGGCGGGCGGGCGGGCGGCGCCCTGGCGCGTCATGCGTCGGCGGCGGGGGGCTCGGGGATTTCGATGAGGCCCGCGCGATCGAGCAAGTCACGCACACGCGCGGTGAAGGCCACGTGCTCCGGGTTGCTCGCCGTCATGCGTTCGGGGGAGAGGACGAGGAGCCAGCCCAGGGTGCCCACCGGCTCGATGCGCCCGGGCGCGGGCAGCGGCGGCAGCTTCCCCAACCGCCGCGACAGGTACGTCAACCAGCCCACCCGCACCTCCCCTTTGCGCTTTTCCACGAGGTCCAGCATGGCGTCCGAGGTGGCCATCGCGAAGTCGGGGTCCCAGGCTGTGGCCATGCTGGTGAGCACTTCGGTCAGAACGGGTGCACTCAGAATCCGCTCCCGTACCGGGCCTTCACGGGGTGGCTCGAACAGGCACGAGTTGTGCGCTCCCATGCCGTACGCACCGCCATGGAATTCGAGGCGGGTTCGTTCCTTCTTCGCATTCCACACGTACTGGCTGAACCCGAAGCCCTCCAGGATCTTCTTACCCTCGTCCGTGCGGAGCCTCCCGCGAAGGAAGAATTGCTCCAGTTCCTGCACGTCTGGGCGTACGGGGTGGCCCGGCAGCCCGGTGGGGGCTCCACGTCCTCCCCGGTACCACTGGGTGAACGTCGGGTCACACCGCGCCAGCATGTGAAAGAAGAGCTCCGCGCGCCGGGCCGCCTCCAGTGCCGTCTCCTTGCGCGGTCCCCAGTAGGCCCCGACGTAGTAGTCCTCTTTCATTCGAACTCCTCACCGCTTCAAGGAAGTGTCGCGGACATCGATGTTGTCCCATCCTTCTCGTCTGAAGCGTTGGCGAAGGAAACTCGCGAACTCCGGCTCCGCCACGTGCCAGATCAACGGCAGCTTCAGTGTCTTGGCAATTCGCGACTGTTTTCTCGCCTGTTCCATCAACCCCTGGAACCCCTTTCCACCTTCGAACCAGGGCTTCAGGGTCCCGTCCTTCTCCAGGAACTGCTTGTAGCCGGGGCCCTTGGCCTCCAGCAGCTCCTTGCCGGTGAAGCTGTCGAACTCCATGCCATCAATCAGGTACACCCGCCAGGCGGGCTGTCCCGTCACCTGCTCCTGGTAGTCGAGTGCGTCCTCGGACTCGGTGGTGGGCGTCTTGTACGTCCATCTGCCGGGCCCCGGGCGCGGGGGCGTCTGGCTCGACTGCCCCTCCTTGGCATCTCCGCCGCCGCTGTTGCCCTGGCCGCTGCTCGCCATGTGGAGGATGGAGAGGGCACCCAGCTCCACGCCCAGCGTGGTCGTCACCGTGCCCCCGGACACCACCACCCTGCTCAGTGCCAGCTCTCCCCTGGCCGTGAGTGACACCACCGGCAGCTCCGCCCCCAGCCCGCCCATGCGGCCCACCGTGACCTCCGCGCCTCCGAGCAGCATGAGCACGTGCGTGGACAGGCGTGCCGCCTCGCGGAGCTGGTCCCCGTGGGACATGGCGCCGTAGCGCGCGAAGTACTCGGGGGAGGAGGCGATGAGGAGCGCCACCGTGGTGGGCAGTTGCCCGAGGTCCTCCACGGTGCGGATGGGATGGAGGACGGTCCTGGCCAGAGCCACCGCCATCTCCCCCATCGCATCCTGGGCCCCATCCAGCGCGGCGTTGAGCCAGTCGCGTTTCAGGCCCAGCTCGGCCCACGGCGGGGTGTCGGCGCGCCGCAAGACATCGTTCACCGGGTAGAGGACGCCACCGCGCGAGAAGTAGAACTCACCCACGGCGAGGCGGCCCACCTTCCATTGGCCTTCCTCGAGCGTCACCTGCCCCATGCGCTGGAGGGGCTCTCCGGTGAGCGCGGCCACCAGGTACCCATCCGGGCGTACCAACACCAGGGACGCGAAGCGCCGGGTGCGCCGCCGCAGTTCCGCGTACTCCACGCGCTCGCCGCCCTCGAGCACCTCACCCAGCAGCCAGAAGAGCACCCGGCGCGGGGCGAAGCTCTTCGTCGTCACGCGCGTCTTCGCCACGCGGCCCAGGAGTTCACGCGCCTGCTCCAGGTAGAGCGCCGCGCCCACCGGGTGACGCGCTTCTTCCCCGAGGCCACTCGCTTCCTGAACGATTTGGAAGGGGTCTTCCGTCCGCTCGGGGAACCCGCCCGCGCCTCCCGGGATGGAGCCGCTCGCCGGATTCCCGAGGGAATGGCCCGTGGCGCATCCGCCCAGCAGCACGAGCGTGGCCAGAGCCAGGACAACGGGGCCGATGCGGCTTCGTATTCCGGGGTGCATGGGAGACCTCTCTGGAATCACGAAGCCTGGCCACGGAAGCCGGAGCGCATGAGGCCCCGGCTCCCGCGGCCCGGGACTACTTGTACTCCACCGTCAGGACGGCGCCGGTGCCCTCGGTGAGGAAGAGGTAGGTCATGGCGGCCTGGTTCTGGGCGAACTGGAGCCGGGCCTGCGTCTTGCCCGTCGTGTTGATGGCGGCGAGGCCCGCGGCGTTGAAGTCCGTGGAGCTCTGCGCGCCGGTGGTGAACTTGATGAGCTGGGCCACCGCCGGGGCCGTGGCGGCCGCGGTGTAGTCGGTGGTCTCCGTGGCGGCGGTGCCAAACGTCCCGTTCTTCAGGTCGATGGTGAGGGTGTTGGCGGTGGGGTCGGCCCACGGGTCACCCGACGCGGAGGACAGCGTCACCTTGAGCGAGGCGCGCACGATGGTGGCGGTGTCCGGGAGCGTGGAGGTGTCGAACGAGAAGAGGGAGCGGTTGTACTTGCCGTCCGAGCCCTTGCCGAGCGCCGGCGTGGTGATGGTGCCCACCGCGGGCGAGGTGCCATCCGCGTTGGCCTTCACGTACCCGTCATCCGCGGCGATGCTGCCGAAGGTGACGGTCGTCGTCCCGGCGGTGCTGTTGCTCACCGTCACCGAGGTGTCGTTGTCCGAGCTCACGTTGTTGGCGGCGTCATACGCCTTGGCCATGAGCGCGTGGCT
>NZ_JBJMQO010000111.1:0-17288 GCF_045802675.1 Archangium sp. | reverse complement strand
GAGATCGACGAGGATCGCGTCAAGAAGATCGAGAACAGCGGCCTGGACAAGGTGAAGATCCGCTCGGTGCTCACCTGCCAGGCCAAGCGCGGCATCTGCGTGGAGTGCTACGGCCGTGACCTGGCCCGTGGCCGCAAGGTGTCCGTGGGCGAGGCCGTCGGTGTCATCGCGGCGCAGTCCATCGGCGAGCCGGGTACCCAGCTCACGATGCGCACCTTCCACATCGGTGGTGCGGCGACGCGGCGCGCCGAGCAGTCCAGCCTCGAGAACCGCAACGCGGGTCTGGTGAAGTTCGCCGGCCTGAACACGGTTCAGAAGAAGGACGGCAGCCTGGTGGCCATGAACCGCAACGGCGAGATCGTCATCATCGACGAGAGCGGCCGTGAGCGCGAGCGCTACCAGGTCATCTACGGCGCCCGCATCCTCGTGAAGGAGGGCCAGAAGCTCGAGGCCGGCACCCTGCTGGCCGAGTGGGATCCGTTCGCCATCCCCCTGCTCACCGAGGTGGGCGGTGTCGTGCGCTTCGAGGACATCATCGAAGGCGTCACGATGAACGAGTCGCTGGACGAGGTGACCGGCCTCAGCCGCAAGACGGTCGTCGAGTCCAAGGACCCCGAGGCCCGTCCGCGCATCACCATCCGCGACGAGCAGGGCAACATCAAGGACCTCATCTCCTCCAAGGCGCAGGCGAGCTACTTCCTGCCGCAGGGCTCCATCATCACCGTCAACGACGGCGATGAGATCCACGCCGGTGAGGTCATCGCCAAGGTGCCGCGCGAGACCACGAAGACCAAGGACATCACGGGCGGTCTGCCCCGCGTGGCCGAGCTCTTCGAGGCGCGCAAGCCCAAGGACGCCGCGGCCATCGCGGAGATCGACGGCGTGGTGTCCTTCGGCAAGGACACCAAGGGCAAGCGCAAGCTCATCCTCACCCCCGAGGTGAGCGGCGAGCTGCGCACCGACCTGGCCAAGGAGTACCTGATCTCCAAGGGCAAGAACATCAGCGTGCACGCCGGCGACCGCGTCAAGGCCGGCGAGGCGCTCATGGATGGCTCGGCCAACCCGCACGACATCCTCAAGGTGCTCGGCGAGAAGGCGCTCGCGGGCTACCTGGTGGATGAGGTGCAGGAGGTCTACCGGCTCCAGGGCGTGAAGATCAACGACAAGCACATCGAGGTGATCGTCCGGCAGATGCTCCGCCGCGTGCGCGTCACCGACGTGGGCGACACCACCTTCCTCGTCGACGAGCAGGTCGAGAAGTGGGTGTTCGAGGAGGAGAACGAGAAGGTCATGGCCGCGGGCCTGCGTCCGGCCGTCGGCGAGCCGCTGCTGCTCGGCATCACCAAGGCCTCGCTCTCCACCGAGTCGTTCATCTCGGCGTCCTCCTTCCAGGAGACCACCAAGGTGCTCACCGAGGCCGCCATCAACGGCAAGGTGGACTACCTGCGCGGCCTCAAGGAGAACGTCATCATGGGCCGGCTCATCCCCGCCGGCACCGGTCTGCCCAACTACAAGTACCTCGACATCGAGGTGGAGAGTCAGGCGGACGAGATCGCCGAGATGGAGGCCGCCCTGGCCGCCACCCACGGCGAGGACCTGCCTCCGCCGTCTCCCACCGGGAGCCGCCCGGAGACCAGCGGCGCCGCCTAGCCCGCTCTCCAGGCCCTGAAGTTGCAAGCCGCCACTCCGGTCTCCGGGGTGGCGGTTTTGTTTTGGGCGGTTCTTTACGGTTTCACGGCTTGACGGGTGACGTGCCGGTGCACTAAGCCGGGAAGAACCATGGAGGTCGACCCGGGGTCCCCGGGCGAGCATCCAGCAGTGGACTCAGGGAGCAGGCGGGCGAGCGCGGGTGGCGTTTCCATCCATCGGGGGGTGTGCTTACCTCGATTACCCTTACCTCCGCTTTCCGGGTCTCGGACCCGGGGAGCCGTGCTGGAGAGCGTCATGGACAAGCAGGAGACCCCGCAGAAGCACCCGCTGGCCGAGACGTTCGAGCGGGTGTGGAGCCAGGCCTTGCTGGCCGTGTCCACCGCCGAGGACGAGGCCGCGCGCACGGTGCAGCGCGTCGCCGAGCTGGCCGGGTGGAGCCAGGAGGAGATGAGCCGCCAGGGCCGTCTGCTGACGGATCGCCTGGTGGGCCATCGCAAGGACCTGGAGCACAACGTGGAGGAGGGGGTCCGGCGCGCCCTGCTGCACTTCAAGGTTCCGCGCAGGGAGCAGATCCAGGACATCGAGGCGCGGCTGGTGCGGTTGGCCGAGCGCATCGACGCGCTGGGGCAGCGCAAGTGATGGCCAGCCCCTCCGCCCCAGGTGGGCGGCGCGGGGAGTGGCTGTTCCGCTGGCTGCACGTGCTCGGCTCGGGGTGTGGAAAGCTGCCCCTGGTGGCCGCCGCGGCGCTCGTGCTGTCCGCCCGGGCCGTGCCCCTGCTGGCTCCGGCCGAGCCGCCCCGCATGGCCGAGGGCTCTCGCTTCGAGGCGACTCCGCCCGACGCGGCGCTCATCGACGCGGTACTGGCCAAGCGGGCCCCGGAGTTGGGTCTCACCTTGCGCCGGCAGGTCGGCCAGGCCATCGCCGAGGAGGCGGGGAGGGCGGGGTATGATCCGCTGCTGATCCTCGCCCTCATCGACGTGGAGTCGGACTTCACCGAGGAGGCCATCTCCGAGAAGGGCGCGCGGGGGCTGATGCAGATCAAGCCCAGCACGCTGCACTTCCTCGCGGAGAAGGAAGGGCTGCGCCTGTCTCGCGAGGAGGTGGCCGCGGATCCAGCCCTGGGCGTGCGCCTGGGCATCCGCTACCTGCGGACCCTCAACGACCGCTTCGGGGACCTGGACCTGGCCCTCATGGCCTACAACGCCGGCCCCACTCGCATCTGGCTGGCGAAGAAGGCGGGGGATCTCGACACCTTCCGCCGCTACCCCCGGCTGGTGCGCCGCGACTTCAGGCGCTTCCGGGAAGGGGAGGGGCTGGGGGGCGATTGGGCGCTCGCCCAGCGAGAGGCCCTGGAGAAGGCCCCCGGCGAGAAGGCTCCCTGAGCAGGCGGCTGAATTTCCGGGCCGCCGCTCCGGTCTCCGGTGACGCGCGCTTGTCCACCCCGGGCGGGTGCGCTATCGCTCAGCCACCGGAGGAGTCCCCACCATGCGTCGCGTCATCCCCGCCCTCGTCCTCACGGCCCTGCTGCCGGTCTCGGCCCTCGCCGGCTCGGTGTTCCTCAACGGCGTCCGCATCGACGGCGTGACGAACCAGCGGTTCGAGAAGGTCACCTCCGTCCGCATCGACGAGCAGGGCAACGTCCACATCGACGCGCCCGCCTATGCCGTGAAGGTGGTGAACGCTCCCCCTCCCGCGGCAACCCCCGCTCCCGTGGCCGCCGCCCCCGCGAAGCCGGCTCCGGCTCCAGCGCCCGCGCCCGTGGCCAGCCCGGCGCCCGCTCCGGCTCCCACCGCGACGGCGGCCCCCGCGCCCGCTCCCGCCCCGGTGGACACCGCCCCGGCCCGCCTCACCCGCCGCTACTGGCTCACCACGGCCCAGTCCGTCCCGGGTATGACGGACTACGACATCGACCTGTTCATCAACTCCAGGTGGGTGCGCAAGCTGCGCAACAGCGAGGAGCAGGTGATCGCCGAGATCACCGACTCGCTGGTGCCGGGGAAGAACACCGTGCTGCTGATGGCGCATAAAGTGGCGGCCGGCGCGCGCCGGAGCGAATCTCCGCAGCACGTGTTCAAGGTCATCATCGGCGAGGGCAACGAGGGCGGCGGCAACGTGATGATCGACAACCCCCTCATCCGCTACCAGCGCACCGCGGCGGAGACGGAAGACCAGTCCGAGGAGTTCACCCTCACCACGCGGTAGCGCGGGGGTAGCGCCGAACGTGTTCTCCATCGACGAGCGGTTCCGAGGCCTGCCCGCCAGCCGTGAGCAGGTCCTGGCTCTCTACCAGTCCATCAACTCGCCGCACCTGGCCATCCCCGGCAAGCCGGCGGGACCGGCCCAGGCCTTCGTGCTGGGCCTGCGCGGCTCGGGCGGCGCCGCCGTCTTCATCTACCTCTACCTGTCCGAGGCCCAGGACTGCGCGGTGTACGTGCCGGGCCGGCGCGCCGCGAGCCAGGAGGACTACCAGCAGGACGAGGCCGAGGCGCTCGCCTTCGTGGAGTCCATGGGCTTCATGATGGACGACGCCCACTTCCGCGCCCAGCCCGCCGCGAGCCAGGACGAGCTGCTGAAAACCCTGCCCGTCTTCTACAAGGACCCGAAGCTCGCGCCGGGTGCCGCCAAGAGCAAGGCCGACGACAAGCGCACGGCCTCGACGAACCTGGGCCGCCTGCTGGCGTCCTTCTGAACCTCCCCCGTACCCACGAGAACCCCCCACATGCTTCGCCTTCACCCCGCCTGGCTCCTCGCGCTCGCCCTGATGGGCTGCAAGCACGTCCCCACCGAGCAGGAGCGCAGCGGCGCCGAGATCCACTACGAGATCGGCCTGCAGGCCCAGCAGATGGGCAACGTGCAGGAAGCCTACAAGGAGCTGCAGAAGTCGCTGGAGCTGGATCCGGACTACCCGGAGGCGCACAACGCCATCGGCATCCTCCTGCACCTGGCCTTCAACCGGCCGGAGGAGGCCGTGGCGCACTACCAGAAGGCGCTGGAGGCGCGCCCGGACTTCTCCGAGGCCAAGACGAACCTGGCCAACGTGTACCTGGCCCAGGCGCGCTACGACGAGGCCATCAAGCTGTACGAGTCGGCCCTCAACGACATGCTCTACGCCACGCCCTATATCGCCCAGGGCAACATCGGCTGGGCGCTCTACAAGAAGGGCGAGACGGCGCGCGCGGTGCAGAGCATCAAGGCCGCGGTGACCACGAACCCCGGCTTCTGCCTGGGCTACAAGAACCTGGGCATCATCTACGACGAGACGGGCAATCTTTCCGAGGCGTGCCGCTACTTCGGCCATTATCGTGAGGCCTGCCCGGAGGTGGCGGACGCCTACCTGCGCGAGGGCGCCTGCCAGGTGAAGCTGGGCAAGATGGAGGAGGCGCGGCAGAGTTTCACCGCCTGCGAGGCCAAGGCGAAGAGCCAGGCGCTCAAGGACGACTGCCGCCGGCTGCTCGAGGCCTTGTAACCCCAGAGAGTGCCCACCCCCGTGGACCACGTCGAATTCGGCAAGTACCTGTCCCAGCAGCGCGAGCTGCGCGGCCTGTCCCGCGATGAGGTGTCGCGCGTGACGAAGATCTCCCCCAGCCTCATCATCGCCCTGGAGGAGGGGCAGGTGGAGCGCCTGCCCTCGCGCGTCTTCGTCGTCAACTACATCCGCGCCTACGCCACCGTCATCGGCCTGGCGCCCGAGGAGGCCATCCTCCGCTTCGAGGAGGTGGACAAGGCCACCCCGGAGCCCAGCCCCGTGGTGCTCGAGCGCGAGCGGCGGCGGCGGGCCTGGTGGGTGCTGGGCGTGGTGCTGCTGGTGGCGCTGGGCGTGGGAGCGTACGTGGCCTTGGTGATGAGCGGGAAGGCCTCCAACCCCCTCCCGCGTTGATCGAGACCATGGAGCGTTACGTCGACGAGGCACTCGTCCTCTCCACCGTGGACTACGGGGAAGCCGACCGGATGGTCACCCTCCTCACGCGCGACCACGGCAAGCTGACGGCCTTCGCGGCCGGGGCCCGCAAGAGCAAGCGGCGCTTCGCCGGCGCGCTGGAGCCCTACATGCGCCTGCGCGTGCAACTGGTGGAGACGCGCGGCTCCACGGTGCGCCTGGACTCGGCGGATATCGTCGGCGGCTACTACGGGGCCCGCGGGGACCTGCCCCTCATCGCCCGCGCCCTCTACGCCGTGGAGCTGTGCCGCGAGCTCACCCGCGACCACGAGCCGCACCCGGAGCTCTTCGAGCTGCTCGAGGACTACCTCCAGAAGCTGGACGCGAAGGAGGCCGGGCCCACCTCGCTGCTGGCCTTCGAGCTGTCGGCCCTGGCCCAGGCCGGGTTGATGCCGCGCTTCGACTCGTGCGCGCTGTGTGGCGGCCCGCCCGGCGAGCGGCCACGCTTCGATCAGGCCCATGGCGGCGCGGTGTGCGAGGCGTGCTCGCTCCGGGCGCGCGACGCGGTGGCCGTGCCCGCCGAGCTGCTCTCCGGCCTCCGGGCGCTGCAGGAGGGCCAGCGCACGCCCCTGCCCGCCGAGCTCCGGGCCCGGGCGAGGGGAGTGCTCAACGTCTTCATCTCCCACCACCTCGGCCGCCGCCTCAAGAGCGTGGACTTCATGGCCCAGGTCGGACTGGACTGACGGGCTGGACTGACGAGGGCCGAGCATGGACGTGGTGTGTGTGGGGGAGTGCCTGGTGGACTTCCTCCCGGCGGAGTCCGGCCGGCGCGTGCGCGAGGTGTCCGCGTGGCGGCCCGCCATCGGTGGCTCCCTGGCCAACGTGTCCGTGGGCGTGGCCCGGCTCGGGGGGCGCTCGGCCCTCGTGGGCGTGGTGGGCGAGGACGAGTTCGGCCACCTCCTGCGCGAGCACCTCGCCTCCGAGGGCGTGGACGTCAGCCACCTGCGCCAGACGGCCGAGGCGAAGACGGGCCTCGTCTTCATCTCGCTCGATGAGCGCGGCGAGCGCAGCTTCACGTACTTCCGCACGCGCTCGG
The DNA here is from genome assembly GCF_045802675.1 of Archangium sp. Classification (GTDB taxonomy): domain Bacteria; phylum Myxococcota; class Myxococcia; order Myxococcales; family Myxococcaceae; genus Archangium. The sequence continues at coordinate 10,665 of NZ_JBJMQO010000111.1, read as the reverse complement.
CCGAGTTCCTCCTCGGGGAGCGCGACGTGGACCCGGCCTTCCTCGCCCGGGCGCGGGTGGTGCACTTCGGGACGAATTCGCTGCACCTGCCCGAGGCCCGCACGGCGATGCTGCGCACCGTGGACACCGCGCGCGCGGCGGGGCGCATCGTGAGCTGCGATCCCAACCTCCGCCTCCACGCATGGGAGGACCCCGAGGTGCTGCGCGGACTGCTCGGACAGCTGCTGCCCCGGTGCTCGGTGGTGAAGCTCTCCGAGGAGGAAATGGCCTTCGCCACCGGCCAGTCCGCTCCCGAGGCGGCGCTGCGCTACCTGTCGGGCCTGGGCGTGACGCTGCCCGTGGTGACCCGGGGCGAGGCGGGCGCCGTCTTCCTCTGGCGGGGCGAGGTGGTGCACGTGCCGGCGCCGCGGGTGCGCGTGGTGGACACCACCGGGGCGGGGGATGGCTTCACCTCCGCCTTCCTCCAGGGGCTGTCGCGGCGGTACGCGGACGCCCCGGCGCTGGCGGGGGCCTCGCGCGAGGACCTCGAGGCGCTGACCACGTTCGGCTGCGCCGTGGGCTCCCGGGTGGTGGAGCACCTGGGCGCCGTGTCGGGTCTGCCCCACCGGGGCGACGTGGCCGGTGTGTTGCCCGGGTGGCTTCGGGACGCGGATTCCTGAATCACTCTGCGGACTGCTGAACCCCCGCGCCGGAAGAACACGGAGCGTGTCGGCTGTCCTTGACGCTCCCGGACCCCGTCACTACGGTCCGCGGCGCCATGTACTTCCAGGATCTCATCCTCACGCTCCAGAACCATTGGGCCAAGCAAGGGTGCATCATCACCCAGCCCTATGATCTCGAAGTGGGTGCGGGCACCATGCACCCGGCCACCTTCCTCCGCGCCCTGGGCCCCGAGCCCTGGAACGTGGCGTACGTACAGCCCTCGCGGCGCCCCGCCGACGGCCGCTTCGGCGAGAACCCCAACCGCCTGTTCCAGCACCACCAGTTCCAGGTCATCCTCAAGCCCGCGCCCAAGAACGTCCAGCAGCTCTACCTGGACTCCATCCGCGCGTTCGGAATCGATCCGCTCGAGCACGACATCCGCTTCGTCGAGGACGACTGGGAGTCGCCCACCCTGGGCGCCTGGGGCCTCGGCTGGGAGGTGTGGTGCGACGGGATGGAAGTCACCCAGTTCACCTACTTCCAGCAGTGCGGCGGTTTCGAGTGCCGGCCCGTGGCGGCGGAGCTGACGTACGGCCTCGAGCGCATCGCCATGTACCTGCAGAACGTGGAGAACATCTACGACATCGAGTGGGTGAAGGGCGTCAAGTACCGCGAGATCTTCCACGCGAACGAAGTGGAGATGAGCCGGTACGCATTCCAGGATTCGGACCCGCAGATGCTCTTCGGCCTGTTCGACGCGTACGAGAAGGAGTGCAAGCGCCTCATCGAGCGCGAGGTGCCGCTGCCCGCGTATGACTACGCGCTCAAGTGCTCGCATGCCTTCAACCTGCTGGACGCGCGCGGGGCCATCTCGGTGACGGAGCGCGCCAACTTCATCAAGCGCGTGCGCGACAACGCGCGCCTGTGCGCCGAGGGCTACCTGAAGATGCGCGAGAAGCTCGGCTTCCCGCTGCTCAAGACGCCCTGGACGGTGGGCGAGCAGCCGCCGGTGCTCGAGGGCAAGGCCGCCAGCGAGTACTGGAAGACGGTGACCTTCAACAAGCCCGCCGAGGCGGAGGTGGCCCGTGGCAAGTGATCTGCTGCTGGAGATCGGCGCCGAGGAGATCCCCGCGTCGTTCATCGTCCCGGCGCTCGCGGACCTCGAGCGCATCATCACCGAGCGCGCGGCCGAGGCCCGGCTGAAGCACGGGGACGTGCGCACCTACGGCACGCCGCGGCGGCTGGCGGTGTGGGTGAAGGACGTGGCGGAGAAGGGCGAGGACATCACCCGCGAGGTGCTCGGCCCGAGCGCCAGGGCCGCCTTCGACAAGGACGGCAAGCCCACCAAGGCGGCGGAGAAGTTCGCCGAGAGCCAGAAGCTGTCGGTGGACGCGCTGCTGCGCGTGCAGACGCCCAAGGGCGAGTACCTGGGCGCGAAGGTGGAGGAGAAGGGCCGCCCGGCGGCGGACATCTTCAAGGACATCCTCCACGCGGCGGTGCACGGCATCAACTTCCGCAAGACGATGCGCTGGGGTGATGTGGACCAGGCCTTCGCGCGGCCCGTGCAGTGGGTGGTGGCGCTGCTCGGCGGCGAGGTGGTGCCGGTGGTGCTCGGCGACGTGAAGAGCGGCCGCACCACCTACGGCCACCGCTTCCTGTCGCCCGCGCCCATCGAGCTCTCCAAGCCCTCGGACTACGAGGCGGCCCTGGAGAAGGCCCACGTGGTGCCGGACATCTCCAAGCGGCGCGCCCAGCTCGTGGACAAGGTGCGCGCGGCGGCCCAGCAGGCCGGTGGCAAGCTCATGGAGGACGAGTCCCTGGTGGATCAGGTGACCAACCTCGTGGAGCTGCCCAACCCGGTGGTGGGCTCCTTCGAGGAGCGGCACCTGGAGCTGCCCCCCGAGGTGCTGGTGCAGGAGATGAAGAGCCACCAGCGCTACTTCTCCGTGCTGGACAACAACGGGAAGCTGATGCCGCGCTTCATCGCCGTGTCCAACACGCCGGTGCGCGACGTGAGCCTCTCGCTGCGCGGCTACCAGCGCGTGCTGCGCTCGCGTCTGGCCGACGGCCGCTTCTTCTTCGACGAGGACCGCAAGACGCCGCTCGAGTCGCGCACGGAGAAGCTCGGGCGCGTGGTGTGGCAGGGTCAGCTCGGCAGCTACGCGGAGAAGGTGGCGCGCTTCCGCTCCCTGGCCGTGAAGCTGGCCGAGTGGACGGGCCACGGTGCTCTCGAGTCCACCATTGAACGCGCCGCCACGCTGGCCAAGGCGGACCTCGTCACCGGCATGGTGGGCGAGTTCCCCGAGCTCCAGGGCGTCATGGGCCGCGAGTATGCCCGCGCCGGGGGTGAGCCCGAGGCCGTGGCCCTGGCCATCTTCGAGCACTACCTGCCGCGCACCGCCGAGGACTCGCTGCCCACACAGGATGCGGGAGCCCTCATCGGCCTGGCGGACCGCCTGGACACGCTCTGCGGTATCTTCGCCATCGGCAAGGGCCCCAGCGGCGCGGCGGACCCGTTCGCCCTGCGGCGCGCCTGTCTGTCCACCATCCGCATCGTCCTGGACCGGGGCTACCGCTTCTCCCTGTCCCAGACGGTGGACGCGGCCCTGGAGCAGCTCGCGCCGAAGCTCACCCTCGTCAAGCGCAAGGCCGGCGAGCCCGCGCCTCGCGAGCAGGTGCTCGAGTTCTTCCGCGGCCGCCTCAAGGCGCTGTGGACGGAGCAGCACCGCACCGACGTGGTCGAGGCGGTGCTGTCCGCCGGCTATGACGACCTCGTGGCCGCGCACAAGCGGCTCAAGGCGCTCTCCACCCTCGTGGGCCAGGCGGACTTCGCGCCCCTCGCGGTGGCCTTCAAGCGCGTGGTCAACATCGTCGAGAAGCAGGGCAAGGACGTCTCTCGCGGCGAGGTCGACTCCCAGCGCCTCACCGATGACGCCGAGCGCCAGCTCCACTCGGCCTACCTCCAGGCTCGCAACCGCGTGGGCGACCGGGTCAAGGCCGACGACTTCTCCGGGGCTCTCCAGGAGATCACCGGTCTGAAGCCCACCGTGGACACCTTCTTCGACAAGGTCATGGTGATGGCCGAGGACCGCGAACTGCGCGAGAACCGCATCCGGCTCCTCGTGGAGATCGGCACCCTCTTCAACCAGGTGGCCGACTTCTCGAAGATCCAATCGGAGGCCTGAGCCGCCTGGAGGGCAGACGGCCTCGAAGGGGGGCGTGTGGCAGGTAGGGAATAGCTGGGGACCTTTGTAGTTGCCCAGCGGTGGAGTGGTTCCTACACTCCCCCCCCCTTCCATGCGCCCCCTTCTCTTCAGTCTTGCGCTCCTCTTCGTCGCGTGTACCGAGTCCCAGACGCGACCCCCGCCGTCGGATCGCTTCATCTATCCGAGCGGCATCGTGCACCGTCCGGTGGCGGGTTCCAGCCACGGCGTCCTCTACGTGTCGAGCGCCAACTTCGACCGGTGCTACGACCAGGGCACCGTGATGGCGGTCGACCTGGACAAGGTGACCTCCAGCACCGGGGAGACCCTGCCGCCCATCGGCGCGGCCCCCTCCGGCGATCCGGTCGAGCTCGAGCAGCTCAACCTCGCGTCCGGCTCGCGCCTCTTCATCCAGAGCTACGCGGGAGAGATGGCCTTCCGGGCGGCTTCGGATCTGGAGGTGGAGGACGAGAACGGCGCCAAGACGACGATCAGGATCCCGCCCCGGCTCTTCATCCCCGCCCGCTCGGACGGGGACTTCGTCCACTACATCAACATCAACGAGTCGGAGCCGGCGCGGCTCAGCTGCCAGGGCACCGACGGTGAGGACTGCACGCGCGGGGCGCTGTCCCTCTCCACGAACATCTCCGGGCAGACCAATGATGTGCCGCGCGCGTATGCGCCCTTCGGCGTCTCCATTGATCCCTCGGGGAACCCGTGGGTGACACACCTGAACCCCGCGGACTCGCCCGCCCAGTCGCGGACGAACTACGCGTCGTACGTGGTGGCGCTGAACGGGAGCGTGCCGAGCGACCAGCAGCCGAGCCTCACGACCGAGAACTTCTACTCCCTGAACGCCACGGACCTGCCCCTGGGTGGCAGCAACTCGGTGGTCGCCGACGAGCGGTACGTGTTCGTCTCCGGCCGCTACGACGCGAACGTGATCAGCTCCACCGAGGCCCGGCGCTTCCTGCTGCGCGTGGTGGACAAGACCAACAAGAGCCGGCTCGTCGACCCCGGGTTGGACCTGGGCTTCGCCGCCAATGACGCGCGAGGCATCGCGCTGACCCCCAAGGCGTCGAGCACGGACACCGGGCCCCGGCGCATGTACATCGCCACGCGCACGCCGGACTCGCTGGTGACGGTGAGCGTGACGGGCATCGGGCCGGAGTCGGAGAGCCCCAGCCTGAGCGTGGTGGGTGCGGTGCCCCTGCCCAACGGCCCCACCGAGGTGGCGCTGGTGCCGCGCGGCTCCTCGTCCACGGGCGTGTCCCACAGCGAGCTGGTGGTGGTGTCCTGCAGCACCGCCGGCGTGGTGGCCATCTACGACCCGGACGTGGGCCAGGTCGTGGCGCAGGTGGCGGTGGGCGAGACGCGGGGCACGAAGGTGCCCCAGCCCTTCGGGCTCGCCGTGCAGCAGCAGGGCAACGCGGCCCGGGTCTTCGTCAGCAACTTCAGTGACGGACGCATCTCGGTCATCGACATTTCGGATCTCAGCAGTCCTCAGTCGGCCCGCCTGGTGGCCCATATCGGCGCCCGGCAGGATACGGGCTCCTCGACGTGTCAGGAGGTTTCGCAGTGAAGCGCTTCATCGTGTCGTTGGTGGTGGTGGCTGGGGCGCTCCTGTCCGCCTGTACCCAGACAAGCGAGACCATCCAGCCCGTGGGCCTGTCGGGCACGTACGACCTGGTGCTGGTGGGCGATCTGCTCTTCGTCACCTCGGCGGACAGTGACGAGCTGCGCGCGCTCCAGCTGTCCACGGAGGTGACGGAGCGCAAGTTCGTCCAGGCGCCCAATCCGCTCGAGGCCCTCTCCATCCCGGTGCTCGAGCGGCCCCAGGCGCTCGCGCGCGACGAGCGCTACGACGAGAACGGGGCCGAGCGGTCCGGCTCCTACGTGTTCGCGCGCAGCAGCGGCTCGACGCAGATCTCCGTGGTGGGCGCCTTCAATCGTCCCGACCGGCTGAAGGAACTGGCGCGGTTGGACACGAAGGGGCTCACGGCAGACAAGTCCTCGGGTCCGGTGACGGCCTTCGCGGCCCGCGCCGCCGACGTGGCCGAGGGGGAGGAGGGCGGCAGCACGCTCTACTTCGCCACCCAGGAGGGAGATGGGGGCAGGCTGTGGCAGGTGCAACTGCCGGCGCCGGCGGAGCTCCTCGCGGTCGTCCAGCAGTCCAAGGACCTCTGCGACTCGGATCCCCCGAACTGCAAGTCCGTGTCGGAGCTCCTCAGCGGTAATGTGAAGCCCCTGCCGGAGGCGGGGCTGCCCACCAACGTGTCCGTGTCCTCCATCCTGGTGCTGCCGCAGCCCGAGATGATCGCCGTGGCCACGCGCGGCACGGCGGGCGGCGCCACGCTCGGGACGAGCTTCACGGTGGAGCTGGGGACGGGGATGAAGCAGGAGCTGAAGTTCGGCGCCCAGGTGCTCCAGCTCGCCACCCACGGGAAGGTGACGTACACGGACCGCCAGAACGTCTCCAAGACGCTGGAGGCGGGCGAGCGCATCTTCGGCGTCCTGGATGCTTCCAGCTGTGGCGGGGCGCTCCAGTGCACGGGTGTGCTGGCGGTGCAGGCCCGGGAGGGCGGCAAGGACGGCAAGGTCGCCAATGGCGAGGTGCTCTCCGACGTCTCCGGCTACCCCATGATGGCCATCAACGCTGGCAGCGGGCTGCCCACGGGCCTGTCGCTGTCCACGGACACGAATCTCATCCAGCAGCCCGGCGAGCCCGTGGACCTCCCCGTCCCGAAGCAGAATCCAGGAGACGCGCAGACGTATACCGCGCGGGACAGGAGCGTGCCCCTGCTGGGCATCGTGCCGCTCTCCAACGGGGAGATCCTCTTCTTCGACGGGGTGAACCTGGCGCCCTTCAACGTGAACGCGAACAACGTGACCACGGGCGGAATCGAGCGGGCGGTGAACGAGGCCACCTTTACCCGGTCCCTCATCCGGGCCACGGGTACCGCCGCGGAGGATACGGGCGACATCGAGGTCGCCACCACGTACGGCGTCACCCGGAGCCAGACGTACCTGCTGACGTACGAGAGCGTCCTGCCCGGAATGGAGGCCCTGGCCATCGACGAAGGCGCCTTCAGGGTTCCCTACCAGCCTCGGGGCGCGGCGAAGGGGCAGGTGGTGGAGCCGGGGGACCACGTCGTCCTGCTGCTGTCGGCCACGAGCACGCAGGCGTGCACCGACGGGGAGTTGACGGTGGTCTCGGTGCTGCCCCCGTCGGGTGACGAGGCGCGGGCCACCCTGGTGACCTCGGGCGCCATCCCGGCGGCCTGCTCGGGGTACGGCTTCTTCCAGGTCCGGGCCTCGGGCGACCGGCCGCTGGTGCTCTCCACCGCGGGCGAGGACTACCTCCAGCGCCTGGGCGTGAACGAGACGTTCTCGCGCACCGGTACGTACTTCTTCCACCCCGAGGGCTACATGGGCCAGAGCGAGAACCTGGAGGTGAGCATCCGCGTCACCTCGCTCAGCCGCGGCACCCTCCTGCGGGGCGCACGCTACGTGGTCACCACCCAGGCCAACTACTTCCCCTATGTCATCACGGTGGACACGGTGAACTTCGCCGGCCTGCGCTCCTTCCGGCTGCCGGGACCCGTGGTGTACTGGAAGCCCCCGCTGGACGCGCAGGGCAACCAGCCCACGGGCTATGCCTACATCGTCTACCCCTCGGCCAGTGGCGTCCTCGAAGTGGACCTGACCAACATCGACGCGAGCGTGGCCAACAGCCGCGGCGTCGTGCCCTATCGGTGATTTCGCGTCCCCGGACGGCTCTGCTATCGTCCGAGGCACCAGGATTAACGAGTCAAGACTGATGATCGACCAGAACTCCCGCCCCGCCCGCAAGGTAGGCATCGCCGACCATCTGTGGGAGACGTACGAAGACATGGCCCAGCAGATGGGCTCGGATCGTGACGCGCTCATCAATCAGGCGCTGTTCATGTTCGCGCGGCTCAACGGCTTCATCGAGGTGGCCCGCCCGGGTCACTCCGAGGTGGCCGCTCCGAGCGCGGCGGCACGCGCCTCCGGCCCGGCCGCGGGGGCCAGCAAGTCCAGCCCGCCCGTGCTCCAGCCCGTCAGCGGGGGCGCCTCCAAGGCCTCGGCCGCGCCGCCCCGCGATGACACCCCGCTGCCCGGCCCCGCCCCGCAGCGGCCCTCCGCTCGCGGCGAGGACCGTGCCCCCGCCAACGCCCTGGACAACGATCCCGCCCGCCGCGAGGTGGCCGAGCGTGTCCTGGAGACGGCCGCCGAGCTCGAGCGCCTCATCAAGGGCAAGAGCAACGAGCCCCGCGAGGAGATCGACGAGGATCAGCTCGCCGACGAGCCCGCCGACTCCGGCATGGACATGGCCGACGACGAGCCCATGCAGGACGACGAGCCCATGGGTGACGACGAGCCCATGCAGGACGACGAGCCCATGCACGACGAGGAGCCGGGCGGGGCAGCGCTCATCCTCTCCATGGACAACGCCGAGCCCCAGACGATCACCAAGGAGCGGTTCGTGATCGGCCGCGGCAAGCACTGCGACCTGATGATCAACTCGGGCAAGGTGTCGCGCGAGCACGCCGTCATCGTCCGCGACGGCGACGACTTCTTCATCGAGGACCTGGGCTCCTCCAACGGCACCTGGTTCAACAAGCAGCGGATCAAGCGCCGCAAGGTCGAGGACGGCGACGAGTACTTCATCTGCAGCGAGCGGGTGCGGCTCTCCTACGCCTGAGCGCGGCGCCCCGGTTGCAAGCGGGCGGGCTGTTGGCCAATTGACGGAGAGCGGCCCTCCCTGATTTATTCCAAAATCCGCCCCCTCCCTCCCGGGGGCGGGTTTTCGATGACTCCCTCCTACAACGCGCTCTGGATCGTGCTGGGTGTGGCGCTGGTGATCTCAGTGGCCACGGATGTGCTGCGCCGCGAGATCCTGGACGTCGTCACCTACCCGCTGATGGCGGTGGGGTTGGGCGTGCGCCTGTGGACGGAGGGCGTGGGCGACCCGCAGACGGGGCTGGTGAGCGGGGCGGTGGCGGGGGCGGGGCTGGCGCTGCTGCTGGTACCGGCGGCGGCGCGCGGGAAGATGGGTTGGGGAGACGTGAAGTTGATGGCGGGCGTGGGGGCGGTGCTGGGCTATCCCACGGTGGTGGCGGCCGGGGCCTTCATCTCCCTGGTGGGCGCGCTGCAGGCGGTGGTGACGCTGCTGTGGCACGGCGCCGCCTGGGAGACGCTGGGCGGCATGATGCGCCGTCAGGCCGTGCGGTTGCGGCTCATGCACGAGAGCACGGTGAGCGCCTCTCCCCGCCACATCCCGTACGGCGTGGCGATCGCGCTGGGAACTTTCTGGGCCATGGTGTGGCAGCACGACAGACTGGGGTAGTTCGGATGCGACGCGAAGGGACTCTCACGATGCTTGGACGCTTCACGCAGCTGGCCGCGCTTGGCGCCCTGCTGGCCCTGTTCGCCGCGGGCTCCGCGCGAGCCCAGGACAGCAGCGTCATCAACCTCGGCGTGGGCACGCAGAAGGTCATCACCGTGCCCGGCACCACCCGTATCGCCCTGGGCGATCCGAACGTGGCCGAGGTGAAGGCCATCGGTGGCAATCAGATCCTCATCAGTGGCACCTCCGAGGGCAAGACGACGCTCCTGGTCTGGAAGAGCTCCGGCCAGCGCGTCAGCTACCTCGTCACCGTGCGCAAGCAGGACCTCGGCGAGGTCACCGGCGAAATCAAGAAGCTGCTCGGAGAGATCGAAGGCGTCAGCGTGCGCATGGTGGGCGACCGCGTCTACCTCGACGGCCAGGCCTATACCTCGGCGGACGCCGAGCGGATTGAGCAGGTGGTGTCGCTCTACCCGAACGTGAAGAGCTTCGTGAAGGTGGCGCCCAACGCCAAGAAGCTGGTGGCGCAGAACCTCACCGCCGCCTTCCAGAAGGCCGGCCTGCGCAACGTGCAGGTCAACGTGGTGGGCTCCACCATCTTCCTGGAGGGCTCGGTGGAGAGCCAGCAGGATCTCCAGAAGTCCGAGCTCATCGTCAAGGCGGTGGGCGAGAAGGTGGAGAACCTGCTCGTCGTCGGCATCAAGCGGATGATCCTCTCCGAGGTGCAGTTCGTCGAAATCCGCCGCAACTCGAAGGACCGCTACGGGATCAAATACCCCACCGACATCACCGGCAGCGTGGCGGCCACGGCCACCATCAACCAGGATCTGTTCCCCGGGAACTTCGGCTCGGGCCGCGGCATCATGACGATCACGGGCGGCTCGGACTTCTCGGTGGGCTTCCAAGCGAACGATGGCTACGGCCGCCTGCTCGCCCAGCCCAAGCTGGTGTGCGCCAGCGGTGAGAAGGCCGAGTTCCTCGCCGGTGGCGAGGTGCCCATCCCCCTCATCACCCAGAACCAGTTCACGGTGGAGTACAAGCCCTACGGCGTCATCCTCAACCTGCGCCCCACCGCGGACCGCAACGGCAACATCCAGACGGAGATCGAGGCCGAGGCCAGTGAGATCGACACCTCGGTGGCGGTGTCCATCGGTGGCTCGGCGGCCATCCCCGGCTTCCGCAGCCGCAAGGTGAAGACGAACGTGACGGTGCGCCACGGCGAGACGATCGTCCTCTCGGGCGTGTTCAGCCACGACGAGCAGAAGGCCGTCTCCAAGCTGCCCGGCCTGGGTCACATCCCCATCATCGGCGAGCTCTTCAAGAGCCGCGCCTTCGACTCCACCAAGCGCGAGCTGGTCATCTTCGTCACGCCCCGCATCGTCAACCCGGACTCGGACAAGATCCGGACGATCATCGAGGACGTGAAGAGCCGCTACAAGCAGGCCCGCT
>NZ_JBJMQO010000110.1:0-135073 GCF_045802675.1 Archangium sp. | reverse complement strand
GCATCTAAGCGGGAAACCGACCTCAAGAACAGGTATCCCGGGCGCAAGCCCCAGAAGACCCGTCGAAGACTACGACGTTGATAGGCCGGGTGTGTAAGCGCGGTAACGCGTTGAGCTAACCGGTACTAATTGGTCGAGCGGCTTACTTTACCTCAATCTCTTACAGGCTCCACCTCAAGGGGAGCCGGGGATTCGAGTCCAAGGTCGAGGCCCCGAGCGCGCTTTCAAGAGCGGCGCTGGGCCCGGAAGAAGGCACCAGCTTCTCTAGCAGAATTGAAAACTACCCTTTGTATGCACGAGTCACTCTAGTTTCCGGTGGCAATGTCGGAGGGGTCCCACCCGTTCCCATCCCGAACACGGAAGTTAAGCCCTCCAGAGCCGATGGTACTCCGCGGGAAACCGCGCGGGAGAGTAGGTCGCTGCCGGATTTTTTTTGAAGGCCCCGAGTCCTCACACCCATGTGTGGACTCGGGGCCTTCGCCTTTGCGGGCGCCTGATCGCCGGCTCGCCCTCTCCGATCGTGCTTCGCCGCGCCCTTTGCGCCTGGCCGAGGCGGCGTGTGGCGCGCTCCGGACCAGGTTGCCTGGTTCTCGCAGCTCGCGGCGGACCGCTCACGGCAGGTTTCGGGGCCCAAGTGGCTGGAACTCTTGGGGAATCCGCCCTCCCGCGTGGTTTGACTCCCCGTCCGTGCTCCGTCTAAAGTCCCGGGCTCGTCCGGTTTTCCACCCACCGTTCCCCCCCGAGCGGGGCTTGTGGCCTTCCGGGTGCGGGCGGATCCACGCGATGAAGAAGCCGACCTTATTTGGCAAGTACCTCCTCCTCGAGCGCATCAACGTTGGCGGCATGGCGGAGGTCTTCACGGCCAAGGCCTTCGGCGTCGAAGGGTTCGAACGGATCCTCGCCATCAAGAAGATCCTCCCGACGATGGCGGAGGACGACGAGTTCATCACGATGTTCATCGACGAGGCGCGGATCAGCGTTCAGCTGAACCACGCCAACATCGTGCACATCCATGAGCTCGGGAAGCACGAGGACACCTACTTCATCGCCATGGAGTACGTGTCCGGGCGGGATATACGCACGCTCCTGGAGCGCTACCGGCGGCGCAAGGAGATCATGCCCACCGCCCAGGCCGTCTTCATCGCCTCGAAGATCTGCGAGGGGCTCGACGACGCGCACCGGAAGAAGGACGCACGCGGGCAGGACCTCAACATCATCCACCGCGACATCTCTCCGCAGAACATCCTCGTCTCGTACGAAGGCGAGGTGAAGCTCATCGACTTCGGCATCGCCAAGGCGGCGAACCGCTCGCAGAAGACCCAGGCCGGCATCCTCAAGGGCAAGTTCGGCTACATGAGCCCGGAGCAGGTCCGTGGCCTGCCCATCGACCGCCGCAGCGACATCTTCGCCGTGGGCGTCATCCTCTACGAGATGCTCACCGGCGAGCGGCTCTTCGTCGGCGAGTCCGACTTCTCCACCCTGGAGAAGGTGCGCAACGCCGACGTGCCCACGCCGCGCCAGTTCAATCCGAACGTGCCGCCCGGGCTCGAGAAGGTGATGCTCAAGGCCCTCGCGCGCGATGCCGAGGACCGCTACCAGTGGGGGTCGGATCTCCAGGAAGACCTCATGCGGTTCCTCCTGGCCGGCGATGCCATCTACTCGTCCAAGCATCTGTCGGGCTTCATGAAGGAGGCCTTCGCCGAGGACATCGTCCGCGAGGCCGAGAAGATGGAGCGCTACGCCTCCGTCGAGCGCCCGGAGCAGATCGAAACCTCGGGTGTCACCGGAGAGATGGCCCGCGCGCCGCGCCGGCAACAGTCGCTCCCCGCCATGCCCGTGGCCACCCGCTCCCACACGGCTCCCGCCCAGCCCGCCATGAGCAGCGGCTATGTGCCGCCTCCCACCGAGGAGGAACTGGCGGAGCTTGATGGGGCCGGGGACAAGACGCAGATCTTCGATCCCACCGCCCAGCGGCCGGGTGCTTCCAACTCGTCGTCCGCGGCCAGCAACGTGATGGTCGATGACAGCCTCACGGGCGAGACGAACTATCCCCCCGAGCCCGAGGCGCCCCGGCCCTCCGCCCCCCGTCGTGGCACCAAGCAGCAGGTGATCATCGGCGAAGAAGGGGAGGGCTACTCGGGCGCCACTGTCGTGGGGCTCGCCCCCACGCGCCCCGAGCCCCAGGTGGACGCCAACGCCACCCGCGTCGGCCAGATCGAGTCGGGTAGCACCATGCTCAGTCCCATTCCCACCGGCCAGCGGATGCGGCTGGAGCGGGAGGAGGAGCAGGACGAGCAGCAGCTGCCGGAGGAGGAGTCGCCGGACGCGTATGGCGATTCCCGCGCGCTGGCTCGGGAGGACGAGCAGGAAGAGACCACCGGCCCCATCGACATCTCGTCGGAATCGCAGTCGCCCGCTCCCCAGAAGTCCAAGCCCGCCTCCAAGAAGGCGCCGCCCCCCGCCAAGACCGGCAGCAAGAAGTCGCCGCCCAAGGCCCTCCTCGGCGTTGCCGCGGGCCTCGTGCTGGTCGTGTTTGTGGCCCTGGGCGTCATGTTCCTCTCCGGTCCTCGCACCGGCAGCCTGATGATCTCCGTCCAGCCCGCCGAGGGCGCCGAGCTCCGCATCGACGGGAAGATCGTCGCGCAGAACCAGGTCCTCCAGCTCCCCGAGGGCACCCACAAGCTGACGGCCAGCGCTCCGGGTCATGTGCTCTCGGAGCAGGTGGTCACCATCACCAAGGGAGACCGTCCCGAGGTGGTGTCCGTGGTCCTGGAGGCCGAGCCTCCCCCCGATCAGCCCGACAAGCCCGCGGCCAACGACCCCCAGGTCGCCAGCGCCACCGGCACTGGCACCGGGACTGGCACGGGAGCGGGCTCCCAGGGGACCGCGCCCTCGGGCACCCAGCCCGTGGAGAACACCCCCAAGACCGAGCCGGCGCCCCAGCAGACCGCTTCGGCCACCGGGACGGGCACGGCTACTCCGCCCGCGCCCGTGGAGCCCCCCAAGCCCACCACGTTCACGGCCGTGTTCGTCGGCGACTCCGGCGCGGAGGTCGAGGTCGGTGGCAAGCGCGTGGGCAAGACGCCCGATGCGAAGCTCGCCGACCTCATCATCGGCAAGACCTACTCCTTCACCGTCTCGCGCGCTGGCTACAAGACCTACTCCGGTAGGTTCCGATCCAAGGGCGACACGGAGCTCCAGGTGGCCTTCGAGCTCGAGAAGGAGGCGCCTGCTCCCGCTCCCGAGCGCCAGTCCACCCGGCAGGCCTCGGCTTCCAAGAGCTCCGCGAGCAGCGGCAAGTCCTCCCGCGTCAAGGGCAAGCTCGCCTGCAGCTCGCGTCCCGCCGGTGCGCAGATCTGGGTGGACGGCAAGAACACCGGCCGCGAGACCCCCGTCGCGCTCGGCAATCCGCTGCTCCTCCCGGTGGGTAGCCGCACGGTCGTCTTCAAGCTCGGCGGTAAACAGAGCAAGCCCCAGAAGGTCGATATCACCGAGGGGGATGTAGCCAAGCTCATCAACATCCCCCTCGAGTAGTCACGCATTCATTGCCCTCCGTCTAATGTTGGGTAAAGAGGGACCTTTCCTTTCCCTGGGGGTCCCTCTTCCGGGCCCTGCTTTCCTTCAAGGTGGATCGCCATGACGACGACGCCCATGCGCGGCAAGGCCTCCTCGGCCGGCCCCGCGCAGCAGCCCTTCTCCTATCCGCTCCGCCGTGAGTTCGTGGAGCCCGATTGGAGGCGCCTGCCCGGGTACAAGGACGTGACGCAGGCCGAGTGGGAGAGCTCCGTCTGGCAGCGCAAGCACACCGTCAAGAACCTCAAGGAGCTCAAGGCCGCCCTCGGCCACTTCCTGCCGGATGACCTGCTGGCCAGCATGGAGCGCGACCAGCTCGAGCGCGCGACGATGTCCATCCTCGTCCCGCCCCAGATGCTCAACACCATGGACGAGACGGACCTGTGGAACGACCCGGTCCGCCGTTACATGCTCCCCGCCTTCGACGACCGGCAGACCGAGTGGACCAACCACCCCAAGGCCAGCCGCGACAGCCTCCACGAGGCGGACATGTGGGTCGTGGAAGGCCTCACCCACCGCTACCCCACCAAGGTGCTGGCGGAGATGCTCCCCACCTGCCCCCAGTACTGCGGCCACTGCACCCGCATGGACCTCGTGGGCAATGACGTCCCCCAGGTCCAGAAGCACCGCTTCAACGTGGGCCAGAAGGAGCGCTACGAGCAGATGCTCGACTACCTGCGCCGCACGCCCACCGTGCGCGACGTGGTCGTCAGCGGCGGCGACATCGCCAACCTCCCCATCCAGTCGCTCGAGCCCTTCGTCAGCGCGCTGCTCGACATCCCCAACATCCGCGACATCCGCCTGGCCTCCAAGGGCCTCATGGCCATCCCCCAGCACTTCCTCCAGGACTCCGTCCTCCAGGGGCTGGATCGCCTCGCCAAGAAGGCCAATGAGCGCGGCGTGGACCTCGCGCTCCACACCCACGTCAACAACGCTCGCCAGCTCACCCCGCTCGTGGGCAAGGCCGTGCGCAAGCTGCTCGACATGGGCTTCCGCGACGTGCGCAACCAGGGCGTGCTCCTGCGCGGCGTCAACAGCACTCCCAAGGATCTCCTCGAGCTGTGCTTCACGCTGCTCGATCACGCGAAGATCCTCCCGTACTACTTCTACATGTGCGACATGATCCCCAACTCGGAGCACTGGCGGCTGAGCGTGGCCGAGGCCCAGCAGCTCCAGCACGACATCATGGGGTACATGCCCGGCTTCGCCACCCCGCGCATCGTCTGCGACGTGCCCTTCGTCGGGAAGCGGTGGATCCACCAGGTCTCCGAGTACGACCGCGACCGCGGCATCTCGTACTGGACCAAGAACTACCGCACCGGCATCGAGGGCAATGATCCCGACGCCCTCTCGCGCAAGTACGAGTACTTCGACCCCATCTACACGCTGCCCGAGTCCGGCCAGCAGTGGTGGCGAGAGCAGGCCAAGGCGGCGTGATGTCCCCCTCAGTGCCGCCCTCCAAGGGCGCTCCCGCGCGTCCGGCCTCCGAGGCCGGGCGCAAGGCCCTCTTTCCCGACGCCACCGACGCCGAGTGGTCCGACTGGCGCTGGCACCAGCGCCACGCCGTGCGCAACCTCGCGCAGCTGGAGAAGTACGTCCCCCTCACGCCCGACGAGCGCGCCGGCGTGCAGGAGACCTCCTCGCTCTTCCGCATCGGCATCAGCCCGTACTACCTGTCACTCATCGACCGCGACCATCCGCTCTGCCCCGTGCGGATGCAGTCCATCCCCGTGCGCGCCGAGGCCCGCCTCCGCCCCGGTGAGCTCGCGGACCCGCTCGGCGAGGACAAGACCCGGCCCGAGGAGGCCATCGTCCACAAGTACCCGGACCGCGTGCTCTTCCTCGCGCTCGACACGTGCTCCGTCTACTGCCGCCACTGCACCCGCCGCCGCATCACCAAGGGCGGCGAGGCCGAGCTCTCCAAGGAGCAGATGCGCCGCGGCCTCGAGTACATCCGCCGCCACCCCGAGGTCCGTGACGTCCTCATCTCCGGGGGAGATCCGTTCCTTCTCTCCGAGGAGCGGCTGGAGGAGCTGCTCGCGCCCCTGCACGAGATTCCCCACGTGGAGATGGTGCGCATCGGCACCCGCGTGCCCGTGTGCCTGCCCATGCGCGTCACCGACTCGCTGGCCCGGCTCCTGCGCCGCTACGCCCCCGTCTACGTCGTCACCCACTTCAACCACCCGAAGGAAGTGACCCCCGAGGCCCGTGAGGCCTGCGAGCGGCTCGTCGACCACGGCGTCCCCGTGGAGAACCAGGCCGTCCTCATGCGGCGGCTCAACTCGGATGCCCGCATCATCAAGGAGCTCTCCCACTCGCTCCTGCGCATCCGCGTCCGCCCGTACTACCTCCACCAGATGGACGTCGCCGAGGGCTGCGAGCACCTGCGCACCCCCATCTCCAAGGGCGTGGAGATCATCCAGCAGCTCCGCGGCCACACCACCGGGCTCGCCGTGCCCCACCTCGCCGTGGACCTGCCCGGCGGCGGCGGCAAGGTGACCCTCCAGCCCGATTACCTGCTCGAGCGCGGTCCCCAGCAGACCGTGTTCCGCAACTACAAGGGCGAGTCCTACGCCTACCCCGAGCCCGAGGAGACCGACTGCTCCTGCCCGTATGACCCGGTCTGGCAGGCCCGCCGCTGGGGGTAGGGCAGGGCGGTTACTTCCTCCTGGACCCGCCCGGCTTGCTCTTGGCCGGGCCCGGTTCGGCCTCGGCCGGGGCTGGCTCGCCCTCGGCCGGGCCTTCCTCTCCGGCGGGCAGCCCTTCCTCCACCGTGGGCGGCGCCCCTTCCTGCTCCTCCAGCGTCACCGGGTTGGCCTCGCTGAACCCGTTCTGGATCTGGATTTCTCCGGAGCCCTGCTCCTGCGTGCCCTTGGCGGCCTTGTCCTTCGCCTCCAGCGCCTTCTCCGCCGCCGCCACCTCCGCGTTCCCCTTCGGCCCCATCCGCGCCGTCTGCCTCGCGTAGTCCTTCCGCGAGACTCCGTTCTTGTCCATCACCTCCTGGATGGCGTCCTGCTGCTCCTGGATCATCTGCCGCCGCTCGGCCGCGCTCAGCTCCGACGGCTTCTTGTTGCCGTGCGCCGCCTGCACCTTCGCCTCCGCCGCCTTCTCGTCGCGACGGACTCGCGCGAGCTGCTCGGGCGTGAGGCCTTCCCCGAACGCCAGGCCCGGTACGGCGAGCCAGCTCGAGAACAGCAGGATGGACAGTCGGCGGGACATGGGGACACTCCTGGGTGGGCCCCCCTATCGTACGGGAGGTCGGGGAACCGTGGGTAATCCCGCCGGGTCCATGGGGGCAACCCGGGGTCCGGAGACCCTCACCCCGGCCCTCTCCCGGAGGGCGAGGGAGAGTGGGTGGTCCTGTGTTCCTCGTGGTGGGGTTCAACGGCCCTGACAGCTCGCGCAGGTGTTCGTCGTCTCCGCGCAGGACTCGCTCGCCCGGGCACACCGCTCCGGCAAATCCTCCCGGTCCGGGTGGTTCTCCACCACGTCGCACAGGTTCTTCGCCACCCCGCAGGTCTGCGTGGAGAGCGTGCACCGGTCCGAACAGGACAGGTTCCCGTTCGTGCCTCGCGATCGCAGCTCCTCGAGCCGCGCCTCGTAGGTGGTCAGTTGGTCATCGTCCGAACCGGCCACCCGGGTGTCCACCTGCTTCGGGCATCCCACGACGGCCAGCATGAGCAGGGCCAGGTTCGCAACGCGCATGGGTCTCCACTTATGCGCCGCCGCCTGCTGCTTCCAGGGCCCTCAGCGCTCGAGGGTCCGCGGCTGGACAGGTCGCTCCCGTGGCTCCTCGGGAGGGCGGTTGCAGTACAGGTACGCCGTCAGCCCCAGCAGCGCCAGCACCGCCACCTTCCTCAGCCAGTCCTCCCGCTGCCGCTTCGGTGAGTCCTCCTCCTCGCGCTCGGCCGCCTCCAGCGCCGCCGCCACCTCCGGGCCCATCGTCCGCAGCCGCCGGCATACCGCCACCGTCTCCACCAGCCCCGGGGGCACTCCCGCCGTCTCGCGCTCCAGCGCCTCCGCGAGCGCCCGCGCCCAGACGTCCTCCTCCACATCGCCCTCCGGTGGCCGGCAGGGCAGCGCCGCCGCCTTCGTCAGCTCCAGCGCCGCCCTCAACAGGTGCACCGAGAACGCCTCTGGCGAGATGCCGTAGAACGCCGCGCTGTCCTCCAGCGAGCGGCCCCGCACCAGCCGCGTCACCAGGAAGGCGGAAGCCCGGTACGGCAGCGCTCGCAGCGCCGCGCCGAGCTCGGGAGTCGTGAGGCGGGAGGCATCGAGGGGAGGGGACACGCGCGGCGCATTCTCCGCCATCCGCCGGCCGATTTCTTGAGCCTCGTGCACCGCCTCCTACACTGGCCGCCATGTTGCGTCCTGTTGCACTCCTCCTGCTCCTGCTCGCCCCTCTTCGCGCGCTCGCCGTGGAGACCATGCGCATCGCCATGGGCGACTCCCAGGGCGAGGTGCGCGTCAGTGGCAAGGGCCTCTCCTTCGGCTCCGACACCGAGGACGCCCGCTTCTCCCCGCTCGACCAGGACAGCGTCACCGTGCGCCGCAAGGGCTCCCGCCTGGAGCTCAATGGCGCCCCCGTCCTCGGCAACGCGGTCCGTTTCCGCGCCGGAGTGGACTCCCAGGACGACGACGCGGGCGTGCCCGGCTCCTCGCCCGTGCGCGCTGGCGACACCGAGGTGCGCGGCGACGTCGTGGTGCGCCTCTACAAGGACGGCCTCCAGCTCATCAACGTCATCCCGCTCGAGGACTACCTCGCGGGCGTGCTCGGCAGCGAGATGCCCGTCTCCTTCCCCCTCGAGGCCCTCAAGGCCCAGGCCGTCGCGGCCCGCACCTACGCCCTCCAGAAGAAGCTCGAGACCTACGGCGCCCCCTTCCACATGGGCAGCAGCGTGCTCCACCAGGTCTACGGCGGTCTCGAGCGCGAGGTGGAGCGCACCCGGGCCGCCGTCGAGGCCACCCGTGGCGAGGTCCTCACCTACGAGCTCGCCCCCATCGAGGCCTACTTCCACGCCTCCTGCGGCGGCCGCACCGAGTCCGGCCAGGACGCCCTCGGGCGCGAGCTCCCCTACCTGCGGCCCGTGGACTGCCCGTGCGGCCGTCTGCCCGCCAGCCGCTGGAGCGCCACCGTCTCCGACTCGGAGCTGCACTCCGCGCTCGGCCAGTCCACCGAGGGCTTCCGCGTCTCCTCCCGCACCGCCACCCACCGGGTGAATCGCGTGGCCACCTCCAACGGCCTCTCGCTCGATGGGGTGTCGCTCCGGCGGAAGCTCGGCTACACGAAGATCAAGAGCCTGGAGTTCGACGTGGAGCGAACCTCCGGCGGCTGGCACTTCAACGGCCGCGGCTACGGCCACGGCGCCGGGCTCTGCCAGTGGGGCGCCAAGGCGCTCGCCGACGAGGGCCTCACCTACCGCGACATCCTCCTGCACTACTACCCGGGGACCGAGCTCCAGCAGCTCTACTGACACAACCCGTTTCGTCGAGGCGCCCGGGCTGTTACAAGCGCCTCCTCCCGTGTCGTCACTCCTCTCCGATTACGACTTCGAGCTCCCCGAGGCGCAGATCGCCCAGGCCCCCCTGGCCGCCCGAGATGCCTCCCGCCTCATGGTGGTGAGCCGCTCCTCGGGCGCGTGGGCCCACCGCCACTTCTCCGGCCTCCCCGGGCTGCTGCGCGAGGGCGACCTGCTCGTCGTCAACGACGCCCGCGTCATCCCCGCCCGGCTCCTCGGCTCCAAGGCCGGTACTGGCGGCCGCGTGGAGCTGCTCGTCGTCCGCCCGTCGGCTCCCACGCTCACCTCGCAGGCCCTCGGCGGCGCCGCTGAGTCGCTCGAGTGGATCTGCCTCGGCCAGGCCTCCAAGGGCCTCAAGCCCGGCGCCCGCATCTCCTTCCCCGAGGGGCTGGAGGCCGAGGTCCTGGAGGCGCTCGGGGGAGGGGAGTACCGGGTGCGCTTCCACGCCGCGCCGGGCACCTCGCTCGCCCAGATGCTGGACAAGGCCGGCCGCCTGCCGCTGCCCCCCTACATCACCCGGGCCCCCGAGGCCTCGGACGCCGAGCGCTACCAGACGGTGTACGCGCGGGCCTCGGGCGCGGTGGCGGCCCCCACGGCGGGGCTGCACTTCACCGACGCCACCTTCGCCACGCTCGCGGCCCGTGGCATCCACCGCGTCGAGGTGACGCTCGACGTGGGGCCCGGCACCTTCCTCCCCGTCCGGGAGGAGAACCTCGACAAGCACCACATGCACCCGGAGCGCTACTTCGTCTCCGAGGCCACCGCCCGGGCCGTCAACGCCGCCAGGGCCGAGGGCCGCCGGGTGGTGGCGGTGGGGACCACGGTGGTGCGCACGCTCGAGTCGGCCACGGACCCCCAGACGGGCCGCCTGCGCGCCGGGCCCGGCGAGACGACCATGTTCATCCGCCCCGGCTTCACCTTCCGGCAGGTGGACGTGCTGCTCACCAACTTCCACCTCCCGCGCTCCACGCTGGTGGTGCTGGTGAGCGCGCTGCTCGGCCGGGAGCGCACCCTGGCGGCCTACCGGGAGGCGGTCGCCGCCGGCTACCGGTTCTTCTCGTACGGCGACGCGATGCTGGTGACGGAGTAGGAGACACGACGCAATGGGAGAGCCGCGCAAGCAAAAGGGTGACACGCGAGTCGCGCCGAGCCTGGTGCGCTACGAGCTGCTGCACGAGGACGCCTCGGGCACGCGCGCGCGCCGGGGCCGGTTGCACACCCCCCACGGGCTCATCGAGACGCCCATCTTCATGCCCGTGGGCACCGTGGGCAGCGTCAAGGGCGTGGGGCCGGATGATCTGCTCACGCTCGACGCTCAAATCATCCTCGGCAACACCTACCACCTGATGCTCCGGCCCGGGGACGACCTGGTGGGGGAGCTGGGCGGCCTGCACCGCTTCATCTCCTGGGACCGGCCCATGCTCACCGACAGCGGGGGCTTCCAGGTGTTCAGCCTCGCCGAGAAGCGCAAAATCACCGAGGAGGGCGCCGCCTTCCAGTCGCACCTGGACGGGCGCCACATCCTCCTCACCCCCGAGCGCTCCATCGAGATTCAGGAGACGCTCGGCGCGGACATCATCATGGCCTTCGATGAGTGTCCGCCGTCCACCGAGGACCGGGCCTACCTGGAGAAGTCCCTGGCGCGCACCACGCGCTGGCTGCAGCGGTGCGTGAAGGCCTGGGGCCGCGAGCGCTCCTCGCTCTTCGGAATCGTCCAGGGCGGCCTCAACAAGGACCTGCGCAAGGCGCACGCCGAGGAGGTGTGCGCGGTGGACCTGCCCGGCTACGCGCTCGGCGGCTTCTCCGTGGGCGAGACGCCCGAGGCCATGCACGAGGGCGTGGCCTTCTCCGCTCCGCTGCTCCCCCGGGACAAGCCGCGCTACCTCATGGGCGTGGGCACGCCCGTGGACCTGGTCACCTGCGTGGAGCACGGGGTGGACATGTTCGACTGCGTGCTGCCCACCCGTTGCGCTCGCAACGGTCTGCTCTTCACCTCGGAGGGCAAGGTCACCATCCGCAACGCCACCTACGCCAGGGACCCGAGGCCCGCGGACCCGGCCTGCTCGTGCTATACCTGCCGCAACTTCAGCCGCGCCTACCTGCGCCACCTCTTCGTGGCGGGAGAAATCCTCGCCATGCGGCTCAACACCCTGCACAACCTCCACTACTTCCTCGGGCTGATGAAGCAGGTGCGCCAGGCCATCGCCGAGGACCGTTACGCCACCTTCGCCCGCGACTTCCGCGAGAAGGCCCGGGCCCAGGAGGCCGAGCGCAAGAAATAGTCTCCAGCGGCCATCCGGACGGCCGCTTCCTGGGGTCCCGCGGCGGCAGGGGAGGAGTGCGCCTGGAGGGGAGCGGCCGGGCATGACGCGGCACGGAAAGGCCGGGTCCGCCTCGCCGTTCACTTGCCCGGGGTGTGTGCCTGCTGCTAAGAGGCCCCCCTTTCCGGCTTGTCATGTTGTCCGGTGGTGGACGGCACGGCGGGTGGAACCCTCACTACAGCGGCGAGGCGGTTCGTGGCAGACAGCTTTCTGATTCTGGCTCAGGCGGGCGCACCGGGCGGCGGCGGCATGATGCAGTTGGCGCTCATCCTCGGGATGTTCGCGATCATGTACTTCATCATGATCCGCCCGCAGCAGAAGCAGCTCAAGGCGCACCGCGAGCTGGTCTCCGGCCTGAAGAAGGGTGATGAGGTCATCACCCAGGGTGGAATGATCGGGCGCATCCAGGCGGTGAGCGAGCGCGAGGTGACGCTCGAGATCGCCAACGGCGTGCGCATCCGCGTCATCAAGACTTCCGTGGCCGGCAGGTACGCCGTCCCCAGCGAGACGACGGCTCCGGCCGCCAAGACCGAAGAAAAGAAGGAGGAGAAGTAATGGACCGCGGCTGGTACTGGAAGCTGGGCCTGGTCATCGGCGTGACGCTGCTGACCGTGTGGCTCCTGATGCCTTCCTATGTGTCGCTGTTCTCCGTGGAGAAGAGCCAGCGTAACAACCTGGTCGCCATCCAGGAGAAGCTGCCCAACTGGGCTCCCCCCGCGAAGTACCGCATCAACCTGGGGCTGGATCTGCAGGGCGGCATCCACATGGTGATGCGGGTGGACACCAAGACGGCGCTCCAGAAGAGGACCGAGCGCCGGGGTGATCAGATCGCCCGCTACATCAACGACAAGCAGCTGGGCCAGGTGACCGTGGAGACGGATCCCCAGGCGCTGCAGA
The DNA here is from genome assembly GCF_045802675.1 of Archangium sp. Lineage (GTDB taxonomy): Bacteria > Myxococcota > Myxococcia > Myxococcales > Myxococcaceae > Archangium. The sequence continues at coordinate 122,763 of NZ_JBJMQO010000110.1, read as the reverse complement.
TGGCGTTGACGGCGCAGGATCCGGCCACCATGGACGCCATCGAGAAGGAGGTGCTCGCCACCTTCACCGATTTCGTCCGGGTGTCGCGCGACGGAGCCAGGCTGGTGCTCGCGCCCGACGAGGGCCAGGTCAAGCGCTTCAGCGAGGAAGCGGTGGATCAGGCGATGCTCGTCATCCGCCGCCGCATCGACAAGTGGGGCGTGGCCGAGGTGGACGTGCGCAAGCTGGGCACCGACGCCATCCAGATCTCCCTGCCGGGCCGCAATGATCCCGAGCAGGCCAAGGAGCTGGTGGGCACCACGGCGCAGCTGGAGTTCCGCATGGTGGACGACACCACGGACTTCTTCCGCCAGACGTACCAGCAGAGCCCGCCGCCGCAGGACAGCAACATCACGGTGACCACGGCCGAGGGCTTCCCGCAGCTGCAGGGCCCCAACCGCGAGGCACTGCTGTCCTACGTGCACGGCAAGGTGCCGCAGGACCGCGAGGTGCTGGTGGAGTGCGTGGCCAACGCGCTGAGGAAGGGCGTGTGCGACAGCTACCGCACCTACCTGGTGGAGAAGGACGTGCCGCTGACGGGCGAGAGCCTGACGGGCGCGGACGCCTCGCTCAGCCAGCTCAACGAGCCCGAGGTGAACGTCAGCTTCGACGCGGCCGGCGCGCGCGAGTTCGAGCAGCTCACCGAGAAGGGCACGGGCCGCCGCATGGCCATCGTCCTGGACGACTTCGTGCAGTCGGCGCCGCGCATCAACGAGCGCATCGGTGGCGGCCGGGCCCGCATCACCATGGGCCGCGCGGGTGGCCGTCCCATCCAGGAGCAGCTGTCGGACGCGCAGACGCTGGCGCTGGCCCTCAAGGCGGGCGCGCTGCCGGCGCCGGTGACCACGGGCGAAATCCGCCAGGTGGGCGCCTCGCTGGGTGACGAGCTCATCCGCAAGGGCGGCCTGGCCGCGGGTCTGGGCGTGGCGCTCGTCATCGTCTTCATGGCCATCTACTACAAGGGCGCGGGCCTCATCGCCGACGTGGCGCTGCTGCTCAACGGCCTGCTGATCCTGGGCGGCCTGGCGCTCTTCAACGCCACGCTCACGCTGCCGGGCATCGCCGGCTTCGTGCTCACGCTGGGTATCGCGGTGGACGCCAACGTGCTCATCAACGAGCGCATCCGCGAGGAGATCAGCCACGGCAAGACGGTGCGCGTCGCGGTGGACCAGGGCTACGACCGCGCCTTCTGGACCATCTTCGACGCCCACGTCACCTCGCTCATCGCCGGCTTCATCCTCTTCTTCACGGGGACGGGCCCGGTGCGCGGCTTCGCCACCACGCTCATCATCGGTCTGCTCGCGTCGCTCTTCACGTCCATCCTCGTGACGCGCGTGTTCATGACCTACTTCGTCCACGGCCGTAACGCGCAGACGGTGTCCGTCTAGCCCTCCCGGGGGAACCGCAGATGCAGATCATCAAGCACAAGACGAACATCGACTTCATCGGCAAGCGCAAGCCGGCCATCTTCATCTCCACGGCGCTCAACCTCCTCATCCTGGTGGGCATCGCCGTGTTCGGCTTCAACTTCGGCGTGGACTTCGCCGGCGGCACGGTGGTGGAGGTGAAGTTCGACCACCCCGTCACCGCGGCGGACGTGCGCAAGCGCGCCGAGTCGGGCAATCTGCACGACGTGTCCGTGCAGAGCATCGGCTCGTCGGACGAGAACTCGTTCCTGCTGCGCCTGGGCGGCGTCACCCAGCTCACCGAGCAGAACGCGGCCCAGGCCAAGACGGCCCTCCAGGCGCTCGGCCCCATCAAGAGCGTCTTCCCGGACCTGGCCAACGGCATCATCAACCTGCGCTCCGAGCAGCCGCTCCCCCGCGAGCAGATCCAGAAGGCGGTGGAGGGGACGGGCACGGGCGTGGAAGAGGTGCGCGAGCTGGGCCCGGCGCAGGGCGGGGGTTTCGACTACCAGGTCGTCGCCAGCGGCATGGCGGACCGCATCCGCGCCGCGCTGATGAACGGCGTGCAGGCCGACAAGCCGGACTTCGAGATGCGCCGCACCGAGTACGTGGGTCCGCAGGTGGGCAAGCAGCTGCGCAACCGCGGCGCCATGGCGCTGCTGTACTCCATGCTGGCCATCCTCGTGTACGTGGCGTTCCGGTTCGACTTCAAGTTCGGCCCCGGCGCGCTGCTCGCCATGCTCCACGACGTGGTCATGGTGGCCGGCTTCTACCTCTTCAGCCGCGCCGAGTTCAGCCTCACCGCCATCGCCGCGCTGCTCACCATCGTGGGCTACTCGGTCAACGACACCATCGTCATCTACGACCGCATCCGTGAGGACATGGTCAAGTACAAGGGCAAGCCGCTGGCGGAGGTCATCAACATCGCCGTCAACGACACCCTGGCCCGCACCATCCTCACCTCGGGCGTCACCGCGCTGTCGCTCATCGGCCTGCTCATCTTCGGCGTGGGGGAGATCCGCGACTTCGCCTGGGCGATGCTCGTGGGCATCGTCGTCGGCACGTACTCGTCGGTGTACATCGCCAGCCCGCTCACCATCTGGCTGGACGAGCGCGCCGCCGCTCGCGAGGCCCGCCAGAAGGGCGGCATCAATCAGCCCAAGGTGGCCTGAGCCACCGCGGGCGGGACACACCCAGGCCCTCGGGCTCCGCGACGGTGCGGAGCCGAGGGCCTTCGGTGTTTCAGGGGCCGCGCCTCAGAAGCGTCCGCCCACCGTGAGGCCGGCGTCGAGGATGCCGCCGGTCGCGTCGCCCGACACCGCCGCGTCCGCGAAGTTGTCGTCCACCAGCACCCGGTAGGTGCCGCGGATGCCCGCCGTCAGCGCGCCGGTGTTGAACTCGAGGCCCGCCGTCAGCGGCACCTCCTCCATCAGGTCCGAGGCGTACGGGCCCGAGCTCGGGTTGCGCACGTACACGTAGGACACCCCGAGCCCCGCTCCCACGAAGGGGCGGACGCGCTCCAACGGGGGGGACAGCTTCACCAGGCTGCTGGCCCCATGGCGGATGAAGGAAGGCGCGTCCGCCGCGCGGAAGCGGTCGTCCGTCACGTCGTTCTTCGAGCCGTCGTAGCCCACCTCGAAGCCCAGCACGTTGGAGGGCTGGACGTTGAGGGTGACCCCCCACGTCGGACCCGTGGCGGACAATCCACCGAGGTCACCCGTGTACCCGCCGATGCCGCCTCCCAAGAAGACGTTCACATCTCCTTGCTTGCCGTACCCGTCCTGTGCCATCGCGGTACCGGCCACCCCCAACCCGAGCGCCAGGGTGACCATCCGGATACCCCTGAGTGTCATGCCGTCCTCCTTGTTCTCTGGTTTGCAGATGAAGCTGTGCATCCCCGATCCGGGCAATGGGCCCGCCGGGCAGGCCTCCCACGGACGCTCGGCCCCCTGGCCGCTGTGTGGACGAATGAACGAGCCCCAGGTCGTGTTCCCCCGGAGAGACTTCCAAAGTAGACTGGGGGTGTATTCTCGTTGGCCCGGAAGCCCCGGGTGGCTATCCCAGGAGGGGAGGCGAACGTGCGTTGGATGATGCCGGAGGTGCCCCAGGAGCAGGCAGCGGCGCTGGCCGCCGAGCTCGGGCTGCATCCGCTTTCCGCGCGCGTGCTGGTGCACCGGGGCCTGCGCACCCCCGAGGCCGCCTCGGCCTTCCTGTCCGACCGGCTCGCGGACCTGCCCGATCCCTTCCGCATGAAGGGCATGGCCGCCGCCGTGGAGCGGCTCTTCCGCGCCCTCCGCGAGAAGGAGCGCATCACCCTCTACGGCGACTATGACGTGGACGGCGTGTGCTCCACCTCGCTGCTCTGCCTGTTCCTCCGGGAGCTGGGCGCCCGGCCGGCCACGTACATCCCCCACCGGCTCGACGAGGGCTACGGCCTCAACCTCCAGGCAGTGGAGAAGATCGCCGCCGACGGCACGCGCGTGCTGGTGACGCTCGACTGCGGCGTCACTTCCGTGGCGGAGATTTCGCGGGCCCGGGAGCTGGGCCTGGACGTGGTGGTGGTGGATCACCACACGGTGCCCCCCACGCTGCCCCCGGCCGTGGCGGTGCTCAACCCGCACCAGCCCGGCTGCGAGTACCCCACCAAGCACCTGTGCGCCGCGGGCGTGGCCTTCAACCTCTGCATGGGCCTGCGCAAGAAGCTGCGCGAGGACGGCTGGTTCGCCACCCGCAAGGAGCCCAACCTCAAGGCGCTGATGGACCTCGTCGCCATGGCCACCGTGGCCGACGTGGTGCCCCTCACCGGCGCCAACCGCATCCTGGTGCACCACGGGCTGCAGGAGCTCTCCGCGGGCCGCCGCTACGGCGTGCGCGCCCTCAAGGAGGTCGCCGGGCTCGAGGCGGACAGCCCCGTCACCGCCGGCCAGGTGGGCTTCCGCCTGGGGCCCCGCATCAACGCCGCCGGCCGCCTGCATGACGCCTCGCTCGGGCTGCAGCTGCTGTGCTCCGAGTCGCTCGACGCGGCGCGCTCGCTGGCCCAGGTGCTGGATAGGGCCAACGCCGAGCGGCAGGGCATTGAGAGCAGCATCCTCACCGAGGCGCTCGCCCAGGCGCAGGAGCGCGCCGACCAGGCGCGCGGCTTCGTCCTCTACGCGGACGGCTGGCACCCGGGCGTCATCGGCATTGTCGCCTCGCGCGTGGTGGAGCGCTTCCACCGGCCCACCGTCATGGTGGGCGTGAAGGACGGGGTGGGGAAGGGCTCGGCGCGCAGCATCGAGGGCTTCCACCTCTACGACGCGCTCAGCGGCTGCGCGGACCTGCTCGCCCGCTTCGGTGGGCACAAGCACGCCGCCGGCCTCACCATCGAGGCCAGGCACCTGCCGGCCCTGCGCGAGTCCTTCGAGCGCATCGCCCACCAGCGGCTGACGCCCGAGGACCTCATCCCCCGCTGCAAGGTGGACGCGGTGGTGGGCGTGGGCGACCTGGACGAGCGCGCGGTGGAGGCGCTGCAGAAGCTCGGGCCCTTCGGACAGGGCAACCCCGAGCCCGTGCTGGTGCTGCGCCACCAGGTGGCCCGCCCACGCGTGCTGGCCTCCAAGTCCGGAGGCGGCGGCCACCTCAAGCTGGCCCTGGTGGACGCGCCCACCGTGGACGCCATCGGCTTCGGCATGGCGGACCGGCTGGCCCTCACCGAGGGCCCGGTGGACCTCGCCTTCCAGGCGGGCTTCGACACCTTCCGCGGTCAGCGGCGGCTGTCGCTCAAGCTCAAGGATCTGCGCGTCGCCGCCTGAGCCCGCTCGGGCTCAGGCGATGCCCCAGCGCACCCGCCCCGGCGTCATCAGCGCTCCGGCGCGCGCCAGGTCGTTCATCCGGAAGCGCTCCGCCTGCCGCTCGAAGGCCGTGCGGCAGCGCTCCGAGCAGAAGAAATACTTTCGCTTCTTGTACTCCGTGGACGGGCGGCCCTCGGGCGCCTCCAGGTGCTTGCCGCAGACCGGGTCCAGGTGTCGCTTTTGTACGTCCTTCATTTCCCCGCCTCCCAACCAGACTCGCCTTCCTCGCCGGGGCTCAAAGCAGCACCCATGCCAGCGGTGGGCCTCGTGGATTCGCGGGGTTGCATCGGTGAGAGGTGAGCGGAGAGGTAACTGTCGGCCCGCGAGGGGAAATCTTTTCCATGCCCGCGGGTGCCGGGTGGCACCGCGGTACGAGGCTCCGCGCGGTGCCGGGCTTGCTGCCTGCCCCCGGGGGTTTGCCTTGCCCGGCCCGGGTCTGTCGCGCTCTCATCGCCCCCCGTGACGACCCCTACCCGCCCCGAGACCCACTCGCCGCACGCCCAGCGCCCTCTCACCGCACAGGACGTCAGGACCCTGGGCCTGGCGGCGCTCGGCGGCGCGCTGGAGTTCTATGACTTCATCATCTTCGTCTTCTTCGCGAAGGTGATTGGCCAGCTCTTCTTCCCGGCCGACACGGCGGAGTGGCTGCGCCAGTTGCAGACGTACGCCCTGTTCGCGGTGGCCTACCTGGCGCGCCCCCTGGGCGGCATCGTGATGGCGCACTTCGGCGATCGCAGCGGCCGCAAGCGGATGTTCGCGCTGAGCGTGTTCATGATGGCCGTGCCCACGCTGCTCATCGGCACTCTGCCCACGTTCGCCACCATCGGGTACGCGGCGCCGCTGGGGCTGCTGGTGCTGCGCATGCTGCAGGGCGCGGCCGTGGGCGGCGAGGTGCCCGGCGCCTGGGTCTTCGTCTCCGAGCACGTGCCCGAGCGCCGCGTCGGCTTCGCCTGCGGCACGCTCACCTCGGGGCTCACGCTGGGAATCCTGCTCGGCTCGCTGGTGGCCACGGCCATCAACAAGCTCTACCCGCCGGAGCAGGTGCTGGCCTTCGGGTGGCGCGTGCCGTTCCTCGTGGGCGGCGTGTTCGGCTTCTGTGCCGTGTACCTGCGCCGCTGGTTGGCCGAGACGCCCGTGTTCGAGGAGATGCGCCAGCGCCGCGCGCTGGTGGAGGAGATGCCGCTCAAGGCCGTGCTGCGCGGCCATATCCCCGCGGTGGTGGTGTCCATGCTGCTCACCTGGGTGCTCACCGCCGGTATCGTGGTGGTCATCCTCCTGACGCCGGATCTGATGCAGAAGCTCCATGGCATCGCTCCGGCCCGGGCGCTCGAGGCCAACAGCGCCGCCACGCTGAGCCTCACGCTCGGCTGTGTCTGCTTTGGGTTGCTCGCGGATCGCTGGGGCGCTGGCCGGGCCCTGGGACTGGGCATCGCCGCGCTGCTCGTCATGACGTACGTGCTCTACCAGGGCGTGGCCGCGGAGCCGGGGCATCTCCTTCCGCTGTACGCGCTGACGGGGTTCTGCGTCGGCGTGGTCGGCGTGATACCCACGGTGATGGTGCGCGCCTTCCCCGCGGCCGTGCGCTTCTCGGGCATCTCCTTCGCGTACAACGTGGCCTACGCCATCTTCGGGGGACTCACGCCGATGGTGGTGACCCTGCTCACCAAGACGAGCCCCATGGGGCCCGCTCACTACGTGGCGGCGGTGTGCGTCGTGGGTCTCTTCGTGGCCCTCTACCTGCTGAGCCTGGGCCGCTCGCGCTTCGCCGCGATGAGCGCGTCGTAAAGACTGTCAGCGAGCGTCATTTTCGAGCAGCAATGTCTGACAGAAAGATTGATTGGGACCCCATTGGGGCGCTGGCAAAACAGGTCCTGGAGCAAGGTGAGCCCCTGGTGCACACCGAAGAAACGCGCGCTCTTCTCCTGCGAAGCGCCCGCGAGGTGGCCATCAGCGACGAGGATGCACAGAGCGCCCTCCACAGCCCGACCACCGCTACGACTCTGCTACAGGAAGTCTGGCGACGCATTTTTGATGGTTCGTGGCGGCTGAGTCGTGCTCAAAACCGGGCCTACGACCTACGGGACGCGGGCGATCTTGATGGGGCACGGCAAATCATGCGTGACGTGCTCGCCGTGGAGGTCGTTCCCTTCTACCGGGAACAGGCCGAAATTGGCCTGGAGAAGTTGACCGGGCTGGCGGAGGTACGCGCAACCGGGCAAATCAATCCGGGCCTGAACGACCGGCCGCAGCTCACTGCCCTTTCCCAGCGCGTTCAGCAGGGACACGCTCTGGAACTCACCGACGACGTGCGCGCCCTTCTGCGCCGGATGGCCCCCACGGCAGCCGTGAGCGAGGCCGAGACGGAAGAAGCCCTCAAGAGCCCGGAAGGCGCCGAGGCACTCATGGGGATGATTCTTTCTCGCTTGCGGGATGGCCAACGTCGATTCCTGCGTGCGATGTACCGGATGACGAGCCTTCGGGACGCGGGCGATCTCGAAGGTGCGCGCCAGCAGATGCGTGACGTGCTGGCCGTGGAGATCGTGCCGCAATACCGGCGGATGGCCGAGGAGCAGCTCAGGGGCCTCGACAGTCCGCCCCCGGAGCCGTGACCGCTGGGCGGCGGGCGCGGCGTCTCTATCCGTGTGCGTGCTCCCAGGAATCGTTCGCCAGCGGTGCCGCGTTCAATGAAGGCTCACACGGGTTCAATCTTGGGAGGCTCGATACCCTCACCCCGTCCCTCTCCCGGTGGGAGAGGGGTTTTTGCTTCAGGTCAGGGGGAGGGGAGCGCGGGTGCTTCAGAACGCGGTGCCGAGGCTCGCGCCCATGAACGTGTCGTCCTGGTAGCCACGGCGGAAGCGCATCAGCTCCAACCGCCAGGACAGCCGCACGTTCGACTCCATCGACAGCCTCGTCCGGCCTCGCACGCCCACGCCGTACTGGATGAGCGACTTGAAGCCGTCCACCGGCGTCTGCTTGCCGCCCACTTCCAGCGTCGTGTGCTCGTACGCGATGCCTCCGCCCACCTGCGCGTAGATGCCGTAGTCCGAGCCCTCTCCGAACGTCAGCTCGTACGCCGGAGCGATCGTCGCGTAGTGCAGCCGCGTGTCACCGACGATCAGCGCCGTGCCCTCGCGCTGCCCGGCGTACGTGTAGCGCACGTCGAACCAGAGCGTCTCGCGCAGCGCCTCGGTGTTCAGCAGCCGGCCGTACTCCCACGTGAAGCGCCCGCCCACCGCCGCCAGCGGATCCCCCAGCAACGTCCCGCGCGGGCTGCTCAGGAACATCACCCCGCCGAGCGCCTCGAAGGCCACGCCCGTGTTCGGATCGTCCGTGTTCGACAGGTGCTCGAAGTCCTTCTCGTCCTGCTCCTCGGAGACCTCGCGGAATTCCTTCGACCGGTCCTCCTCGCGGGTCTTGCGCCGGCGCTGGGCGCGCTGGTGCTCGGGCTGTTTGTCCTCGTCCGGGTAGGCGTAGGGCCTGTCCTCGTCCGGCTCGCGCTGGTGGCGCGCGGGCTTCTTCGGCTCGGACGACTCGTCGTCCGGGTAGGCGTAGGGGTCGTCCTCGTTCTGGGCGAACGTGGGCGTGGCGAGCGTGAGACCCCCGAGGAGGCAGGGCAAAATCCAAGAATGCACGGCAGCGGTCCTCATGGGTGTTCCTACGGGCAGACGCCAGTGACGGTGGTGGTGCTGGCCGGGCAATCGTCCACGGTGCCCGTGAGCAGTTCGATGGGCAGCAGGCGGGTGGCGAACTGGCTGCACACCCGCTGCTTCAGGTTGACGTTGGTGATGTGCCGGACGATGGAGCGCGCGCCCACGTCGAAGGTGAACTTCGACTGGTCCTCGAGCGCCGCCTGGGCCAGCTGGTTGAAGCCATACTTCGACGGCGTCGTGTCCGAGTAGGCCGCCGCCACCGAGCGCGCCAGCTCCTGCCGGTCTCCCTCGCTCTGGGCCGCGAAGTAGAGCGAGCTCGCCAGGATGGTGCCCACCTGGTACTCGCGCCCGCTGAAGGCGTTGAAGTTGGTGTTGTAGAGCTGCTCGAGCAGCGTGTCCGTCATGCAGTTCTTCGTCGCGTTGGACAGGTCGCGGTCCTGCTCCACCGAGCTCTCGAAGGAGGTGGCCAGCACGCGCGTGTTGCAGCCGAAGGTGGACTTGCACGAGGCCACGTAGGCGTGGAAGTCCGCCAGGCCCTCGTCCAGCGACTTGATGGCGTTGAGCGCCGGCGTGGCCCCTCCCGCCGTCCACGCGTTGATGGCCACGGGGATGGAGCGGCCGCCATACACGCGGCGGTTGAAGACCAGGTGCGAGTACTCGTGCGTGAGCACCGAGGCGTTGATGGCCAGCGGCGCCTTCTGGATGGACTCGAAGGGCAGCACCATGAAGGCCTGCACCGGCGCGAAGAAGAGGGCGTTGTCGCGCTGCGGCTTGTCGCTGGCGTCCTTGAGGGTGAACTCGGGGAAGTAGTACGCCGTCATCTGCGGCAGCTCGGACTTGCTCACGTTGACGGTCGTGGTGAAGTAGTCCCAGGCGCGCTCGAAGTTGTAATACGTGGTGACGAGGTTCCACGTGTGGAAGTCCGCCGGCCACAGCACGCCCTGCTCGTCGGTGATGTAGCTGGCGGTGACCTCACGGCCCGCGTCCTTGAGCAGCGCCCGCGTGAAGGCCTCCTCCGTCTGGGCGGCCCGGGCCTCGGGGTCGTTCGAGTCCAGCAGGATGCGAGCGCCCCCCTGCATCTTCACCACGTCGCCCTCCAGGGTCACGATGTCCGTGACCGTCTGGAGCGAGACCTCCGTGGGCACGTACTCGCCATTGCTGGAGAGCACGAGCGCACGCACCTTCGTGGGCTTCTGGGTTGGCGGCGCGCACGACACGACGAGCGTCGCGACCGCGGCGGCGGCTGTCAGCTTTCGGACCATGTCATGCTTCTTACTACGGGTCCGGTGGCCACCTGAAGACGGCTCAGCCGGCTGCCTCAGAAGGTCAGCTCGGAGCCCAGCGTGGCGAGCCCCGAGCGCAGGGGCGGCTCCCCCTCCACCCGGTCCGACTGCAGGGAGAGCGAGGCCCACAGCCGGACGGACCCGGACAGCTTGAACGTCCAGCGGGTGCCCAGCACGTGCGCATACCCCTCGCCCGGCACGTAGCGGGTGAAGGCGTAGGAGAGCTGCCCGCGCACCCGGGTGCTGAAGCGGTACGCCACCGAGGGCTTGACATCGAAGAGCGCCGGGGCGCTCGGGAAGCCGGTGAGGGCGTTCACCCCGAGCAGGCGGCCCGACAGGTCCACGGCCAGCTCCTGGATGCGACGCTGGGTGAAGTTCTTCAGGAGGAGGCGGCCCTCGGCGGCGTTGGTGTAACGGCGCAGCACCTCCGTCAGCTCCTCCTGGGTGAACTGGCCGGCGCTCAACGGGTCTCCACTGTAGAGGGAGAGGCCGCCGCGCAGGCCCAGCTCCCACTTGTCGAGGAGCACCAGCCGCGCGCCCACCGAGGGACGGGCGAGGAAGAGGGGCTCCTCGCGGTGGTAGAGGCTCTCGTTGCTCCCGTCCTGGCGGGTGAACAGCTCGCGCCGCAGGCCGTAGCGGGTGAGGCCCAGGCCCACGTCCAACCCATACTCCACGTCCGAGAAGCCGGCCGAGTCATAGCCCGCGGCGAGCTGCACCCCCAGGCTGTGGTAGCCGCCGCGGGCGTTGAGGGCCGGCAGGCCGAGCAGCGGCCGCTCGGGCGAGAGCGCGGTGGTGCTCGTCTTGGGCAGGCCCACGTTGACGAGGCCCGAGAGGAGCCAGTGCTCGGAGGGGGCGTGGTCCACGCCGGCCGACAGCTGGTGGGAGAGGGCGGTGTCCGACCCGGTGCGCGCCCCGGTGTAGCCGAGCGTGAGGAAGGTCTCGTCCTTGCGCAGCTCCAGGTCGCCCAGGAGCGTCCAGGTGCGCAGGGAGCCGCCGGCGGTGGCCTCGGCCATCACCGAGCCCGCGGCGTGGGCTTCCGGGGCCGTGAGCAGGGCCAGCGCGCCGCCCAGGGCGAGCGCCAATCTCCGGATGACGGGCCCTCGGGCGTCTTCTCGGATTCCTTGACGCATCGTTTCCACGCTCTCTATGGTGCCGCCCTTCAACCCCCCCTCTCTGCAGGCGGTGTCATGGCGGTCCCGTTCATTACCGAGGTCAAGCGTACTCATACCTGCGGGCAGCTCACCAAGGCCAACATCGGTGAGGAGGTCGTCCTCTTCGGCTGGGTGCAGAACCGGCGAGACCATGGTGGCGCGGTCTTCATCGACCTGAGGGACCGCGAGGGCCTCACCCAGGTCGTCTTCGAGCCGGACATCGCCAAGGGGGCCCACGAGACCGCGGGCCAGCTGCGGCTCGAGTACTGCATCGGCATCAAGGGCAAGGTCGCCTCGCGCGGCACCCAGGTCAACCCCAAGCTCAAGACGGGTGAGATCGAGATCAAGGCCACGGACCTGACCATCTTCAACCGCTCCGAGCCCACGCCCTTCCTCGTCGAGGACAACATCGACACCTCCGAGGAGAAGCGCCTGGCGTACCGCTTCCTGGACCTGCGCCGCCGGCCGCTGCAGCAGTCGCTGATGACGCGCTCGAAGATGAACGCGCTGACGCGCTCGTACATGGTGGGCAACGGCTTCCTGGAGCTCGAGACGCCCTTCATGGGCAAGTACACCCCGGGCGGCGCGCGCAACTTCCTCGTCCCCAGCCGCCTCAACCCGGGCAAGTTCTACGCCCTGGCCGAGAGCCCCCAGCTCTACAAGCAGCTCTTCATGGTGGCGGGCTTCGACCGCTACTTCCAGATCGTCAAGTGCTTCCGCGACGAGGACCTGCGCCTGGACCGGCAGCCCGAGTTCACGCAGATCGACGTGGAGATGAGCTTCGTCACCCAGGACGACATCTTCACCATCATCGAGGGGCTCATCAAACGGCTGTGGGGCGAGGTGCTGGGCATCGACATCCCCACGCCCTTCATGCGGATGGACTTCTACGAGTCCATGGCGAAGTACGGCAACGACAAGCCGGACCTGCGCTTCGGGCTGGAGCACGTCGTCCTCACGGACCTCATCCGCCAGCACGGCGCGGGCGGTGGCGTGCCGATGATGTTCGAGGCGGTGGAGCAGGGCGGCATCGTCAAGGCCATGGTCATCCCCGCGGAAAAGCCGATGAGCCGCGCGGAGAGCGACAAGCTCGAGGACTTCGCCAAGCAGAACGGCGCCAAGGGGCTCGCCCGCGCCAAGGTGGGCGAGGGCGGTGAGTGGACCCAGTCCCCGCTGTCCAAGACGATCACCCCCGCGCTGCGCCAGGCCATCAACCAGGCGTGCAACGCGAAGACGGGCGACCTCATCGTGTTCCAGTTCGGCCGCGAGTCGCTGGTGCACACGGTGATGGCGAACCTGCGCGTGCACGTGGCCAAGAAGCTCGGGCTGATTCCGGAGTACGGCAGCGGCGGCGTGTGGAAGTTCCTCTGGGTGGTGAACCCGCCCCTCTTCGAGTACGACGAGGAGACGAAGACGTGGGCCGCGGCGCACCACGCCTTCACCCGTCCGCACGACGAGGACGTGGCGTACCTGCTCACCGACCCGGGCCGCGTGAAGTGCCACCGCTACGACGTGGTCTTGAATGGCTTCGAGATCGGCGGCGGATCGATCCGGCTCCACGATCCGAAAGTTCAGAGCGAGGTGTTCAAGGCGCTGGGCATCTCGGACGAGGACGCGCGGGCGAAGTTCGGCTTCCTGCTGGACGCGCTGAAGTTCGGCGCGCCGCCGCACGGAGGCATCGCGCTGGGCATGGATCGCCTGGTGATGCTGCTGACGAGCGCCGAGTCGCTGCGTGACGTCATCCCGTTCCCCAAGACGAAGATGGGCACGGACCTGATGACGGGCGCGCCGGGCGACGTGGACGACCGGCAGTTGCGCGAGGTGCACGTGCGCCCCACGCCGCCGCCGCAGAAGTAACCAACCCCGTTTCCATCGGGTGGAACCCTCGGATGAAGACGTTCCTCGTGGTGAATCCGCGCAGTGCCGGAGGCGAGACGGGCAAGCGCTGGGCGGAGATCTCGGGACAGGTGACCCGGGCGATCGGCGACTTCGGCTTCGGATTCACCGAGCGCGCCATGGACGCGGTGCGCCTGACGCGCGATGCGCTCGCGGACGGTTACGAGTGCATCGCCGCGGTGGGCGGTGACGGCACCATCAACGAGGTCGTCAACGGCTTCTTCGCCGAGGGCAAGGCCATCAACCCGAAGGCGGCCCTGGGTCTCATTCCCCGGGGCACGGGCGGTGACTTCCGGCGCGCCTTCGGCTGGGAGCTGGACCTGGACTCGGCGCTGGCGCGGCTGCGCACGGACACGACCGAGCCCTTCGACGTGGGGCTCGTCGAGTACGTCAACCACGAGGGGCAGAAGGAGTCGCGCTACTTCGCCAACATCGCCTCGTTCGGCGTGAGCGCGACGGTGGCCTACGAGGTGAACCGCAGCAGCAAGGCGCTCGGGGGCAACCTGAGCTTCCTGTGGGGCACCGTGAAGGGCATGGCGAAGTACAAGGACCGCAAGGTGCGCCTGCGCGTGGACGGTGGCGAGCCCGAGGAGCTGGGCATCACCGTGGTGGCCGCGTCCAACGGCCGCTACTTCGGCAGCGGCATGTGCGTGGCGCCCAAGGCCGTCACCAACGACGGGCTCTTCGACCTGACCCTCTGGCACGACTACGGCCTGGCCGACTTCGTCCTCAAGTCCAAGGGCGTCTACAACGGCGACCACATCACCTGGGCCAAGACGCGCTACTCGCAGTGCCGCGTGCTCGAGGCCGAGAGCGACGAGGAGGTGCTCCTGGAGATGGACGGCGAGGTGCCCGGCAAGCTGCCATGCCGCATCTCCATCCTCCCCGGAGCCATCCGCCTCAAGGTGTAGCGGCTCAGCGGCGCGGGAGTCCGGCCTTGAGGCGCTCGCGAAGCACCGCGCCGAGCACCCGCGCGGTCTCCTCGGGCAAGCGAGCGAGGTGCGTGTAGAGCGTCTCCTCGAGCTGGGCGAGCGTCTCCGGCGAGGCTCCGGCCTCTCTCACGCCAGCGAGCACCGCGTACGCCGCCATGCCGAGCGGCTCGACGAAGCCGCTCGACTCCTCCCAGCACTCCTCGAAGCAGGGCACGGCCTCTCCGGACACGACGCGCTTCAGCCGCTCCAGGCACAGCTCCCAATACGCCCGGTGGGCCTCTTGCTCCTCGGGGCTCGAGAACGGGCCCTGGCGCAATTCGATCCGCGTGCCGTCGTCCTGGGCGCGGAGCATGAGCGAGGCCCGCGTCGGCTCGGGGCCGAGAGCCCCACCGCCCTCCCAGGCCAGCTCCAGCACGACGCCCTCGTCCTCGAGCACCTCGACGACGCGGCCCCTCTGGACGAAGGGCTTCCCGTGCTCGTCGAGCAGGTGCACCCGGAACAGCTCGCCCACGGGCTCTCCGCCGCTCTCCCCGAGTCGCACGGCGCCCGGCGGGGCTCCGTACCAGCGCCGCAGTTGGAAGGGCTCCTTGATGGCCGCGAAGACAGCGCTCGGGGGCCGCGCCACCCAGACCTCCATCGCCAGCTCACTCATGCGCTCACCACCCCGTCGCGGGTCCTCAGCTCGAAATGCGGCACCCCCGCCAGTTTGGACTCGGACACGCGGTACTGCTCGATCACCAGGCTGATGCGCGCCTCCGCGAGCGCCGGGGCCCCGGTTTGAATCGAGACGACCTCGTGCATGAGATCGCCCCGGAACATCACCCACGAGCGCGACGTGGGCCTCACCGCCGCCACCCGCCTGCCGCGGTGATACAGCCGCAACTCGCCGCCCGCGAGCTGCTCCGGCACATGGACGTAGAGCACGCTCACGGCGAACGGGCTGCCGATGCCCTCCCCGTAATACTCCATGCTCCGGTCGATGTGCGCCTCCACCCCGCGCCCGTTCTGTACCAGCAGCGGGTTGAGCAGGAAGGCATTGCAGTCCGGCAGGAGCGCCTTCTCCAGGTAGGGCGCGAAGGCCGGAAAGCGGCCCGTCACCTCGGACAGGCCCTCGCGCCGGAACGTGATGGAGAAGCCATACGTGCCGGAGAATTGATCCGTCAGGTTGCTCTCGCCGAGCAGGGGCGAGCCCAGGATGGCGGAGCGGATGGCGTTGACGGTGCCCTCGGGCAGGGCCTCGGGGGTGTGGTGATGGAAGGTGTGGAGGCGGAAGGCCCCGCCCCAGGGCGGCTGGAAGCGCATGGGCGCAGTCTACTCCGAGGCTCGGGCCCGGGTCTTCCCGAGGTACTGCTCCAGGAAGGCGGCGATGCGCGCGGAGACCTCGGCCTCGTTCTTCTTGTTGCCGAAGCCATGGCCCGCGTCGGGGAGGACCAGGTACTCGACGGGCTGGCCGTTCTTCCGGAGGGCCTCGACGATGGCGTCCGATTGCGACTTGAGCACCTTGGGATCATTGGCGCCCTGGATGACGAGCAGCGGCTTGCGGATGTTCTCCGCGTGGAAGAGGGGAGAGATGGAGCGCAGCATCTCCTCCTGCTTCTCCGGGTCGCCGACCTCCTGGTAGATCGCCTGGCGGAAGGACTCCCAGTAGGGAGGAATGTTCTTCAGGGTGCTCACCCAGTCCGACTCGCCGAAGGCATCCACGCCCACGTCGAAGACGTCCGGGTGGAAGGTGAGGGCGGCCAGCACCATGTAACCGCCGTAGCTGGCGCCGAAGATGCCCACGCGCGAGCCGTCCACGTACGGGAGGCTGGCGAGGTACTTCTTCGCCTCGACCATATCGCGCAGCGGCTCGCGGCCGTGCTTCTGATCATCCGCGGCGAGGAACGTCTTGCCATAGCCGGAGCTGCCGCGGTTGTTCACGCCGAGCACCACGTAGCCCTGGTGGATGAGGTACTGGATGAACCCGTCGTAGCCCCGGGACGTCTGGTCTCCGGGACCGCCGTGAGCCCAGACGATCGCGGGCAACTTGTGGTCCGCCGTAGCCTGGTGCGGCCGGTAGAGGACGCAGGGAATCTCCAGCCCGTCGAAGGACTTGAAGCGCACCATCTCGGACTCGACCAGGTCGTTCGCGTCAATGTCTGGATTGAGCGAGTCCGTCAGCCGCGTGGCCTTCTTGGTGCCGAAATCATAGACGTAGAGGTTGCTCGGGGCGCGGTCACCCGTCAGGTAGAAGGCCATGCGCTTCTCGCCGCGAGCCAGCACCACGTCGGTGATGGAGCCCGCGGAGAACGGAGGCAGGGCGAGCGGCTTGCCCGTCTTCCCCTCGTGCACGCGCAGGAGGGTGCGGCCGTGCTCGTTGAGGCCGGTGATGCGCCAGGCTCCATTCGGAGAGAAGGACGTGTACATCACGTCCCAGTCCGCCTTCTCCACCTCCTCGAGCTTGCCGCTGCCCAGCACGTAGCGCACCACGCGGGTGAGCTCCGAGCCGTCGTTGGTGAGCAGGTACAGCGCCGAGGAGGCCGGGTCGAAGGTGGCCGTCTTCCAGAGGGCGCTGCCCTGGTGCGGGGTGAGGTGCTTCAGCTCCTTCGTGGCAATGGCATACAGGGACACATCGCGGTCGGACATGGTGCGGGACTTGTCCAGGGAGAGCCATTTCCCGTCCGGGGACACGGCGCCCAGGTCGTAGCCCCCATCGTTCTGGAAGAACAGGGTGCGCGCGTAGGTCTTCGCGTCGTAGCGGTACAGGTCCATGAAGCGCTCGTCGCGCTCGTTGCTCTGGACGTAGAAGGCCGAGCCATCAGGGCTCCATCCGTGGAAGGTGGCGCGGTGCTTGTCGCCCGGGGTGAGGTCCTTCTCCTCGCCGTCCGGCGAGCGGACGTAGAGGTGGTACAGCTCGTTGCCGCCCTGGTCCCGCGCGAAGAGGAAGCGCTCGTCCCGGGGGAAGTAGCTCACCGCATAGGTGCCGTCCGTGGTGGAGCGGGTGAGCTGGGTGGGCTTGCCACCGGCCACCGGCACGGAGAAGGCGTTGAAGACGCCCGTTGCATCCGACGAGAAGAGCACCCGCTTCTCGTCCGGGGAGAAGGAAGCGCCAAACACAGACGCCGTGCTCATGAATTGCTCGAGCGTGTACTGCTTCGCCGGGCGCGAGGTGGGCGCTGCCCCGGCCTTGGGAGCGGCCAGTGCCAGGGTAGGAAGAAGCGCCAACGCGGCGAGCGCGCGTGACACGGTGGACCAGGACGGCATTCGGGCTCCGGACGAAGAGGACCGCGGGCCTCCGGGCCCGCGGGCGCGGAAGGTAATCACACCTCGCCCGGATGTGCCTCACTTCGCCGCGGAGCCGGGGTCAGTGCGGAAGTCCCCGGCCTTCGTCTTTCGCGCGCGCGCCCTCCAGGACCTCGAGCAGATCGCTCTCGCGTAGGGGTTTGACGAGGTGCAGGTCGAAGCCGGCCTCCAGGGCCTTCGCCTGCGCCTCCGCGCCGCCGTAGCCGGTGAGCGCGACCAGGTAGAGGGAGCCCCCGCCCCTGGAAGCGCGCACCCGCCGGGCCAGCTCATAGCCGTCGATGCCCGGCAGCCCCACGTCCACCAGCGTCACGTCCGGCCGCGACTCCAGCACCTTGGTGACTCCCTCCAGGCCCTCGGTGGCGACCGTCACCTCGTGCCCCAGGCCCTGCAACAGCACCCGCAGCGTCTCGCGCACGGGGGCGCGGTCCTCCACCACCAGCACCCGGCACCCCGGCTGGAGCGTGGGCGCCGGGCGCGGCAGCGGACGCGGCGTCCACGCGCTCCGGGGCGCCTCGCCGGACAACGGGAGCCGGACGACGAGCTCGCTGCCCTTGCCGGGCCCCTCGCTGTGCGCGTGGACGGTGCCTCCATGCATGCCCACCAGCCGCTTCACCAACGTCAGGCCAATCCCGAGCCCTCCCGCGGAACGGTCGATCGCCGCATCCACCTGGACGAACAGCTCGAACACCTTGTCCAGCATGTCCCGGGGAATGCCTCGCCCGGTGTCCCTCACCCGGAGCACCGCCCAGAGGGCCCCGCCTACCTCCTCGCGCCCCACGCGCAGGGCGATGCTGCCTCCCGGGTCCGTGTACTTGATGGCGTTGGAGAGCAGGTTGGAGACCACCTGCTCCAGGCGCGTGGCATCCGCCTCCAAGCGGAAACCGCCCGAGGCGAACGTCACGCTCAGCTCGTGTCCGCGCGCCTCCAGCTGGGGCCGGAGCGTCTCCACCGTGTTCTGGACGATGGAGCAGAGGTCCACCTCCTGCTTGCGCAGCTCCACCTTGCCCCGGGTAATCCGCGACACGTCCATCAGGTCATCCACCATGCGCACCAGGCAGTGCATCTGGTGATCGCAGAGCTCCCGGAGGCGCGCCTCGCGGGCCTCGTCGCCGCGGGAGCGCTTCATCACCTCGAGGGCCGTGCTCAGGGCGGCCAGGGGATTGCGCAGCTCGTGGGCCAGCATGGCGAGGAACTCGTCCTTGCGCCGGTCGGCCTCCTGCGCCTGGGTGCGCGCGAGCACCTGGGCCGTCACGTCCGTGGCCACCACCATGACGCCCACGACGCAATCCTTCTCATCGCGCATGGGCTGGCACGTGAGCTGGAAGTACCTGTCCTCGGGGACACCGACCCCGCGCTTGTCGAAGGGGATGCGGTACTCGTCCGCCGTGAAGGCCCGGCCGCTCGCGTACACCTCCTCCAACATCTGGAAGACGGGGGCATCATGGGGCAGCTCGGGGAAGACGGCCCGGACGGGCTTGCCCACCGCGCCCGGCTGACGGCCCACCAGCTCCAGGTAGCGCGGGTTGGCCAGCTCGTACACGAGCTCGGGGCCGGAGAAGATGGCCACCGGCAAAGGGGCCTGCATGAGCTGCGTGTGGAGCCGCGTGCGGGCCTCGGCGTGGGCCCGGGCCACCTCCAGCTGGGCTTGCACGCGCGACACGAGCTCCCGCGCCGAGAAGGGTTTCACCAGGTAGTCGTTCGCCCCCGCCTTCCGTCCCTCGATGGCCGCCTCCTCGCCCGCGCGCGCCGACAGGAGGATGACGGGGGTGGAGGCGGTCACCGGATGGGCGCGCAGCTCCCGCAGCAGCCCGAAGCCGTCCAGCCCCGGCATCATCACGTCACACAGCACGAGGTCGGGCGTCCGCTCGCGAATCGCGGCGAGGGCCTCCGTCCCGTTGGCCACGGCCTCCACCGTCCACCAGTCCGCGAGCAGCCGCTGGACGTAGGCGCGCATGTCCGCGTTGTCGTCCGCCAGCAGGACGCGCGTCGGAGACACCTGCTTGGTGAGCGCCGGGCCCGCCTCCCATTGCGCCGCCTCCATCAGGAAGGCCGTGGCGCCCTGCCGCGTGGAAGCCAGGGGCGGCTCCGCCTGGAGGTGCTCCGCCGGCAGGTGCGCCGAGCCCCGGGGGAGCGACACGGTGAAGGTGCTGCCCTGGCCCTCGCCGCTGTGGGCCTCCACCGCGCCGCCATGCAGCCGGACGAGTTCCTTCACCAGCGCGAGCCCGATTCCACTGCCCTCATGGGTGCGGCCCCTCGCGCCCCGCACCCGGTAGAAGCGGTCGAACACGTGCGGCAATTCGCTCGCGGGGATGCCCGTGCCCGTGTCCGTCACCGAGAGCCGCACACGCTCTCCCTCCTCGAGCCCGAGCGTGACGCGGATCTCCCCCGCGAGGGTGAACTTGAAGGCGTTGGACAGCAGGTTGAGGACGATCTGCTCCCACATCTCCCGGTCCACGAAGAGGGGCTCGGGGAGCGGGGGACAGTGCACCTCGAGCCGCATGCCCGCGCGCTCGATGGCCGAGCGGAAGGTGCTGGCGAGGTCCGCCGTGAGCGCGGCCAGGTCGGTGGGGCGGAAGTGGGCCCGCATGCGCCCGGCCTCGATGCGGGAGAAGTCCAGCAGCGTGTTGACGAGCCGCAGCAGGCGCTGCGCGTTGCGGTGGATGACCTCCAGGCGCTCGTGCTGGCGGGGAGGCAGGGGCTGCTCGGAGTCGGCGAGGCTGTCCTCGGCGGGCCCCAGCAGCAGCGTGAGGGGCGTGCGGAACTCGTGGCTGACGTTGGAGAAGAAGTCCGTCTTGGCCCGGTCCAGCGCCGCGAGCGCCTCGGCGCGCTGCCGCTCGTGCTCATAGGCTCGGGCGTTGGTGAGGGCGTTGGCGATGTGCGTGGCGGTCAGCTCGAGGAAGCCGCGGTACTTCGCGTCCAGCGCCTTGCGCGGGCTGATGCCCACCACGAGCAGGCCGGCGGGCTCGTCCTGGCCGGGCGCGGACAGGGGGAGCACCAGGGCCGACGAGGGGGCCTCCGGCCAGGGGCCTCCAGGAAGCGGGCCGAGGGAGGGCGGAAGGGGCTCGATGAGGACGGCCTCCCCGCGGACCCGGGGCCACGGCGCGTGGGCGTCCCCGGCCTCGAGCGTGGACGGAGCGGCGGCGCTGTCCGGCGCCAGGCCCACCGTCCCCACCCGGTGCAGCGTCTGGCCCCGCTTGTCCGAGAGGTAGAGCAGGGCGAAGGGGATGTCATGGGGGTTGGAGGCCAGCACGCCCTCGGCCTTGCGGCACACCTCCTCGGCGCTCTGCAGCTTGCTGGTGGACTCGCTCAGCTCGCGCAGCATCTGGAGGCGCCGCTCCCCGAGGATGCGCTCGGTGCTCTCCGTACACGCGACGAAGACGCCGCCGGTGCCTCCGGACTCGTCCTTGATGGGGGAGTAGGCGTAGGTGAAGTACGTCTCCTCCAGGTAGCCGTTGCGGTCGAGGCACAGCATCCCATCCTGGATGAAGGTGGACTCGCCGCGCTCCATCACGGACTGAATCATGGGGCCGATGACGTCCCAGATTTCCGTCCAGCACTCGCGCCCGCGCTGCCCGAGCGCCCTGGGGTGCTTGGTGGCGCCGAGGATGGGCCGGTAGGCATCGTTGTAGAACTGGACGAGCTCCTGGCCCCACCAGAGGAAGATGGGGTGCCGGCTGGTGAGGAGGATGGAGAGGACGGTACGAAGGCTCTGCGGCCACGACTCCACGGGACCCACGGGCGTGCGGGACCAGTCGAGCGCGCGCATGAGCGCGCCCATCTCGCCGCCCCCTTGCAGCACCTCGTGATGGGCGGGAGACCCGCTGGCCGACGAGAAGACACGCATGTGGATACCCCCCGCGGGATAGTATCCGACGAGCGGCCTGCTTTGTAGGTAGCCCCACGTACCCCAACGTCGACTTCCGGGCAGCCCGGGGACGCTCGGTGTCCGCGGGAGACACTGTGTTTGCCCTGGGGGGCGGGGAGCGGCTCTGTAGCGGTGTCACGCCGGGAGTGCCGTCGCGTACGCCATCTCCTGTGCGTTTCGGAATCACCGTATGTGCGTGACGGCGCGTGCCGGGGGCGCGATTGGTGGCGGAAGGCGTCTGTCATATCCTGCGCCCATTCCAGGGCACGCGCCTCTTGCGATGGCGGGCGCTGCCTTATCGAGGTGGGGAATCCAGGTGGCAATCGATCGGCTCGAATCCGCGTCCGCAGAAGCAATCGTGAACGCGCTATACCCGAATGAAGCGCTGCGCACGCGTTGCCTTACCTTCTTCACCGAGGCGATTCAGCAGGCGCATGGCTTGGGGGAGTCGCGCTGGAGCGTGACGCTCCGCAAGCGCCAGGTGAGCCTCAATGTCGGCAAGCTCCTCGCCGTGGGGCTATCCAAGGGCAGTGTCTACCTCGGGTTGCCGCCGACGCGCCTCTCCGAGGAGTTGGCCGGGCTCCTGGATACCCACGGAGTCTGGGACAAGGAGTTCTCGACCTTCCCCTCGACACAGCTCATCGAGCTGTCGGCGGAGAGCTTCGTGGAACTCGTAGACCAGCTCCGTGCGCCCTTCGCCGACTTCCTGCGGATTGCCGCGGACACCGCGAGGCAGCCCCCGACCTACCGGTTGCACTCGCCCGGGGCGCTGGCCTGCCTCCAGGTGGCCCTGGGCAAGACGCTGCCCGCGCCCGTGTTCGCCACGCGAGGCGGTGAGGAAGAGTCCGAGCAGGACACGCCACGGCCCCGCGCGGTCGCCATCAAGACTCCGCCGATCCTCTTCGAGCGGGTCGAGTACCATCTCGACAACCTGCTCTCCTACGTTGAGTTGGGCGACATCGGGCTTCCGGACATCCAGCGCCCCTTCGTGTGGAAGTGGACCAAGGTCCGCGACCTTCTCGACTCGATGTACCGGGGCTATCCGGTCGGCTACCTGCTCTTTTGGACCAACGAGAACGTGCAGGGGACCCGTCAGATCGGCACCGGGGCCAAGCAAAGCAAGGTGCCGCAATTGCTCGTCGTGGATGGCCAGCAGCGCCTGACGTCCCTCTTCGCCGTTTTCAGAGGGCACGCTGTCCTGGATGAGGAGTTCCGTCAGGTGCGCGTGGAGATCGCCTTCCGGCCGCGCGACGGGAAGTTCGAAGTGTCGGATGCCGCCATCCGGAAGGATCCCGAGTTCATCCCCAACATCTCCGAACTCTGGAGCTCCGGGAAGCCAACGAGCAAGCTCATTCGGGAGTTCCTGAAGAACCTGGACGACAAGAAGGGGCTCGACGAAGAGGAAGAGGACGCGATTTCGCACAACATCGAGCGGCTCGTCGCGCTCAACAAATATCCCTTCACGGCGCTGAAGATCCTCCCGGGAGTGGAAGAGGAGGCCGTCTCTAACATCTTCGTTCGCATCAACAGCGAAGGCGTGAAGCTGAACCAAGCCGACTTCATCCTGACGCTGCTGTCGGTGTTCTGGGA
Organism: Archangium sp.; assembly: GCF_045802675.1. Classification (GTDB taxonomy): domain Bacteria; phylum Myxococcota; class Myxococcia; order Myxococcales; family Myxococcaceae; genus Archangium. The sequence continues at coordinate 99,839 of NZ_JBJMQO010000110.1, read as the reverse complement.
GGAGGGGAGGACGGCGCTCGAGAGTTTCTGCCGCCAGGCGCGGACGCCAGTGGCCGTGGGAGGCCCGCCGTCCCCCTTCAACCACTTCATCGAGCCCTCCCCAGATCAACTGCTCCGGGTGAGTGTGGCGCTCGCCTTCGATCGCGCGAGATTGAAGGCAGTGTATCAAATCCTGCGTGGCAAGAATCCGGAGTCGGGCCAATTCTCCGCAGAGCGGCGGCAGCAGCAGTTCGACAAGCTGCGCGAGGCGCAGAATCGCGTGCTCGATCTCAACAATTGGCACCTGTTCTTGGGGGTGCTGGTCGCGGCTGGTTACCGCAGCTCCGAGATGATTTCCTCGCAGACGAGCATCCTCTATGCCTACGTCGTCTATCTCATTGGCAAGCTGCGCTGCGGCGTCGAGGAGCACAAGCTGCAGAGGCTCGTGTCGCGCTGGTTCTTCACCATCTCGGTCTCGGGTCGCTATACGGGCTCGCCCGAGTCGGTGATGGAGGAGGACCTCAACCGGTTGAAGGAGGTCGCCACCGCGGACGCCTTCGCGGAGGTGCTCGAGCGCATCATCGCGAGCACGCTGACGCATGACTTCTGGACCATCACCCTCCCGAATGACCTGGAGACGTCAGCGGCGAAGAGCCCGTCGCTGTTCGCCTACTACGCCGCGCAGAACCGGCTGGGGGCGCCCGTGCTGTTCTCCGACAAGAAGATCTCCGACCTGCTCGATCCGACGATCCGTTCGAGGAGGAAGGCTCTTGAGCGGCACCACCTGTTCCCCAGAGCATGGCTCGAGCGGAACGGTGTGGGGGACATGAAGGTCATCAACCAGGCGGCGAACTTCGCCTTCCTGGAGTGGCCCGACAACCTCCAGATTGGCGATGCTCCTCCCACGGATTACGTCCCGGAGCTGAAGAAACGTTTCTCCTCCGCCGCGTGGGAGAAGATGGGCGTGATGCATGCGTTGCCCGCGGGGTGGGAGAAGCTGCCGTACGAGAAGTTCCTGGCGGAGCGGCGCGCGTTGATGGCCACGATCATCCGCCGGAGCTACGAAGACTTGAGTGGCATCTCGTACATCGAGATGAACCCCGCCGAGGGGACTGACGAGGAGCGCAATGCGTGGGAGCTCATCGAGAAGGTCGAGCACTCCATGCGCGATGTGGTGCGACGCAAGTACACCGAGAAGTGGGGCAATCCTGTCGAGAATAGGGTGCGGGCGGTCTTTGGTGATGGAGGTTGGGAGAAGATCGAGAAGAACCGTAAGAGAGGCCAGTATCGGCTCTCTCCCGCGGCAAGCGGGGACCGCGAGGATGTGCTCGACTTCATCACCCTCGGACAGCTCGAGCAGATGATGGTTGCTCCAGATGCGTGGGCGCTGTTCAGTGGTGCTTTCTCGGGCAAGCCGGAGTTCGATGGCCTGTTGAAAGCCATAAAGCCCGTGCGCAACGACCAGGCCCACTTCCGGAGGGTTCCCGAGCAGGAGTTGCTGAGGTGCAGGCTCGCCTGTGGAGATCTCCTGACGCTGCTCGGGAGGCTCTAACGTGCTCCCGAGCTAGAGGGGAGAAGACCCGCGGGGGGGCGAGGCCGCCGCCCCTCAACTGGGAATGCTCACTCCGGTGACCGGAGTACGGGGTTGGCCAGGGCCCGGGGAGAATCGGCCATCAGGCCGAACTCCCCCGTCAGATCTGCGGGATGGGGATCCACGTCATGCTCTGGCACCTCGCCCAGACCCAGCGCCCAGGCCAGCACGGCCAACCCGTGGGCGCGCCAGACGCCATCCACGGTCTCTGGCTGCTCCAGTGAGTACACGGGCGACTCCAGCATCAGCGCTTCCGGAGGCTCGGCCTCCAGCAGGAGCTTGTGGGTGTCCAGCCAGCGCAGCAACCGGAGGTGCGTCTCCTGGCAATCGGTCCACCGCTCGATGTAGAGGAATGCGCGCCTCACCATGGCAGCCAGCACCAGCGCCCGCCGCGCCACACGCAGGGGGGAGGGAGGGATTCGAGCTCGACCTCCTTCGGCAACGCCTCCATGCGAGGCGCGCGCCGGGCTTCTCCGAAGTCCACGGCCGGAGTGCCTGGCTTGGGTGAGGCGAGCCGCTTGCCATCCGGCGCGTGAACGGAGGACGCCTGGAAGTAGACGCCTTGCAGCTTCCCGGCGAGCCCTCGGAGGAGCGCGGCACATCGGCCCTCGGCATCGGCTTCCGGCGTGAAGGTGAGGGTCACGCACTGCCGCATCTTGCCGATGCGGCGGACGAGCGACGGGTCGTGCAGCGTGCACCGCTCCTGGAGAAAGCCCAGCAGATCCTCCAGATGTGAGGTCAGCCGCCCCGGGGCAACTGCTCGATGACGACCCTGACCCCTGGTGCACGACGAGCTGCCGGGGCACGTCCCAGGACACCTCGCCTCCCGGCGCCACCTCCTTGAGCTCGTGGATGAAGGGAAGCTCATTCCTTCGGCTGTAGATGGCGGCGCTCCCGGGCATGCAACGTCCTCCGTGTGTTCCAGGCTACACGCGGCACATGCCCTGTCTCCAGCGACGCTCCGGGCCTGGTGCCTCTCAGGGTTGCGCGGATTGCGGCAGACGGCCCCGGTCCTTCGAGACGGGCATGTAGCACTTGCCCTTGTACTCGGCCTGGGTCACGGAGCAGGGCGGGCGCCGCTCGAGCGTCATCCAGCATCCTCCATTGATTTCGAGCTCATCGGCGTCGGCCCTGCAAGGGGCCTTCGCCTGATTGCGAAAGGGCTCCGAGGGCAGCGGATAGGAAGGCGCCGCTGCTTGTGAGTCATTGTTGGTGAGCACGTCCGGTGCATCGATTGGGGAGGGCCTTGGGGCCTCCATGCCGGGCGAGGTGGGCGACAGGGATTCGGGAGCGCGTGTGCCATGAAGCCAGACACCCAGGCCCAGTGCGAGCACGGCGAGCCCCGCGACGGCACGCATTCCCCACCGGGCCCTGGGTCGCTCCCGCCCTCCCGTGAGGTGCGCCAGCGCCCGTGGGTTGTCCTCCACGTGTTCGATGGCCGAGGTCATGAGCACGAGGATGTCCGCCAGCTCCGTCATCCGCGCCGAGGCCGGTGCCTGCTCCACCTCCAGCGTCACCGAGGGGGCTTCCGGCTGGCAGGACAGCCGCATCTTCCATTCCCCCGCCGGCTGCCATTCCACGCGGTCTCCGGGGAGCAGGGTCAGGGCGGGGCTCCCCGTATCGGCACGCCGCGCTGCGTAGAGGCTTCCCAGTCCAGGCCCCACCTCTTCGAAGCGATGGCCGAGCTGGAACTGCCCCGTCCCACCGTCCTTCCCTGTCTTCTCGTTCGACACGTGCCGTGCCTCCATGGCTGCCCTTCCTGCTCGTACAGCGGAGCGGATTTGACCCTACGAGTCAAGGCAAGTGACAAGCCCTGTAGGGTTCTCCGGAATTGACATGCCGCGGTATCTGGCCCCGCGAGGGTCCGCCTCACTCGGAGCGTGATCCATTTTCACGGCCATCATACAATTACGGGTATGCGCGTTTTTCCATTCCTCCTGGCTGTGAGCCTCACGTTCCTGGCCTGTGACTCGGGGACCTCTTCCAGCACGGCCGCCGCCGAGTCCCCGCGGTCCGCACGCCCGGGTGGCAAGGCGTTCGTCGCCGGCACCCGGTTGTTGAAGACCGAGAAGGCCTTCCCCGGGCGGTACATCGTCGTCCTCGAGGACAATGTCGCGTCGGCCTCGTTCCAGGCGCCGGCTCAACACGTGGCGTCCGCGGCCTCCGCGCTGGCCTCGCTCCATGGGGCGCAGGTCGGGCAGGTGTTCTCGCACTCCCTCCCGGGGTTCGTCGCGACGATGACCGAGGCCGACGCACGGCGGCTGAGCCTGGACCCGCGCGTGCGCTACGTCGAGGAGGACGGCCAGATCAAGGCCGCCGGCACGCAGGCGTCGCCCCCGTGGAACCTGGATCGGATCGACCAGAGGGACCTGCCGGTGGACCAGGGCTATTCCTACAGCCGGACGGGCAGTGGGGTGCATGTCTACGTGCTCGACACGGGCATCTGGACGCCCCATACCGAGTTCGAGGGCCGCGCCCGCTTCGAATATGACGTCGCCAGCTACAGCTGGAACCAGGGCAGCCCGGACTGCAATGGCCACGGCACCCATGTGGCGGGAATCATCGGAGGCAAGACGTATGGCGTCGCCAAGGGGGTGAAGCTGCACGCGGTGCGCGTGCTCGGCTGCGACGGCGCGGGTTACGTCTCCGACGCCATCCGGGGCATCGAGTGGGTGACGGCCAACCACGTGAAGCCGGCGGTGGCCAACATGAGCCTGACGGCCTGGGCCGACACCCAGGCCCTGGAGGACGCGATCTCCCGCTCCATCAGCGTGGGCATCACCTACGTCCTCGCCGCGGGCGACACCGAGGGCGGCCCCTTCAACTTCGGTGGGAATGCGTGCTCCAGCTCTCCCGGGAGGCTTCCGGCGGCGATCACCGTCAGCGCGACCACCGACACGGACACCCGGTACTCGTACGCGAACTACGGCAGCTGCGTGGACCTCTTCGCGCCGGGCTTCCAGATCGTCTCGGCCTGGCCGGGTGAAACGGGTCCCTATGGTTATTACGGCACCACCAACATGGCCAGTGGCAGCTCCATGGCCGCCGCCCATGTGACCGGCGCGGTCGCGCTCTACCTGGAAGGCAACCCCACCGCCACGCCCGAGGAGGTCGCGAACCGGCTCATCAGCCGCGCGACGCCGGACAAGGTCCTCTACACCGAGGGCGCGCCGAACCGGCTGCTGTACCTGCCCTGCCCGGTGCAGGAGGTGACCCAGCCCCCGCAGGTCGCCCTCACCGCGCCCGCGGCCGCAGCGGCGCTGAGCGGCACGGTGACCCTCTCCGCCACCGCCACGGACGACGTGGGCGTCGTGAAGGTCGAGTTCTACGCCGGCACGCACCTGCTCGGCACGGACACGTCGCCGCCCTACGCGGTGACGTGGGACACCACCGCCGCCAGCAACGGGTCCAACACCCTCACCGTCCGGGCGTACGACGACAGCTGCGGCTGGAGCACGAGCGCGCCCGTGGAGGTGACGGTCCAGAACACGGGCAACGCGACCTTCGACGCGCAGTGGCAGGTGCCCGCCTGCACGGCCGTGGGCAACCGGTGTGACTCGGTGTGGCTGCTCGAGGGGAGGGGAGCGCTCGGCCCCGAGCTCCATGCCCCGAACACCCTGGCAGGCAGCTGCGCGGACGGAGCGGACCGGCCGGAGCTCCCCGCTCCCGCGCTGCAGCGGCTGGCCGTCTTCCGGGCCGATGGTACCGCGCTCGCCGAGGGCAAGCAGGTGACGATCCAGGCGACGGTCCGCGCCAGTGTCGGGGCGGAATACCTGGATCTCTACTCCGCGGCCGACGCGAGCAACCCGGCCTGGACGTTCCTCACGACCCTCTATCCCAACGGCACCCGCGACCGGGTGCTCTCGACCACCTTCCTCCTGCCCCAGGGCGGCGTGCAGGCCATCCGCGGGGTGTACCGCACCCAGGGCAGCGCCCAGGCGTGCAACACGGGGACGCTCTCCGACCACGATGATCTGGTCTTCGCGGTGGGCCAGGAGACGGACAACGTTCCGCCCACGGTGGCGATCACCTCGCCCGCCGCGGGCGCCTCGGTGGAAGGCACCATCACCCTCGGGGTGGCGGCGGACGACAACTTCGGAGTGGCGCGTGTCGAGCTGTACGACGGCACGGCCCTCATCGGCACTGCCACCGCGCCTCCCTTCTCCGTGCAGTGGAACACGAAGGGAAAGCCCAATGGCACGCACCGCCTCACGGCGCGGGCCTACGACGCCGTGGGTCTCAACACCACGTCGAACCCTGTCGACGTCATCGTCAACAACGATCTCGTTCCGCCGCAGGTGACCCTCCTCACGCCCGCGGAGGGAGAGGTCGTGAGCGGGTATGTGCACATGAGTGCCAGCGCCAGTGATGACCGGGGAGGGAGCGTGCGTGTCGAGTACTACTATACGAACCCGCCCTCTCCCTACAGTCTCATGGGCAGCAGCTCGACGGCTCCCTACGATGTGTCTTGGAGCACCCGCGGAAATTATGCCAATGGCACCATGGCGATCTACGCGAAGGCCTATGACGCGGCCGGCAACGCCACCCTCGTGGGGCCGGTGCACGCGGTGGTGGACAACGACTACACGCCTCCGACGGTGGCCGTCACTTCGCCGGCCTCCGGAGCGACCGTGAGCGGCCAGGTCTCCATCGAGGCCTCCGCGAATGACAATCGGCAGATCTCCTGGGTGGACTTCTTTGTCGATGGAAGCTGGATCGGCAGAAGCCTGTCGGCTCCCTACACGGCGACGTGGGACTCGACGATCGAGACCAATGGCAGCCACACGCTGACGGCCCAGGCCGTCGATACCCAGTACAACTCGACGACGAGCGCCGCCGTCACCGTCAACCTGAGTAACCGGGGTGGTGCGGCATACGATGCGACCCTGAAGGCCCCGACCTGTACCCTGGCGTCTGACTACTGCGATTCGGGAAAGCTGCTCAATAGCAAGGGCTCGTCCGAGCCCCACACGCCCAACACCCTGGATGGGTGCGCCGACGGCAGCATGGGGACCTATCACTCGTCCACGCTGTCCATTGATAGAATCCGCGTGTCGCGGCTGGACGGAACGAACCTGGCTGCTGGAAAGCGGGTCCGCATCGACGTCAACGTCTGGTCCTACAGCTCGACCCAGGAGTCCCTGGACCTGTACTACACGAGTGACGCGGCCCATCCGTCGTGGACGTTCCTGGCCACGCTCAAGCCGAGCGTGTATGCCTCGCAGACGCTCTCCGCGGAGTACCGGTTGCCCTCCGGAAGCGTGCAGGCCGTGCGCGCGAACTACCGCAAGACCACGACCGTCTCCTCGTGCAGCTCCGGTTCCGAGAACGACCACGATGACCTGGTCTTCACGCTCGCCGACGAGCCGGACACCACGCCGCCGTCCGCGCAGCTCACCTCTCCGGCCGCGGGCACGGTACTGTCAGGGATTGTCACGGCGACGGCCACCGCGAGCGATGACTACGACGTGACGAGCGTGGAGTTCTACGAGGGGACGACGCTGCTCGGGACCGATGACACGCCGCCGTACAGCCTGAGCTGGAATACCTGGAACACGCCCAATGGCAGCCGCTCGCTGACCGCGGTGGCCCGGGATGCCGCCGGGAACGCGGGCCCCTCGAGCCCCGTGGTGGTGACGGTGAACAACGATCACGCGTCGCTGCTCGCCACCCTCACCAGCCCCACCGAGGGGGCGACCCTGGTGGGAACGGTGACGCTCTCCGCCTCGGCCGGCAACCCGAGCAAGGTGACGCGGGTCGAGTTCTACGCGGGCACCCGCCTGCTCGGCACCGATTACACGTCTCCGTATGGCTTCAGCTGGAACACCGCCCCCGAGCCGACCGGCCCGTACGCCCTGTCCACCCGCGCGTACGACGCCTCGGGCAACGTGGAGGTTTCCGCGCCGGTGAACGTGACCGTCGCACGTGATTCCATCGCGCCCACGGTGTCGCTCACCTCTCCCTCGGCGGGCACCACGGTGCGTGGGAGCGTGACGCTCCAGGCCAGTGCCACCGACAACACGCAGGTCTCCCGTGTCGAGTTCTACGTGGATGGCTCCTTGATGGGCACCAGCTCCTCCTCGCCCTACGCGATCTCGTGGAACCCGAGCGCCGTGGCGAATGGAGACCACACGCTGACGGCCAGGGCGTACGACGTCTATGACAACGTGGGGAGCTCGCCTGGAGTGGTGGTGACGGTGACCAAGGACGTCACCCCGCCCACGGTCTCCGTGACCTCGCCCGCGGAAGGCGTCACCGTGAGCGGTTCCGTCACCCTGTCGGCGAACGCCGTCGACGACGACCTCATGTCCCGGGTGGAGTATTTCGTCGATGGAACGTCCGTGGGCTCTACTCCCTACGGCCCGTCGTACGGCTACATCTGGAACAGCCGGAGCATTGCGAATGGCGCGCACACCCTGGTCGCCAGGGCCTACGACTCCGCTGGGAACGTGGGCGTGTCGGCCTCGCGCTCCTTCACCGTGAACAATGACGTCACGCCTCCGGTGGTGGCCCTCACCTCGCCCGCGCAGGGCGCGAGCCTGTCGGGGGTGGTCTCCCTCCAGGCGAGCGCGAGCGATGACCGCTCCATGAACATGGTCACCTTCTATGTCGATGGCGCCTACGTCGCTAGCGTCTCCTCGCCGCCCTACGCCGCGAGCTGGGACAGCCACTCGGTGCGCAACGGCAGCCATACCCTCACCGCGAAGGCCTATGACTCGGCGGGCAACTCCACCACGAGCGCCGCGGTCACGGTGAGCGTGGCCCAGCCCGGCACCGCCGTCTATGACGCCACGCGGAAGGTCCCCGTGTGCGCCCAGGCCTCCACTGTCTGTGATTCCGAGACGCTCGTGCAGGGCCGCGGAAACTATGTGTATGGCTCCGAGCTCCATGCGCCGAACACGCTCGATGGCTGTGTTGATGGGACGGGGAGCTCGTATTCCCAGCCCGAGCAGATTCACTGGCTCCGGGTCTCTGGCGTGAATGGGGTTCCCCTGGCGGAAGGCCAGCGCGTCCGGATCGACGTCGGGGTTGAAGTCACCAGTACCACCTCCGACTCGCTCGACCTCTACACCGCGAGCGATGCCGCCGCGCCGGTGTGGACGTACCTGACCACGCTCAAGGCGAGCCAGACGGGCACGCAGACCCTCTCGGCGCAGTACGTCCTGCCCACGGGGAGTCTGCAGGCGGTGCGAGCCGGTTTCCGGTATGGCGGGAGCGGCCCCTCCGCCTGCAGCACCGGCTCCAACGACGATCATGACGACCTGGTGTTCGCGGTGGGCCCGCCGCTGCCGGACGTGACGCCCCCGACGGTGGCGCTCACCGCACCGGCCAGCAATGCCACGCTGCGCGGCACGGTGACGGTGACGGCCACGGCGGACGACGACACCAGCGTGACGAAGGTCGAGTTCTATGACGGGCAGACGCTGGTGGGCACGGACACCACGGCGCCCTATAGCGTGAGCTGGAATACGGCGGGCGTGGTGGAGGGAACCCATACGCTCACGGCGAAGGCCTACGACGGCGTGGGCCTCACGGCGACCTCCGTGGGGGTCGCGGTTTTCGTCGACAACACCGCTCCGCAAGTGTCGCTCACCTCGCCCACGGCCACGTACGTCCAGGGAAGCGTCCAGGTGACGGCCACCGCCAGCGACAACCGGTCCGTCGCGAAGGTCGAGTTCTACGATGGTCCGACGCTGATCGGCACCGCGACCAGCACGCCGTACTCCGTGAGCTGGAATACCGCGAGCGTGTTTGGGAGCACCCACACGCTCACGGCGAAGGCCTACGATGGCGTGGGCCTGACGGGGACCTCCGTGGGGGTCACGGTGATCGTCGACAACACCGCGCCGCAGGTGTCGCTCACGGCTCCCTCGGGCACCTTCTACGTCCACGGGACCGTCCAGGTGTCGGCCAACGCCAGCGACAACCAGACCCTCGCGAAGGTCGAGTTCTATGACGGGCAGACGCTGATCGGCACCGCGACCAGCGCGCCGTACTCCGTGAGCTGGAATACCGTGGGCGCGGCGGAGGACACCCACACGCTCACGGCGAAGGCCTACGATGGTGTTGGCCTCACGGCGACCTCCACGGAGCTCTCGGTGCTCGTGGACAACATCGCGCCGCAGGTGTCGATCAGCGCGCCCGCGGCCGCGAACCTCCATGGAACCGTGACGGTGATGGCCAACGCCACCGACAACCGGTACGTCGAGCGGGTCGAGTTCTATGACGGGCAGACGCTGCTGGGGACGGATACCTCGACCTCTCACAGCCTGAGCTGGGACACCACGGGGGTGGCCAGTGGCAGCCATACGCTCTCCGTCAAGGCCTACGACGCCGCCGGGAATGTCCAGAGTGCCTCCCGCACCGTCACCGTGGACAACACCGGCCCTGCCGTGGCCATCACCTCTCCGGCGAACGGAGCGTCGTTCTCGGCACTGTCCCTGAGCACCACCATTCAGGCCAGTGCGAGCGACACCAGCGGCGTGACCCAGGTGGTGTTCTACGATGGCGGCACCGTCCTCGGAACGGACACCACCGCGCCCTACAGCGTGAGCTGGAGCATCCTGAGCGCGGCCAAGGGCACGCACACGCTGACGGCCAGGGCCACCGACGGGGCGGGCAATGTCACCACGTCCGCGGCGGTCTCCGTGACGATCAAATAGCGGGGCGCAAGGCCGTTCGAGCACGGGCGCTATATGACGGGGAGCTTCGTTCCCCGTTCCTCCAGCCTTGTGAGGGGGCACCCGGAGGCGCTCGTTCCCTGCGACTTTGGTGGCTACTGCACCCAGGCGAAGGGCTTCACCCGCTGAGCGGCTGAGCCCACTGTTCCACGGGGGGAACGGTGATTTGCTCCGTGGGCCTCTAGTGGAACGGGGGCCCGCCGCGCATGCTTTCTCCATGTCCTCGTACCGACCTGACCGGCGCAGCGTCCTCAAGGCCGTTGCCGCACTCGGTGTCGCCACGACCTTGCCATTGTCCGGCTGCCGCGATTCGGCCCGTGCCTCGCGCCCGCCCCAGGAGGGAGCCTCCCCCATGATCCCCACTTCCGCGTCGCGCATGCCGGTGCTCTTCATCGGGCACGGCTCTCCGATGAACGCCATCGAGGACAACACCTGGACCCAGGGCTTCCGCTCGCTCGCCGGGCAGCTGCCCAGGCCCAGGGCCATCCTCTCCATCTCCGCCCACTGGTTCCTTCCCGGCACCTTCCTCACCGGGAACGAGCACCCGCCCACCATCCACGACTTCGGTGGATTCCCTCGTGCGCTCTACCAGATGCAGTACCCGGCCCCCGGCAGCGTCGAGCTCGCGCAGCGCGTGGTGAAGCTCCTCGGGGCCTCGCGCGCGTCGGTGCAGAACGACTGGGGGCTCGATCATGGCACCTGGACCGTGCTCCACCACCTGCGTCCCGCGGCGGATGTGCCAGTCGTTCAGCTGAGCATCGACGCGCGGCTCGCGCCCTCCGAGCACCTCGCGCTGGGCCGAGCGCTCGCCGGTCTCCGGGACGAGGGCGTGCTGGTGATGGGCAGTGGCAACGTGACGCACAACCTGCGCCATGCCTTCTCGAACATGCAGTCCGGCAACCTCACGCCCCCGAAGTGGGCCGTGGATTTCGATGCGGACGTGGCCCGGGCCTTCGAGCAGCACGACGGCGCCTTCCTCGCGCGCGTCATCGAGACCGACGCGGGCCGGCTGTCGCACCCGAGCATCGATCACTTCCTCCCGATGCTGTACGCCGCTGGCGCCGCCAATGACGGAGACACCGTGCGCTTCCCGGTGAGCGGATTCGATCTCGCCTCGCTGTCGATGCGCTCGGTGCTGCTCGGCTGAGAGGCGGGGCAGGGAAGGGGAGCGCCCCGGCTCAGCTCCCGTTGGCGGGGGCCGAGAGCGGCCGTCCCTTGAGGTACTCGAGCAGGAAGTCGCGGAAGGCCGACACCTTCTTCGGGACGTGCTGGGTGCGCGGGTACAGCATGACGAGAGACGTCGCCGGTTGCGTGTAGCGCGGCAGCACGCGGACGAGCTGCCCGGAGGTCACGTCCGCCTGTGCGAGGAACGCGGGGAGGATGGCGATGCCCGCGCCCGCCTTCACCGTCTCGCGCAGGAAGAGCATGTCATCGCCGAGCACGCGGGAGTGCTTCTCCGAGAGTCCCAGCCCGCCGAGGAACTTGAGCCCCCGGAACGCGACGAAATCGTGTTGGGACAGGTCCTCGGGGGCGCGGGGCGTGCCCCGGCGTGCGAGGTACGTCGGCGACGCGAAGAGCTGCACGTCGATGGCCCCGAGCCGCCGCACCACCAGCGAGGAATCCGCCAGCTTCGCTCCCGAGGCGCGGAGCGCGAGGTCGAAGCCCTCCGCCACCAGGTCCACGTTCCGGTTGGTGAGGCGGCAGTCGACCCGCACCGAGGGAAAGCGCGTGGTGAAGCGCGCGATGACCTCGGGGAGGAAGGTGGCGCCCATGTCATGCGGCGCGGTGAGCCGGAGCTCGCCCGAGGGTGCTTCCTCCCGCTCGGGCAGGGTGCCGACGGCTTCCTTCAGCGAGGCGAGCAGGGGCGCCGCGCGCTCGTACAGCGCCGCACCGGCGGTGCTCAGCGAGACGTGGCGTGTCGTGCGGTGGAGCAACTGCGCGCCCACCGAGGCCTCGAGGCTCGCCACGCCCCGGCTCACGGAGGACTTGGGCAGCCCGAGCTTGCGGGCCGCCTCCGAGAAGCTGCCTGTCTCCGCGACGGCCACGAAGAGGCCCAGGAGGTTCAAATCCATTGTTCCACCTATGGACGTGGAGCGCTGACCGGCTACGCTCCCACGGGCCGCGGACCGGCGCGAGTGGCCAGGCAGGGCACCCGGGCAGGCAGGCCGTTGCACGCGACCCGGTGGGGAGCCAGAGTGTGCGGTGAACCCCTGGAGATGGGGGTCCTGACGCGCTATCAGCCTCACCTCGGGGGTCGCAGATCATGGCGGGCCGGGTCGATTTTGATGACGAGTCGCTGTGGCCACTGCTCCTGGTGGGCTACGTGGGCAGCCCCTCGGTGGAGCAGCAGCTGGAGTACCAGGCCAAACTGAGTGCGTGCCTCCGGCGTGGAGAGAAGTACGTCAGCATCATCGACGCGCGTTCCTTCACCGGAATCCCGACCGCGCAGCGCCAGCTCATGGCCCGGTTCCTGCGCGAGCACGAGGAGCTGTTCCGGCAGGTGGGGCTCGGCACCTGCCTCATCATCACCTCGCCCGTGATCCGGCTGGTCGTGAGCGTCGTCTTCCACCTCAAGCCCATGCCCGCCCCGTACTACGTCGCGCCCACCATGCAGGCGGCGCTGGACTGGGTCCTCGGACAACTGGAAGCCGCCGGGCTCACCGCCGAGGCCGACCGCATCCGGCGGAACTCCGAGCGGCTGGTTCTCGGACGAACGGGTTGAGGCCTCGCCCATAGGCGCCTGGCTTCTCGCACGCCGGGCGGGCGCAGATCGTTCGACTTGACCTTGGAAGTTCGGCCGTTACAGCTTACTCTAGGAATAGAGTACGCCGGAGCGCGCCATGCCAGACCGTGACCCCTCCCAGCTCGATCTCTTCACCGGGGCCCCCAGCCCCACGCCCGTGCGAGGGCGCCGGCGTGGGCACGAGGAGCCCGTGGGCCCCGCCGAGCAGCCCGAGGAGGTGAGGGCGCTCGGGGAGCGGCTTCCCCCCGGCCTGCACCTGGGCACCTCGTCCTGGACGTTCCCGGGTTGGATGGGGAAGGGGCTCGTCTACGACCGCCAGGCCACTCCGGCGCGTCTGTCCCGCGAGGGGCTCGCCGCGTACGCCCAGCACCCCGTGCTGCGCACCGTGGGCGTGGACCGGACCTTCTACGCCCCCATTCCCGCCGCCGCCTTCGCCGAGTACGCCGCGCAGGTGCCTCCCGGCTTCCGCTTCCTCGTGAAGGCGCACGAGGCCTGCACCCTCGCGCGCTGGCCCGTGCACCAGCGCTACGGCGACCTGCGAGGTCAGCTCAACGAGCGCTTCCTCGACGCGGCCTACGCGAGAGATCTCGTGGTGGCGCCCTTCGTGGAGGGCCTGGGCGAGAAGGCCGGGCCGCTCGTCTTCCAGCTCCCGCCGCAGGATCCGCGGGAGCTCGGCGGGGTGGGGCCCTTCGTCGAGCGGTTGCACGCCTTCCTCGCCGCGCTGCCCCGAGGGCCGCTCTACGCCGTGGAGGTCCGCAACGAGTCCCTGCTGACGGAGGCCCTGGCCCAGGCGCTCGCGGACGTGGGCGTGTGCCCGGTGCTCGCGGCCTGGAAGAACATGCCCCCCGTGGAGAAGCAGGCCCTGCGCGTGCGCGCCCTGCAGGCCCCGGCCCTCGTGGTGCGGTGGATGTTGCCGCCGAACCTCGACTACGAGGAGGCCCGCAAGCGCTACTTCCCCTTCGACAAACTGGTGGACGAGGACGTGCGCACCCGCGAGGCCGTGGCCCGCGTTTCCGTCGCCGCGCTGCGTGCCGGTAAGCCCGTCTTCGTTACGCTCAACAACAAGGCTGAAGGAAGTGCACCCCTTTCCGCCGTCCTCCTAGCGCGCAGCGTCATGTCACGCACAGGAAACACCGGAACCGTGGACTCTTGATCATCGCAGGTGTGCGTTTATGGTGGGGCATGTGGCGCCATGAACACCCGTTGGGCTGAGCACGAAGCTTGCTTGGAGGGGTCATCATGAATTCGGTCCTGATTGCAGCGCTCGTGGTACGCGTGACCGCGGCCGGAGGGGCGGGCGCTGGCGTCGAGGAAGCCGCGAGACGCCAGCAAGCGGGAAACACCTGGGAAGACGTGCGTAGGGACCTTTCCACCCTGCGTAACGAAGTTTCCACCTTGGACCGGGACTTCCAGGAAGCGCGCGAGCGCCACCGTCTCGACGCGGAGCGTCGGCAGCAGGAGTCGGAGCGCCAGCGCCGTGGGCAGCCCTGAGGACCCGGACGACTTCGAGCCGGAAGTCCCGGTCGAGCTACCCCTGGATGGGAACCTCGACCTGCATGTGTTTCACCCCCGCGACGTGAAGGACGTCGTCACCGAGTACCTCTGGGCCTGCCGTCAGAAGGGTGTACTCGACGTTCGCATCATCCACGGCAAGGGCACGGGGGCGCTGAGGCGCACCGTGCAGTCGCTCCTCCCGAAGCTGCCCGAGGTGGAGTCGTTCCGCTCCGCCTCCGAGAGTGACGGCGGCTGGGGCGCCACCTGGGTCCGGTTGAAGCCCCCTGACTACGACAGCCAGAAGTAGGCGGAGGCGATGAGCGAGCGCTTCTCCGTCACCTTCGACTTGTTGGCCAGATCCGCCACCTGCCGGTCCTTGGCCGCGTAGCGCTTCTCCTCCTCGTTGCGCAGCGAGGCGAGCTTCTTGCGGTACTCGCGCTCCAGGCGCTCGGCGTGGCCACGGGCCTTCACGCGCTCGGCGGGGTCTTCCTGCGCGCACACCACCTTGCGCGCCTCCTGCCAGGCCTCGCGCGCCTTCTCCACCTGCTCGCGCGACTCCAGGAGGCAGTCCTCGGCGTAGCGGTCCGCCCGCTCCCGCGCCAGGTCCATCTCCAGCGCGTTGCGCCGCTCGGCCGCGCGGAGGATTTCCTCCTTGGCCGCCATCAGCGCCTGCTCCTGCATCAGCGACACCGACGCGGACGGGGGCTGCCGGCGCCGCTCCTCCTTGGCCGCCAGCTTCACGAAGTGCTCGCCGTCCGCGAGCGGCAGGGCCCGGAAGCCCTTGCCGTCACGCTCCAGCACGAGCACCAGGTGCACCATCTTCTCCTCGGCCTTCAGGCCCGTCGTCTCGAACTTGTAGACGAACCACCAGCCCTCGCTGCCCGCGAGCCGGGCCAGACGCGCCGGCAGGCCCGCGGCGTTGAGCTGCAGGTAGTTGATGGCGTCGTGCGTCCGGTCGCGCACCGCGTAGGCGGCCTTGGCCACCTGGAGCCGGCCCGAGGCGCTGTTGTTGCCCAGCACCGAGCCCGTGAGCGCCTTGGCGCCCTGCTGGCGCTTCTCGAGGGCCTCCTTCGTCACCGCGCCGGCGACGCGCAGCCGCCGCCGCACGTCGCCGTCGAAGCGCTCCATCAGCACCGAGCGCGCCTCCGTCATGCGCGCGCTGATGCGCGTCTCCATGTCCGAGCGCAGCTTGTCGAAGGCCTTGTTGATGTCGTCCGGGTGGCGGCAGGACTGGTAGATGTCCAGGATGCGCCGCTCGAAGTCCACGCCGCTCTCCAGCGCGCCCAGAATCTCGTCCGACGCGCCGAACACGCCGTCGAAGAGGTTGAGCTTCTTCTCCAGCAGCTCGTACAGCCGCGCGTCCGCGGCGTTCTGCCGGTTGAGGAAGTTGATGACGAGCACGTCGCGCTGCTGGCCGTAGCGATGGCAGCGGCCGATGCGCTGCTCCACGCGCTGCGGGTTCCACGGCAGATCGTAGTTGACGACCAGGTTGCAGAACTGGAGGTTGAGCCCCTCGGCGCCGGCCTCGGTGCAGATGAGGATCTGCGTCTTGTCGCGGAACTCATTCACCAGCGCGCGGCGCTCCTCCGGGCCGCCGCCAGCGTCACCGGAGAGCAGCGAAATCTTGCCCGCGTAGCCGGTGGCCGACAGCAGGTTGAAGAGGTACTGCTGCGTGCGCTTGGACTCGGTGAAGATGAGCGCCTTCTCCGGCCAGCCCTGGCCCTTCATCACCTTGAAGGTCCGCTCCAGGGCGCGCTTGAGGGCCTCGCCCTTGGCGTTCACCTTGATGGAGTCGGCGAGGTCCGCGTACTGCTTCAGCTCCCACATCTCGTTCTCGAGCGTGCGGATGCTGACGGGCTTGGCGGGATCGTCCGCCCACTCCTCGCCTTCCTCGACGTACTGTTTGGCCTCCTCGGGCTCGAAGAGGGCGAGGGCGCGCTGGCCCAGCTTCGCCGCCTCCAGGCGCTTGGTGAGGTTGTCCGAGAGCCGCCGCAGGGTGGGGGCAATGGCGTACGTGGAGGAGGCCAGCAGCTTGCGGTAGCAGAGCGTGAGCAGCGTCTTCTTGCCCGGCTCGATGGCGGCCACTTCCGAGCGCTGCAGGTACTCGCTGACCTTCTCGTAGAGGTCCTGCTCCTCGGGCGAGGGCGCGAAGTCCTCCACGATGGAGCGGCGGTTGGTGTAGCGCACGTACTCGCGCACCTGCCGGCGCAGCGTGCGCTGGACCACCGGGGCCAGCCGCTCCTTGAGCTCGTTGACGGCGTCCGTCTGCAGGCCGCCCGTCTCCGCCTCCAGCCGGTAGCGGCTGCGGAAGGCGTGCTCGGGGCCGAGGATCTGCTCGTCCAGGAGCGTCACCAGCCCGAACAGCTCCATCAGGTCATTCTGGAGCGGCGTGGCGGTGAGCAGCAGCTTGGGGCGGCCGCTGAGCGCGGAGCGGAGCGCCTGGCCCGTCTTGTGGCCCGCGCGGTAGGCGTTCCGCAGGCGGTGGGCCTCGTCGATGATGACCACGTCCCAGGGAATCTCGGCCACCAGCTGCGCCTTGTTGGCGGCGAACGGGTGCGAGCAGATGACGGGGAAGGGCTGATCGAAGCAGTTGCCCGTGGCGCGCACGGTGCGGCCGTCCACCATCACCGATTCCAGGTCGAACTTCTCGCGCAGCTCACTGTTCCACTGCGCCCGCAGGACGGCCGGGGCGAGGATGAGGATGCGCGTCTTCCCCTCGGCCATGAGCTGGGCGATGACCATGCCCGCTTCAATCGTCTTCCCGAGGCCCACCTCGTCCGCGAGCATGCAGCCGCTGCGCGAGAGCGAGTCCATCGCGAAGCACGCGGCCTCGAGCTGGTGGGGATTCAAATCCACCTTGGCTTCAGCGAGCGCTCCGGCGAGCCGCTCGCGCGAATCGGAGCTCTTGATGGTGAGCTCCTCCGCGAGCAGACGCTCGTGGAACGGCGTCAGTTGCTGGCCCTGCTGCCCGGCATTCGCGCGGACCTCCGTCCCCGCCACCGCCACCGCCGCATCCACCTCCACCCGCAGGTCCCTGAACTCCCTGGCGACTTCCGACAAGACCCTGTCTCCGTCCTAGCGAACAACGTGCTTCCACAGGCGTGTAGCACGAAAGGGGGGCCATTTTGGGAAGTGCGACGAGCGTGTAAAGGGGGTCTTGTCCGAGGCCGAAAACTCGGCTCCGGAGCGATTGGCACGCTTTTTCTTCAGGAGCGTTTCCGCCGCACCATGTGTGCGGGGGAAGGAGCGTGGGGGACTTGACGGAAACGGTTACAGCAATCCCCGGCTCTTCACGTGCAGATAGGTGTTGACGGCGGCGGCGCCGAAGCCCCTCGCGGGAGCGCGCACCACGAGGGCGCCCGAGTCGCGGAGCGTGAGGGCCGTGCGCTGGTAGTCCTCCTCGAGCCGGGCGGCGGCCTGTCGCGCGTAGGCGTCCTGCACGGTGGGGGGGACGGTGGTGGCGGCGGCCTGGAGGTCCTCGTCCAGGAGCGAGGCGACCACGGGCAGGTGGCGGGGGCGCAGGGCCAGCGTGCGGGCCAGCAGCGAGCCCGAGGCATCCGGGTCCACCAGGTCCGTGAAGAGCACCACCAGCGAGCGGCGCGAGGAGCGGGAGAAGGCGAAGTCGTAGGCGCGGCCGTAGTCGCTCTCCTCGAGGGAGGCCTCGGCGCGGTAGAGGGACTCGGTGAGCAGGCGCAGGTGCTCGTGGCCCTTGCGCGGCGGGAGGTAGGCGCGCACGTCGCTGGCGAAGGCGAGCACGCCCACCATGTCGCCCGCGTCCAGGCTCACCTTGGCCAGGCGCAGCGCCGCGTCCACGGCGTGGTCCAGCTTGCGCCGGCCGTCCACCCGGCCCGCCATGTGGCGCCCGCAGTCGAGCAGCAGGAGGACGGGCTGGTTCCGCTCGGGCTGGTACACGCGCACCATGGTGCGGCCCCGGCGCGCCGAGGCCTTCCAGTCCACCGTGCGGTAGTCGTCGCCGGTGCGGTACTCGCGCAGGGATTCGAATTCGCGGCCCTCGGCGGTGCGGCGCACGGTGCGCTCGGAGGGGGCGTCCGAGGTGACGGCGAGCGCCAGCGCCTCGCGCGTGAGGGCGGTGAGGTCCGGGTACACCTTCACGTCCCGGGCCGCGGGCAGGCGCACCTGGCGCGCGCATAGCCCCAGCGGGCCCAGGAGGCGCAGGTGCACGTCACCGAGGTGCAGATCTCCGCGCGCGGGCGGGGTGAGCGTATAGGCGACGGTGGCGTGGGGCGCGTCCGGCGAGAGGGAGAAGGGCTGCTGGTGCCCGCGCACGTCCACGCCCGGAGGCACCTCGTCGCGCACCCGTCCGCGCACGGGCTTCACGCCGAGCAGGCTCAATTCCAGGCGCACGGGGTTGGGGATGCCCGAGGAGAGGACGGGCTCCACGACTCGCCGCACCTCGAGGTCCGAGGCGCGGGGTGCGGCGAGGAAGTCCCAGGCGCACAGCAGCAGCACCGCCGCGTCCAGGGCGACGGCGAGCCACAGGAAGGCGGAGCCGGCCACGGCCAGGGCCGCGGGAACGAGGGCCGCCGCGACGAGCGCCACGGCGAGCCCGGTGGGGACGGGCCGGCCGGGGCTCACCGGGGGACCTGGACGCGCTCCAACGTCTGGCGGAGCACGTCGTCCGCGGTGAGGCCCTCCACCTCCGCCTCGGCCTTGAGCAGCAGGCGGTGGTTGAGGACGCTGGGGCACACGGCCTTCACGTCATCCGGGGTGACGAAGTCGCTGCCGTTGAGGGCCGCGCGGGCCTTGGCCGCCGCCAGCAGTGCCTGCGCCGAGCGCGGAGAGGCCCCGAGCCGCACGCGGGCGTTGGCGCGCGTCTCGCGGATGAGGCGCACGGTGTACGAGAGGACGGACTCGTCGCAGGCCACGCTCGCCGCCTGGGCCTGCAGCTGCGTGAGCGTCGCCGCGTCCAGCACGCGCTCCACCTGGGCGGCCCGGCCCTGGCGCTGGTGGAAGGCGCGCACCATGTCCAGCTCGGCCTCGGGGGGGGGGTAGCCCACGCGCACCCGCATGAGGAATCGGTCCAGCTGCGCCTCGGGCAGCGGGTAGGTGCCCTCGAGCTCCAGCGGATTCTGCGTGGCCACCACGAAGAAGTGCGGGGGCAGCGCGTGCGTGGTGCCGTCGATGGTGACCTGGCGCTCCTCCATGGCCTCCAGCAGCGCGGCCTGCGTCTTGGGCGGCGTGCGGTTGATCTCGTCCGCCACGAGCACCTCGGTGAAGACGGGGCCCTTCACCAGGTGGAAGGCGTTGTCCTGGGGCCGGAAGACGTTGGTGCCGAGGATGTCGCTCGGCATCAGGTCCGGGGTGAACTGGACGCGGGTGAAGTGGAGGCCGAGCGCCGAGGCCATGCTGCGCGCGATGAGCGTCTTGGCCACGCCGGGGACGCCCTCGAGCAGCACATGCCCGCGCGCGAGGAACGCGGTGACGAGGTCCGCCACCACGTGCGGCTGGCCGAGCACCGTGCCCTCGAGGGCCTCGAGCAGGCGCCGCAGGGCGGGGCTCGCGGAAGCGGCGCGCGTGGGCGAGGGCGACGACGTCATGAGACGGGCTTCTCCTTGAGGCCGAGCAGCGTGCCTCCGAGGCTCGTCAGTGCGCCCAGCAGGGCGAGGACGACGCCGAAGCTGGGCGTGGAGTTCATGATGGTCGCGTTGCCCATGGGCGAGGGCACCTCGGTGGCGTCGTACGAGATCTTCATGAAGATGATGCACCAGAGGATGCAGAAGGCGGACATGCCGAGCTGCGCCAGCCAGGGGATGAGCACGTTGAGGCGGGGCATGGTGCGGCGCACGCGCACGGCCATGGAGCCGAGGATGCCGATGGCGGCCAGGACACCGACGAGGCCCAGGCTCATCAGGCCGAGGATGTCGCCCTCGGCGGCCGTCTCCTTCCAGGGGAGGAAGGCCGAGACGATGATGGTGCAGCCTCCCGCGAAGGCGATGCGGTCCGAGCTGCCGAGCACGCCCCAGAAGTCGCGGACGTCGTCGATGACCTGCTCGGGGGCGACGATCTGCCCGGTGCCGGAGTGGGTGCCGGAGGGGTCGCGGGTGGGGACGTAGTTCATGTCCGCCGGGTCGAGCTGGGTTTCGGGAGCGCGCCGGGGAGCGGGGGCCGGGGCCGCAGCGGGACGAGCGCCCGGGTTACCCTGGCGCGCGGCGGGACGAGCGCCGGTGTTGCCGCGAGCGGGCGCGGAACGCTGGGGCGCGCTCTTGAGGATCTCGTCCATGGACTTGATGTTGGTGGCATCCGCGCTCGAGGCGGCGGGAGCGGCGGTGCGGGAGCCGGTGGAGGAGGCGGACCGGGGACGCCCGCTGGTGCCGGCATTGGTGCGGACGGCGGCGGGACGGGAGCCGGAGCCCGCGCGCGTGCCCGAGGCGGTGCGCACCGGGCGGGACGGGGCCGAGGCGGCCGGCTTGCGCGGGGGCGGGGTGACCTCGTCATCCGACCCATCGTTCGAGTCCTGGGGGGCGTCCGTCGAGATGAACGAGGTGTCGATGATGTAGTCGCACGAAGGGCAGATGGTGGTGCCATCCGCGACCTGGGTGCCACAGCCGGGGCAGTTCAGGACCTGCGCTCCTTGAGTCTGGGAAGCGCCGAGCATCTTCCGGTGCTCGATGCGCCAAGTCAAACACGGCCTGCGGGCTAACCCCTGGATTTTCGCGGGGAATTGGCCTAGGCGGGGCCCCATGGAAGCTCTGCGCGCCACCGTGCCCGCCTGCCTGCTGTGGGGCCTCGTCGTGCTCTCGGGTTGTGTCCGTTCCGTGCCGTCTCCGGAGGCGGGGGAAGGGGAGGCGTTCGCCCTCTGGGAGGATCGCCGCTCGCTGGCGGACGGGAAGCTGGTGGCACGGGCGACCCGGGGACCCGCGCCGGTGCGAGTGCGAGCCCTGCGCGCGCTCGCCCGCATTCAAGACGCCTCCACGCTGGAGACGGTGCTGGCCGGGCTCGGTGCCGCCGAGGTGCCCGTGCGCGACGAGGCCGCCTTCGCCGCTGGAGTGCTGGCGCTCTCGTGGGAGCCGCTCACGGACGCGGAGAAGGCGCGGATGACGGAGGCACTGCTCGCCGCCGAGGCCGCGGAGAAGGACGAGGGCGTGGGGCGCACCCTGCTCGAGTCGCTGGGGAAGCTGGCCACGCCGGGCGCATTGACTCGCCTCACCGAGCGGCTTTCGGAGGGACGTCCGGGCATGTCGGGCCGGGCGGCGGTGGCGCTCGGGGTGGCGGCGCGCCGGGGTGCTTCCCTGGCGGAGGTTCCCCTCGGGCCCGTGGAGGTGCTGCTCCAGTCCAGCCAGCCCGAGGAGTCCCGGTATGGCGGGGCGTACCTCCTGGCGAGCGCGAAGCGTCCCGAGGGGCTGCGGCTCCTGCGGAGTTGCCTCGGGGACGAGGCACCGGACGTGCGGGCCCTGTGCGTGAAGGGAATGGGGGACGCGGGAGGAGCGGAGGACGCGGCCGTGGTGGGCCGTCTGTTGGGAGACGAGGTGCCGCGCGTATCGGCCGAGGCGGCGCGCGCGCTCGCGAAGCTGGCCGCGCGTTGCAGCGGAGACTGCACGCCGCTGGATGAGCTGCGAGCGTTGGCGCCCCGGGCCGGGCGAGTGGCGAAGGGGGACTCGGCCGCGGCCCATGCGTTGCTCGCGCTGGCGCAGCAGGGCTTGCCCGAGGCGGGACGTCCGGTGCTGATGGCCCTGCGGCACGTGCTCCAGGAGTCGGTGCCGGGCGCGGCCTCCGAGGTGGCCCGAGGGGACTTGATGAATCTCGACTGCCGGCTGGCGGCGGCGCTGGATCGTCAGACGGGGGTGCTCGACGAGGTGCTGCGCTGTGGAGGCGGCCAGGTGCCGGAGGTGCGGAGGCTGGTGCTGGGCCTGCGCGAGGTGGCGCAGTCGAAGGGGAGGGGAGGGGCGAGCTTCGCGGTGCGGTACCTCGCGTCTCCGGATTCACGGGTGAGGCTGGCGGCGCTCGAGGCGGTGTCATCGCGTCCCGTGCCCGAGGCGGCGGGGCCCGTGAGGGAGCTGTTGGGTGGGGAGGACCTGGTGGTGGCGGGCTCGGCGGCGAGTGTGGCGGGAAAGCTGAAGGACGCGGAGGCTCTGCCGCGGGTGCGAGCGCTCGCGGAGCGTGTGCCGGAGGAGCCGGACCTGGCGGCGCCGGTAGCGGAGGGGCTGGTGGCGCTGGCGGGGAAGGACGCGGAGCCAGTGCTGCGCGCGTGGCTGAATCACCCGCACGCCAATGTGCGCCGGGTGGCGGCCGAGTCCCTCTCCGGGCTCACGGGTCAGCCCGTGCGGGCCCCGCACGTGGAGCTGCCGGAGAATGTGCGGCGCCCCGAGCCCGCGCCAGCGGGAGCGACGCTCACCTTCCGCACGAACAAGGGGGACTTCACGGTGGCGCTGGACGCGGAGGCGCCGTTGACGTCGGGCAACCTCGTGGCGCTCGCGCGCAAGGGCTACTTCCGCGGCATCACGTTCCACCGCGTGGTGCCGGACTTCGTCGCGCAGGGCGGAGACCCGCGCGGAGACGGGGAGGGCGGCCCGGGCTACTCCATCCGCTGCGAAATCACCCGGAGGCCCTACCGGCGCGCGACGCTGGGCATGGCGCTGTCGGGCAAGGACACGGGAGGGAGCCAGTTCTTCTTCACCCACTCGCCGCAGCCGCACCTGGATGGCCGCTACACGGCCTTCGGCGAGGTGACGCACGGCATGGAGGTGGTGGACCGACTCCTGGAGGGCGACACCCTCCTGGAGGTGGAGGTGAAGCCCTGAAGCAGGGCTTCACTGGTCAGGCGTTGCCCCGGACTGAAAGCCCGTTTGGGCACGGAGCTTCGAAAGTGCATCCAGCAGCCATTTGCGGAGGCTGCTTTCCCGAGGGAGACGGCGAATGCTCCGGTCGGTCTCATCCAGCATTCGCCGGGCCTCATGGTCATCGTGTTGCGGGTAACGCCGGCACCACCGCGCATACAGACATGCGACATGGTAGCGGCGTTCGACGTTCGAGTACCCCAGCCGCTGGATACGTCGCAGGGTTGGCTCGAAGGCAGGCCATGGGCAGTTGCGTCCGTATGCTTCGGTGAAGAGTGTCTCCGCGATGCGCCGTCTTATTTCCTGTCGCTCGTATTTCGTCTTCGCCACAGAGCGCAACAGGCTGCGCTCCAGTGCCTTGAACTTGGGTTCCAACTCCTCGAAGGAATCACCGAAGGTCTTCACGAGCAGTTGGTCCACCGCCCGTGCCACTTCCACGAAGCGTCCCTCCGAGCTTTCGGACACCCTCATCGGCATGGTCTCCCATCCCAGAGTCTATCCGGCCATACCCCGTTCTCTTGCATGCAGACGTCCTGACAGACATGGCACAGGCTATGTCCACCGCTCTTGCTGCGGATGTTTTGGATGCGTGAGTGCAGGCACTCGGTGAATGCCTCGTTACACCGGTCCCTGACTTCTTTGTACGTCAGACACTGCTCGACACTGTTCCCTGCTCCCTCGGGAGGTTCGGTTCCCTCGGTGCATTGTGTCGTCAGTACCAGGGCCATAGCGGCAAGCATGAATGAGCGCAGCTGCCCAGGCTGTTGCCCGGTGTTCATCGGATGGCCCATGTTCCCGTCCTGAGGCGGTTCCACTGAGGTGTGCTCGGCGACGAGCCTTGAACAAACCGGACACTTGTTTCCATCAAGTGGGCCTCGTGAGGACTACCCTGCGTGCGTTGGCCGACAACCCGCTGACTTACGCATCGCTGCTCCGCGTGGAGGCTTGGTTCCGATGGCGGATGTCACTCCGAATTCTTCCAACGCGGCTCCCAACGAGAGCAGCGCGGGGATGACGCGAAGAAAGCTCCTCTGGGGTCTGGGCCTCGCGACACCGCTGATCGCCCTCTCGGGGAGCTTCGGCTTCTGGAAGAGCCGGTCGGCGCATCGGACGCTGGCTTCGACGATGCCTACAGCGGACCTCGTGTCGCGCACCCGGCTCGCCGCGGGGGCCGCTGCTGAAGGAGGGTTGCAGCGCGCGCGTGAAGAAGTGACGGCGGTCCTGGCGGAAGCGCCCGAGCACCTTCCCGCGCTCCTCGTCCTGGCGTGCATCTCGCTGGAGGCGGGGGAACTGCGTGAGGCGCGGGAGCTTCTCGTCCGGATGCGCGCCAGGGCGCCAGAACAACCGGAGCCGCGGATCCTGGAGCAGCTCCTGGCGGACCGCGAACGTGCGTCCCCATCGGGTTGGGGGCCGGCATTTCTCGAGGCCTGGACGGAGCTGGGCCGCCCCGATCTTCAGCAGAGCCCCCTGTTGCCGGAATCCACTCTTCCGGACCTCGATGAACCAGCGCTCGAGAGTGCCTGGAGCCGTGCTTCCTCCTCACGGGCCCGGCTCATCCTGGCGTCGTTGTTCTCGAATCCCTCCGAGGCGCGTGCACGCTGGGTGCTCCAGCAGGTGCCAGAGCTCGATGATTCCGCGCTCTTCGTCGCGGCGCTCGACCTGCTGACCGACGAGCGGCTCGCGGTGTCATTGCGCCAGGAGGCCATACCCGTGCTGCGCCAACGGCTCGCCGAGCTCGCCGGGACTTCTCCCCGAGCCATGCAGCTCCGCTTGTTCCACCTCATGGTGGGAACTGGGAGGAATGTGCCGCTCGGCCCTCAGGAGCTGGAGGCACTCGAGGCCCTTTCGGTACTTCCCACCTGGAAGGAGGACTCCTTCGCCCGGCCGTTCCTGGAGGCACGACGAGGACTGAAGGAACTGGCGGTGCCCTGCCCCAGTGGAGCGGCCTTCGGGGTGGCGGAGCGTACCCTGGGCCATCGCGGCGTGTTGCTGCTGCTCTGGCGTGCCGCGGCCACGCGGGAGCGGCTCACCGAAGACGAGCAACGCAGGGTAGGGCGCATGCTCTGGCGCATCGGGAGCAGCCTCACCGAGCAGTCCTCGCTCCTGGAGAACACCGTGGGGGCTTCGCTCATGGCCTCGGGGGCCACCCGCATGCGCCATGGGGGCGATCAGCGAGCGGCCTTCGCCCGTGAGGATGAGCTGCATGTGGCCGTCATGAGCTCGCTCCGGGCGGCGCTCGACCGGTGGCCGTTGCGCTCGCTCATGGAGCAACTGCTGGAGTCACGGGCGCGCAGCGAGGTGACCTGGCTGCGCGCCTTCGTGGGCAGGGCCACGCTCCCGTGAGGAGCGGGCTCAGCTCGCGACGCGGTTGGGCACCTTGCCCGGCGTGAAGCCGGCCCAGAGTGCGTTCTCCGCGTTCTCCATGTCCTCGACCTTCTTGCGGATGCGCTGCCACTCCGCGTCCGGAATGCGCAGGAAGGCCTCGGCCAGCTCGGGATCGAACTGCGTTCCCGAGCAGCGCTTGATCTCATCGCGCGCCACGGACATCGGCCGGCCCTTGCGGTACGGACGGTCCGAGGTGATGGCGTCCACCGTGTCCGCGATGGCGAAGATGCGCCCCCCGATCACGATGTCCTTGGTCTTGAGCCCCTGCGGATAGCCCTTGCCGTCCCACCGCTCCTGGTGGTGCAGCACGATCAGCGAGGCCTCGTGCAGGTAGGGCATCTTCGCGAGGATCTTGTACCCGTACTCGGGATGCTTGCGCATCTCCACCCACTCCTCGGGCGAGAGCGGGCCGGGCTTGAGCAGGATGGTGTCGCTCACGCCAATCTTCCCGATGTCATGCAGCAGCGCTCCCTGCTCCACCACCTCGAGCTGCGTGGGCGTCAGCCCGATCTCCTCTCCGATGCGGCGCGAGTAGAGCGACACCCGGCGCGAGTGCCACTGGGTCTCGGTATCGCGGTAGTCCAGCGCGCTGATGAGACCGTCCAGGAGCCCGTTGGTGCGCTCGACCACCATGCGCTCCAGGTCCCGGTTGATCGTCGTCAGCTCCGCGTTTTTCTCCGCGACTTCTCGCGTGAGCCTCTCATTGGCCTCCACCAGCCGGTAATGCTCGAAGGCCTGGCGCACGGCGCTGGTCAACTCGCTGAGCGACCACGGCTTGCCCAGCAGGCGGAACACCTCTCCGCGGTTGACTGCTTCCGAGGCCGTGCGGAAGTCCGCCGCCGCCGTGAGCATCAGGCGTACCGCGCGCGGGTTCTTCTCGCGCAACGTGCGCAGCAACTCCACGCCGTTGAGCAACGGCATCATGAAGTCCGTAAGCACCACCTGGAATCCCTCTTCCTTGGCGGCCTGGGCGGGATCCGTGTGGGTAACGACCTCGTAACCCTCCGACTGGAGGATCCGCGACAGCGCGGCAAGAATGAGAGGATCGTCATCCACTACCAGGATGCGGTCCATGAACACAGCCTCCCAACCCCAAAGGGACGGACGTTGAAGAAACCGGGCCGTTATACACGGCTTTCCGTCCAAAGGTCACACCCGCCAGGTGTGGGCTCGCGTTCTTGCTCGCTGCACAACCCCTCGAAACCCCTGTCCTTTCTGGAAATGGAGGGAGCACCTGTCTCACGAGCCGCTTGCCTGCCTCGCTGCGGGTGGTCTATGGTGCGCCACATTGCTCCATTGTGGTGTAACTCCTTGATTTTTGGAGAGTTCTCCGATGCCTAGAGCCTCCGCAGGGCCGGTCCCGGTGGTGGTCATGGGGTTGGGAGTCATCGGGCAGGAGATCGCCAGAGCGGCCCAGCTCTCACCCGAAGTGGAACTGATTGGTGCCATCGACGCCAGCCCTCAACTGGTGGGCCGTCCCCTGTCCGAGGTGCTCGGGGTGGCCGGCCTGAAGGGCAAGGTGGCCGGGACGTTGGAGGCGGCGGTGGGACGGCGCAAGGGCGTCGTGCTGCTGCATGCCACCGGCTCGCGGCTCGAGCAGGTGATGCCCCAGCTGCTCGAGGCGGTGGGCCTGGGCCTGCCGGTGGTCTCCACCTGTGAGGAGCTGGCCTTCCCCTTCCTCAAGTATCCCGAGCAGGCCGAGAAGCTCGAGCGCGCGGCGCAGAAGGCCGGCGTGGCGGTGCTCGGCACGGGCGTCAATCCGGGCTTCGTGATGGATCGCCTGGTGGCCACGGCGGGCCAGGCGTGCGGCCCGGTGCGCCACGCCACGGTGACGCGCGTGGTGGACGCCCGCACGCGCCGGGAAGCGCTCCAGCGCAAGGTGGGCGCGGGCCTGAGCGAGGACGAGTTCTTCGCCCTGGTGGACAAGGATCAACTGGGCCACGTGGGACTGGTGGAGAGCGCGGCCCTGTGCGCGCTGGGGCTCGGCCTGGACTGCGACGACTTCGAGGAGGAGATCGTCCCCGTGTTCGCCGAGGAGGAGATTACGGGAGGTGCCTTCCCCGTGAAGAAGGGGAGGGTGGCGGGAATCTTCCAGTCCGCGGTCGGTCTGGAGGAGGGGCAGGAGCGGGTTCGGTTGGAGCTCACCATCGCGGTGGGGGCTGACAACCCGGGAGATCGCATCGAGATTGATGCGGACTCCAAGCTGATACTGGAGATTCGCGGGGGAGTGCCCGGAGACAGGGCCACTGCCAACACGCTGGTGAACGCAGCCCCGCGCGTGACGGCCGCCGAGGCCGGGCTTTTGACCGTGCTCGAGCTTCCGGCCGGTCGATAAAGGGAGAGGGACATGCTGGACAAGAACGCCATCGGACGGGCCTCACCGCCATTCCTGAACGAGGTGGAGAAGGGCGCCATCCGGCGCTTCGCCGAGTCCCTCGGCGATTACAACCCCATCTATTACGACGAGGAGTACGCGCGGGCCTCGGGCTACCCCACCGTGGTGGCCCCGCCCACGTTCCCCGCGTCCTTCAGCTCCGCGGCGGATCTGCGCGAGCTGCTGGGGGTGGGCATCAAGAGCCTGCTGCACGCCGAGCAGTCCTTCGAGTACGAGCGGCCCATCTTCGCCGGGGACCGCATCTTCGTGGCCACGCGCGTGGCCGACGTGCTCGAGCGCACCGGCCCGGCGGGGAAGATGGACGTCGCCGTCATCGAGGACGAGGGCCGCGACGAGGAGGGAAACCTCGTGTTTCGCGCCCGCCGGACGCTCATCGTCCGCGCCGCCAAGGAGAATCCGTGATGCCCGCGCGCAAGCTCTATTTCGAAGGCATTCGCGTCGGAGACGAACTGCCGGCGCTGGCCAAGGCCCCCATCGATCGCGTGCAGCTGTCGCGCTACGCCGGGGCCTCGGGTGACTTCAACCCCGTCCACGTGGACGAGCTCTACGCCAAGAGCGTGGGCATGCCCTCCGTGTATGCCCCCGGCATGCTCGTCATGGGCATGCTGAGCCAGCTCATCAGCGACTGGGCCCGCGGCGGGCAGCTGCGCCGCTACCACGTGCGCTTCATCAAGATGGTGTGGCCGGGCGACACCGTCGTGTGCAAGGGCCGCGTGAGCGACCGGCACGGCGAGGGCGGCCGCTACTTCGTCGAGGTGGAGCTGTGGGCGGAGAACCAGCGCGGTGAGCTGGTGATGAAGGGCAACTCCACCATCCAGCTCTTCTTCTCGCTGGAGGACGAGAACCGGCAGCGCGCCGGCCAGGCCCCCATCGTGGTGGAGGTGCCGCGCGAGAGCCTGCTACAGGCCTCGGCCGCCCCCGCCGCCGAGGGCACCGACGAGGACGAGGAGCGCCGGGCCGCCAGCATGTCGGGCAAGAAGACGGCCGGCTCCAAGCCCGCCGCCAAGACGGCCACCGCTCCCGCCGCCCCGGCCGCCGCCAAGAAGGCCAAGAAGTAGGCGCTTCTTCTGTCCGGATGTCACCCCTCGGGGGCGAGCCATGGCTCGCCCCTGCAACGCGAGGCGTCATTCGGGATTGACTCTAGAATCAATCGACGTAACCTTCCCGTGTCCCATGAGGGGCCGCGGACCGTCGATTTTGCGGCCGTGAGCCCCGACAACTACGGGAGGGGCCATGTCCGCCGGCATCAACACCTACAAGACCGACCTTCGGGAAATCTTCTTCACGCTGTTCGAGCAGTTCGGCTTCGGCCAGGTCGCCGGGCAGGGCCCTTACGAGGCGTGGGGTCCCGACGAGGCGAAGGCCGTCCTCCAGGAGACGTACCGCTTCGCCAAGGAAGTGCTCGGGCCCCTCAACTCCTCGGGCGATCGCGAGGGCTGCCGGATTGAGAACGGCGCCGTCATCACCCCCAAGGGCTTCAAGGACGCCTGGAAGAAGCTCTACGAGCAGGGCTTCAAGACGGTGGCGGTGAGCCCGGACCACGGTGGCCAGGGCGGCCCGATGATGCTCCAGGTGCTCATCGAGGAGATGCTCTCGGGCGCCAACACGGCCTTCAACATGTACCCCGGCCTGGCCTTCGGCGCCGCGGAGCTGATCGCCGAGTGCGGCACGCCGGAGCAGAAGAAGCTCTACGTGGAGCGCATGCTCAATGGCACCTGGGGCGGCACCATGTGCCTCACCGAGCCGCACGCGGGCTCGGACGTGGGCGCGGCCAAGTCGACCGCCCGCAAGAACGCGGACGGCACCTACAGCATCCGCGGCACGAAGATCTTCATCTCCGGTGGTGACCACGACCTGGCGGAGAACGTCGTGCACCTGGTGCTGGCGCGCATCGAGGGCGCGGCCCCGGGCACCAAGGGCCTCTCGCTCTTCATCGTGCCGAAGATTCGCGTGAAGCCGGACGGCAGCCTGGCCGGCGGCAACGACGTCACCGTGGGCTCCATCGAGCACAAGATGGGCATCCGGGCCTCGGCCACCTGTGTGCTCAACTTCGGCGAGAGCGACGGCTGTGTGGGCGAGCTGGTGGGCGGCATCGAGAACGTCGGCATGAGCCAGATGTTCAAGATGATGAACGGCGCGCGCATCGCGGTGGGCATCCAGGGCCTGGCGCTGACGAGCGCGGCCTACTTCAACGCGCTCGAGTACGCGAAGGACCGCAAGCAGGGCGCGCACGTGAGCAAGTGGAAGGACCCCACCGCTCCCCGCGTGCCCATCATCGAGCACCCGGACGTGCGCCGCATGCTGCTGGAGATGAAGGCGCATGTGGAGGGCATCCGCGCGCTCCTCGTCAAGCTGGCCATGCACACCGACAAGGCGCACATGCTGGCGGGCAAGGACGATGACCAGGCCGCCTACCACCGCGGGCAGGTGGAGCTGCTCACGCCGCTGGTGAAGGCGTATGGCTCGGACCAGGCCTTCCGGCTGTGCGCCCAGGCCATCCAGGTGTACGGCGGCGCCGGCTACTGCCAGGACTACCCGGTGGAGCAGTACACGCGCGACTCGAAGATCTTCTCCATCTACGAGGGCACCAACCACATCCAGGCCATGGACCTCGTGGGCCGCAAGATGGGGCAGGCGGGCGGCGCCAACTTCCAGCAGTTCATGGCGGACGTGGGCGCGTTCATCGAGGCCAACCGCGAGCACAAGGTGCTCGGCGATGCGGTGCGGCAGCTCGCGGCGGCGCAGGAGGGCGTGATGGCGAGCGCCATGGCCGTGCTGGGCTGGTCGCAGGATCCGGCGAAGATGGGGCTCATCCCCCTGTCGGCCAACCGCTTCCTGAACATGATGTCCGAGCTGGCGGTGGGCTGGCTGCTGCTGGATGCGGCCGTCATCTCCGAGCGCGTGGGTGAGAAGGCCTCGGGCGACGAGAAGGCCTTCTACGAGGGCAAGAAGTTCAGCGCCCTGTGGTACGCGCGCAACGTGCTGCCTAACGTGGAGCAGGCCGCGCGGATGATGGCCACCGAGGACTCCTCCCCGGTGGAGATCTCCAACCTCGCGTTCGGCACCATCTGAGCCCGAGCCCGGCGCTCCTGAAATGAAAGAGGCCACCTGGGGAGACCCGGGTGGCCTTCTTCATGGGGGGGTGGAGGCAGGAGTGACGCCGGGGCTACTTCGCCTCGCGCACGCCGATGG
Organism: Archangium sp.; assembly: GCF_045802675.1. Taxonomy (GTDB): domain Bacteria; phylum Myxococcota; class Myxococcia; order Myxococcales; family Myxococcaceae; genus Archangium. Next base: position 68,584 of record NZ_JBJMQO010000110.1, on the reverse strand, counting down.
CGAGCTGGCCGAGCCCCACGCTCTTGGCCATCTCCATCACCTGCACCACGGTGCCGTGGGGGACGCCCTCGTCGGCCTGGACGATGACGATGGTGTCCGGGTTCTTCTGCTGGGCCTCGGCGAAGGCGCGCTTGAGCTCGTCCTCGCCCACCACGTTGCCGCCCAGCACGTAGCGCCCATCCGAGAGGATGGCCACCGACAGGTCCGTGGCGCGCGCGGTGACGTCCGTGGTGCCTCCCTTGGGGAGGTTCACCTTGAGGCCCGCCTGCGCGCCCCCGCTGGGCGCCTGCTGCACGATGACCGAGCTCGTCACCATGAAGATGATGAGGAGCACGAGGAAGATGTCCGTCAGCGGGGTGATGTTGATCTCCGCGAAGCCGACGTCGTCGCCGCCCTCGCCGTCCCCTGGTGCCTTACCCATTGCCATGTGAGTGGACCTCAGGCTTCCGGCTGGGGACGTGCTTCCACCGCGCCCGGAGCCGCAGCGGTGGAGGCGGGAGTGGTGGCGGGGTTCACCGGGCGCTCGCGCAGCAGCTCGACGAACTCGTCGCCCATGAGCCGCAGCTCCACGAGCACGCGCGACAGCCGCGCCTGGAAGTAGTTGTAGAAGGCCATGGCCTGCACCGCGACGAGGATGCCCACCGCCGTGGCCACCAGCGCCTCGGAGATGCCCGTCATCACCGCCCCCGTGCCGCCCGTGCCTCCGGCCGACACGTCCAGGCCCAGATCCTTGAAGGACCTCATGATGCCGGCCACCGTGCCGAACAGGCCCACGAAGGGCGTCAGCGAGCCGATGGTGGCCAGCAGCCACAGGTTGCGCCGCAGCCGCAGGCCCAACTGGGCGCGCTCGCGCTCCACCGCCGAGTCCACCCCGTCGCAGGTGCCCCGGGTGCGCTCGAAGCGGTCGAAGCCGGCGATGAAGATGTCCGCCACGGCCGCGTCCGAGCGCTCGGAGGCCGTGCGGGCCGCGGTGATGTCACCGCGCAGCAGGTGCTTGTGGACGGTGTCCCCCAGGGCCCGGGAGCGCTCGCTCACCCCCCAGAGGGCGATCAACCGTTCGATGGCCACACCCATGGCCACCACGGAAGCGAGCAGGAGGAAGGCGAGCGTGAAGCCGCCGATGCGCAGGTAGTGGAGGAGGTCGGAAATGCTCATTCGGATGGTGGCCAGGGAGGTCGCCTGGCGCGAGACTTAAGCCATGAACCGCGCAGCCGCCGCAATCTTCCTGGCCATCCTCTGTTCAGGTTGTCCCAAGCGCATTGATTTTGGTGCCAACGGCCAGATAACGCGGGCCGACGAGCTCTTCCGCCTCACGAGCGCCGCCCAGGACCGGGTGGCCACGCTCCAGGGAGACGGCAAGGTGCGGGTGGAGTCCCCCCAGGGCTCGGGCACCGTCTCCGCCTGGCTGTCCGTCTCCCGGCCGGGCCTGCTCCGCGTGGAGATGTTCGACTTCTTCAACCGGCCCATCGCCGTGCTGGTGACGGACGGGCAGCGCTTCGGCCTCTTCCAGGCCCAGGAGAACAAGTACTACCAGGGCCCCGCCACCCCCCAGAACCTGTCGCGCTTCCTGCCCATCGCCCTGCCGAGCGGGGAGCTGGTCTCCGTCATGCTCGGCAAGGTGCCCTTCATCCCCGCCGAGCGCATGACGCTCCACCTGGACACGAAGGAGGGGCTGTACGTCCTCACGCTCCAGCGGGGAGCGGTGTCCCAGGTGCTCCACATCCACCCCAAATACCTCCAGGTGGTGCGCAGCGAGGTGCGCGGGGCCCCCGCCTATGGCCTCGAGTACGACCACTTCAAGGAGCAGGGCGAGCTCGTCTTCCCCCACGAGGTGAAGCTCACGGCCTCCACGGCGGATACCTCGCTGGGCCTGCGCTACACCGACATCACCCTCAACCAGTCCCCGGACCTCACCCTCTTCGAGCTCTCCGCGCCCGAGGACGTCCCCGTCATCGACGTGGACGAGGGGGGCCAGGCCCTGCCTCCCGTCACCCTGCCACCTGCCTCGCCCGGTTCCTGAGCGAGCCTCGCGAAGAACTCAGCAATCGTTGGAATCTCAGGTAGAGTGAATCGACCGGCGGGTCCGTTCGGACTCCCCAAGACTGCGACATGGCACAGATCAAGCTTGGTGAACTGCTGATCAAGGCGAACGTGCTCCAGGAGAGCCAGCTCAAGGCGGCGCTCGCGGAGCAGGCGAAGTGGGGCGGGAAGCTGGGAGAGATCCTGGTGCGGATGAACCTCGTGTCCGAGGACATCCTGGTGAGGGCGTTGTCCAAGCAGCTCGCCATTCCCGCGGTCAACCTGGATGCGGTGAAGGAAATCCAACCGCACGTGCTTGGCCGGGTGCCGCTGCAGACGGCGCGCGACTTCGCGGTGCTGCCGCTGCAGCTGCGCGACGACGGCAAGACGCTGGTGGTGGCCATCGCGGATCCGCTCAACGTGCGCCAGCTGGACGAGCTGCGCGCCGTCACCAAGTGCCGCATCATCCCCAACGTGGCCGGGCGCACGGCGATCGCCCGGGCCATGGCGCGCTTCTACGAGGACCAGGGCGAGCTGGCGGACGCGGACACCAACTTCAAGGTGGTGGACGCCCAGGGCCGCACGGTCGTCAAGGCCCTGAAGGACGTGGCCCCGGCCGCGGCGGCCCCCGCTCCGGCTCCGGCTCCGGTTGCGGCCCGGACCCCCGCCCCCATGCCCCCCGCCGCCTCGCGCGAGACGCCCGCGGTGCGCGGCGGTGGCAGCCCGGTGGACCTCCTGCGCAGCGTGGAAGAGGTGCAGCGCAAGGAAGTGGCGGCCCTCAAGGCCATGGTGGAGCTGCTCATCGAGAAGGGCGTCTTCAGCCGCGAGGAGTACCTGGCGAAGGTCAAGCGGTAGGCCCTCCTCCCCCCGGTTCTCATGCGCAAGAAGATCGGCGAGCTCCTCATCGAGTCTGGCGCCGTCAGCCAGGAGCAGGTGCGCAAGGCGCTCGGGCAGCAGCGCGCCTATGGCAACTCCCAACGGCTCGGCTCGGTCATCATCACCCTGGGCTTCGCCTCGGCCTCGGCGGTGGCCCGCGCCCTGGCGCGCCAGTACGACCTGCCCTTCGTCGAGCTGCCGGAGATCCCCGAGCAGGTGCGCTCGCTCGTGTCGCTCGACTTCCAGGCCGAGCACCGCGTCGTCGTGTTCCGGCTCGAGCGCGAGGGGCGCGGCGAGCGGCTGCACGTGGCGGTGGATGATCCCTCGGACCTGACGGTGGTGGACGAGCTGAGCTTCCAGCTCAACAAACCCATCCGCGTGCACGTGGCCGCCGAGGATGACCTGGATCAGGCGCTCGACCTGGTGAGTGGCCGGGCGGTGGAGGCGCTCGAGCTGGGCGCCGACGCGGGCGATCCGCTGGAGCTGGAGCACGGCAGCCCCCCCGTGGTCGCGGGCAGCTGGCACGGGGAGACGGACAGCTCCCCGGCGTCGCCCTCCGCCGCGCTCTCGGCCCTGCTCGACTGGGACGACATGCCTGCCTCGGCGCCGCCCCCGCCGCCCGAGGACGACGACATCACGCTCATCACCCCGAGGTCCGCCTTGAAGTCAAAGCCGCCAGTGCCCCCGGCACCGCCGCCAGTGGACGATGAGGACGAGGAGATCACCCTCATCTCCCCCCGGTCCCCGCCCGTGCTGAAGCCCTCGATGTCCCCGCCTCCGCCCCCGCAGGAGAGCGAGGAGGTCCTCGATGAGCTGCTCGGCGAGGCGGAGCCCTCGAATCCGCCCGCGGCCGCGTCGCAGAAGAAGGGCGGCGTGCCCGTGGTCGTCTTCGGCGGTGCCGCCCAGGGCCTGCCGCAGCCGCCTCCCGCCCCGGAGCTGCCCGACATCTCCGAGGATGACCTGAAGGTGCTCGAGGACATCGAGCGGATGGCGGACGGCGCCGAGGCGACGCTGCACACGGAGAAGGTGAAGCCGGCGCGCATGGTGGCCAGCCTCATCCGCCTGCTCATCCGCAAGCGCATCATCCGCGAGGAGGAGTTCCTGGAGGAGCTGTCCCGGAAGTGACGCCCCGGGCCGGGTGTTCTGGTCCGGCCGTGAGCCCCATGCCCGAGCCCCTCCTCGATGTCCGCGGATTGAAGACCCAGCTCTCCCTCGAAGAGGGCCGGGTGCTCGCCGTGGACGATGTGTCCTTCTCCATTCCGCCCGGTGGGACGTTGGGCGTGGTGGGGGAGAGCGGCTGCGGCAAGAGCCTCACCGCGCTCTCGGTGATGCGGCTGGTGCCCGAGCCGCCCGGCCGCGTGGTGGGCGGGGAGATTCGTTTCCGGGGAGAGGAGCTGCTCGCGCTCCCCGAGGGGAAGATGCGGCGCCTGCGCGGCCGCCACCTCTCGATGGTGTTCCAGGAGCCGATGACCTCGCTCAACCCCGTCTACACGGTGGGCGAGCAGATCGCCGAGGGCGTGCGGCTGCACCAGGGCCTGTCGCGGGCCGCCGCGCGCGAGCACTCGGTGGAGATGCTGCGGCAGGTGGGCATCCCCGCCCCCGAGCAGCGCGTGGACAGCTATCCGCATCAGCTCTCGGGCGGCATGCGCCAGCGGGTGATGATCGCCATGGCGCTCGCGTGCGGCCCGGAGCTGCTGATCGCCGACGAGCCCACCACCGCGCTGGACGTCACCATCCAGGCTCAAATCCTCGAGCTGCTGAAGCGGTTGCAGACCGAGCGCCGCATGGCGGTGATGCTCATTACGCACGACCTGGGCGTGGTGGCCGAGAGCTGTGACGCGGTGGTGGTGATGTACGCGGGCCGGGTGGTGGAGCGGGCTCCGGTGAAGGCGCTGTTCCGCCAGCCGGCGCACCCGTACACGGCGGGGCTGCTGCGCTCCATTCCGGCGCTCGAGGCGGCGGGGGGGGCGGGGGAGCGTCCGCGGTTGAAGACGATTCCGGGCATGGTGCCGAGCCTCCTCCGGCTGCCCGGAGGCTGCCGCTTCCGCGACCGCTGCGAGCGCGCCCTCGACATTTGCGCGCGGGTGGATCCGGCGCTGGAACCCAAGCGCGAGGGCCAGGAGGCCGCGTGCCACAACCCGGTGCCCGCGCCATGACCGAGCCCCTGCTGCGGGTGCGAGACGTGAAGACGTACTTCCCGGTGCGCGGGGGGCTGCTCGGGCGCGTGCGGGGCACCGTGAAGGCGGTGGACGGGGTGGGCTTCGACGTGCGGCGCGGCGAGACGCTCGGCCTGGTGGGCGAGAGCGGCTGCGGCAAGAGCACCCTGGGGCGCACGCTGTTGCGGCTCGTGGAGCCCACGGCCGGCTCCATCCAATTCGAGGGCCGCGAGTTGACGGGCCTCTCCCAGCGCGAGCTGCGCCCCCTGCGGCGGCGGATGCAGCTCGTCTTCCAGGATCCGTATGCTTCGCTCAACCCGCGCCTGTCGGTGCGGGAGATATTGGGCGAGCCCTTCGCCATCCACGGACTGGAGCGCGGCCGCGAGCGCGAGGCGAAGGTGGTGGAGCTGCTGGATTTGATGGGCCTGCCGCACGATGCGCTGGACCGCTATCCGCACGAGTTCTCCGGTGGCCAGCGCCAGCGCATCGGCATCGCCCGGGCCATCGCGCTGCGGCCGGACCTGGTCGTCGCCGACGAGCCCATCAGCGCGCTCGACGTCTCCATCCAGGCGCAGATCGTCAACCTGCTGGTGGACCTGCAGCGCGAGCTGGGGCTCACCTACGTCTTCATCGCGCACGACCTGAAGATCGTCGAGTACGTCTCCACCCGCGTGGCGGTGATGTACCTGGGGCGCATCGTGGAGCTGGCGGACGCGGCGGACCTCTACCGGAAGCCACGCCACCCGTACACCCAGGCGCTGCTGTCGGCCGTGCCGGTGCCGGACCCCGAGCGCAAGCGCTCGCGCATCATCCTGCAGGGGGACGTGCCGTCTCCGCTCGCACCGCCGCCCGGGTGCCACTTCCACCCCCGCTGCCCGTACGCCATGGAGCGGTGCCGGCGCGAGACGCCGCCCCTCTATGAGCTGGGCAACGGGCACACCTCCGCGTGCTTCCTGGTGGAAGAGGACGCGCGGAAGGCCACGCCGCACGGGGCGGACGCGGGCGCGCCCCAGCTCTCGGGAGGGTAGGGTGTTCTGGCTCAGCCACCACCACGAGGAGGAGTACAACCGCACCTACCTGCTCGGCGGCGTGCGGGTGTGCGCGCGCTGCCTGGGGACGTACCCGGTGCTGCTGGCCGTGATGGTGGCCCTGTTCAAGCTGCGCGCTCCCCTCACGTGGCCATGGGATGTGCCGGTGGTGCTCGGCCTCACCGTGCCCGCGCTCGTGGACTGGGCCGTGGGCCGCTTCCGTCCGGCCAGTGGCTCCAATGCGGTGCGGACTCTCACGGGCGTGCTGCTGGGCGTGGCGCTCGGGCGCTCGTTGTTCATCCACGTCCAGAAGCCCCTGCCCCCGGTGCTGGTGTGGCAGGCCGCCCTCGTCGCGGTGGTCGCGCTCCCCGTCTTCCTGGCCACGTCCCGAGGGCCGGGGAAGGAATAGCCATGGCCCGGCGACCTCGTGCCCTGCCACGCCGGGAGGAGCCCATGCGCACCGAGACGGTCTCGGAGGAGTTCCAGCGGAAGCTCGACGCATGGGCGGAGCGGTTTCGCGGGCGGCCCACGGAGGAGCTTCGTGCGTTGCTCCTGCTCGCGCTCGAACGTGAGCGCATCGTCGCCGTGGCGTACCGCGATGAAGTGATGCGCGAGCGGCTCGCGACCGTGACCATGCCCGAGGACAGCCGCGCGCTCCTGCGGCAGGCGCTCGCCTGGGCCTGGCGCGACGAGGAGATGCACGCCACCTATACGCGCGGCGTGCTGCTGCGGATCGGCTCGGTGCGCGTGCGTCTCTTCACGTGGCTGTCGCATCTCGCGGGGGCTCTGGCCGGTTGGTCCATCGCCGTCCTCCACCACGCCTCCTTCGCGCGCGCGCCCCTCTCCACACTCCTCGCTTCGTGTGTCGTGTTCCTGGGCCGGCTGGGCGGCAAGGTGCCTCGGCCCATGCGCCACAAGCTCCGGCGGCTCTCGCTCCGGGAGTACTGCGCGCTCCAGGTGGATGCGGAGGAGAGTGCCTCTCTGGGGTGGAAGCGGATCGCCCAGGTTGCCGCCAGGGTCCCGGGGCTGCCCCCCGGCGCGAGCACGTGGTTCGCGCGCATGCACTCCGACGAGAACAAGCACGCCCTCGTGTTCCGCGCCCTCATGGAGACGCTCGATGACGCGGATGCGGTGCGCGCGACCACCGGCTCGTTGGCCTCCTCGGTAGGCCGGGCCGATGAGCTGTTCCTTCCCCGTGAGCTTCGCTCGGGCCCGTTGCGCTCGCATCCCGTGGGCCGGGGCGGGCGCGTCATCGTCCATCAGGCCCCTGCCTCCGAGTCGAAGCAGGAGGCGCTCCGCCGCGCCGTGGAGGACGCGGGACTCGTGGAGGTGCTCCGAGCCCGTGCCGAGGCGCTGGGCCGGCCGGTGTCCTCGCTCCGGGTCCTCCTGCGCGTCAGCTTCATGCTGGGTTACCACCGCGACGACCGCTCCAACATCACGGACCCGGAGCTCGTCGAGGCGCTGGCCCTACGGCTGCGCGAGCTGGGCATCGAGGACATCGCCGTCGCCGACGCGGGCAACCTCTATGACCTGTTCTTCGACGGGCGCGGGGTGCACGAGGTCGCGCGTTACTTCGGCTTCACCTCGCCCGCCTACCGCATCGTCGACCTGGAAGCCGAGCAGCTCCCGCATGCGTACAGCCGGGGCATGGCGCAATCGACGATTGCTCGCGCCTGGAAGGACGCGGACGTGCGCCTCGTGTTCTCCAAGGCCCGGAGCCATCCCGTGGACCTGACGCACCTGTCGATCGCGACCATCCAGGGCGTGGGCGCGCGCTTCGACGAGTTCCTCTTCGCCGAGCGCTTCGCCAGCCGCGAGACGGCGCTGCTCATGCCCCTGCTCGACTTCCCGCCACACTTCGCGGTGGTGGACGCCTTCGAGCACGCGGCGGATGGGCTGGTGGGCATCCTCGGCTGCCGGCGGCCTCCGGTGCCTCGCCGCATCTACGCGGGCGCGGACGCGCTGGCCGTGGACCTCGTGGCGACGCGTCACCTCGGAGTCCGCGAGCCGCTCCAGTCTCCGCTGCTGCGCCTGGCCTGCGACTGGTTCGGGGACCCGCGAGGAGCGACCGAGCTGTCCGGCCCCGACGAGCCCATCCCCGGGTTCCGCACCCCGTACCAGACGGAGCTGCACGCGCTCATGGGGCTGCTCTCCATTCCCGTCTGGCAGTTCGCCAGCGGCCGGGGCGCGGCCTTCCTGCCGGACATGGACACGCGGGCCTTTCCCCCGAGAGCCGGGCATGGACAGGGCCCGTTCTGGCGCCTCTACCGGGCCTTCATGCGCGCCCTGGTCGGGCCGTGAGCAGGGGGGCAGCCGGGCGAGCTGTCCTGATGACAGAGGCCACGCGCCCTGTCATTCTCGCCACTTACAAAGGGCCAAAAACGGGTAGACCCGATTCGCCCCTCACCCGTTGAAGCGGGTGTGAGGGGTGAGGACTGGAACAAGGGGCCCTGAAACGGGGGAGTGTTGGGACCGGAGACCTCAGACGAACGGCTGATGCTCGCCTTCCGGGCGGGAGACGCACGTGCGTTCGAGGTGCTGGTGCGCAAGCACCGGACGCCGGTGTTCAACTTCATCCTCCGCTTCACCGGCCACCGTGCTCGGGCGGAAGACGTGCTTCAAGAGACGTGGCTGAAGGTGGTGCGCAGCGCGCCGGAGTACGAGGCGAAAGCGAAGTTCACCACCTGGGTCTACACGATTGCGAGGAACCTCTGCGTGGACAGCGCGCGCAAAGAGAGCTACCGGCAGGCGACCTCGCTGGAGGCGCCCGCCAACGGCGCCGAGAACGGCGAGGGCCGGTCCCTGGGTGAGGCCCTCCCCGACGAGGGCGTGAGCCCCGAGCGCGGCGCCTACAACGCCCGCGTGCGCCCGTTGCTCGAGCGCGCGCTGGCCGGCCTCCCCGAGGAGCAGCGTGAGGTCTTCGTGCTGCGCGAATACAGCGGCGTCCCCTTCAAGGAAATCGCCGAGGTGACGGGTGTGTCCGAGAACACGGTGAAGAGCCGCATGCGCTACGCCCTCGAGGGCCTGCGCCGGCGCCTGGCCGAGCTCGGAGTGGACGGCGACCTGGCCGAGGATGGAAGGACGGTGGCGGGATGAAGCCCCAGGGTGCCCACGCACACGAGGACCGGCTGTTGGACTTCGCCTACGGCGAGCTGCCCCCCTCCGAGGCCCGGCTGGTGGAGCAGCACGTCGAGGGGTGCTCGCGCTGCACGGAGGCGCTCGACGGCATCCGGGGCGTGCGCACCACCATGTCCCGCCTGTCGCTGCAGTCCGCGCCGGACGCGGGGCTGGAGTCGCTGCTGGCGTACGCGCAGCAGTCCGCTCGCCGGTCCGCGGCGGGCCCCGAGCCGGAACCCCGCTGGTGGCGCCGCCTGCTCGCGCCCGCGATGGGCGTGGCGGCCCTGAGCGTCTTCGGCGTCGTCGTCGTCCAGGTGAACCGCGAGGTGGACCTGCGCCCCGCGCTCAAGCAGGAGGCCCCGCGCGAGCCCGCCACGCGCAACGAGGACAAGGCCGTGGCCGCGTCGGAAGCACCGGCCTCGCCCGCCGGGCCCGCGCCCACCGCTGCTCCAGCGCCCGCCGCGGTCTCCGCCGAGACCGGCAAGTTGCACGAGCAGATGGACGAGAAGATGCGCGACGAGTTGAGCAACGCGCCCATGGCGACGAAGGCGTCGCCGCAGCCGGCGCGCCGCGCGGTGCAGCAGTCGGACTGGTCCAACGCGGGAGCCGGCAGCGGTGGCGGCTTCCCGGCCAAGAAGTCCGCGGCGTACGCCGACAAGGAGTCGAGCGGCCTCGAGGGACTCGGGACTCGGGCGCCGTCGAAGCTCGAGCGCGGCTCGCTCCTCGGCAAGGGCGCGCCCTCCACGGCGATGGCGGAGCGCGAGGCCGAGCCCGTTGCGCAGGAAGCCATGGCCGCGGCGGACGTGGCGGGCCCCGCGGAAGAGCCTCTGCCTGGCGAGTCCCAGGCGGCGCAGTACGCGCCTCCCAGCCCGAAGCAGGAGATCATCGGCTCGGCCTCGCGCCCGGCGATGGGGATGAGCAAGGACGCGATGGGCGACGACGCGCAGCCAGCCTCTCCGCGTGCCCAGGTGGCCAATGCCTCGCCGCCCCCGCCGCCCCCGGCTCCGGCCCAGTATCAGCCTCCCGCGGCCGCTGCCTCTGGCGCCTACGCGCAGTTGGAGTCCGCGGAAGCCAAGAAGTCGGATGTGGCGCGCAAGCCCGCCGCGAAGTCGGCCGGGAGGATTGCTCCCTCTCTCTCGGAGCTCCTGCGGCAGGCCGATGTGGCTCGCCGCTCGGGGGACCGGGAGCAGGAGGTGGCCTTCCTGCGAGCGGCGCTGACCTCTGGCGCCCAGGGCTCCCAACTGGTGGACGTGCTCTCCCGGCTGTGCGACGCGGAGACCGCGCTGGGCAACCGGCGCAATGCCATCGAGCTCTGCAAGCGGGTGACGCGGGTGGCGCCCGGCTCGAGCGAGGCCCGCCTGGCGCAGCGCCGTCTGGAAGGCGAGCTGCGGTCCGCGGACGAGGCCGACAGCGAGCCCAAGGCCGCCTCTCCCGCGATGCAGTAGAGCGCCCGCTCAGCGGCGCTGCATCAGGCTCGGATTGAAGACGCCGCGGAAGACGAGGGGCTTTCCTTGCGGCTCCCGCAGCGGCCAGGGCTCTCCCGAGGGCGACAGGCCGACGGGATGGAGCTCGAAGGCCACGCCGTCGGCCATGACGTAGAGCAGCAGCGTGCCCGGTGGCACCTCCGTGGGGAGCTTGTCGGGCGAGTCCACCTTCTGGATGCGGAAGGGCAGGGGCTGGAGCGAGCGCGTGCGCACCGGGGTGGGCGCGCCTTGCGAGACCTGCTCCAGCGCGGCCTGCCAGGGGCCCACGTCCTCGGGAGTGGCGCCGCGGGACTGCAGCGAGTCGACCATCCGCTCGTGGAGCGCCCGCGTCACCTGGAGGATCTTCAGGTTGGCCGAGTCGGCGGTCCGCCCCGTCACGAGCCCATCGCGGTAGCCCCAGAGGGAGAGCACCAGGGCGCCGAGGATGAGCAGGGAGAAGTACAGCCGGATGCCGCGCCCACGCACGCCCTGCACCAGCACGGCCGTCATGCCCACCAGCGCGGCGAGCGCCGCCAGCACCAGCTCCGGACGAGGGGGCGGTCCGGCGTGGAAGGGCTGCATCTGGGTGCGGACCAGATGCGCCAGCTCGGGCCAGTCCGCCACGAGGCAGATCGCGGTGAAGCCCCCGAAGATGACTCCGTGGAGGACACGGAGCGGAACCGGGGAGGGAGGCCGCGTGGCGGAGGAGGCCCGTTTCTTCACGGGAACGGCAGGTTCAGCACGAAGTAGAACGAGTCGTAATAGACCTGATAGGCGCGCAGGAAGGCGTCGATGACGTTCATCTTCTCCTTCCCGTTACCGATGTCGACGCTCATCATCACGATGAGCATGAAGATCAGGATCCAGTTGAGGAAGGAGTACTCCACCATCGCTTGTCCGCGGGGGTGACGGCGGCGGATCTGGGGGCGGCGGGCGTTCATCTTCATGGGCGATTCTCCTCCGTACCCGAAGCGGTACCAGACTGTGGCTGTAGTTGGAAGTGGGGGGGCAGGTTGCTGGCGGGCTCCAAGGTGATTTTCCTGTCTCCCGGGGAGGGAGGAACCATGCGCGGCCGGGCGTCCAAGCCATGGTCGCGTACCTCCAGAGAGTATCGGATGGGAGGGAGCTCGAGTTTCGCCAGGTGTAGGATGGGGAGCTCGCGGCTGACCCAGTAGCGCTGGAGGACGAGCTGTCGATAGCGGACCTCGAGGGGCTCGGCCATCACCGTGCCCGCGTGCGTCATGAGCGGCGTGGGCGGCCCCCGGCGGAGCGTCGAGCCCTCTCCGGCGGGCAGCCAGGCCGAGGGATTCGGTAGGGCGGGGCGGGGCGGGGCCTTTCCGGGCGGGCCCAGGAAGAAGGGCAGGGCGTTCGTGTCCACCTCCTGCGGCTTCTCGAACCCCTGGGTGACGAGCAGGCGGGAGACCCCCTCCGCGCGCAGCCCCGTGTCGCGAGCCACCAGCATGAGGAACTGCGCCAGGGGGGCCTTCAGCTCCAGGTGCTGGCCAAACTCCAGCTCCACCCAGACGGCGTCCCGGCCCCGGGCGTCCTTCTGCTCGGCGACGACGGCCAGGCGCAGGAAGCCCGGTTGAGGCCCGCCATTCATCTCGTACGTCACCCACTCGCCCACGCGCGCATCCAGCCGCTCGGGAGCGGCCGCGAAGAGCATCCGGCCTTCGGGAGACAGCTCCAGGGGAGCGGCGCCCAACAGGGCCAGCGACAGGACGCAGACGAGCGCGCTCATGGCTTCTTCTCCCGCGCGTCCGCCCCGACCCACGTCTGCGACAGGGCCACCCGAGACGGCTCCAACTCCACCAGCGTGATGAGCGCCTGCTCGGCCGCTCGGGCGTATTCGAGGACGAGGGTGCGCTGTCCATCCAGCCGGCCCCCGGACTCGCGCACCGGCGAGTAGCCCGCGCGGGTGAACCGGGTAACGAGCTCCTGGCGCACCGCCTCCAGACCGCGCTCCACCACCTGCGTGCGGTGCAGCGAGCCTCCATCCGCGTCGCGCGAGCCCACGTCCGCGCTGAAGACCGAGCCCTCCACCTGGATGAAGGGACCCCCACCGGAGCCAGGAGGCTGCTCCTGGAGCCACAGGTCCTTGAGCACGCTGAAGCCCACCGTTCTTCCCCGGTGGGTGCGCAGCACCACGGCACGCTGGAGTCCCTCGCGCGTGTAGAAGGCCGACACCACCGCTTCCTGCGTCAGGTCTCCGTTCACGACGACCGGGTAGCCCTGCTTCGTCCACGAGTCGTGGAAGTACCTCGCCACCTTCACCAGGGAGTCCGTCGTGGTGAAGTAGGCCATGCGGTGGTACTGGCCGCCGATGAGCAGCTCCCTGCCGATGCGCGTGTGCACGGCGCCGGGGTAGACGGCGAGCTCCTGCTCCGCCCGCGACGGAGCCGCCCACAGCAGGAGCAGGAGGAAGAAGGTACCTACTCGCATGGGATCCTCTGCTCGTTCCTGTCGCGGGACAGCTGGGAGTCGAGGCCGGGCATGTTGGGTATGTCGGCCTGGGCGTTCTTGCAGCCCATGAAGAAGGCACCGCGAGCCATGAACATCTTCCGGTAGAGGGAGTGGTCGTACTCCTGGGTGTCGCGGAACGGGGCGGTGTCGAAGCAGCGCTGGGCGGGGTCGTCCAGGCCGGGGTAGGCGTTGAGGTTGTTGAGGCCCATGGGGGCGCCGTGCCGGGTCTTGTTGCAGCCGCGAGCGCTCTCTCCGGGCACGTAGTTATGGGACACCACGAAGGTGCCCAGGAAGTCGGGCATGAGGAAGCGGGCCACCGCGCCGAGCCGGTCCAGCCCCACCCGGTCCAGGTAGTTCCCCACGCCGAGGAACTTCATCCGGCCCACCTGCGAGGACAGGCCATGCGGCGAGCCATCCTCGTGCACGCCGGCCCGTCCGGACCTCATCACGGCATCCTCTCCGTCGGGCAGGTGCCAGCCGTTGGCGACGAGCGTGTAGCGGCTCTTCACCAGCAGGTGGCTCAGGTCCCTGCCGCCCCAGTTGTCCACATCGAAGAAACCGTGCTGCTCCCTCTGAAGGTAGCGCCGGGGCAGCATGTGGCTGACGAGCGTGCTGGAGACCTCCACTTCCACCTGTCCCCGCGTGTTGAAGCGGAACTGCTCCAGGAAGAAGCCGAGCGGCTTGCCCACCGCGGCGGCCGCCTCGGGCCCGGTACCACCCGGGCCACCCGGGAAGACGCGGCTCAGGTCGATACCCGCCACGGGCTGGTTCTGGATGCTCACCTCCGGAGGCGAGGCACGCAGCAGCAAGCCGAACCTGCCCTGGGGCTCGATGGAGTCGAGGTCCTCGTAGCGTTCAGCCGCCTCCTTCACGGTGGCGTTCCGAGCGGTGTCGAAGGCCTTGTCATGGTCCGCCGTCGCGTAGTCGCTCGAGGGGTAGCTGCTCAGCTCCCATGCGACGTACCGGCTGGCTTCCTGGAGCTTGAGCCGGGCCCGGATGACGTCACCCAAGAAGACGCTGAACATCAGGAGCGAGACCAGCAGTGGCACCACGAGCGCGAGCTCGACGGTGGCGGCGCCGCGAGGGACTGCCTTCGAATGCACGAGGAGTCGGAGCATGGCGGATCTCAGTGGGTGATGAGCTGCGCGGGCGAGTCCTGGAGGGCATCCGGCAGTGCGCTCACCATCGAGCCAACGAGCGGCAGCGAGTCCTTGCCCTGCCAGACGGCCGCGAGACGAGGCCGCCAGTACGGGTTGAAGAAATTGGGCTGCTCGGTCCAGTTGCCGGGCCGGTGGTAATACGTCTGGCCGCGCGAGATGACGTTCATCCCCGGCGCCAGCCCGAGCCCTCCGAGCGTCAGCGCCTCGCGGTCGCTCTCGAGGTCCAGCGTCGTGGGGGTCCCACCCAAGGAGAAGGTGAGCCGGCCCTGGGCATTGAGCTGGCCCGGGGTGCCCGGGTGCTTCCCCGTGCGCTTGTTGAGCAGCACCCAGGTGGAGGGCTGATTGAAGTCATCCCGGCGCCCAGCCATGGCGGCCATGCTCGGTGGATCATTCGTTCCTCCCGCGCAGTCCTTCGCGTAGTCGCCCGGCTCGAAGTGGGGGAAGGGGACGAGCCCCGGCCAGGGGTGGTTCTCGTCGTTCGGGTCGATGCGGACGTTGGCCACGTACACGGACATCTCGAAGAGGCACACGCCGGAGAGCTTCGCGAGGCACGGCCTGGACTCGGAGAGGCCCACGTTGCGGTCCTCCGGCTTCGAGGCCTCCCCGGGGAACACCACCCGCCAGTGGATGCCGTTCTCGCGCAGGTCCGTGCGGCTCATGGCCCAGATGCTCGTCTTCAGCGTGTCGTTCTTGTTCCCACGCGGATCGCCCCAGCAATCGCGCCAGGTGCGCGAATCCTTCGCGTCCGGTTGCCGGGGGCAGCGCAGCGGGTTGAAGAGCTGAGCACCTCCGACGTCGATGGAGGCCGGCCCGGGGAACGCGAAGGAGTAGGGGTCATCCGCGCCGAGCACATCCCCTTGCGCGAGCATGCCCATGGGGCGATCGGGCAGGTCGCGCGACTCGCGGAGGTTGTTGCGGCCCCGGGACGCCTTGCCCTGGGTCGCCTCCATGCCGCCCTGGCCGAGCCGGTAGGTGAGGAAGCGCGTCTGGCCCCACTTGGGGAAGCCATCGAGCACCGTCTTCAACGGCTCGAGCCACCGGGGAATGGGCATGAGGTCTCCCAGCCGCCGGTTCGTCACCATCGCCTCCGGGCAGGGGCCGCTCTTCGAGTCGCACGAGAAGCGCGTGGCGTTGGTGATGCTCGCCATCACCCGCTTGGCCCGGGCCACCTTGTCGGACTCGCCATGCTTCGTGGGATCCAACGGCGCGAACGGATTGACCGGGCTCGAGGGCGTACCGTTGGCCGCCTTGTCGTGTGCTCGGCTGTAGAGGCACTGGTTGATGGCCCCCGCCAGCGTCTGCGGCACGAGCGAGTCCACGTCGGGATCATTCGCCGCGATGATGGCGTTCGAGGTGCCCAGCACGTACGACGACGTGGACAGCATCACCGCCGTCGCCGCTCCGGCCATCACCGAGTTGAGCACCCGGTGTCCGGGCACCACCACCCGGCCGATGACCCGGTCGATGGGCTCCATCACCGGCTTCATGAGGAGCAACATTCCCCGGAGCACGGTGAAGACGAGGTCCAACCCCCGCATGATGGCGTGGATGGCGGGGAGGCCATCGAGCAGGGTGCACACGGCCGGCCAGAACACGCCGTTCCGGCTGTCCCGGGGGAAGCACGGGCCGATGGTGCGCATGAAGCCGTAGACGTCCGTGAGGAAGGCCTGGACGGAGAACAGGAACGAGTCCAGCGACTGCCACATCATCGCCGACACGTAGTGGGACACCTGCGTGCGGTTGGTGAACGCGTAGAAGTTGAACGCGCGCGCCTCCATGGCCGCCGTGGAGTACGCCGCCGCGTCCGCCGTGTTCTGCAGGCGGATCCGCTCGTGGACTCCCTGCCCGATGTTGACCGTCGTCACGAGCGCGAGGCTCAACACCAGCATCAGCACACAGGCGAGCACGAGGGCCTGGCCTTCCTGCCGCTCGAAACCGCGGCGCAGGGCGCGGGTCATCATGGCGACACCGCCCCTTCGTCCGGGTCCGGGTGCATCAGCCACTTGGAATAGACGTTCGACTGCATCCGCATGCTGTAGGTGGCCGTCAGCGGGATGAGGTAGTGCCGGCCCGCTCGCCCTGGGAGGAGTGGGAGGGTGCCGGTGGCTAGCCCCCACAGCACGGTCATCTCCGAGCGGTGGAGCGTGTCGTAGCCGCGCTGGCTCCCGAGCCCTCGCACGGGCGCGAGGCCCACCTCGCGAATGCCTCCCCGCCGATTCGTCAGCCGCGCCTTCGAGTCCAACGTCGGCGCGTAGAGGGAGCCTCCCAGCGCCACTCCCGCGTTGGCCGCCCACCACGCGGTGAAGACAATCCACTGGGCGAACGGCACCCGCAGCTCGTACCAGTAGCGCACCCGCACGCTCAGCACCGTGGCCTCGCGGTACGCGCCCTCGTCGCCCCCTCGCTCGGGCCCGTCGAAGTCCAGCTCCTCCCAGCGCCCGCCCGAGCCCGGAGACCTCCCGCCGCGCACCGCCGGGGACCCGGAGGGGCCCACCGTATCCACGCGCACCTGTCCGAAGAGGGGCGCCCCGTTCACCGACTCCGGCACCTGCGCGTCCTTCGTCGGCCAGGCGAGCGCCTGGAGCGCCTCGTCCTGGAGCCGCGCCCGCGTCCACGTCCGGGCCAGCCTCGCCAGTCCGTCCGTGCGGCCCAGCGTGGGCAGCAGCGCCACGAGCGCCGCGTCGTGCATGCGCTCGTTGCTCCCGTTCCACACGATGCCCGCCCGGGCCGCGCAGTACGCCGCGTACTCGGTCATCAGCTTCGCGTGCTGCATCTGCGTGAGCTGCAACAGGCCCAGGCCCAGGAACACCATCAGCGGCAGCACCAGGGCCGTCTCGAGCGCCGCCTGACCCGACTCCCCGGGTGGGTAGGATTCTCGTCTCATGGACGCCGCCCCGTAGCGACGTCCGTGCCAACCCTTACTTCCTCTTGGGACCAGGCAGGCGAGGGTCTCAGCGGGAGGACCGGCCCTCCCGGCCTCGGGACGGGATCCCGCCAAATCGGACCACACCGCCAGCCGAGGGAACGTGACTTTGACTATTTAGGTAAGTGCTGGATAACATCCCACCTGCTGGTGCCCCGGGCCCCCACCTTGCAACGCCGCTGCTCCTCCACCGAGTTACGCCCCCCCGGGCGCCCCCCGATTTTGGAGGTCCTTGAGACATGCTGAAGGGAAAGACTCCGCTCTTTATCGCGTTGGGGCTCGGCCTGCTGGCCGGCATCATCGCGTGGTCCGCCATCAAGAAGAAGGAAGCGGACGTGCGTCGCGGTTGGAACCTGGTGCCGGTGGTCGTGGCCTCCCAGGACATCCCCGAGGGCACCGTCATCTCCTTCGACATGATCAACCAGCGCTCGGTCCCCGAGCAGTTCGTCACCTCCTCCGTGGTGAAGCCGGACTCGGCCACCTACGTGGTGGGCCAGAAGGTCCTGGTGGCGCTGCAGCAGGGTGACCCGCTCCTGTGGAGCCAGTTCGAGACCACCAAGGCCGCCGAGCGCCTGTCCACCAAGGTGCAGAAGAAGGTGCGCGCCATCACCATCGAGTCCAAGCCCACCACGTCCGTGGGCGGGTGGATCCGCCCCAACGATCACGTGGACGTGATTGGCACCTTCCGCGATCCCCAGACGGACGAGAACGTGGCCGTCACGCTGCTGCAGAACGTGATCGTCCTCGCCACGGGCAAGGTGACGGGTACCACCAACGTCAACCTCATCCCCGAGCACCAGCGCGAGTACACCAACATCACGCTGATGGTCATCCCCGAGGAGGCCGAAATCCTCACGCTGGCCAGCGAGCTGGGCAACCTCACGCTCTCGCTGCGCAACGAGGAGGACGTGGACATGATCGAAGAGCGTGGCCGCGCCACCATCAGCACGCTGCTGTCGGGTGAGCGCACCCGCGTGCTCGAGCAGAAGCGCCGCGAGATCATCCAGATCATCAAGGGCGGCACCTCCGAGAAGAGCCCGGTGGGTTCCACGGGCGCTCCGTAACCCTTCCCGCCTCCTTCCTCCCCCCCCCGCAGCTGAAGGAAGTCCCCGCGCATGCTGGCCGGAATCGTCCTCCTCCTCGTCACCGGGTCGGTCTTCTTCTTCAGCCTGGTGATCTTCACCGTCCTGGCGAAGGCCTACGAGCAGTACCAGGAGCGGTACGTCGTCAAGTCGATGAACGACTTGAGCGACATGTTCCTCTTCATCGATGCCCGTCAGCTGCTGGTGCTCAACATCGCCAGCATGTGCTTGTTGGGCATCCTGTCGTACATCATCTTCAACCCCATCCTGTGCGTGGGGGCCACCATCCTCGGCTTCTTCCTGCCGATCATGCTGGTGAAGCACTACCGCAAGCAGCGCATCAAGAAGTTCAACGTGCAGCTGGTGGACGCGCTGCAGGCCATGGCCAACGCGTTCAAGGCGGGCCTGACGTTCCCGCAGGCCATCGAGCACGTGGCGCGCGAGGCCCAGCCGCCGCTGGCCCAGGAGTTCGGCCTGTTCGTGAAGGAAGTGAAGCTGGGCGTGCCGCTGGAGGAGGCGCTCGTCAACATGGGCCGCCGGGTGGGCAGTGACGACCTGGAGCTCGTGGTGGTGGCCACCAACATCGCGCGCCAGCTCGGCGGCAACATGGCGGAGATGTTCGAGACCATCTCCAGCGTCATCCGCGAGCGCTTCCGGCTCGAGGGCAAGATCGACGCGCTCACCGCCCAGGGCAAGCTGCAGGGCTGGGTGGTGGCGGCCATGCCGGCCATCCTCGGCATGGTGCTCAACTACATGCGTCCGGACCTGATGGAGCCCATGATGGACCACTGGTTCGGCTATGTGCTGGTGTCGATCATCGCCGTCATGGAAGTGCTCGGCGTGATCATCATCCGGCGCATCGTCAATATCGATATCTAAGGATCGGCCATGAGCGACGTCCTCACCTATACGTTGATGGGGGGCTCGGCGCTGATGTTCGCGGCGAGCGCGGGCTTCCTCGGCATCGGGGTCTACCAGAACTAC
The DNA here is from genome assembly GCF_045802675.1 of Archangium sp. GTDB lineage: Bacteria > Myxococcota > Myxococcia > Myxococcales > Myxococcaceae > Archangium. The sequence continues at coordinate 49,313 of NZ_JBJMQO010000110.1, read as the reverse complement.
TTCTCGGGCTTCGTCTCCGAAATCCGGGACGAGTCGAGCGGTGGCGTCAAGGGCGTGGGCTCGGTGACGATCCGCAAGCTCGGCTCGCTCAACCGGCGCCTGATGTGGCCGGGCTACGAGTCCAAGATGCGCCGCAAGCTCATCAAGGCCGGCGAGCCCCAGAGCTACAAGCCCGAGGACATCATGGCGCTGCAGGAGATTGGCGCCGTGGTGGGTCTGGTGGCGGGCCTCATCCTGTTCAACGCGGTGAACGAGAACCTGGCCTGGGCGCTCGTCATCGCGGCGTTCGGCGTGTGGTACCCGCTCATCTGGGTGAATGACCAGGTGAAGAAGCGCCACCTGCAGATCTCCCGCGCGCTGCCCTACAGCCTGGACCTGCTGACGCTGTCGGTGGAGGCCGGTCTGGACTTCACGGGCGCACTGGCCAAGGTGGTGGAGAAGGGCAAGGCGGGCCCACTGCGCGAGGAGCTGCAGATCGTCCTCAAGCAGTTGAAGATGGGCAAGACGCGCGAGGAGGGCCTCAAGGCGATGATCGTCCGCGTGGACCTGCCGCCGCTCACCACCTTCGTCACCGCGCTCATCCAGGCGGACAAGATGGGCACCAGCCTCGGCAAGGTGCTGCGCATCCAGTCCACCCAGCTGCGCATCGACCGCACCCAGCGCGCCGAGAAGCTGGCCGGTGAGGCGCCGGTGAAGATGCTCTTCCCGCTCATCGCGTGCATCTTCCCCACGGTGTTCATGGTCCTCTTCGGGCCCATCGTGTTCCAGTTCATGTTCGGGAACGTCGGGGGGTAGGACCCTGGGCTTCCAGCTCACCATCGCGAGGGGCCTGCAACAGGGGACGGTGCTTTCCTTCGAGCAGGCCGACGTGACCATCGGCCGCACCGCGGAAAACGACGTGGTGCTTCAGGACGGCGGTGTGTCGCGCAAGCACGTGCGCATCTCGGACCGGCTCGGGCGCTACTACGCCTCGGATCTGGGCAGCTCCAACGGCACGCAGCTCAACGACGCGCCGCTCTCCGGTGAGCACGAGCTGAAGAACGGCGATCGCATCTCCCTGGGGCCCGTGGAGCTCGTCTTCAAGGAGGTCGCGAGCGAATCGGACGCCACCCAGCTCGTGCTGCCCATGGCGCAGGAGGACGCGGACTTCACCCGGCCCATCCGCCGCAACCCCCACACGCTCTCGCGCGCGGAGACGGATGACGACATGCTGGCCCCGGTGTCGGACTTCTCCCCGGTGGAAGACGCGCCCGAGCCTCCCTCGCGCTCCAGCCCGCGTCCCTCGGCCCCACCAGCCCCCAGGGCCATGTCCCGGGCGGCGCTCGCCCGCGCCGAGACGCTGGGCGAGATGGAGATCGTCGTCCCGCCGCAGCCCGCGGCTCCCGTCGTCGAGCCCGAGCCCCAGACGCCGACGAACGTGTCCCGGGTCGAGGCCCGTGCGCCCGTCGAGCCCAGGACTCCGCCCCGTGCTTCCGCACCTGCCTCCCGGCCCGAGCCTCGTGTATCCGCGCCCCTGGCCCGGCCCGAGCCCCGTGCTTCCGCGGCCCCGGTCCGGTCCGAGCCGCGTACGCCGGCGAAGGCGGCCCCGGCTCCCGCACCGGCCGCGCGTGCTTCGTCCGGCGCGGCCGGCCTGTCCGCCGCCGACAAGGCCCGGCGCCGCCGTGAGTTGGGCGACACCCTGGGCGGTCAGCTCGCGCTGTGGTGGGTCGAGCTGCCCCGGGGCGGGAAGATCGCCCTGCTCACCGTGGCGACCTGCTTCCTCGTGGGCATGCTGGGCGCGCTCACCTACGTCTTCCGTTCCAAGCTGGAGCTGCGTTCCAAGGGCCCCGAGCCCGTGGCGCTGGGCCTCCAGGCGGTGCCGGACTCGTTCGGCCTGGGCGAGGGCGTGACGTGGGAGCAGCCGGACATGAAGGCCTTCGACTTCGAGTTCGTCTCGCCCACGCGCGCCGTCGTCGTGCTGCGCTACCAGGCCAGCGGCATCTCCAAGGAGGAGGTCTCCCTCTCCGTCAACGCCACCACCGTGGGCTGGGTACCGCCGGATACCATCAACTCCGCCGAGCGCGAGCTCCAGCTCATCATCTCCCCCACGGTGCTCAAGCGGAACGAGCGCAACCAGCTCGTCTTCGACAACGTGCACAACCCCCCCGGCCAGGACGGCTGGAAGGTGTGGAACCTGCGGCTGGAAGTCATCCCCGTGCCGGCCCTCACCCCCGAGGCGCTCTTGGAGGCCGCGCGCGACTCCGTGGCCAAGGCGCGCAGCTTCTACGACCGCAAGGACGTCGGCTCGGAGAACCTCTCGCTCGCCTGGGAGAACTACCGCTCGGCGTGGATTACGCTCGAGGCCCTGGACGAGAAGCCCGACCTCTACCAGGACGTGCGGTACATGCTGGGCCAGGTGGCGGTGGAGCTGGACCAGAAGTGTGGGCAGTTGTTGCTGGATTTCCAACGGAACATCCAGTTCAAGGACAGGAAGCGAGCGGCCCAGGTCCTCGCCGAAATCAACCGGCGCTTCCCTACACCGGCGCATCGCTGCCACAATCTGGCGGCCGAAAAGGCCAGCGAGTACAGGCTGTGAGGCCCGTACCCGTGCACGCAACGAAGTGGTGATCTGCCATGTCGAACGGTTCTCCTCCGCCACGCCGTCGTCCGACGACTGGCTCCTCCTCGGGCGCTTCCGCCGGCGGTGCCTCCTCCGGTGGTGCCACGGGTCAGCGACCCGCGGTGCGCAGGACCGCCACGGGTGCCATCCCCGCCGCCCGGCCCGAGCCCGCGGCGCCCCTGCCGGCCATGGGCACCAAGCTGGTGGTGTCCGGCGGCCCGCGCGCCGGTGACGAGTTCGCGCTGGAGGATGGCGAGTACGTCGTCGGCCGCGCCAACGACAACCCCATCTGCATCCCGGACACCTCGGTGTCGCGCAAGCACATCCTCATCCGCCGCCTGGGCGGAGGCTGGGAAGTGAGCGACCTGGGCTCCGGCAACGGCACCCTCCTCAACGGCGAGCCCCTCACCGACGCGATGCCGCTGTCGCACGGCGACACCCTCACGCTCGGCGACACGGAGGTCACGTTCAACGATGCCTCCAACGCCACGATGATGATGGCGATGCCCCCGGCGCGTCCGACCCGAGGGGGTGGCCGGGCCGCCCCCGCTCCCGCTCCCGCCGCCGAGGCAGGGGAGGGAGAAGAGGGCGAGGGTGGCGAGCTGGCCGTGCCGCGCCGTCCGCCTCCGCGTCCCGAGGGCCGCGTGCGCACCTCGCGGGGCCGCGCGGCGGCGGCGCCGGTGGATCCGAACGCGCAGAAGCGCAAGAAGCGCCTGCTGCTCCTCACCGCGGCCGTCTTCGTGATGCTGGTGGGCCTGCTGGCCGTCATGAAGATGAAGCAGCAGCAGGAGGCGGAGGCGCTGCGCCAGAAGGCGCTGGCCGCCCAGCAGCACCGCGCGGAGATCGACGCGCTCTTCCAGGACGCCAAGAACCTCATCCGCGACAACAAGTGGGCGGACGCCAAGGCGAAGCTCCTGGAGCTCCAGGAAGTGGAACCCAGCCACGGGCAGCTGCCGGACTACCTGGCGCGCGTGGAGAAGGAGATTCCGAACCAGGAGGCGATCGACGCGGCCAAGGGCGCGCTGGAGAAGGATCAGCTCGCCGCGGCGGCCTCCGCGATCAACAAGGTGAGCAAGGACACCGTGCTCTTCGAGCAGGTGCGCTCGCTGCACACGGCGCTCACCGCCAAGGCCGATAAGCGCGTGCGCGACGCGCAGGCCATGTTGGAGAACAAGCAGCTCGACCAGGCCAAGGCCGTCACCGACGACCTGCTCGGCGCGGTGCCGGAGCACCGTGACGCCAAGGTGATCAAGGAGCAGGTCGAGCGCGCCATCGCCATCCGCGACGCGCCTCCGCCGCCCCCCAGGCCCAAGGAGACGCTCAAGCCCTGGGACGAGGCCGCCAGCCTCTTCCGCGACGGTGATCAGAAGGGCGCGCTCGATATCGCCACCGACTGCGCCAAGAAGGCGTCCCAGTGCAAGGCGCTGGTGGCGCAGATGAAGGACTTCGACAACCTCTACAAGCGGCTCGAGGACCTGGACGCCAAGGGCCTGGGGCGCCTGCTGGACCTGGACAAGCGCATCACCAACGGCAAGGGCAGCAAGATGGCGCGCAACGCGGGCACGCGCGCGGCCAACATCTTCTTCAAGCAGGCCTCGTCCTCGAAGGCGTCGGGCCAGTACGGCCGCGCCATGGAGAACGCCCAGCGCGCCCTCCAGGCCGACCCCAGCCACAACGGCGCCAACAACATCGTCAACGAGCTGCGCGCCAAGGCCAAGGACCTGTACATGCAGGCCTACGCCCTCAAGGACGCCAATCCCGAGGACGCCGTGCCCATGTTCCGTGACGTCATGACCATGAGCACGCCCGACGACGAGACGTACCAGAAGGCCAAGGGCTGGGTCGAGAAGCTCAAGTGACGAAGAAACGTCGAGCCACCGGAGAGGCCCCGCCGGAGCCCGTCGCCGGACAGGGAGACCTCTTCGGCGGCCCGCTCGGCGCCCCCAAGAAGGCAGCGGCGGCCGCGGCCTCCAAGTCGTCTCCGCCTCCCGAGCCTCCACCCCGGCCCGCCGAGCCGGTGCCTCCCTCGGAGCTGCGGGACGTGTCCGCGTCCCTGCCGTCGCTGCCCGGTGCGCCCTCGCGCCCGGCGCCCCCCGCGCGCACGGTGCTCACCGTGGGCGAGCTCACCCAGCAGCTCAAGGCCACGATTGAATCGCGCTTCCCGCGTGTGCTGGTGCGCGGCGAGGTGTCCAGCTTCCGCGGCCCCAACGCCCGCGGCCACCTGTACTTCACGCTGAAGGACGCGGAGGCCTCGCTCGACGTGAAGATGTGGGCCTCGCAGGCGGCGCGGCTGCGCTTCGCCCTGCGCGACGGTCTGGCCGTGGTGGCCGAGGGCAGCGTGGACGTGTATGCGCCCGCCGGCCGCTACAGCCTCATCGTCTCCAAGCTGGAGCCGGAAGGGGAGGGTGCGCTCGCGCTCGCCTTCGAGCAGCTCAAGGCGCGGCTCGCGGCCGAGGGCCTCATCGGCGACAACCGCATCCGCGAGCCCCGTCCGCTGCCCTTCCTGCCCCGGCGCATCGGCGTGGTGACGAGCCGCACCGGCGCCGCGCTCCAGGACTTCCTGCGCGTGCTGCACTCGCGCAACCCACGCCTGTCCGTGCTGCTGTGCGACGCGCGCGTGCAGGGCGAGGGCTCGGCCGAAGAGGTGGCGCGCGGGATTGAGCGCCTGTCGCGCACGGACGTGGACGTCATCGTCGTCACGCGCGGCGGTGGCTCGAAGGAGGACCTCTGGACGTTCAACGAGGAGCGGGTGGCGCGCGCCATCTTCGCCTCGCCCGTGCCGGTGGTGTCCGCCATCGGCCATGAGATCGACTTCACCATCTCGGACTTCGTGGCGGACTGGCGCGCGCCCACGCCCAGCGCGGCGGCCGAGCGGCTCGCCCCGGTGCTGCAGGATCTGGAGTACTCGCTGGCCACGCAGTCGCTGCGTCTGCGCAAGGCGGCCGAGCGCCGGGTGCTGGAGCTGCGCGAGCGGCTGGGCTCGCTGCGCGGTGGGGTCGAGGACCCGCGGCGGCGCCTGTCCACGGAGCGGCTGCGGTTGTCGGACGCCGAGGACGCGATGACGCGGGTGCTGCGCCAGGTGCTCCGCGAGCGGCGCGAGGAGCTGAAGGCCCACTCCGAGCACCTGCAGCGGCAGCGTCCCCAGGCCCGGTTGGCCGAGCAGCGGGCGCGGCTGGTGCAACTGTCCGCGCGGTTGAAGGACGCGGTGCGGGCGGACGTGGCGGAGCGGCGGGCCCGGGCGGCCCAGAGCCGGTTGGAGCTCGAGCGCGTGTCGCCCACGGCCCGGGTGGCCGAGCTGCGCGCCCGGCTGGCCCACCAACAGGCGCGGATGGTGGCCCTGGAGAAGGACACCCTGGCGGTGGCACAGCGGCACTTCCAGCGCCTAGAAGGCCGGCTGGATGCCATGAGTCCGCTGAAGGTCATGTCCCGCGGTTATGCCGTCACCTTCCGTACTCGCGACGGGGGCGTGGTGCGTTCCATCGCGGACGTCCAGCCCGGCGAGGTGCTCGGCATCAAATTCGCCAGCAACGGGGCCAGGACACTCCAGGGCTGCGAGGAGATTGAGGCCACCGTCACCGCGGTGAAGGGTCCGGTGGATTGCTGACGTCCGGGTGCACGTCCCCCTGGCACCCGGGCAGGCCACTCCTCTAGAGTCCCGCGGCTTTTTCTCGTCGAGGTGGACCGGCAGTGGCGAAGGACAGCAAGGGCAAGGCGGCGGAAGAGGTCCCCGAGCAGTACGGGGACGTGGTGCAGCGTCTCGAGGACGTGGTGGCACGCCTGGAGGGCGGCACCCTCACGCTCGAGGAGTCGCTCAAATCGTTCGAGGAGGGCATCAAGCTGGTCCGCCGGGGTGAGCAACTCCTCAACGCGGCGGAGAAGCGGATTGAAGAGCTGCTGAACGAGGACGGCCGGGACACGGTGGTGCCACTGCAGGCGGGCGTGAAGCCGCCGGCGGTGCCCTCGGCTCCGGCCGCTGCTCCGTCGCGGGGAAGCTCGGGGGCCGCCCGGTCCACCCCGCCCCCCGAGGACGACGTGCCGTTCTAGTCCCTCGGGAGTATCCGTATCCCCATGCCGAAGCCCAAAGTCACCATCGTCGACGACGACCGCGATACGCGGGAGTTGCTCTCGCTCGCCCTGGAGTCGGAGGGCTTCGAGGTCAACGCCGCGGCCAACGGGCTGCGGCTGATCTCCTCCCTGCAGCTCAAGCGGCCGGACGTCATCCTCATGGACGTGAACATGTCCTGGATCGACGGCTTCGAGCTGTGCAAGGCGGTGAAGAAGAACGAGCAGTTCCAGGACATCCCCGTCGTCTTCATCAGCGGGCGCGGGGAGCCCGAGGACAAGCGGCGTGGCCGGGAGGCCGGTGCCGCCGACTATTTCGTCAAACCCCTGGATCTCGACGCCCTCATGAAGCGGCTGCGCGAGCTCATCCAGCCCCCCGCCCCCGAGGTGCCCTGACATGTCGTCTTTCGATCTCGACTCGTACCTGCAGACCCAGGTGGCCCGCGTGGAGAAGTTGCTGAGCTCGCGCTCGGACGAGCTGGGCAAGCACGTACCGGCGCGCCTGCACGAGTCCATGCGCTACTCGCTGCTGGCCGGAGGCAAGCGGCTGCGGCCGGTGCTGTGTCTGGCCTTCGCCGAAGCGGTGATGAAGCAGAGCACCGTGTCGCGCGTGGTCGAGGACAGCGCGTGTGCGCTCGAGTTCATCCACACCTACTCGCTGGTGCACGACGACCTGCCGTCCATGGACGACGACGACCTGCGCCGCGGCCGACCCACCAACCACAAGGTGTACGGCGAGGCCATGGCGATTCTGGCCGGTGACTCGCTGCTCACGGACGCCTTCGCCCTGGTGGCGGGCGGCCCCGAGCCGGTGCGTGGCGAGCTGTGCCGCGAGCTGTCCGTGGCCGCGGGCTCCTCGGGCATGGTGGGCGGGCAGGTGATGGACATCGCCGAGGACCGTCCGGCGAGCATCGAGTACCTCACCCAGCTGCACCGGCTGAAGACGGGCGCCCTCATCCGCGCCGCGTGCCGCATGGGCGTGCTCGCCGCCGGTGGGGACGCGGACGCGCTGGCGCGCGCGGATACGTACGGGGACTCGGTGGGGCTCGCCTTCCAGATCGCCGACGACGTGCTGGACGTCACGGGCGATGCGTCCTCCATGGGCAAGCCGGTGGGTGCGGACGCCGCGGCCGGCCGCTACACCTTCCCGGCGGTGCTGGGACTGGAGCAGTCCAAGCAGCTCGCGGCGCGCAAGGTGGCCGAGGCCATCGCCGCCGTGAAGACGCTGGAGCCGCACGATGGCCCGCTGGCGGCGCTCGCGCGCTACTCGGTGGAGCGCAGCTCGTGATGGAGCGGCTCCTGCCGCGCATCCAATCTCCCGGGGACGTGCGAGCGCTCCCCGAGTCCGAGCTGCCCCGGCTGTGCGAGGAGCTGCGTGAGGACATCGTCTCCCTGTGTGGCCGCGTGGGTGGCCACCTGGGAGCCTCGCTCGGCGCGGTGGAGCTCATCGTCGCCATGCACCGCGTCTTCCACTCGCCCCAGGACGCGCTCATCTTCGACGTGGGCCACCAGGCCTACGCGCACAAGCTGCTGACGGGCCGGCGCGAGCGCATGGGCACCCTGCGCCAGGCCGGTGGCATCGCCCCCTTCCTCGAGCCGCGCGAGAGCCCCCATGACGCGCTGGCCGCGGGCCATGCGAGCACGGCCGTCTCCGCCGCGCTGGGCATGCTCGCGGGCAAGCGCCTGCAGGGCAGACCCGGCCATGTGGTGGCGGTGGTGGGGGACGGGGCGCTCACCGGTGGGCTCACCTTCGAGGGGCTCAACAACACCGGGGGCACGCACCTGCCGCTGGTGGTGGTGCTCAACGACAACCAGATGTCCATCTCCGCCAACGTGGGCGCCATCCCCGCGTTGCTGCGCACGCGCGAGGCCCGGGGCTTCTTCGAGGGGCTCGGCTTCACGTACCTCGGGCCGGTGGAGGGGCATGACCTCGGGGCGCTGACGCACGCGCTGCGCGAGGCCCGCGCCTCGACGCGTCCGGTGGTGGTGCACGCGCTCACGCAGAAGGGCAGGGGCTTTCCCCCGGCCGAGGCCGACACGCAGACGCGCGGCCACGCCATGGGCCCCTACGAGTGGCGCGACGGGAAGCTGGTGCGCTCGCGCGGGGGCCAGCGGACGTTCAGCGAGGCCTTCGCCTCGGCGCTGGAAGAGGTGATGGCCCGGGACGCGCGCGTGGTGGCGGTGACGCCGGCCATGCTGGAGGGCTCGGCGCTGGTGGGCCTCAAACAGCGCTACCCCGAGCGCGTCTTCGACGTGGGCATCGCCGAGCAGCACGCCGTCACCTTCTGCGCGGGCCTGGCCGCCACGGGGCTGCGGCCGGTGTGCGCCATCTACTCGACCTTCCTCCAGCGCGCGTACGACCAGGTCATCCACGACGTGTGCCTGCCGGGAGTGCCGGTGCTGTTCGCCGTCGACCGGGCCGGGCTGGTGGGCGCGGATGGCGCCACGCACCAGGGCACCTACGACGTGGCCTCGCTGCGACCCATTCCGGGCCTCACGATGATGGCGCCGGTGACGGGCGAGGACGTGACGGCGATGCTCGCCACGGCGCTCTCCCTGCCCGGGCCCTCGGTGATGCGCTTTCCTCGCGGCACCCTGCCCACGCTGCCTCCGGAGCTGAGCCCGGGCGCGGGGCCGGTGCGTGGGGCGCGCTGGCTGAAGCGGGCGGAGCAGGCGCGGGTGGCCTTCATCACGCTCGGGCCGCTGGGACTGGCGGCGCTGGAGGCCTCGGCGTCGGAGCCGGGCTGGAGCGTGCTGGACGCGCGCTTCGTCACCCCGCTCGACGAGGCGGCGGTGCTGGAGGCGGCCGCGTGCGGGCGCGTGGTGGTGGTGGAGGAGGGGACGACGCACGGCGGGCTGGGCGGCGCGGTACTGGAGCTGCTCGCCGCGAGGGGCGTGTGCGTTCGGGTGAAGCTGCTGGGCATGCCGGACACCTTCGTGCCCCATGGGGACGCGCGCGTGCAGCGGGCCGAGCTGGGCCTGGATGCCGAGGGCCTGCGGCGCGCCGCCCTGGCCCTGCTCGTGGAGGAGGTCCTGCCGTGAAACCGCGCAAGGAGCGCCTCGACGTGTTGGTGGTGGAGCGGGGGCTCGCCGAGTCCCGCACCAAGGCGCAGGCGCTCATCCTCGCCGGCCAGGTGGTGGTGGGGGACCAGCGGGTGGACAAGCCCGGCGCGCTGGTGCCCGTGGAGTCCGAGCTGCGCCTCAAGGGCGAGGTGCTGCCCTACGTCTCTCGGGGCGGGCTGAAGCTGAAGGCCGCCATCGAGCGCTTCGGTCTGGACATGCGCGGCCGGGTGGGCGCGGACATCGGCGCGAGCACCGGCGGCTTCACCGACTGCCTGTTGCAGGAGGGCGCCACGCACGTGCACGCCATCGACGTGGGCTACGGCCAGCTGCACGAGAAGCTGCGCACGGATCCGCGCGTCCGCTCGCGCGAGCGCGTCAACGCCCGCTACCTCACCGCCGAGGACCTGCCCGAGCCGGTGGACGTGGTGGTCATCGACGTGAGCTTCATCTCGCTGACGCAGGTGTTGCCCGCGGTGCTGCCCTTCCTCAAGCCCAGGGGCCTGCTGGTGGCGCTGGTGAAGCCCCAGTTCGAGGTCGGGCCGGACAAGGTGGGCAAGGGCGGCGTGGTGAAGGACCCCGCCGCGCGCCAGGGGGCCATCGACTCCATCTCCGCCTTCGTGAGGGAGCAGGGCCTCTCGGTGCGAGGGGTGATGGACTCGACCGTGCCGGGCCCCGCGGGCAACGTCGAGGCCCTGCTCGTCGCGGACAAACCGTGACGGCAGGGCCCCGTGTTCTCAACGGCTCGGGGTGACGACCGCGCGCCGCCGCCCAGCAGCGGGATGACGAGGTGTTGGGAATGGCTGCGGGGGCCGGTGGCGCGAACCGTCCGCGCACGCCCGAGCCCCCGCGTTCCCTCATGCCCTTTGGCTCAGCGCCGCTCGCGGTACCAGGACGGCGCGAAGGGCTTCACCAGCCGGGGGCCGATGCGCAGCCAGAGCACGCCCGCGTCGTCGAGCGCGCCATACACGCTGCCGCCGGGGACCTGGTAGCGGTACAGCTCGCCCTTCTCCGCCCCGTCCGTGGCGACGAGCTCCACCGGGTAGGGCAGCGGATTGCTGTCCGTGCGGGCGGCGCTGTTGAACATGTAGAAGATGCTGCTGTTGCCCAGGCCCGGCTGCACGAAGCGCGTCACCAGCGAGCCGGTCGGGATGAGCGGCAGATGGTCCTTGTTGATGGGGGCGCGCCCGCTGGTCAGGCCGCTCTTCACATCCAGGAACCAGAACCGGTTCGTGGTGAGCGCCGCCAGCCGCGTGCCATTGGCGTACGGCACCAGCGCGGACATGTTCCCCTGGAGATCCTCGGTGATCCACAGCAGGGTGTCCGTCTCCGGCTGGCACCGGCTCGCCTTGCCGATGGCGCACGCCTTCACGTTCGCCGCCGTGGGCCCCTGAATGGACAGGTACAGCACCGTGCCGGTGTCATCGAAGGCCACCAGCGGGATGTCGTTGGTGAGCTCGATCTCGTCCGGCTCGCCCACTGGGGTGCCGTCCGCGTATTTCAGGACGCCCACCTTGACGAGGACGTCACTCTCCTGGGGCTGGGTCCACACCGGTACCAGCACGGTGGTGTCGGCGGCGGTGGCTCCGGGCTTCACGAACGGCTCGCCGAGCATCTCACCGGCGAACCCGAGCTCCGTGAGATCCCACACGCTCGTCCCGTTGGGGGCCAGGCGCTGGATGCTCCGGCCCTTGATGAGGAAGGCGTTGCCATCCGGCGCCACCGTGAGGGAGTCGATCAGCCGGCCGCTCGTGGCGGTGATCTTGAAGCTGGTGTTGATCGCGAACGCGCCCTTCAGGGGAGTCCACACCCAGCGCGTGCCGGTGGTGTCGGCGGGCTTGCGATCCGTGATGGTCGTGCTGACGTCGCACGGGATGGGCATCTGCAGCTTCTGGTAGTTCGCCGGATTGCTCCTCGGAACCTTGTAGAGGTACGAGAGGTTGCCCTCGCGCCCGCAGCCGATGAACGACGCGTTGGCGCCGCTGCCATCGACGACGAAGTAGTCCGGCACCACTTGCGAGTTGGGGGGCGTCGGCTCCACCACCTCTTCCACCGGGAAGAACGTGGCCGGCTGGGTCTGGGAGATGTTGGAGCGCCCGTCGGCGCAGGTCACGCGCGCGGTGAGCGACAGATCGAGCGTGATGTTCCGCGGAAAGCGCAGGTCGCCGATCGCCAGCTCCACCGCGGTGGGGTTGCCACCGTAGGGCACCTGCTTGACGAGCGCGTTGTTGTCGAGCACTTCCAGGCTCCGCACCTGCTCGCAGCCGGAGACGGCGATGGAGAGCTTGAAGCTGCTTCCCACGGCGTTTGGCTCCGTCACGCTCAGGGTGACCTGGGGGAGGTCGGGCGTGGTGGGCGGCGGCGGGTTGTTGCAGGCGAGCGACAGGAACGACAGCAGCAGTGCCGGGCGTGCGAGGGCCCGGCTCGGGGGGAGGGTGGCCATGGTGACGCCCAGTCTAGCCCGAGCGCCACGCACCGGGCATCAGCGCTCCAGGATGAGGAATTCCATGCGCCGGTTGAGCTCTCGGCCCTTGGGCGTGAGGTTGGGGGCGATGGGGCGGGTGTCGCCGAAGCCCTCGGTCTCCAGGCGCGAGGGCTCCAACCCCGCGTGGATGAGGTAGTCGGCCACCGCGCGCGCCCGCTCCTTGGACAGGGCGAGGTTGGCGTTGGCGTCGCCCTGGTTGTCGGTGTGGCCCTCGATGCGCAGGCGCTTGATGCCGGTGCGCACCACCAGGTCCACCAGCTGCGAGAGCACTGGGTAGCTGTCCGGCAGCAGGGTGGCCTTGCCGTCGGCGAAGTGCACGGGCTGGGTCAGCTCCAGCTTGTCGTTCTCGCGCTTGACCTGCCACTGCTTCGGCTCGGGCTCCAGGTTGAAGGCCAGCTCCAGGGAGGTGCCGTCGGCGACCTGCACGGCGCGCGTCTGGGCGAGGAAGCCTGGGGCGGTGACCTCCACCGTGTAGCGGCCGGCGGGCAGCCGCAGCGAGTGCGAGGCCGCATCGGACTCGGAGAAGGCCACCTGCTTCGTCTCGGGGCCGCCGAGGAAGGCGAGGGTGGCCGGGACGCTCTTGCGCTTGGAGGTGACGGCGAGGGAGAGCAGCGCGGGCTTCACCTCGGGCACGAGCGCCAGCTCCACGGTGGCCGTCTCGCCCGCCTCGAGCATCAGCTCCTTCTCCAGCGGGAGGTAGCCCTCCTTCTGCACGGAGAGCTTCACCGGGCCGCTGGGCAGCGCGTACGTGAGGAAGCGGCCATCGCCCGGAGCCGAGGCCACCGGAGGCAGCGTCGAGTCCACCATGGCCACGAAGACGCCGGAGATGGGCTGGCGCGTCTTCGCGTCCACCACCACGCCGGACACCTGGCCCGTCTGGGGGGTGGCGGGGATTCGCGTTCCCGCCGGCTCGCGCACCACGCGTTCCACGATGCGCGTGCCACCGGTGGCCTGGAGCGAGGGGTCCACGTTGAAGGAAGCGCCGAGCAGCAGGTTGAAGGGAGGCACGGGCTGCACGCCGCGGCCCACCTGGCGCGTGAGGCCGAGCTCGGCCGCCGCGGTGAAGGTGACGTTCTGCACGGCCGTCACCCGCAGGCCCAACCCGAGCGTCTGTGGGGCCACGCCGCCCACGGGCACGAGCGTCCCATCCGGCGCCACGAGCTGGCCGCCCGGCACGCCCAGCGGGGACGTGAGGCCGTACTCGAGGAAGGGCGTGGCCACCGGCAGCGGCGCCTCCAGGCCGAGCCCCACGGTGAGGCGGGAGTAGCGATTGATGCCCAGCGCGTACTCCTCGGAGGTGTTGAGCCGCTCGGCGCTCACCAGCGAGCCGGTGTTGTCCAGCATCAGGCCCACGTTGGCGTGGGCGCGCAGGGGCAGGCGCGGGCCGAGCGCGCGCGCGTCGAAGGTGGCCACCGCGCGGGGCGAGAAGCCGAAGGCGACCGCCTTGTCCCCGACGCCGGAGAAGGACATGACACGCACGTCCGCGCCGGCCCACAGTCCGGGCAGCCACTGCTTCGTGGCGCGCGCGCCCAGCGTCACGTCTCCGAGCGCCTGGATGAGGGTGGGGGTGGAGCGGGTGTTGGTGTTCGTCGAGGCCGTGTAGGACAGCGACACGTCGAGGAACTCGAGCGGCACGTAGCCGATGGCGAAGGTGCCGGCGGTGCGCGTGTTGTCCGCGCCCTGGACGGGGAAGTCTCCGCTGGAGAAGAACTCGCCCATGGCGGAGAAGCGCAGCACGCCGGGGCGGCCGAGGTCCGCGCCACTCACGCGCAGCAGGCCCACGCCACCGGTGGAGGTGGAGGCGTGGCGCAGGTTGTGCGCATCGCTCCAGCCGTTGCCGAGCGTGGCGGGGCTATGGGCCTCGTAGTTCTCATCTGTCGAGAACCCGACGTTTGGAGGCGTTTCCCGAGCGGACGAGGAGGCGAGCGCTTGCGTTCCAGCAGGAGCAGCAGGTGGGGGAGTGGCCGGAGTGGCCGGAGTGGGAGTGCCCCCGGCGCGGGCCGCGCCAGCCCCGAGGAGGGCCGTCAGCAGCAGGGAGCGCAGGGGGACAGAGGGGAGCGAAGCTCGCGGAAGTCGCACGGCGGCCGAGTATACGCGGGGGGCCCTCTCTCACAATTCTTGCCCGGGACCGTCGAGTCCGACACGCTGGCCCCCAGCCAGCTTCATCGGCATGATTCGGACCCGCGCATGATGGTTGACGCTTTCTTGGAATATTTCCGGTCTCTCTACATGGCCACGCCGGGCCAGACGCCTCGAGGCCGCTCGTGAGGGCGGAGCTCGTGGGGCCACGCGGCCGTGTCCTGGTGATCGGCGCGCGGCAGGCCAACGAGGCCACGCTCGCGCTCCTGTCCGACAGCGGCTACCAGTGGGCCATCACCGAGGACATGCAGGAGCTGCCGGGTCTGGTGGAGAAGCTGCGGCCGGATGCCGTGCTCGTGTCGGCCACCGGCAAGCGGGCCACCGAGGCGCTCGCCGCCATCCGTCAGCAGCCGCGGTTGCGCGAGCTCCGGGTGCTGGCGGATCTCACCCGCACCCGCTCGGAGGTGCTGCGCAAGCTGCCCGCGGATGATCAGGTGCGCACCCTCGAGGCGCTCGTCTCGCGGTTGGACTCGGCGCTGCGCGAGCGGCGGCTGATGGAGCGCACCCGCAACCGGATGGAGCGGCTGCTGGAGATCACCCAGGCGGCCACCAGCTCGCTGGAGCTGGAGCAGATCCTCCGTCTGGCGGTGGAGAAGGTGGGCGACGTCATCAACGCCGACCGCTGCTCGGTGGTGCTGGTGGAGGACATCAACTCGCGCACCGCGAGCGTGGTGGCGACGCTGGAGGACCCGGGTCTGTCGCTGGACGTGGACCTGGCGCGCTACCCCGAGCTGCGCCGGGCGCTGGAGACGCGCCAGGCGGTGCTGGTGGAGGAGGCTCAGAGAGACCCCCTGATGGCCGAGGTGCGTCCCGCCATCACGTCGGCGGGCGTGCGCTCCATCCTCGTGCAGCCGCTGGTGTGCCAGGACGAGCTGCTCGGGGCGCTGTTCCTGCGCATTTCGCGCGGCTCCGAGGGCTTCGGCCGGGACGAGCAGGAGTTCGCCCAGGCGGTGGCGGCGGCGCTGGCCAACTGCATCCGCAACGCCCGCCTGCACACCGCGCTCAAGCGGAAGCGCGACGAGCTCGAGCTGGCCTACGTGGAGCGCTACCGCGAGCTGACCGAGGCCAACCGCCGCCTCAAGGATCTCAACCGGCTCAAGGACGAGATCATCGCCGTGTGCAGCCATGATCTGCGCGCCCCGCTGCAGGTGCTGCTGGGCCATGGCCGGCTGCTGCTCGAGGGCGGGTTGGATCCGCAGCAGAAGCAGTCCGCCGAGGCGATGATCCGCCAGGGCCGGAAGATCCTCGGCCTGGTGGAGTCGCTGCTGGAGCGCGGCAAGGGCGACGTGGCGCGGCTGTCCATCGAGCCGCGCGTGCTGGACATGTCGCAGCTGTGCAAGGAGAGCGTCACCGAGCTGGAGATCCTCGCCGCCGAGCGGGGCGTGGCCCTGAAGGCCGAGACCTCCGAGCCGATGATGCTCATTGGCGACGAGCTGAAGCTGCACGAGGTGCTGCAGAACCTCATCACCAACGCCATCCACCACGCGCAGGACGCGGGCGAGGTGGTGGTGAAGGCCTCGCGGCTGGGGCGGCCGGATGGGGACGTGGCGCGCATCGTGGTGCAGGACGACGGCAAGGGCATTCCCCCCGAGGAGCTGCCGCTGGTGTTCGACCGCTACCGCAGCGGCGCCAAGGGCACGGGGGGCACGGGGCTGGGGCTCGCCATCTGCAAGGAGTTCGTGGAGCTGCACGGCGGAGAAATCTGGGCCGAGGCTCCGGCCGAGGGCGGTGCCGCGTTCATCTTCACCCTGCCGCTGGCGCAGGAGGTGGGGCGCGCGGTGCAGAACCTCCCCAACAAGGAGACGGCCGAGCAGCCGCGCGTGCTGGTGGTGGAGGACGAGCCGGAGATCGCCGCGGTGCTGGTGGAGGTGCTGCGCTCGCGCTACCGCGTGGACGTGGCGCGCGACGGCGCCGAGGGCCTGGCGCGGGCCCGCTCCTCGCGGCCGGACCTGGTGGTGATGGACGTCTTCCTGCCCAAGCTGGACGGCCTGGACGCGGCGGTGGCGCTCAAGTCCTCCTCGGACACCGCCAGCATCCCCGTCATCCTGCTGTCCGCCCACCAGGGCGTGGCCGACAAGGTCCGCGCGCTCAACCTCGGCGCGGTGGACTACATGAGCAAGCCGTTCAACGCCATGGAGCTGCTGGCCCGCACCGAGCGCGCCCTCAAGCTGCGCAAGGCCGAGAGCGAGCAGGAGCGCACCTCCACGCTCATGCGGCGCAACGGGAATGATCCCCTCACCGGGCTCTATGACCGGCGCGGCCTCATGCTGCGGTTGGATCACGAGGTGAGCCGCGGACGGCGCTACAGCCGGCCGGTGAGCCTCGCGGTGCTGCGCCCGGACCGGCCCGTGCTCGACGAGTCGCTGCGTGGCATCCCCGACGTGATGCGCGCGCGCCTGCGCACCCAGGACATCCTCGGCCACCTGAGCGAGGGCGTGCTCGCCGTCGTCCTGCCCGAGTGCAATGTTGAAGCGGGGCGCAACGTCATCGGCCGTCTGCTGCCGGACGTCGAGAAGCACACCGGGGTGGAGTACCGCTCGGCGGTGGCGGATGTGAGCCACGACAGCGAGCCCGCGGAGCGCATCCTGGAGCGGTTGGGCGCACCGGCCCCCGTGCCGAAGCTGTAGCCCCCGGGTTAGACTCGGGGCGTGCGCCTGCCTCGAACCCTCTCCCGAGCCGTGTCCCTCCTGGCCCTCGTGGGGCTGGGGGCGGCCGCGGCGCCCGCCTCGCGCCGGCCGGCGGTGGACCGGTCGGCCATGAGCGAGGCCATCTCCGCGGCGGCCAGTGACGACGGCGTCGCCTCGTCGGCCAGCTACACGCACTACCTGCGGGCGAAGTTGCTCAGCCTCCAGGGCAACCACCGGGACGCGGCGGACGAGCTGCGTCTGGCGCTGGCCACCGACGACAAGGATCCGCACCTGCTCACGCAGCTGGGCGAGGAGTACGCGCGCCTGGGTGACCTGACGCGCGCCGAGCGCGAGCTGCGCCGCGTGGTGGAGCTCCATCCCCGGCACTACGCCGGGCGGCTGATGCTGGGGCGGGTGTTGATGGAGGCCGGCAAGCCCGCCCGGGCCCGGGTGCACCTGCGCCGCGCCATCCAGTTGCAGCCCCACGAGCCGGAGGCCTACCTCGTCCTCGCGCAGTTGCACCTGGACGGCCGCGCGAACGAGCAGGCCGTGAAGGTGGTGGAGGCGCTGGCGGCGGCGCTGCCCGGCGAGGCCTCCGGTTACCGGCGCCTGGGACAGGCCCTGGCCGAGCGGGGAGATGCCCCGCGAGCCGGACAGATGCTGGCGCGTGCCGTCGAGCGAGACCCCGGTGACGTGGAGTCGCTGACCACCCTGGCGCAGCTGCACGAGAAGGCGGGGCGGCTCGCCGAGGCCGAGGACGCGCTGGCCCGGGCCCTGGAGCGGGATCCGGACAACCAGGAGGTGCTGCTGAGCGCGGGGAGGATCGCCCTGCGGCTCGGCTCGTCGGTGCGGGCGCGGGCGTACTTCGACCGGCTGCTGTCGCTCTCCGCGGACCCGGAGCTGGCCGTCCGGGTGGCCCTGTCCTTCCTGTCCGCGCGGGACACCTCGTCCGCCCTCGAGCTGCTGGATGCCGCCCGGAAGGGCAGGGGAGCGTCGCCTCGCACCTCGTTCTACGCGGGCCTGGTGCACGAGCGGCTGCACCACTTCGACGCGGCCGCCGCCGCTTACGCCGAGGTGCCCGACTCCTCCGAGCTCTTCTCCGACGCGCGCGCCCGCCGCGCCATCTGCCTCTCCCAGGCCGGCCGGCATACGGATGCGCTCGCCCTGTTGAGCGCGGCGCTCGCCGAGCGGCCCGACGACACGGAGCTGCGCGTGCAGCACGCCCGGGCCCTGGAGCGGAGCGGCGCTGCCGAGCGGGCCCTGGCCACGTTGCAGGAGGCCCTGGAGCGCAAGCCAGACGCGGAGCTGTACGAGGCGCTCGCTTCCGCCCTCCAGCGACAGGGGCGCTCCGCCGAGGCCATTGCCCTGCTGCGCGACGCCATCGACCAGGAGCCCCGCGAGCCGTCGCTGCGCTATGTGCTCGCCACCATGCTGCTGGGGCAGGGGGATGAGGACGCGGCCCTCACCTGCATGCGCGGCGTGCTGGAGGTGGACCCGAACCACGCGGCGGCCATGAACTTCATCGGCTACCTGCTGGCCCAGCGGGGCCGGGACTACGCCGAGGCGGAGCGGTTGGTGCGGCGCGCGTTGGAGCTGCGCCCGGACACCGGCTCCTTCCTCGACTCGCTGGGGTGGATCCACTACCTGCGCGGCGACTACCCGCGCGCCGTGGAGGCGCTGGAGCGGGCGGCGCAGCTGGAGCCCGAGGAGCCCGTCATCCTCGAGCACCTCGGGGACGCCTACCACCGCGTGGCGCGTCCGGGTGACGCCGCGGGGGCCTGGCGGCGCGCGCTCGAGGTGCTGGCCCTCGATCCGGAGGCCGCCGAGCCGAGGGATCAGCGGGCGCTCATCGAACGGAAGCTGAAGTTTCTATCCACCGGTGCGGCGGGTCGCTAATGTCTTCCCCAGACACCATGGCGCGCTTCGACGAGGGTTTCTTCACTGGGAAGGACGGGCTCCGGCTGTACTGGATGTCCGAGCAGCCGGAGCAGCCCCGCGCCCACGTGGCGGTGGTGCACGGCTACGGCGACCACATCGGCCGTTACCGCACGACGTTCGATGCGCTCACGGCCCAGGGCTTCGCCGTCCACGGCTTCGACTACCGCGGCCATGGCCGCGCTGATGGCCGCCGGGGCTTCTGCAACTCCTGGCCCGACTACCTGGATGACCTGGCGGGCTTCTGGGAGCGCGTGCGCAGCGCCGCGGATGGGCGCAGGGTCTTCGTGCTCGCGCACAGCCATGGCGGCCTCATGGCGGTGCACCTGCTCGGGCGCGGCGGGCTCCAGGGCGTGAGCGGCATGGTGCTGTCGGCACCTTATTTCAAGCTCGCCATCACGCCGCCCGTGCTGAAGTTGGTGGCCGCCCGGGCGGTGGGCAGGGTCCTCCCGTGGATGCCCATCAAGACGGAGCTCTCGCCCAAGGACTTGAGCCGCGACGAGGCGGTGCAGCAGGCGGTGCGTCAGGACCCCCTCTACAATCACATCGTGACCCCGCGCTGGTTCATCGAGTCCACCCAGGCCCAGGCCCGGGTGATGACGCTCGCCTCGGAAGTGAAGGTGCCGCTCTTCCTGCTCAGTGGCGCCGAGGACGGCGTGGCGAGCGTGGAGACTGGCCGTGCCTTCTTCGAGGCCGTGGGCTCCAAGGACAAGCTGTACAAGGTGTATCCGGGGATGCGTCACGAGCCGCTCAACGAGCTCGGAAAGGAAGAGGTCCAGCGCGACATCTCCAACTGGATCTCCGCGCATCTCTGACGTAGGTTCCCCTTCCTTTTCCTGACAGAGCAGACTTCGATTCTCGAGGGCGCTTCCGAGGGTCACCGCATGGCACAGAGCGAGCAGACGGGCATCATCGGCAAGGGCATCATCATCCGGGGCAACCTCACCGGCGGTGGGGATCTGGTCATCGAGGGACGGGTGGAGGGGCAGATCGCCCTGAAGAACCACCTCACCATCGAGGGCACCGGCAAGGTGCAGGCGGACATCCGCGCCGAGGAGCTGACCATCAACGGCGAGGCGAGCGGCAACATCGACGCCTCGGGCCGGGTGGCCATCAATGCCTCGGCGAAGGTCGCGGGCGACATCAAGGCGCCGCGCGTGGTCATCGAGGACGGGGCGGTCTTCAACGGGTCCATCGAGATGGACGTGAAGCTGCCGGACGACATCTGAACGGGCCTCGCGGCCCGCTAAACCCTTCGGGAGGGGTGGACAACACTCATGGCGAATACGGTCATTGGTTCGAGCATTGTCATCGACGGTGAGATCTCCGGCGACGAGGACCTGGTCATCCAGGGCACCGTGAAGGGGAAGATTTCCCTCAAGGAGAGCCTCTACGTGGAGGGCAGTGGCGTCGTCGAGGCGGACATCGAGACGCAGAACGTGGAGATCGCCGGCCGCGTCACGGGCAACATCGCCGCGAGCGACAAGGTGGAGCTGAAGACGGACTGCCGCGTGGTGGGCGACATCAAGGCCCCGCGCATCCTCATCGCCGACGGTGCCTCCTTCAAGGGCAACGTCGACATGGACATCCCGAAGGAGCGTTGATCCTTGGCCACCGCGAAGGAACTGGTCCCAGGGACCGTCAACAACACCGTGGTGGGTCAGTCCATCCTCATCAGCGGCAAGCTGACGGGTGACGAGGACCTCACCGTGCAAGGCCGCGTGGAGGGCGAGCTCACGCTGAGCCGCACCCTCATCGTGGAGCCCACGGGCGTAGTGAAGGCGAACGTGGCGGTGAAGAACGCCATCGTCAGCGGCGTGGTGGTGGGCAACATCAACGCCACCGAGAGCGTGGAGCTCACCCGCGAGGGCCGCATGGTGGGCGACATCCACGCCCCGCGCGTCATCATCGTGGACGGCGCGAGCTTCCGCGGCCGCGTGGACATGGGTGAGGTGGAGCCGGGCCGCATCCCCTCGGATCGTACGGCGCTGCCGCGTCCGGCCACCGTGCGTCCCGCGGTGCGTCCTGGCGCCAACGTGCCGGCCCGTCCGGCCCTGCCGGGTGCGCGTCCCACGACGCCCGCTCCGGTGGCGACCCGTCCGGCCGCTGCCCCGCCCGCCCGTCCGGCGCCTCCGCCCGCTCCGGGAGCCACCGTGGCGGCCCGTCCGGCGCCCCCCGCTCCGCCCGCCGCCAGGGCTGGCGAGGCGACGCGCCCCGAGCCTCCCCGCCCGCCCGCCGCCGCGCCAGTCCCGCCGACGATGGCCGAGGGAGCCCGTAAGAAGGTCGTGGTGAAGAAGAAGGGTCGTTAAAGCGTTGTGGTGGCGCCGTCGCGCCGCCGCATCGCCGTCCGGCGCTACGACGGGCCGACCAGGGGTGCCGATGAACGCCATGAACGCCGACAACAGAATCGACGAGGTGGACGCGAAGCCGAGCACCCCGGCGGAGGAGTCGTCCGGGGACACCGCTTCCGAGGCGTCCGCTGCTTCCTCCGAGCAGGGGGGGACGGCGGAGGCTTCCGCGTCCGGGGCCGCCGAGCCGGCCACGGGTGAGCAGCAGGGGAGCGAGCAGCCGGCGACTCCGGCCGAGGCCGCCGCGGAGACCGTGGCGCCGCGCCGCCGCGGCAACGTGGCGCCCGCTCACATCCCGTTGGAGCGCATCGACGAGGACACCACCTTCCAGGTGCGCCCGGTGGGGGAGCTGTCCGCCCTGGCCACGGACCTGGCCCGGTTGGGCCAGCTCTTCCCCGTGGACGTGCGCTTCAAGCCGCCGGACCGCTTCCAGGTCATCTCCGGCTTCCGCCGGGTGGCGGCGCTGCGCTTCCTCAAGCGGGACAGGGTGCTGGCGCGCCTGCACACGGACCTGTCGGACGAGGACGCGCTGCTGATGGCGCTCGCCTCGGCCATCCATGACGCGCCGGTGAGCCGGGAGGACCTGGAGGCCCAGCGCTCGCGGCTCGAGGCCGAGGGCCGGTTGACGCCCATCGCCCGGGACATGCTGGAGAAGGCGCTGGCCGAGGACGACGGGCTGGCGTCCGAGACGGTGGAAGAGGAGGTCGACGCGGACGAGCTCGCCGCCGAGGCCACCCAGCGGCTGGTGGACCTCAACCAGGACCTCGCGCTGCTGGCGGACGTGTTCGCTGACCTCGATGAGACGCGGAAGCAGGAGCTGCTCACGCAGCTGCGCTACTCCTCGGATCTCGTGGCCTGGCTGGAGAGTCTGTGAATGGTGGACGCGCTCGCGCGTGACAGGGCCCGCCTGCTGGAGCTGCTCACCGAGCGCTCCTTCGAGCGGCGCAAGGTGGTGTTGTCGTCCGGCAAGGAGTCGGACTTCTACATCGATTGCAAGCGCACCGCGCTGCTGGCCGAGGGGCACTACCTCATCGGCCGGCTGCTGCTGCAGGCCGTTCGGCGCGATGCCTCCGAGGCGGTGGCGGTGGGCGGTTTGACGCTCGGAGCGGATCCGCTCGCCTCGGCCGTCAGCCTCACCAGCTACCTGGCGTGCACGCCGCTGCAGGCCTTCATCGTCCGCAAGGAGCCCAAGGGGCATGGGACGGGCCAGTGGCTCGAGGGCATGAAGGCGCTCGCTCCCGGGGCGCCCGTGGCCATCCTCGAGGACGTGGTCACCACGGGCGCTTCCACGCTCAAGGCCATTGAGCGGGCGCAGCTGGAAGGACTGAAGGTGCTCGGGGCGTTCGCGCTGGTGGACCGGCTGGAGGGCGGCCGCGAGGCCGTGGAAGCCGCCGGTCACCGGCTCTTCACCCTGTACACCCGCAAGGACTTCATTCCATGAAGATGCAGTTGCGGCTCGCGGCGCTGATGATGGCGCTCGCGGGCTGTGTCTCCACGCCTCCCACGCTGGGCGATCCGGCTCCGGTGCTCAAGGACGAGCGCCAGGAGCTCGCCTACCACGAGGTGCTGGATCGCTACACGGACCGGGCCGAGATCTACAGCGGCTTCGACACCATGCTCTTCGCCGCGGCCACGCTGCAGACGCCCGTCTTCCGCGAGGCCCGCCTGCACCGGGCGGCCACCTTCAAGTCGCTCAGCCAGGAGCGTGCGCAGGAGCTGCTCACCCAGGAGCTGGCCGAGGCGGTGAAGACGCACGAGTTCTTCCTCGGCGTCCACGTCTACAACTACCGGTACGAGGATTTCGATCGGCCCGCGTCCATCTGGAACATGGTGATGGTGACGCCCTCGGGCGAGGTGCGGCCCCTCAGCGTGGAGCGGCTGGGCCGGGCGGACATGGAGATGCGCGCCTACTACCCGTACATGGGCACCTTCTGGGTGGGCTACCGCGTGCGCTTCCCCACCACGTTCCCCGACGGCAGTCCCGTCATCCTCCCCGAGACCGAGCGCGTGGTGCTGCGCATGTCGTCCTCGCTGGGCAAGGTGGAGATGCGGGTGCACGCGCACTGAGGCGCGCGCACCCCCTCGCCGCTCAGGTCTGCTCGGGCCGCAGCACGGCCTTGTCCGGCGCGAGCGGCTGTCCGAGCCTCAGCATCGCGTCGAGCAGCACCCCCGGCGAGGCCTCGCAGGCGAAGGGCTGGGCGCGCGCCTCGGGGATGAAGCCCTCGTCCACCGCGCGCCGCATGAGGGCCAGCAGCGGCGCGTAGAAGTCCGCCACGTTGAGCAGGCCGATGGGCTTGTGGTGGATGCCGAGCTGCGCCCAGGTGGTGATCTCGAAGAGCTCCTCGAAGGTGCCCACGCCGCCGGGCATGGCGATGAAGGCATCCGCGCGCTGGGCCATCATCGCCTTGCGCGTGTGCATGGAGTCCACCAGGTGCAGCTCGGTGAGGCCCTTGTGGGCAATCTCCCGGTCACTCAGCACCTGGGGCAGCACGCCCACCACCTTGCCGCCCCCGGCGAGCACCGCGTCCGCCATGGCGCCCATCAACCCCACGCTCGTGCCGCCGTAGACGAGCGTGAGCCCGCGCCGGGCCAGCTCCGTGCCCAGCGCCCTGGCGCCCTCGAGGTAGTCCGGCCGGGCCCCCATCCGCGAGCCGCAAAAGACGCATACCGACTTGATGTCCATCGTCATGGAGTCCCTCGGAAACGTTCCGGGTGGGCCACCACGTAGGAGACGGCCACGGAGATGGCGAGCACCAACGGCGCGGTGCGGGCGAAGACGCGGGGCCCGGAGCGCAGCGCGACGCCCATGGGCAGGCCGAAGAGGAAGCCGCCGAGGTGCCCGGCCCAGCTCACTCCCGGCAGCAGGCTGATGATGGCCACCTGGACCAGCCAGGTGGAGAGACCCTTGCGGGACTCGCGCGTGGAGGTGACGAACATGGCCCCCGCCCAGCCGAGGATCATCCCCGAGGCTCCCACTGTGGGCATGTCGAAGTCGAAGAGGAGGGAGAAGGTGGATGCGCCCAGCGTGGTGACGAGGGAGACGAGCAGGAAGCGCCCGCTGCCGATGGCTCGCTCCAGGGGCATGCCCAGCGAGTACACCACCATCATGTTGAAGAGGATGTGGAAGGGCGAGCCGTGCGAGAAGACGCAGGTGAGCACGCGCCAGTACTGGCCGCTCTGGACGAGGGGCCCGTAGAGGAAGAGCCACCGGAAGACGGGGCCCAGGAAATCCCTGCGGTCCGCGCCCGGCAGCAGGGCATTCAGCACGTACAGCACCACCGAGCCCGCGATGATGGTCGCGCACACCGGAGGCCAGGGGCGGCGCCGGGCGGGCTCGACGACGGTGTCGGGGCCGGGACCGGGGGTGGGGTTGGGTGTTTCGGACGTTCCGGGTGGCTCGAAGGGAGTGCTCACGGGGGGCTCACAGCTCGCGGCGCAGGACGGTGTTCCGCTTCCCGCGGTGGTCGTCCGTGTTGGGGTAGTCCAGCGTGAAGTGCAGTCCGCGGCTCTCCTTGCGCCGGCTGGCGCAGTCCACGATGAGGGTGGCCACGTCGCAGATGTTGCGCAATTCAATCACGTCGCGCGTCACCTTGAAGCGCCAGTAGTAGTCGCGGATCTCCTCGCGCAGCAGCTCCAGCCGGCGGCGCGCCCGCATCAGCCGCTTGTCCGTGCGGACGATGCCCACGTAGTTCCACATGAGCCGGCGGATCTCATCCCAGTTGTGGGTGACGACGACGCTCTCGTCCGAGTCCACCGCGCTGCCCTCGTCCCACTCGGGCGGATCCTCCTTGAGGGGGGCGAGGGTGCGCGCCTCCTCGGCGCAGACGGCCGCGGCGCGGTGCCCGAAGACGAGCCCCTCCAGCAGCGAGTTGGACGCGAGCCGGTTGGCGCCGTGCAGGCCGGTGTGGGCCACCTCGCCGATGGCGTAGAGGCCGGGCAGGGTGGTGCGCCCCTGCAGGTCCGTCACCACGCCGCCGCACATGTAGTGGGCCGCGGGCACCACGGGGATGGGCTGCACGGCCATGTCGATGTTGAAGGCCTTGCACGTGGCGTAGATGTTGGGGAAGCGCTCCATGAGGAAGGCGCGCCCCAGGTGCGTCATGTCCAGGTAGACGCAGTCGTCACCGGTGCGCTTGAGCTCGGCGTCGATGGCGCGCGCCACCACGTCGCGCGGGGCCAGCTCCGCCAGCCGGTGGTAGCGGTCCATGAACTGCTGGCCATTCTTCAGCCGCAGCTTGCCGCCCTCGCCCCGCAGTGCCTCGCTGATGAGGAAGCTCTTGGCCTCCGGGTGGTACAGGCACGTGGGGTGGAACTGGTAGAACTCCATGTTGGCCACCTCGGCCCCCGCCCGGTACGCCATGGCCACGCCGTCGCCCGTGGCCACGTCCGGGTTGGAGGTGTAGAGGTACACCTTGCCCGCGCCTCCCGTGGCCAGCACCGTCACCTTGCCCACGAAGCGCTCGATCCGCCCCGTGGACATGAGCGCGTACACCCCGAGGCACCGGCTGGGGATGCCCGGGCCCGGCCTCCGGTCCAGGATCAGATCAATGGCCGAGGTATTGGGGAAGAAGGTGATGTTGGGCTCGGCGTCGCAGGCCTCCACCAGCGCCCGCTGCACCTCGCGCCCGGTGATGTCCCCCGAGTGGATGATGCGCCGCGCCGAGTGGCCTCCCTCTCGCGTCAGATCGAACTCGCCGGAGGTGCCCCGGTTGAACGCGGCGCCCAGCTTCACCAGCTCGCGGATGCGGTCCGGACCCTCGCGCACCGTCACCTCCACCGCGTCCTGGTGGCAGAGGCCCGCCCCCGCTTCCAGGGTGTCCTGGATGTGCGCCTCGAAGGTGTCCGTGGGCGACAGCACGCTGGCGATGCCTCCCTGGGCGTAGGCGGTGTTGCTCTCGTACCGCTCGCGCTTGGTGAGCACCGCCACCGTCCCATGCCTGGCCGCCTGGAGGGCGAAGGAGAGGCCGGCGACACCACCACCCAAAACGAGGAAGTCGAACCGATGGGGCATGTCGCACAGCCTTAATGGCTGTAAGTGCTGGAAACAAGGCGATTTCTTGAGGACTTTCGGGCGGAGATCTAAGGTTGGGGGGCCCGATATGCGACCCCTTTGCCTCCTGCTCCTGCCCTTGCTGCTGCTTGCCCCCCTGGGAGCCCAGGCCGCCGAGGGCATCTACAGGTACGTGGAGAAGGACGGGACGATCATCTACACGAACGTGCCGCCCCCGGGCGCGAAGAAGGCGAGCAAGCTCAAGGGCACCTTCACCGAGGCGCCTGCGCCCACCGCTCCCGTGAAGGGCCGGGCGCGCACCCCGGACGAGCTCGAGCCGCACATCACGGCGGCCGCCACGCGCTACCGCATCCCCACCGCGCTGGTGCGGGCCATCATGCACACGGAGAGCAACTTCAACTCCAACGCGCTGTCCTCCAAGGGCGCCAGTGGGTTGATGCAGCTCATGCCGGGCACGGCCTCGGACATGTACGTGAAGGACATCTTCGACAGCCGGGACAACATCGAGGGTGGGGTGCGCTACCTGCGGGTGCTGGCCAACCTCTTCGAGGGCGACATGGTGAAGATGGTGGCCGCGTACAACGCGGGCCCCGACGCCGTGCGCAAGTACGGGGGCCAGGTGCCTCCGTACCCGGAGACGCAGGCCTACGTGCGCAAGGTGCTCCAGCTCTACTTCCATTACAAAGAGCGCGAACGGCTCTCCAAGGACGAGCCCCGCGGGACGGATTCCGATGCCGACGACGCGCGTGACGGGGCGGGGTCAGAAGAGCCCCGTTGACGAGGAGTTCCTCAAGCAGCTCTACCAGGGCGGCGAGCTGCTGGCGCAGGGCCGGGTGGACGAGGCCCGGCAGTTGCTCGAGCGCGTCCACCAGCTGCAGCCGAGGAACGAGAAGGGCCGCAACCTGCTCGGGCTGGCCTACTTCAAGCTGGGCCTGTTCGACCGGGCGGCGGAAATCTACGAGGCGCTGGTGCGCGACAACCCGGTGGACGCCACGCTGCGCGTCAACCTGGGGCTCGTCTACCTGAAGACGAACGCGCTCCAGCGCGCCATGCGCGAGTTCGAGGCCGCGACGGACCTGCAGCCCGACCACCAGAAGGCGCACAACTACCTGGGGCTGGCGCTGGCTCAGGCCGGCGAGTACGGCCGGGCCCGCGAGCACTTCCTCCAGGCCGGCAGCGACGTGATGGCGGAGAAGATGGCCAAGGCGATCGCCGGGGAGAAGTTCCCCCAGCCCGCCCGGACGTCCTTCACCCCCCGGGCTCCGGCGCCCGCCGCGCGTCCGGCCTCCGCTCCCTCCGAGGGCCAGTGGGGCGCGCAGTTCGGCCTGGATGAGTCACCGTCCGCCGCCGGCCCGGCCGCCTCCGACGGCTCGGACGACGAGCTGCGCTTCGCCGACGACGAGGGCCCGGGTGCCATGACGGAGACCCCGCCGGACGCGGCGGCTGGGGAGGGCGGGCAGGAGGCGGAGGGGCGTCCCGGGGCGGACGGCGCGGCCCTCGCGGAGCGGTCCTCCTCGGAGCCGGCGGACGAGCCGCTGCCCCAGTCGCTGGAGGATGCCACCCCGGAGCTGCCCTCGAAGGTGTCGGCCTTCCGGCCGGGCACGCAGGTGCCGGTGCTGACCGAGCTGGCCTCGGCGGTGGCGCTCGCGGGGGCGAACCCGTTGCAGACCCTCCGGGTGGGCACCCACAGCTTCTCCGCGTACGTGGAGGGCGAGCTGCTCACGCGGCTGGAGGGACTGGTGGCCTTCTCCGGGCAGCTCCAGTTCCAACCGGAGATGAAGCGCTACCGGGGCCGGCCCACGGAGGAGTTCTTCGGCGAGGGGGACGCCCAGCTGGTGCGCGCCACGGGCACGGGGGTGCTCTTCGTCGAGTCGCCGCCGTCGCGCTGCTTCCTGGCGGTGGACCTCGGGGACGAGGGCGCCTACGTGCGCGAGGAGTGCGTCTTCGCCTTCGAGGAGGCGGTGGCCTTCGACAATGGCCGGGTGCCCTCGGACGTGGCGCCGGACCTGGAGCTGGTGCACCTGCGCGGGCATGGCCGGGTGGTGCTCAGCCTCACCGGGGCGCTGCGCTCGGTGGCCGTGGCGGCGCAGCGCCCGGTGACGGTCCCCCTCTCCCACCTGGTGGGCTGGCAGGGCAAGGTGGAGCCCCGGGTGGTGCTCCTGCCCGGAGAGAGCCTGCCCGAGGAGAGCGAGCCCCCGCGGCGCGTCGCCGTGGAACTGAGCGGTGAAGGATTTGCCCTCATCTCCCTGCCAGTCCGGTAGAAGGCCCCCTCATGGATCGAGCTGAGCGAGCGTTGCGGAAGCGGCAGAAGAAGGAGGAGCGGGCGCGGCGTCGGGCGACACGCCAGCCGAGCGTGCTCATGCAGGAGTTCTGGAACCTGCCCAACATCCTCACGCTGGGACGCATCGTCCTCATCCCCGTCTTCGTGTGGCTCACCTACGACGCGGATCCCTACTCCTCGCTGCTGGCGGCCGCGGTGTTCGCCGTGGCCTCCATCACGGACGTCATCGACGGCTACCTGGCGCGGCGCTGGAACCTCATCACCGTGGTGGGCAAGTTCATGGATCCCCTGGCCGACAAGCTCATCGCCATGGCGGCCCTGGTGATGATGGTGCGGCTGGGGCGCATCGCCGCCTGGGTGGTGATCGTCCTGCTGGCGCGCGAGTTCATCGTCAGCGGCCTGCGCACCATCGCGGCGAGCGAGGGCATGGTCATCGCCGCGGGGCAGGAGGGGAAGTGGAAGACGAGCCTCCAGCTCGTGGGCATCATTTCACTGTGCGTCCACTACGAGCACGTGGTCGACGTGGGGCTGTACGCGGCCCCCGTGGACTTCAACAAGGTGGGTCAGTTGTTGGTGTACTTGTCGGGGGCGTTCTCGGTGTGGAGTGCCGTCGTGTACTTCCGCGCCTTCCTCTCCATGCTGGCCAGGCGGGGAAGCGGAGCGGACGCACAGAAGGCTTGACGCATCTGGGACCGAATTGTATATCCCCCCTCGCTTTCGACGTCGCCGCGAGGCAACGCCGGGGGCAATCAGGAGTCGGCAGACGCGGGAATAGCTCAGCGGTAGAGCATCGCCTTGCCAAGGCGAGGGTCGAGGGTTCAAATCCCTTTTCCCGCTCCACACTCCGGCCTGATGCGGGAATAGCTCAGCGGTAGAGCATCGCCTTGCCAAGGCGAGGGTCGAGGGTTCAAATCCCTTTTCCCGCTCCAGAAAGAAGGCCCCCTGGGAAACCAGGGGGCCTTTTGTTTTTGGGGCTCGCTCCCGAGTGCTCCTCCAGGGAGCGGGCGGCCGTGGCTGTCCTCGCCTCGGGGTGCGGCTTTGCTGTATGGATACCGCCGCATGATTCGCCACTTCCGGGAGCTCTACCAATACCGGGGGCTCCTGCTCAGCCTGGTCCAGCGCGAGTTGAAGGCACGCTACCGGGGCTCGGTGCTGGGCTTCTTCTGGACGTTCCTCAACCCCATGTTGCACATGCTCGTGTACGGGTTGCTCTTCGGCGTCTTCATCAAGAACCAGATCGAGCACTACCCCTTCTTCATGTTCGTGGGGCTGCTGCCGTGGATCTGGTTCTCCACCTCGGTGACCACGGGCGCCAGCTCCATCAGTGATCGCCGGGATCTGATGACCAAGGTGCGCTTCCCGGCCCAGGTGCTGCCGGCCACGGTCGTCACCACCAACCTGTGCAACTTCGTCTTCTCGCTGCCGTTGATGGTGGCGCTGGGAGTCATCTTCGGGGTCTGGCCCTCCTGGCACATGGTGCTCTTCCCGGTGGTGGTGCTCACCCAGCTGTGCTTCACCCTGGCGGTGGTCTACGTCGTCTCCGCGCTCAACGTGACGTTCAGGGACCTCCAGCACATCATCACCAACCTGATGATGCTGTGGTTCTTCATCACGCCGGTGCTCTACCGGGTGTCCACCATCCCCGAGAAGCACCGGATGCTCATGATGCTGGCCAACCCCATGGCCATCCTCATGAGCTCGTATCAGGCCATTTTCTACGAGCACCGCCTGCCGGATGCGCTGCCGCTGCTGGGGCTGTTGGGCGTGTCGGTGGTGCTGCTCTGGGGTGCCTCGCAGCTCTTCGAGAGCCGTCGTGAGGAGTTCGCGGAGTCCATCTAGATGTCCACCCACGACAGTCAGGACGCCATCGTCATCCAGGACGTGGTGAAGAGCTTCCGGAAGAAGACCATCCGGGGCGAGTACACGACGTTCAAGTCGGAGCTGGTGCGCTGGCTGCGCGGCCAGCGCCAGCCCAAGCAGAAGCAATTCATCGAGGCCCTGCGCGGCATCAACCTGCGCATCCCCCGGGGCAAGACGATGGCCATCCTCGGGCGCAACGGCTCGGGGAAGAGCACCCTGCTCAAGCTCATCACCGGCATCTACTCGCCCACCACGGGGACGATCGACGTCCACGGCCGCATCTCCGCGCTGTTGGACCTGGGCGCCGGCTTCCACCCGGACTTCTCCGGGCGGGAGAACATCCTCATCAACGGCATCATCCTCGGCATGTCGCGCGCCGAGGTGCGGGCGAAGATGGACACCATCATCGCCTTCAGCGAGCTGGGCGACTTCATCGACGAGCCGGTGCGCACCTACTCCAGCGGCATGTACATGCGGCTGGCCTTCTCGGTGGCCACGCACGTCGACCCGGACATCCTCATCATCGATGAGATCCTCGCCGTGGGCGACGAGCACTTCAGCAAGAAGAGCCTGGCGAAGATGCTGGAGTTCAAGCGCCAGGGGAAGACGATCGTCCTGGTGACGCACGACCTGAGCACCGTCGAGCGCTGGTGCGACCTGGCGGCGTGGATCGACGGCGGGCGCATCCGCCGCGTGGGCACGCCCGCGGAGATCGCCCAGGAGTACCGTCAGGCCATCGCCCTCGCCGAGGCCCGCTCCACCACCTTCACCCCGCCCGCGCTCGCCGAAGGGGACACGGGACGTCTGCCCGACGTGCCCTCGGCGCAGCAGGCCTCCGAGCTACCCGCTGCTCCCGCGGCGCCCGCTCCCGTGGTGCTCTCGCGCGTGCGGTTCGTCGATGGGGCCGGCGCGGAGCTGAGCAGCCTGTCGCCGGAGCAGCCGGCGGAGGTCCACATCGACTACACGGCGCGCGAGGGCACGGAGGGCGCCGAGCTCGAGCTGTCCATCGAGTCGGCGGATGGCAAGCCGCTCTACGTGACGAGCACCCGCGCGGACGCGGTGGCCCTGCCGGCGCGGCTGCCCGAGGAGGGCAGGGTGCGCTTCCTCATCGAGCGGCTCGGGCTGCTCGGCGGGGAGTACGTGCTGTCCGTGCGGGCCCGGGTACCGGGCGCCTCGTTCACGGGCCCCAAGGCCCAGTGCCGTTTCGCGGTGGTCTCCGAGCGCGAGGACCACGGCATCTTCCGTCCGGCGCACCGGTGGGTGGTGGAGGAGTCCCCCGCCCGCGCCCGGCCGGAGCTCGCGCGCGTTTCGGGCTCCTGAGCGGGCGCGGCCTCCACGCCGCCCCGGGCGGAGGCCCCCCAGCCCAGAAGGTCGTTCCAGGTGAGCACGGTACTCCATTCGCTTCTCGAGGATTCGCGCGATCCCGCCGCCGCGCCGGATGCGGCGGCGCTCGCCGAGATGATCGCCTTCCAGCGCACCCTGCTGGAAGAGCGTCGGCCCTGTCTGCCGGAGCACTGCCCCGAAATCTCCGCGCTCGAGCGGACGCTGCGCCTGCTCACCGAGCAGCTCCAGCGCGCCGTGCCCCAGGGCAACAGCCCCCTGTCCTCCCTGCAGCTGGCGGCCCAGCTCGTCATCCCCTACGAGTTCTCCGTGCCGCCCTCGCACCGCTCCCGCGGCGGGCAGGTGGTGACGGCCACCAAGCGCGCCTTCGTCGAGGGCCTCAAGCCCTTCCACGTCGAGGCCCTGCGGCCCCAGGAGGGTTTCAACCGCAGCCTCGTGCGCGTGCTGGAGTTCCTCTCCGTCCACCGCAGCCTCGGCCTGCGCGAGGACCTGGAGGGGTGGATCCGCTCGCAGCTGGAGAAGGGCGTGTCGCCCACGCGCTGGCAGCAGGTGCGCTCGCACCGCACGGGCTCGCTCGCGTCCCTGGTGGGCCTGGCCAAGCGGTCCTGGCTCACCGCGCTCGGGCCGGTGCTCGAGGCCGTGCTGCGCGGACAGGCCGAGTGGAACGCCGCCATGCTCGACGTGCTCGTCGCGGCGGCCCGGCCCGGCGCCCTCGACGAGGCCGAGGCCACGCGCCATGTGGCCCGGTTGGATGTGCTGAGCGATCCGCTTCGCCGCGAGCAGCTCCCGTTGGGCGTGCGCGCCACCTCGCCGCTGTGGCGTGAGGTGCTGCGGCGCCAGGCCCGCTTCAACAGCGAGGCCGTCATCGCCCTGGCCAACGTGCTCGGCGTGCGCACGCCGCCGCCCCAGCCGCCCTCGCTCGCGGACTTCGACGCGTGGTGCGAGCGCCGGGAGCCGGGAGAAATCGACGCGGCCCGCACGGCGGTGGCCCGCCTGGTCCATCCTCCGCTCGTCTCGCTGGTGGTGCCGGTGCGAGACACCCCCGAGGCCCTGTTGCGCGAGTGCCTCGCGTCGGTGGAGGCGCAGGTGTATCCGCAGTGGGAGCTGGTGCTGGTGGACGACGCGAGCACCGCGTCCCATGTCGCCCGGCTGCTGTCGGAGGCCCAGCACCGCACGCCGCGCATCCGCGTCCTCTCGCGCCCCTCGCGCCAGGGCACCGCCCGGGCGGTGTGCGCCGGCATCGAGGCCGCGCGCGGAGACCTCATCGGCTTCCTCCAGCCCGAGGACACGCTCGCCCCGCATGCGCTGGCCGAGGTGGTGTTGGCGCTCGCGGCCGACGGCGGCAAGGGGCCCGACATCGTCTACGCCGACGAGGATTGGGTGGACGCCGAGGGGCACCGGAGCGCGCCCTTCTTCAAGCCGGACTGGTCGCCGGACCTGCTGCGCTCGGTGGACTACTTCGGGCCCTTCGTGGTGGCGCGCCGTGCCACGTTGATGAAGGCCGGTGGGCCGCGCGAGGGCTTCGAGGGCGCGGAGGGCTACGAGCTGCACCTGCGCCTGATCGAGGCGAGCGAGCGCATCGGCCACGTGCCCCGCCTGCTGTGCCACCGCCGGAGGGGGGTGGAGTCCTCCACGCGCGAGGCCGTGACGCGCGCCGGTTGCCTCGCCCTCTCCGAGCACCTGTCGCGCCGGGGTGAGCAGGCCGAGGTGAGCAGCCCCACGCCGGGCAGCTACCGCGTGCGCTACCCCGTCCGGGGCGAGCCCAGGGTCTCCATCATCGTCCCGTTCAAGGACCGGCCGGACCTGCTCGACACGCTGGTGACGAGCCTCCTGTCGCGCACCACCTACCGCAACTACGAGGTGCTGCTCGTCTCCAACAACAGCACGAAGCCGGCGACGTTCGCGCTGCTCGCGAAGCTGACGGACCCTCGGCTGGTGAAGCTGACGTGGGACTTCCCCTTCAACTACCCGGCCATCAACAACTGGGCGGCGAAGCAGGCCACGGGCGAGCTGCTCCTCTTCCTCAACAACGACATGGAAGTGGTGGACCCGGGCTGGCTCGACGAGCTGGTGGCCCAGGCGCAGCGGCCCGAGGTGGGCGCGGTGGGCGCCAAGCTGCTCTTCCCCGAGGGCACGGTGCAGCACGCCGGCGTGGTGGTGGGCATCACCGGTATGGCCGGGCACCCCTTCTGGCGCCTGCCCGAGGGCCCCATCTCCACGCCCTTCGGCCACGCCGAGTGGACGCGCAACTGGCTCTCCGTCACCAGCGCGTGCGTGATGGTGCGCCGCCAGGTGTGGGAGTCCCTCGAGGGCTTCGACGAGCGCTTCCAGGTGTGCGGCAGTGACGTGGAGCTGGGCCTGCGCCTCAACGAGCGCGGCCTGCGCGTGGTGTACACGCCCCACGCGCGCGTCATCCACCACGAGTCCGCCAGCCGCCGCTCGGACGCCATCCCCGAGTCCGACTACTGGCTCTCCTACGCGGCCTACCGCCCGTGGCTGAAGCGGGGCGACCCGTTCTACAACCCGAACCTCTCGCTGCTGTCCGTGGACTGCGATCTGCGCCGCCATGAGGAGGACGGTGAGGCGCTCGCGGTGCGCACGCTCGCCCGGGACGTGCCGAGCGCGCGCGACGTCCGGGTGGAGAAGCTCGCCCGCGAGCAGCGCCACCTCATGGAGCACCTGGGCGAGCTGGACTTCTCCGAGTCCCGACGCCAGGAGCACCTGCGCCGCGCTCCCGAGGCACTCGCCGCGCTCCGGGCCCGCGGCCGCGTGGAGACGGCCACCTGGTTCATCCCCGCCTTCGGCCACATCTTCGGCGGCATCCAGACGATCCTCCGCTTCGCGGACCATATGCGCCGCCGCCACGGGGTGAAGAGCACCTTCATCATCTACGACAAGCCGGATGCGCGGGCGGCGGACTTCGCGGCCAAGGCCCTGGTGGCCTTCCCCGAGGGAGTGGGGGAGTTCCAGGTGATGCGCGGCCGCGAGGAGCTGGCCGCGCTGCCCGCGTGTGACCTGGCCATCGCCACCTACTGGACCTCCGCCTTCCCGGTGCTGCACCACCCCCGCGCGGCGGTGCGCGCCTACTTCGTGCAGGACTACGAGCCGCAGTTCCTCGCGGCGGGCACGCAGTCCGCCCTCGCCGAGCAGACGTACGGCCTGGGCCTCTACGGCATCTTCAACACCCAGGGCCTCTACGACTACGTCGTGCGCCAGTACGGCATGCGGGGGTGCGCCTTCGAGCCCGCCGTGGACGGCACGCTCTTCCACGACCAGCGGCCCGCCCGGAAGGGGCCCGTGCGCGTCTTCTTCTACGGACGGCCCGGCAACGAGCGCAACGGCTTCGAGCTGGGACTGGCCGCGCTCGCGGCGCTCAAGCGCGAGCTCGGTGCCGCGGTGGAGATCCTCTCCGCCGGCGCCGACTGGAACCCCGAGTCCTATGGCGTGCGCGGACTGGTGACGAACCTCGGCGTGCTCCCGGCCGAGCGCACCGCGAGCCTCTACCGCGAGTGCGACGTGGGGCTGTGCTTCATGTTCACCAAGCACCCCTCGTACCTGCCGCTGGAGATGATGGCGAGCGGCGTGACGGTCGTCACCAACGACAACCCCGTCAACCACTGGCTCCTCAAGCACGAGGAGAACTGCCTGCTCGCCGCGCCCACGCTCACGTGCGTGCTGGAGCAACTGCGCCGCGCCGTGCGCGAGCCGCAATTGCGCGCGAGCATCTCCTCGCGGGCCGCGGCGCGCATGCGTCAGGGCTCCTGGGAAGCGGCGGTGGATGGAGTGATGGATGCGCTGCTGGGCCGCACGCAGCGTACACAGGACAAGCGTTTCGAGGTCGGTTGAGCCGGGACCGACCCTTTCCGTCAACCGAGGCGCTCCCGGAATCCGGGGTGCTAGGACGAGCAATCATGAGTGAGACAAACAACCCATTCACAACCTCCCCGTCCGGGCCCGCCCTGGTGCCCGGCAGTGTCCACGACTGGAAGGGCACTGACGGTTTCAGCTACCAGGAGATGATGCGCTCGCGGACCGGCCAGGGGACCACCGCCTACAGCCAGCAGGAGCGCTTCCTCGTCTCGCTCATCCAGGCCGAGCAGCGGCGTCTGGGCCGCCCGCTGGAGGTGCTCGAGTTCGGCTGTGGCTTCGGCCACCATGCCTCGTACCTCGCCGGTCTGGAGGACGTGCGCTACCACGGCTACGACATGTCGGAGGCCATGGTCCGCCCCCTGCGCCAGTCTCCTCCGGTGGGGATGCGCCCACTGCCCGAGCGGCTCTTCGTCGGCGATAGCCCCCTCTCCGTGCTGGGCTCGCGGCGGTTCGATCTCGTGTTCACGGCGTCGGTGCTGATCCACAACCCCATCGAGGCCATCCCCGGCCTCCTGGACACCCTGGGTCAGCTCACGCGGCCGGAGGGACTGGTGTGCCTGGTGGAGAACCCGCTCGTCCCCTTCGGCGTGTGGGAGGACACCTGGCAACAGGGCTGCTGGCTGCATGCCTATGCCGACGCCATGCCGCACGGGTGGGATCTGCACCATGGGACGGGCTTCACGGACACCCATGACATCTACGTGCTCAAGCGCAACGGGGGCGAGCAGCGCCGGTACTTCGAGCTGAAGGGCCCGGAGCAGGCGCGCGACGAGGGCCAGCCGCTCACCCTGGAGGCGCTCCAGGCCCGGGCGATGCCCAGGCTGAAGGCGTGGGCGAACAGGGCCGCGCATGCGCTCCAGCACGCGGCCATCAGCGACGGGGGCCGGACGCAGGAGCTCCAGGAACGGATGCAGGTGGAGTCCGAACGCTACCAGCGCCGCCAGCAACTGTTCGCGCTCGCGGAGGAGCTCGCCGGTCTGCGCAACCGCCCCGTGAAGACGGCCCCCGTGTCCGAGCCCGAGAAGGCCCCGGTGCCCCATCCGGGTGTCCTCTTCGACGATGCCCTGGATACCACCTGGGCCCACAAGGTGCCCAGCCTGTCGCACGTGGTGCATGTTTTCCACCAGCAGTGGCACGGCATCCGCGCTGCGGCGGGCTACTCGCCCGGGCGCAAGCTGGCCATCACCGCCGAGCGCTCTCTCACGAGCAAGGAGCTGCGCCAGGCCGTGGAGTTCTGCGCCAACTCCGTCTCCCCCGTCGTCATCGTCCACAGCTTCTCGGCCGTCGCGCACGAGTTCATCGTCGCGCTGCGCAAGCTGCTCGGGCGCAAGGTGCGCATCCTCTGCGTCTGGCACGGCTCGACGGCCCAGTTCCACTACGACTACGAGTTCGAGACGTTCGCCCACGTGATGGAGCTGTGCGAGCGGGGCCTCGTCGACTCGGTGGGGTGCGTGAAGCCCGACATGCACCTGGTGTCCGGCCGCATCTACCCCAAGACGCTGCTCAACCTCCCGCCCCGGGTGGAGGCGCGGCAGCGCAGGGCGCTCAGCGGCCCGTCGCACGCGGCCCTCATCCCCACGCCCAATGACTGGCGCAAGAACTTCTACACCAACCTCTACGCCTGCATGGCGTCCCAGCACATCCGCCAGGTGTACGTGACGGCCCGCTTCATCTCGCCCCAGGGCCTGCAGCCCTCCAAGCCCGTCCACCACCTGCAGCGCCCGGGCCGCGGCGAGCTCTTCGAGGCCATTCGCAACGTGGACGTGGTGCTCAATGCCTCGCTCTCCGAGTGCCAGCCCATGACGGCCCTCGAGTCACTCGCGCTGCGCGTGCCGTGCATCACCGGACCGCTAGGGCTTGGAGCGCTGGACGAGCACCCCTACCAGCGCCTCACCCAGCTTGCCCGCGTGGACCTGGTCGGCGCCGTGCGCGACGCCATGGATGGCGTGCTGGAGCTGCGGCGGCGTTCCCCTGAAAAGATGATGGAGATGATGGACAGCTACGAATCCGCTCTTCGCTCCGAGGCCATCCGCCACTACGAGGAGTTCATCCACTCATGAGCTACAAGCGCGTCTGCCTCGTCACGGACGAGCTCTACCCCTTCACCTCGGGGGGAATCGGCCGGTTGCTGCACAACCTCATCCGGGACTCCCACGCGCGGCGGGCTCCCGTGGAGTTCCACCTGCTGGTACCCGCGTACGCCTCCCTGGACGCGGCGATGGTGGAGGCCTACTTCGGCCACGGCGTCCGGTTGCACGTGGCGCAGCCGCGGCCCACCTGGGAGCCGTCCTACGACGAGGATGGCGTCTATCCGCCCGCCGGCGCCTTCACCGACTCCGCCTGGCATGCGGAGTCCATGGAGCTGATGCTGCACCTCAAGCTGCTCGTGCGTGAGGGGCACCGCTTCGATGTCATCGAGTTCGGTGACTACAAGGGCTGGGCCTTCTGCACGCTGCAGGAGAAGTACCTGGGCCGCGCCTTCGCCGGGACGGAGATCGCCGTCCGGCTCCACTCCACCATCGGCATCATCTCCCAGTACGAGCCGCACCTGCAGGACCGCGAGGCACTCGGGCGTTTCGAGTTCGAGCGCAAGGCGTTGCTCGATGCCGAGCGGGTGATTGCCCACCTGCCCGGCATCGCCGAGGTCAACCAGCGCTTCTACGGCTTCCCGGAGTCGTGGCTGGACAAGGTCAGCCTGGAGTTCCCTCCGGTGGTGGAGGCCCAGCCGGCGCGGCCCGCGGTGGCGCACGAGGCGGAGCGCGACCTGCTCTTCTTCACCAAGGTGCAGTGGGTGAAGCGGCCGGACCTGTTCGTGCGGGGCGCGGCGCTCTTCATGCGCCAGAATCCCGGGTACCGGGGCCGGGCGCTGGTGGCGTGTCATGCACCCTTCCCGGAGTACACGGCAGCGCTCAAGAAGATGGTGCCCCGGGAGCTGCGCGAGCGCTTCGTCTTCTGCGGCTCCTTCCCGGAGCGCGAGGCGATGATGGCGCGGGGCATCGTGGTCATCTCCTCGGATCACGAGGCGCTCAATCTCACCGCCTACGAGGCATCCGTGGCCGGGGCCACGCTGGTGCTCAACGCCGCCTGCCCGGCGTTCACCCCCCAGTCGCCCTTCGTGGAAGGGGAGAGTTGCTACACCTTCGACGGGACGGTGGAGGGGCTCGCCCGCGCCCTGGAGCGCGCCTGGAGGGCTCCACGGCTGCGCCCCGTGAGCTGGACGGTGGCGGTGCCCTACTGGGAGCGGGCCGAGGTGCGCCCGGCTCCCGTGGCGCCCGTGCGGGAGCGGCCTCCCCGCGTCTCCGTGATCATCACCAACCACAACCTGGGGCTCTACCTGCCGGAGACGCTGGCGAGTGTGGCGGCCAGCGGCTACGCCGAGGTGGAGGTCGTCCTCGTGGACGATGCCTCGACGGATCCGTTCGATCACCAGGTGCTGGAGCGCCTGGAGCGGCAATCCGGTGAGAAGGGGGCCGTGCGGCTCATCCGCAATCCGGTCAACCGGGGGCTGCCCGTGTCGCGCAACATCGGCATCCAGGCGGCCACGGGCGATTACATCCTCCCGCTGGACGCGGACGACTGCATCTCCCCGACCTTCCTCGAGCGGGCCGTGGAGGCCCTGGAGCGTCATCCGGAGTTCGACGTGGTGGCGCCCGCGACGGGCTACTTCCTGACCGACGAGGCGCTCGAGTCGCGCCAGTTCTGCGACTACGCGATCTTCCTGGGAGACGCCCCCTCGCTGGGTCTGGTGGCCAACCGCTTCTCCTGTGCCACGTCGCTCATGCGCCGCCGCCTCTTCGAGCACGTGCGCTACAACGAGCGGCTGACGAGCTACGAGGACTGGGACCTGTACCTGCGGCTCGCCCTGGCGGGACACCGCTTCCTGGTGACCAATCAGATCCACTTCCACTACCGGCGCCGCCAGCGGTCGATGATCACCGGGGTGAACCCGCGCCGGCACCTGGAACTCGTCAATCAGATCTACCGCGCGCTGCCCAAGCCGCTGCCCCCCACGGTCCGGCTGGAGTCCTTCTTCACGCTCGCGGGCAAGCTCCCGGAGGAGGGCGTACAGCCGGTGTCGGGGACCCTGTCCTGGTCCGAGGAGTCCGGAGACCGGCCGCTGCGCTACGGCGTCATCGACATGATGAACTCGGCGCTCAAGTCGATGCCGGGCGTCCACCTGCTGCTCAAACAGGCCGCGCTCCGGGTCAGTGACGCGCTGGTGGAAGAGTCGGCGGGGCAGCCATTGCGCTACGTGATGGCGGACCGGATGAACGGCGCGCTCAAGCGCGTGCCGCTCGTGCACACCGCCCTCAAGCGCACGGCACGCCGCGATTAGTCCGGAGGGCCCCGGTGTCTTCCGGGGCCGCCCTGGCCGTGGCCCTGGCGGCGCCCGCGGCCCAGGCGCTCCGAGAGCCGCTGGAGGCGCTGGGTGAGGCCCCCGGAGGACGCACCCAGTTCCGCCGTGAGGCGCAGCGCGTGGTGGACGAAGCCGATGCGCTGCTTCACGGCCTCGTTCACCTGGTCCACCAGCCGGTAGCGCAGGGGCTTGTCCAACGCCTGGTGGAGCCGCTCGTGCTGCCGCCGCAGCTCCCCGAGCTGGATGCGCAGGGCCCGGTTGGCATCCGCCGGCAGTCCCGGGTGCTTCTGGAGCAGATGGGCGATCAGCGCGTGACGGGACTGGGTTGCCTCCGTGCGCGTCATCGAGTCCGGGCGCAGGCGGTAGTGGAAGAGGAACTCGGGGATGACCATACCCTCGTAGCCGCGCTCCGCCATGGCGCAGAAGACGTCCCAGTCTTCGAAAGAGGTCAGCCACTCGTCGTAGCCGCCGAGCTCCTCGACGAGCCCGCGCTCCATGAGCGCCGTGCAGGTGGAGGCCACGTTCTCCACGCAGAGTGCGTCGCGCGCCATGCCCCAGGGCACCCAGCCGCCAATGGGCTGGCGCGGATCCTCGGTGAAGTAGGACACCAGGGCCGTCGTGTAGCCGAGCCCGGGCGAGCGGCTCATCACATCCACGGCCTTCTCGAGGAACGTGGGGGCCAGCAGATCATCCGGGTCCACTGGGAGGATCCACCGGCCCCGCGCCTCACGCAGGCCCGCGTTGCGCGCCGAGCTCAGCCCGCCGTTGGGCTTGCGGATGATGCGCAGCTTCGGCGTGCCTTCCAATTCCTCCACGAGCCGCTGGCTGGCGGGGTCCGTCGAGCCGTCGTCCACGAGGAGGATCTCGTAGTCCTCGAAGGTCTGCGCGCGCAGCGAGCGCAGCGTCTCCGGGAGGTAGCGCCCCATGTTGTAGTAGGGGACGAGGATGGAGACGTCCGGCGCCTGTCCCGGAGCCTTCCGGGGAGAGGGGCGCGGGGGCCGGGGCTCGCGGCAGGAAGCCAGCCGCGCGAGGAGCTCCTCGGTCCGCGCGACGAAACGCTCGGGCGCGCAGCAGGTGGCGAGGCGCTGCGGAGCCTCCTCGCGCACGGTCCGCCGCAGAGGCTCGTCCGTGAGGGCCCGCTCCAGCACCTCGGCGAGCCGGAGCGCGTCCCCCGAGGGGAAGAGCAGCCCGCTCCTTCCGTCCTCGAGGAGCTCCCCCAGGCCGCTGGCGGTGCCGCCCACGACGACGGCTCCCTCCGACATGGCTCGTAGGCACTCGTCGGGGAAGTCCTCCCGGAGGGTCGGGAAGCAGCAGACCGTGGCCTCGCGGAGGGCGGAGCGCGGCGGGCCGTGGGGGCCCGGAGGCTCGAAGTGGAAGCGGTTGCGCCACGCGGGCGGGATGCGGCGCTCCAGCCACTGCTTCATCGAGCGCCCAAAGGGGCCGGTGGAGGTGTCGGCGCCGATGAGCCGCACCTCCACGTCCAGCTGTTTCTCCAGCAGCCGCACGGCCGCGTCGATGAGCACCTGGAGTCCCTGGTGGTACTCGAGGCGGCCGGAGAAGAGGATGCGCGCCCGGCCCGTCCGCTCGCGTGGGGCGCCGCCGTGGGGGCTCCCGGTCTCGGCGATGAAAGGGCAGGGGATGACCACGCCGGGCCGCTGGAGCCCCAGCCGCCGCGTCACCCGCTCCAGCAGGGCATGCGTGGGGGACAGCACGACGTCCGCCTCCCGGATGGACACCTCCTCCTGGTACTCCTGGCAGGCGCTGTCCATGTCGAGCCCTGCCAACCGGTTGAGTGCCCGGAGTTCGGCGCTCGGCGTGTGGAGCCGCACGGCGAGCACGGCGGATTGGAGGGCTCCGAGCGTCCGCTTCGCGCGGAGGGCGAAGGCGCCCTCGCCGCCGAGCTCGGGGAACTCGATGAAGTCGAAGGGGTGGCACGCGTGGAGCGCCTGGAGGGAGTGGTAGACGGCCAGGGCATGCCGCATCGGCTCGTTGCGGCACGCCCCCATGCGGCCGGGACCTTCATCGCACTCGGCGACGTGCACCCGCACTCCGGGAAACAGCTCCCGGGCCCGTTCCAGGCCCGGATGCGGGAGGGTGAGGACGTGGACCTCGTGTCCGGCCGTGGCGAAAGCCCGGCAGGCCTGTGCCACGTAGGTACCAACACCTCCCTCGGAGAAGGGGGCGAGCTCCTTGGATACGAGACACAGACGCACGTCGACCTCGGATGGGCGCATGTCGCCAGCAAGCGGCGGAGGCGAATGCCGCGCACCCTAGCAAGGAAGTTTTCACGCCACCCTGGGCGAGCGCTCCGGTGGGTGATTCGCCTGTCTGGTGGGGCGGGGGGCTGGTGAGTAGCCGGGGAGTCCCGAGGTCCGTGGCGGGACGGGACAGGCCGGTATCCTTCAGCAGCGCCTGCGCTATATACGCGCGCGCCACTGCCTCGCTTCCGCTGGAGATTCGCACCCGATGCGCCGACTGTCTTCTGTCTTCCGCTCGTACCTGGCGCGCGGGTTGGAGCGATACCTCCTTTCGGTGGTGCTGGCTGCCGCGTTGGCCGTCTCGGCCACGCTGCGCCTGGGGCCGGCGGAGCTGCGCGTCTCGCCCTGGCGGTGGGCGGTGATGGCGGTGCTGGCGCTGCTGCTCGTACTCCCCGTGCTGCGCCTGGTGTCGCGCGGGGTGGAGCCCCGGCTGCGGGCGTACTCGCGGCGGGGGCGTTACGGCTGGGTCCTGGGCTCGCTGGCGACGGCGGCCCTGCTGAGCATCGTGACGCCGATCGTGACACCGCCCGTGCCGATCGCGCCGGCGAGCGCCCAGGAGGAGCGGGAGCCGACGGCGGCGTCCTCCGCCTCCGATTCGAGCCTGGAAGCGAGCAACCCGGAGCCCGCCCTGTCG
Organism: Archangium sp.; assembly: GCF_045802675.1. Classification (GTDB taxonomy): domain Bacteria; phylum Myxococcota; class Myxococcia; order Myxococcales; family Myxococcaceae; genus Archangium. Next base: position 6,446 of record NZ_JBJMQO010000110.1, on the reverse strand, counting down.
GTCTCGGCCGCCCGGGTGTACCGGCGGGTGCTGCGGACCGCGGACTTCCTGGGACTTGGCTTTCTGCTGCTGGTGGTGGGCCTGTCCCTGGCGTCCTGGCCGGGGCCGAGGCGCGGGCAGGCGCCCCTGTGCTGGGGTTGGCTGGTGGCGAGCGGCTTCTGCGCTTCCGTCTGGTCCATCTACGTGCTGGCCTTCTGGCCGGCGTTCATGTCCTCCGACTCGGTGGACCAGTGGAGCCAGATGCTCCATGGCCCCATCATCAATCACCACCCGGCCTTCCACACGATGCTCATCTGGCTGCTGACGCGCGTGTGGGAGTCTCCCGCCGTGGTGGCATTGGCGCAGGTGCTCGCGCTGTCCACGGTGTTCGGTCTGGCCGTGAAGGAGCTGTCTCACTGGGGCGTGCCCCGCTGGCTCCTGGCGCTCATGACGGTGGGGGTGGCGCTCTCGCCCGTTCATGGCTCCATGGTCACCACGCTCTGGAAGGACATCGCCTACTCCATCGCGCACCTGTGGCTCTTCACGCTGTTGCTGACGCTGGTGCGCACGCGTGGAGAGGCGCTGCGCTCGACGCCCTTCCTGGTGCTGCTGATGGCGAGCCTCTCCCTGGTCGCGCTGCTGCGTCACAATGGGGTGCCGGTGGCCGCCCTCACGTTGCTCCTCCTGGGCGTCATCGCTCCGCGCGCCCTGCGCCGCCGCGTGCTTTTCGGGGCGCTCGGGGTCGTGGGCGCCTACGTGCTCGTGGTCGGGCCCCTCTTCCGCGTGCTGGATGTGAAGCCACCCAGCTCCGCTTTCCTGCACTCCATCCAGATCCACCAGATGGGGGCCATTGCCCATGCGGAGCGTGAAGCCCTGCCCTTGGAGGATCGCCAGTTGCTCGAGGCCATCCAGCCCTATGAGATCTGGCGCGACCAATACACCTGCTACGCGGTGGATCCCCTGCTCTACAGCGGCAAGCTGAAGGGAGCTTTCTTCACCTCACCCGCCCAGAAGGACTTCATCCGCATGTGGCTGCGGCAGGTGAGGGAGCACTGGCGGCTCATCTTCGAGCATCAAGCGTGCGTGAGCTCGCTGGTGTGGAGGATCCGGCAGCGCGCGGACGGCTACCTCTACACCTTCAACCCCAGCGGTATCGCGGCCAACACGCTGGGCTTGAAGATGGAGTCGAAGTGGTCCTGGATGCAGGAGAAGCTCTGGAGCCTCCTGTTCGCCACGCGTGAGCCGGAGCTGGTGTGGTGGGTCTGGCGTCCGGCCCTGTACCTGTACCTGGCCCTCTTCGCCTCCGCGATGTTCGCGCTGCGCCTGCGCCGGGCCTGGGGGCTGGTGCCGGTGGTGCCGGTGCTGCTCAACTCGCTGAGCCTGCTGGCGCTGAACGTCGTGCAGGACTTCCGCTACCAATACCCGGCCTATGCCGTGTCTCTGGTGGGCCTCGGGCTCCTCTTCGCCCGCCGCGACGCGTGGGCCGTGGAGGTGGCGGCGCCTTCCGCCTCCCACCTGCCCTCCAGCGAGCCCGTGGGCGCGCGCGAGCAGTCCAGTCACGCCGCTGCCTCCTGAGGCAGCCGGGCCGGTCAGTCCTTCTTCTCCAACCGGGCGAGCCGCTCCTCCAGCTCCTTGCGCCACAGGGCCTGGGTGCGGGCCTGGACCTGCTGGTGCTCGTAGACGGTGGCCAGCGAGTCGAGGATGGCTCCGGTGGGAAACGTGCCTGTCTGGTGGTCGGGGGGACGGGTGGGCAGGAGGGTTGTCCCGGAGCCCTGGCACCACGGGGGCTGCCTATGGCCTCCCTCGGCGCTTGCGCTATACACGCGGGCGTCACTGCCTCACTTCGCGCTGGAGCTTCGCACCCGATGAGCCGACTGCCCTCTTCCTTCCGCTCGCACCTTCCGCGCGAGTTGGGGCGATTCAGCCTGGCGGTGGTGCTGGCCACCGCGCTCGTCATCGCGGGGGGGATGCACCTCGTGCCGGGGGCGTTCCAGTCGGCGGGCGGGAGTGCGTGGGGGGTGGCGGCGTTGGCCGTCGTGGCGTTGTCCTGGCTGCTGTACCGGTGGGTCCTGGGGAGGCTGGTTTCCCAGCTCCAGCCGTACTCCCGGTGGGGCCGGCGCGCGTGGGGGCTCGGCTCCCTCCTGGGGGCGGCGTTGTTGATCCTGGCGATTCCGCTGGCCGCACCGCGGCTCCCCTGGAGGTTCACCCTGGAGGTGGCGGCGATGGGAGAGAAGAACGCGGCCAGCCAGGGCTCCGAGGTCTGGGTGCTCGGGCTCGAGGACGAGACGAGCGGCAAGCCGCTCCCCTTGGAGCCCACGCGGCGCTCCGGCTCCTGGGAGGTGAAGGACGGCGGGCAGATGTCACTCGGGCGGCCCGAGGCAACGCTGCGCTGGGAGGGACGGTTCGAGGGGGATGCGGTGCTGAAGCTCGTCCGCCATCCCTGGTCGGGTCTGGCACGTGTCACGCTGAATGGAGAGAGCCAGACGGTGGATCTCTTCTCCCCGTCCAGCGAGATGTGGGTGCTCCCGCTGCGGGCGGACCCCCACGCGAATGCGTCCCTCGTCGTGCTCGTCCGGCTCTCGGAGCTGCTGAGCATCGCACTGCTGCTGCTGGGAGTGGGCCTGGGGGTGGCGGCGTGGCCGGGACCGGAGCGCACGGTGGAGCAGGGCCGCTGGGGTGGGTTGATTCCTCCGGGCGTGTGCGCGGCCGTGTGGAGCCTCTACCTGCTGTCCTTCTGGCCGGGCTTCATGACGAGCGATTCCATGAGCCAGTGGGCGCAGATGACGCGCGGGCCGCTCGTCAACATCCATCCCCCCTACCACACCTTGACGAATTGGCTCATCACGCGCCCGTGGGAGTCTCCCGCCGCCGTGGTGCTGGTGCAGATCCTCGCACTGGCGCTGGCGTTCGGCCAGGCCCTTCGGGAGCTGTCGCGGTGGGGCGTGCCCCGGTGGATGCGGGGAGTGCTGACGGTGCTCTTCGCGCTCTCTCCCGTCAACGGCGCCATGGTCATCACGCTGTGGAAGGACATTGCCTATTCCATCGTGCACCTGGTGCTCTTCTCCCTGCTGGCGAAGTTGGCGCGTACCCGCGGGGAGGCGCTCCGCTCGACGCGCTTCCTGCTGGGCCTGGGGGTGACGCTGCTCTACGCCGCGCTCGTGCGCCACAATGGCGTGCCGCTGAGCTTCGCGCTGTTGGCGATCCTGGTCGTCATCGGCCCCCGGGGGCTGCGGCACCGCGCGGGCCTGCTGGCGCTCGGGCTGGCCAGCACCTTCGTGCTCATGACGGGCCCGCTCTTCAAACTGATCGGGGTGCGGCCCATGAGCGGGGCCTACGCCAGCGCCTTCCCGATCCATCAGATGGGAGCGATTGCCCATTTCTCTCCGGATTCGCTGGGGCCCTCGGAGCGCAAGGTGCTCGAGGCGTTTCAGCCCTGGGAGACCTGGCGGGACGCCTACAACTGCTATTCCATCAACCCGCTCCTCTACAACGACCAGTTGAAGACGAACCTCTTCGAGACGCCCCTGAGGAAGGACCTCGTCTCGCTCTGGCTGCACGAGGCGCCGAGGCATTGGCGCGAGATGCTCCGGCACCAGGTCTGCCTGAGCTCGATGGTGTGGCGGATCCAGCAGCCCGCCGACGGCTATCTCTATCTCTTCAACTTCGACATGGAGCCCAACACGCTCGGGCTCGTGCAGGAGCCGAAGCTGCCGGCCTTGAGGCAGGAGCTGGTGCGCCTGCTGACGAGCTCCTTCGCGCCGGAGCGGCTCTGGTGGGTGTGGCGGCCGGCGTTGTACCTGTACCTGAGCGTCTTCTTCGCGCTCATCGCCGCGGCACGCCAGCGCAGCCCGTGGGTGCTGCTGTCCATCCTGCCGGTGGTGCTCAACTCGCTGATCCTCCTGGGGCTCAACGTCGCGCAGGACTTCCGCTACCAGTACCCCGTGTACGTGGTGGCGCTGTTGAGCTCAGCGTTGCTCTTCGTGCGTCGCGGCGTGCTGGCCCGCGAGGAAGTGCCCGCCCCCTCGGTCCGGGGTGAGGCGGCGCCCGTGGGAGGGCAGTCCTCCCCGGAGGTGGCGAGCGCCTGAGGAGGGTTGTCGTCACCCCCGAGCACTCCGCCTTCTCTCGGAGCACGGTGACGTGTATGACGTCATGCTGGGGGGTGTATTCTCAGAATCGACGTCGGGGCCGGCTACGTCGGACGCATCCTCCTCGGGAATGCCATGACCCTTCGACATCTTCGTTCTCTCGCCCTCTGTCTCGTCCTCGGCAGCGCCTGCCACGAGCCGTCAGAGGGCCCGCCGCAGCCGCCGCCAGAACCCGTCTCCTTCGACACGCTGGAGCTCCAACCGACCGGTCCCGTCGCTTCCCCGAACCGGCAAGAGCCGCTGTGCGAGGTGCGGCCCTCCAGCCCTCCGAATGTCACGCTGTTCGATGTCTGGGGTTCCTCTCCCCAGGATGTCTGGGCCGCCGGCATCGCGGGGACCCTGCTGCACTGGAATGGGACGGAGTGGTCGCTCGTCGACGTCGCGCTCCCGACGAAAACCATTTCCACCCTCTGGGGCAGTGGTCCCGACGACGTCTGGGCCGGGGGAAATTTCAACTTCCTGCTGCACTGGGATGGGCAGGCCTGGACGCGCTGGCCCCTGCCCAATGTCGTCACCGGTATCACCGACATCCATGGCACGGGGCCCGCGGATGTGTGGGCCGTCGCCGATGGCCATGTGCTGTACCACTTCAATGGCATCGTCTGGACCTCGGAGACCGCCTTCGACCGGGGCAATACCTTGTGGTCCAGCCCGGACTCCCTCTGGCTGTCGGGCTTCCCGGGCTACGCGTATTACCGGCAGGACTCGACGTGGCACTGGTTCGAGCAGGTCCCCCTGAATGTCCGGGGCATCTGGGGCAGCGGGTCCGGGGATGTGTGGCTGGCCGGCACGAACCTCCACCACTGGCATGACGGCGCCCTGGAGGAGCTGAGCCTCGCGCCAGCACATAATCTGACCGGGCTGCACGGCACGGGAGCCAACGACGTCTGGGCCGTGGGGGCCGCGGGGCGCAGCCTGCACTGGAATGGCTCGGCCTGGTCGGAGGTCCCCACCGGCGTGGCGTACAACCTGTACGGTGTCTGGGCATTCGCTCCCCAGGACGCCTTCGCCGTGGGCCAGGAGGGTGCGGAGATCCTCCACTGGAACGGGAGCACCTGGCGTCCGCAGCTGACGCCCCTCAATGCCTCCTTCCAGGGCCTGGGGGTCTCGGCCCAGGAGCACGCCTGGGTGGTGGGGCTGCACGGACGGCTGCTCCGCTACGATGGCACCTCGTGGGTGCTGGCCGAGAGCCCGGTGCGCAGCGCGCTTCGCGCCGTGTGGACCCGGAACGACGACGAAGCCTGGGCCGTGGGCGACTCCGGCGTCATCCTCCGGTGGGATGGGCACTCCTGGTTGGTGGAGCCGAGCCACACCACCGCGAACCTCCTCGGAGTCTGGTCCGACGGTGGCGACGGGGTGTGGGCGGTGGGGGCGGGAGGCACCGTGCTGCGCCGCGGCGGTGGGGTGTGGAGCGCTGTCCCGAGTGGTACCGAGGCCGACGTCCGGGCCCTCTGGGGCGCCAGTGCCTTCGACCTCTGGGCCCTGACCTCGAGCGAGATCCTGCACTGGAACGGAGAGAGCTGGAAGACCCGGGTCCGCGACGCCCACTCCCTGACCTGGCTCGCGGGCTCGGGGGCGAACGATGTCTGGGCCACGGGCGGTCTCAAGAACGAGCTGCTGCACTGGGATGGGCAGGCCTGGAAGCGCGTCTCGTCGCCCTGGTCCGAGGGCCCCACGAGCGTGGAGTTCAGCCGAACGCAGTCGTTGTGGGTCAAGGGTCCGGACGACGTGTGGCTGGGCGCCAATTCCTTCGTTGGCGGCGAGGTCCCGAGCTCCTCCTCCTCGCTGCTGCACTGGGACGGGCACGAGTGGACCCGCACGGGGCTCGGCGGAGCGATGCTGGACGCGATGGCGGGGCAGGGGGCGGTGCTGTGGACCCTCCAGACCAATGGGCGCGTGCTGCGGAGCTGCCCCTGAGCCCTCAGCCCTTCTTCTCCAACCTCCTTCCGCTCGCACCTTCCGCGCGAGTTGGGGCGATTCAGCCTGGCGGTGGTGCTGGCCACCGCGCTCGTCATCGCGGGGGGGATGCACCTCGTTCCGGTGGCGTTCCAGTCGGCGGGCGGGAGTGCGTGGGGGGTGGCGGTGTTGGCCGTCGTGGCGTTGTCCTGGCTGCTGTACCGGTGGGTCCTGGGGAGGCTGGTTTCCCAGCTCCAGTCGTACTCCCGGTGAGGCCGGCGCGCGTGGGGGCTCGGCTCCCTCCTGGGGGCGGCGTTGTTGATCCTGGCGATTCCGCTGGCCGCACCGCGGCTCCCCTGGAGGTTCACCCTGGAGGTGGCGGCGATGGGAGAGAAGAACGCGGCCAGCCAGGGCTCCGAGGTCTGG
>NZ_JBJMQO010000109.1:0-159862 GCF_045802675.1 Archangium sp. | reverse complement strand
CGGCGATGTCGCCGGCGAGCTCAGGGGGTGTGCGCTCGAGCGTGCCCTTCACCGCTTCCACGATGGCGTTGACTGGCTCGGCGAGAGCTTCGCGGACCTCGTCGGAGTTGAGGGTCAACGTGCGCGGCACGCCGGCGACCAGATCGCGCCCCTTGATGTCCATCGTCAGCACTTCGTCGCTCGGGTAGGCGTTGCCGATGGTCATCTTGATCAACTCGGCCGTGCGCTCGCCGATGAGCAGGTTGTACCCGCGCTTGATATGCTGCACGATCGCCTCATCCATTTTGTCACCGCCGATGCGCACGCTCTTCGTGCAAACGATGCCGGCGAGGCTGATCACCGCGACGTCGGAGGTACCGCCGCCGAAGTCGACAATCATCTGGCCGCTGGGCTCGGTGACGGGCAGGCCCGCGCCGATGGCCGCCGCCATGGGCTGCTCGATGAGGTAGACCTCGCGGGCACCGGCGTTGGCGGCCGCCTCGCGCACCGCGCGGCGCTCCACCTCGGTGATGCCCGAGGGGATGCCGATGACGATGCGCGGGCTGACGAGCGACTTGCGGTTGTGCGCCGTCTGGATGAAGTAGCGGAGCATCGCCGCGGTGATCTCGAAGTCGGCGATGACGCCGTCCTTCATGGGGCGGATGGCCACGATGTTGCCCGGCGTGCGGCCGAGCATCTCCTTGGCCTCCTTGCCCACGGCGAGCACCTTCTTGCCGCCGCGCGCGTCCTGTTGGACGGCCACCACGGAGGGCTCGTTGGACACGATGCCCTGTCCGCGGACATAGATGAGCGTATTGGCCGTGCCCAGGTCGATGGCGAGGTCACGCGAGAAAAGAGTGTGGAGCCAGTCGAACATACGGGGGCGGAAACTTTCAGAGGTGCGGCGTCATTTCCCGAAAACGACAGGGAGTGCGCGCCAACCTACTACGCTGGGCCCGCAGCAGGAAGAAAAGGCAACTGTCAAGTCGAGGGCCCGGCCGGAGAGCGTCCGGCCCACGACGCCCCCTGTCCTTCCCCTCCGCGCCCCATTCCTCCCTCTGAGAGATGGTCCGGGGTGAGGGGTTTTCCCCACAGCGCGCTCGGTTCCCTGTCTCCTTTCAGTGGATGGGGTGGAGCTCTCTCTCCTCGGCGAGGAGGAAGGTGTCCGCCGCTTCCCCGGCCTCCTGCTCCTGGGAGACAGGGGCCAGGTGGAGCGGCTCGGCCACGGCGCCATTTTCCAGGGCGTGGCGGTATTCGGGCGTGGTGCGCAGGGCCTCGCTGGTGATGCGCAGGAGCCCCTCGCGCACGGGCTCGAAGAGCAGGGCGGCGACGTACCAGAAGGGGGCGTAGTCCAGGCGGATGAGCCCCTTCACGCTCCAGCCCTTGTCCTCGTAGTCCCAGGGGCAGCGGCCGAGCGCCTTGCGCAGCAACCATCCGGTGGCGAACTCGGCGCCGAAGATGACGGCGGTGTAGGCGAGCGCCCTCAGGGGGCGGGGCAGGAAGCGCAGCCGGTCATGGAGCAGCTCCATGCCCAGCGCCGTGGCGCCGTAGATGGGGTGCATCCAGAGGTACGTCTTCGCGGTGCCGTGGCTATCGCGCTCCAGGAGCGCGGCGCTCATTCCGGTGAAGCACACCTCCATCACCCAGCCAGCACACCCGTAGAGGACGAATCGCGGTAGCACTCTCGGAAGCTAGGAACCCGCACTCCAAAGGGCACCTGGACCAGGGAGTGGGGGAGCAGCCGCCGGACGGGCGGGCGGCCGGAGGCTGCTTGGGCTGTTGAGCGCCAGACAGGGGGCTCAGCGCTTGAGCGAGTACTTGCCGATGGCGTAGAGCGCCCGGACGCCGTCCTTCCAACCAATCTTCTTGCCCTCTTCGTAGGTGCGCCCGTGGTAGCTGATGGGGACCTCGAAGACGCGCCAGCCGCCGCGGGCCACCTTGGCGGTGATTTCCGGCTCGATGCCGAAGCGGTTCTCCTCGATGGTGACGGAGCGGAGGACCTCGGCGCGGAAGGCCTTGTAGCAGGTCTCCATGTCGGTGAGGTTGAGGTTGCTCGTCATGTTGGACAGGGTGGTGAGCAGCTGGTTCATCACCGAGTGCCAGAAGTAGAGGACGCGCCGGGGCGTGCCGATGAAGCGGCTGCCGAAGACGACGTCCGCGTCGCCATCCATGATGGGCTGGATGACGCGGGGGATTTCGCGCGGGTCGTACTCGAGGTCGGCGTCCTGGACGATGACGATGTCGCCAGTGGACTCGGAGAAGGCGCGGCGCAGGGCGGCGCCCTTCCCCTGGTTCTTCTCCTGGAAGATGATCCGCAGCTCGTTGCGGTTGACCGGGGTGCCGCCGATGACGGACAGGCCCTCGTTGGTCATGCGCTCGAGCAGCTCGCGGCTTCCGTCGCGGGAGCAGTCATCGACGATGACCAGCTCCTTGGGGAAGTCCACGGCGGCGACGCGGCGGAGGAGTTCGGCGAGGGTGGAGATCTCGTTATAGACGGGGATGACGACGGAGACGAGCATGGCGGAACGGCGCTCTACCCGATTTCCGTTCGCCGCGCGACTCCTTGGTGGGAGTACCCGGGGCGGGGGGAACGTCACTCCCGGTGAGGGGCCTCACGCCGCCCGGCGCAGGGCCTCCAGGAGGGCCTCGAGGTCCGCGTCGGTGGTGAGCGGGTTGACGAGGGTGGTGCGCAGCCACACGCGCCCGCCGAGCGTCGTCTGTACCAGGTAGAAATCACCGCTCGTGACGAGCGACTCGCGCAGGCGCACCTGGAGTGCGTCCAGCTCCGGGGCGGGCACCCCCTGGGGCGTGTGCCGGAAGCAGACGATGTTGCAGTCGGGCGGGACGGCGAGCTCGAAGTCCCCGGAGGACTGGAGGCGCTCGGCGAAGCGGCGCGCCAGGTCGAAGGTGTCGGTGATGGCGTCCGCGAAGAGCTTCGTGCCCAGCACGTGGAGGCAGGCGTAGAGCTTGAGCGCCATCATCTCCTTGGTGCACTCGAGGGTGCGCAGCGCCACGTCGCTCCAGGGGCGCGAGCCCTGGCCGTTGAAGAGGTAGGAGGCCTCCTGGGCGAAGGCCTCGAAAGAGCGCGAGCCGTCGCGGAAGAGCACCGCGGTGACGAGCGCCGGCATCATCATCTCCTTGTGCGCGTCCCACACCACCGAGTCGGCGCGCTCAATGCCCTTCACCTGGTGGCGGTAGCGGGGGCTGAGCGCGGCCGAGGCGCCGTGGGCCCCATCCACGTGGAACCACAGGCCGTGCTTCGCGCAGAAGTCGGCCACGGCGTCGAGCGGGTCGAACGCGCCGGTGGCGGTGGAGCCCGCGCTGGCCACCACGGCGATGGGCTTGCGGCCCGCGCGCCTGGCCGAGGCGAGGGCCTCCTCCAGGGCCTCGGGGCGCAGCCGGTGGCGCGCGTCCACGGGGACGGAGGTGACGCCCCCGGCGCCCCAGCCCATCACCTTGGCGGCGCGGGAGACGGAGTAGTGGGTGGACTCGGGGACGAGCACGGTGAGCGGAGGCCCGGCGCTGGCGCCCCCGTTCCACGCGTCATGCCCGGCCTTCGCCTGGCGCGCGGCGAGCAGCGCGGTGAGGTTGCCGGCCGAGCCCCCCGAGGTGAGCACGCCGCCCGAGCCCTCGGGCAGGCCGAGCACTCCGGCCATCCAGCGCAGCACGTTGTGCTCCATGGCGGTGGAGACGGGCCCCAACTCGTAGACGGCCATGCCGTTGTTGAGGAGCGAGGAGACGAAGTCACAGAGGGCCGCGAGCGGCAGGGGCGCGGACACCTGGTGGCCCACGTAGCGCGGGTGGTGCAGGTGGTGCGAGTGCTCGAGGACGCGCGTGAGGAGGGCGGAGAAGTCGCCCGTGGGCTCCTCGGGGAAGTCCGCGGGGAAGCGCTCGACGTTGAGGGCGGGCGGAGCCCAGGGCAGCACGGGGCCCTCGCGGCGGGTGGTGCGGACGAGGTGGTCGGCGAGCTGGTCCACCAACTGGTGCCCGAGCTGGCGGAAGCGCTCGGGGTCGTAGGCGGCGGCGAGGTTCGGGCGGGGCGAAGACATGGAGGGCTCCATGCCGCCCGAGGCCGCCGACGTCAACCTTCCCTTCCATGGAAGCCCCCGGAGGTGCTCCGCCTCCAGGCGAGCGGGCTCCCGGCGGGCCCCTGTCGCCCGGGTGCCTGGTGCTGTCGTCGGGCCGCGGACACCCCGGCGCGCGTGTGTGTCAGCGGGTGGGCAGCGCCCTGTCTTCGGGAGTGGTGGGGCCCCTTACCTGCGGCAGCATCGAGGCATTTGAAAGAGTGGTTCGAGCCGCGAGCCTCCATCCTGTGCGCAGGAGTTCCATGCCCTCCGTGAGTTTCAAGTCGGTGTTCATCGCCGTGTTTCTGGGCACGGCCATCGTCGTCGCCGCGCTGCTGATCAACGCCCGGCGCCCGACGGTGGAGACGGCGCAGCCTTCGGCCGACCTCGTGCGCGCCACGGGCAAATGCGCCGAGTGCCACACGCGGGAGACGTCGGCGATCGTCCACCAGTTCGAGCGCAGCCGGCACGCGGCGAAGGGCGTCACCTGTCTGGACTGTCACAAGCCCGCCGAGGGCCAGCAGTCCATGGACCACCGTGGCTTCACGCTGGCCAAGGGGCTCACCGCGAAGAACTGCGCCCAGTGCCACGCCACCGAGTACGAGCAGTTCGCGCGCAGCCGGCACGCGGCTCCCTCGTGGGCGGCGGTGCGGGGCACGGAGGGCTTCTCGCCGGAGCAGATTGAATTCGGAGAGCGCTTCCATCCCGGGTGGATCAAACGCCCGGCGCACCCCGTGGGCGTGATGGAGGGGGAGGCGGCGATGGTGGGCGGCTGCGATGCGTGCCACAACATCGGCAAGCCCAACGCGGACGGCTCCTTCGGCAGCTGCACCCAGTGCCACGCCCGGCACTCCACCTCCGTGGCGCTCGCGCGCGAGCCGCGTACCTGCGGCCAGTGCCACATGGGGCCGGACCACTCGCAGATCGAAATCTACGAGGAGTCCAAGCACGGCGTCATCTTCACGGCGCAGCAAGGGAGCTTCAACCTGAGCGCGGACCCCAAGCGGCTGACGACGGGGGACATGCCCGCGCCCACCTGCTCCACCTGCCACATGAGCGGCCTGGAGGGCCTCAAGGTGACGCACAACCCGGGCGAGCGCCTGGGCTGGTTCCTCTTCGCGCCCATCTCCACGCGCCGCCCCGAGGGCAACGCGGGCGAGCAGCAGATGAAGGAGGTGTGCCTCAAGTGCCACGCGCACACCCAGGTGGAGAACTTCTACGCCAGCGCCGAGCGGGTGCTGCAGGCCACCAATGAGAAGGTGCAGGCCGCGCAGGCCGTGACGGCCGCGCTGCGCAAGGACGGGCTGCTCGACAACAAGCCCTTCGACCACCCCATCAAGTTCGCCGAGTTCGACCTCTGGCACTACTTCGGCCGCACCACCAAGCACGCGGCCTTCATGGGCGGCGCCGACTTCGTGCAATGGCATGGCAACTACGAGCTGGCGCGGCTGCGCAACGAGCTGGACACCATGGCCGAGGAGCTGCGTGCCAAGGGCGGCAAGGGCGCCTCCGGGCCCTCGAAGGCGGGGGCCACCAAGCCATGACGCTCCAGGAGCGGCTCGCCGCCGTGACGCCCTTCCTCGCGGCGCGCGTGTTCGCCGTGGGCAACCTGGCATTCCTCGCCGCGGACATCCTGCTCGCGCACGCGGCCAATGACTTCGCCCGGCGCGTGGAGTGGCTGCCCATCGTCTTCTCCCTCGTGGCGCCGCTGCTGCTGCTGCCCGGGCTCTTCTCCGAGCGGCTGCGCGCGCGCACCCGCGTCGTGGACGTGGCCGTGGCGCTGGGCTCCATCGCCGTGGGCGTGGCCGGCATGGTGCTGCACCTGCACAGCGCCTTCTTCGAGCGCCAGTCGATACACGACCTCGTCTACACCGCGCCCTTCGTCGCCCCGCTCGCGTACGTGGGGCTGGGGCTGCTCGTGCTGCTCAACCGCATGGAGGATCCGGTGGGCCCCGCGTGGGCGCCCTGGGTGCTGCTGCTCGCGCTGGGCGGCAACGTGGGCAACCTCGGGCTGTCCCTGCTGGACCACGCGCAGAATGGCTTCTTCTCCGTGGCCGAGTGGATACCCGTGGCGACGGCCGCCTTCGGCACCAGCTTCCTCCTGGTGGCGCTGCTGAGGCCGGCGCGCGGCTTCCTGCGGCTCACCTTGGGGGTGATGGCGGTGCAGGCGGCCGTGGGGGTGCTCGGCTTCGCGCTGCACCTGCGCGCGGACCTGCACCACCCGGGCGAGCTGCTGAGAGACAGGCTCATCTACGGCGCGCCCGTGTTCGCCCCCATGCTCTTCGCGGACATCGCCCTGCTCGCGGCCATTGGCGTGTGGGGGCTGATACGCAGCTCCGTCCCCGACGTCCTCGATGTGGGGCAGGGGACGAGGCACACGGCGAGCACCTGAGCGCCACGGCTCGCGCGCATGGCCGGGCGGCGTGCGTGCGAGCAGGGCCACGCCCGCAGTGCCCGGGGGCCGCCCACTGCTGTCCGAATACGCGCTGGCCCTCGGCGGCCCCCCTCGTCACCAGACCGCCGGGCGAGTGCCGTTCCCCGCCTCCTGGCTCATGGCGGTGGCACCGAGGGGGAGGGTGCACAAGCTCGCCGTATGCGAGCACTAACCTACGACGGACCTTTCCGAGTCGCTGTACGCCACAAGCCCGAGCCGAAGATCCTTCATCCCCAGGACGGCATCGTCCGCGTGACGAGCGCCGCCATCTGCGGCTCCGACCTGCACCTGCTGCATGGGCTAGTGCCGGACACCCGCATCGGGTTCACGTTCGGCCACGAGTTCACGGGCATCGTGGAGGAGGTGGGCCCGGGCGCCCAGGGCATCAAGAAGGGCGACCGGGTGATGCTGCCGTTTCAAATCTTCTGTGGCGGCTGCTACTTCTGCACGCGCGGCTTAACCTCGTGCTGCGAGAACACCAACCCGGCGACCGACGCGGGCACGGGCATCTACGGCTACTCGCACACGATGGGGGGCTACGACGGCGGCCAGGCCGAGTACGTCCGCGTGCCCTTCATCGGCGTGGACGCCGAGAAGATTCCCGATGACGTCGAGGACCTCGACGCGCTGCCCATCACGGACGCGTTCACCACCGGCTACCAGGCCGCCGAGATGTGCGACCTCAAGGGCGGCGAGACGGTGGTGGTGCTCGGGTGCGGCCCGGTGGGCCTGTTCGCGATGTGGTCGGCCTGGGCGATGGGCGCCGGCCGCGTCATCGCCGTGGACAAGGAAGACTACCGCCTCGAGTTCGCCCGGAACTGGTTCGGTGTCGAGACGCTCAACTTCAAGGAGCTCGATCTCGTCACCACGGTGAAGGGGATGACCGAGGGCCGTGGGGCGGATGCCACCATTGACGCGGTTGGCTGCGAGGCGGCGGGCGGCCCGATGCATCGCGCCATGGGCATCTACGGGAAGTTGGAGGCCGGTTCGCCGCAGGCGATCAACTTCGCCATCCACGCGACGCGCAAGGGCGGCGTCATCTCGCTCATTGGCGCCTATGGCCCTCCGTTCAACTCCGTGGACATCGGCACGTACATGAACAAGGCGCAGACGATGCGCACCGGCCAGGCCAGCGTGAAGCGCTACATGCCGCACCTGCTCGAGCACGTGCGCGCCGGGCGCATCCGCCCCTCGAAGGTCTTCACCCACCGGGTGCCGCTGGAGCAGGCGCCGCACGCCTACCACACGTTCGCCCAGAAGCGAGACGGCTGCATCAAGGTGGCGCTCTTCCCCAACGGAACCATTCACTAGGACGGAATCGCGATGAATCCCAATACGCCAGAGCTCTCCACCCCGGAGAAGGTCCAGAAGCGCTCCGGGTACCAATCCCTCCAACCCGTGATGCGGCCGGAGTACTGGGGCGTCGACCTCGACCCGTCCCGCCGGCCCGGCGTCCCGATGGAGCGCAAGCCCCAACCGTGGCCGAACACGCGCTTCCCACCGGAACGCCAGCCCGGTGAACCGGCGTCACCCATGCACGGCCGTCCCAACAAGGCGATGCCGCCCGTCTTCGGCACGGCCACCCCGCTGCGCGGGCTCTCCGGCACCATCCGCAAGGCCGCCTACGGGCTGCCGGACCATTATCCGAGCCACTGGCTCCTGATGATGCTCGGGGACCGGGTCGACTCCTGGGAGACGCGGGCCCGCCGCTACCTGCCGGTGGTGGCGCCGCTCGCCCTGCTGGCCCTCTTCGCCCGCCGCGCCCTGCGCTGAGCCGCGCGCCCGCCCCGGCGGTTCCTCCTTCCGACGAGTGGGAACCGCCGGGCCTTTCCGGAGGGCGAGCAGGCGGGGTCCGCTCCGGGTGCCGCCCGAGCGTCACAAGCCCGTCCCTCCGTCTTCTCCCTCGTGGATGTGCGCACCCACGAGGGAAGAACCATGCAGAAGACGATTGGCGTTTTGCTGACCCGCTGGAACGAGCCCCCCAGGGGCTCGAACAGCAATTGGAGCATTGGCACCGGAGTCCTCATCGACTCCACCCATGTGCTGACCAGCGCCCACAATCTCATCGAGGTCGAGGAGGGGCACGAGTCGATCCGTCTCACGGGGACGCGGTCCATCACCACGTTGTTCTATCCGGATTTCCTTCCCGACAGTGGGGCCGTCGCTGGCGGGGAACTCTCCGGCGCTCCCTCTCCGGGGCTGAACGTCGCGGCCGCCTGGCACCCGGCGGCCTACGCCGAGAAGGCCACGCGCCCCTGGGACATCGCGGTGCTCCGGCTCGACTCGGCCCATATGCCGAACCAGGGGGGCTTCCCCACGCGGGTCCAGAACCTGGAGGCGAAGATTTTAAAGCAGGCGAGCGGCATCTTCGACTCCCAGCAGCTCTCCCTGCCTGCGCTGACCGTTCGGGGCTACAACGTGGACGGCTCGAAACCGAGCACCAAACAACTCTCCGTCTCGGTGCAGGAGCTCGACGTCAAGACCAACCAGATCGTCTATGCGAATGCCCAGCAGATCAAATCGATCTCGGGCTCGAGCGGCGCTCCGCTCTACGACGCGCAGACCGGCACCCTCTATGGCATCCACCACTGCGGAAGTGGCCGCACCTTCGCCGTCGGGCTGTTCCAGCCCATCCTGAGCTTCATTCAGGCGGCCCTGACTCAGCAGCTGGTGAAGGGGCCCTTCCACATCAAGAGCCTCTGATTGGCACCCTCCCTGTTGGGGAGGAGGAGAAGGGGAGACTGTCCGCTTGCATGCCGCTCGCGGTTCGTTATTTCAGTCGCTACACCCAAAGGAGGGACGCACACCGCGCTCCTCTCAACCAGGAGGCCCCTCATGGCCGCCCGTATCACCATCACGTTCTGCAATGCTTGAGGCTACAGGCCTCGGGCCGCCCGTGCGGCGGCCGCACTGAAGCAGGCGCTGAATCTGGACTCGGAGTTGAAGGCAGGCCCCTCCGGCAGCTTCATCGTGGAAGTGGATGGTCAGCAGGTGGTGCGAAAGGACTCGTTCGCCTTCCCCACCGAGCAGCAGATCGTCGAGGCGGTGTCCAAGGTAGTGGGCGGCCCCTCGGCTCCCGCCACCTCTTAGCGTAGCGCCCAGGCATGCGGGCGGCCGGGGGCCTGTCTCCCGGCGCCCGTGCTCCCCAGCGGCGCTCCCGGGACTCACCTTGTGCCAGTGGAGGTGAGCCCATGGGAGTGGGTTGGATGGAGTCCCCCTTCGAGCGGCGCTCGATTCAGCATGCGATGAAGGTGCACGACCAGGACGGGGCGGTGCTGGGGAAGGTGGCGTGCATCGGCCAGACGGTGCTCTTCGTGCGCCAGCGCTTCTCTCGCAAGCTGTGGGCGGTGCCCCTGTCGCACGTGGAGCGGGTGACGGGCCGGGGCGTGTACGTGTCGGGGCGGGCGCACGCGGCGGTGGAGCCCGTGGGAGACCGGCTGCGCACGGAGATCGTCACCGCCGTCCACCCCCTGGCGGAGCCTCCGGCGACGGCCATGGGGACCGGGGCGCACGCGTCCGCATGAGGAACGTGCGCGAGGCGGGGTTTCGTGCTTGAAGGAGCGGCCATGTCTCCCATCGAGAATCTGTCGCAGAAGGTGTCCGCGGCGTTCGCCGACCGGACGAAGCTGAAGGAAGCGGACCATGCCGCCGCCGTGCGCGAGACGCTCGCGCTGCTGGACGCGGGCGAGCTGCGCGTGGCCGAGAAGGGCCCCGAGGGCTGGAAGGTGAATGCCTGGGTGAAGGAGGCCATCCTCCTGTTCTTCGCCCTCTCGGAGATGAAGGTGATGGAGGTGGAGCCCTTCGAGTTCTTCGACAAGATTCCGCTCAAGAAGGGGCTGGAGGCGGCGGGCGTGCGCGTGGTGCCTCCGGGCGTGGTGCGCTATGGCGCCTTCGTGGAGCGCGGTGCGGTGGTGATGCCCGGCTACGTGAACATCGGCGCGCGCGTGGGCGCGGGGACGATGGTGGACACGTGGGCCACCGTGGGCAGCTGCGCCCAGGTGGGCCGGGACGTGCACCTGTCCGGCGGCGTGGGACTGGGCGGGGTGCTCGAGCCGCCCACCGCCTCGCCCGTCATCATCGAGGACCGGGCCTTCATCGGCAGCCGCTGCATCGTGGTGGAGGGCGTGGTGGTGGAGGAGGAGGCGGTGCTGGGCGCCAACGTGGTGCTCACGGCCTCCACGCCCATCATCGACGTCACCGGCCCCGAGGAGAAGGTCTACAAGGGCCGGGTGCCGGCGCGCAGCGTGGTGATTCCGGGCATGAAGGAGAAGCAGTTCCCCGCGGGCCGCTACATGACGCCGTGCGCGCTCATCATCGGGCAGCGCAAGGAGAGCACCGACAAGAAGACGAGCCTCAACGCGGCGCTGCGCGACTTCGCGGTGTCCGTCTAGGCGGACGGGAGGAAGGCCAGGCATGAGGCGGATTTCGCTGTTGGGGCCCGGGACGTTCTCCGAGGAGTCCGCCCACTACTTCCTCGCCGGGGTGCCGCACGAGCTGCTCCCCTTCAAGCTCATCTCCGAGGTCTTCCAGGCCGTCGTCTCGGGCCGGGCGGACCTCGCCGTCATCCCCATCGAGAACACCCTCGAGGGCTCGGTGAGCCAGCACCTGGACTGGCTGGTGCACGAGGTGGATCTGCCCATCCAGGCCGAGTGGGTCTACCCCATCACGATGAACCTCATCGGCCACCCGCTCCCGCCGGCACGGGAGGGCGAGGAGCCCCGGGCCCGGCTGAGGCACCTGCGCAAGGTGCTCTCCCACCCGGTGGCGCTTGGCCAGTGCCGGGCCTTCCTGCGCACCTGGCTGCCCGAGGCCGAGGTGGAGCCGGTGGGCACCACGGCCGAGGGCGCGCGTCTGGCGCGGGAGCGCTCGCCGGAGGAGGGGGTGGCCGCCATCGGCAGCACCGCGTCCGCGAGGCTCTACGGGCTGGCGCTCCTGGCCGAGCACATCGAGGACCACCCGGACAACGCCACGCGCTTCGTGCTCGTGGGGCCCCAGCCGCTCGTGCTGCCCCGGCCCGGCCATCCGAAGACGAGCCTCCTCATCACCCTGCCCGCGGACTTCCCGGGGGCGCTGCACCAGGTGCTGTCCGCGTTCGCGCGCCGGCAGGTCAACCTCGTGCGCATCGAGTCCCGTCCCACCCGCAAGAAGCTGGGCAGCTACTTCTTCTTCATCGATGTCGAGACGCCGCTGGCCACGGAGCCGATGCCCTCGGTGCTGGCCGAGATAGAATCCCTCGGTTGTTCGGTACGGGTGCTCGGCTCGTACCCCAGCCACGGAGTCCAGCCCCCATGACGGACGTCCCCGATTTGCAGAAGCTGCGTGTCGACATCGAGAAGGTGGACGAGGACCTCCTCGATGCCCTGCGCCGCCGCATGGATCTGGCCGAGGACATCGCCCGGGCCAAGCTGGCGGCCGCCTCGCCCATCCGCGACCAGCGCCGCGAGGACCTGCTGCTGCAGCGCATCCGCACCGCGGCGATGGCTCGCAAGCTGGATCCGCACGAGGTGGAGCGCCTCTACCGCTTCATCATGGAGATGTCCGTGGCGCGGCAGCACGCGCTGGTGACGTCGCTGCCCACCACGCCGCTGCGCGTGGCCTACCCGGGCGTGGAGGGCTCCTACAGCCACCAGATGGCGCACAAGCGTTACGCGGGCCGGCCCGGCGGCGTGCTCCTCTCCGGTTTCGACACCGCGCGCGAGGTGGTGGACGCCCTGCTCCGCGGCGAGGTGGACCTGGGGCTGCTGCCCATCGAGAACACCACCGCCGGGGCCATGTACGAGACGTACGACGCGCTCGCCGAGGAGGGCGTCACCATCATCGCGGAGCTGGTGGACCAGGTGCAGCACCGGCTGCTCGGGCTGCCCGGGACGAAGTTGGAGTCCATCCGCGGCGTGCTCTCGCACCCGCAGGCGCTGATGCAGTGCGAGACCTTCCTGCGCGAGAAGTTGCCCGGGGCGCGCCTGCTCCCCGAGCTGGACACGGGTGGCGTGGCGCAGCGGGTGCGCGAGGGCAATGATCCGACGGTGGCGGCCAT
Source organism: Archangium sp. (assembly GCF_045802675.1). Taxonomy (GTDB): domain Bacteria; phylum Myxococcota; class Myxococcia; order Myxococcales; family Myxococcaceae; genus Archangium. The sequence goes on along the minus strand of NZ_JBJMQO010000109.1, from coordinate 147,351 downwards.
CGCGAGCGACTCGGCGGCGCAGCGCTTCGGCCTGGAGATTCTGGCGCGCGAGCTCCAGGGGGCCAAGGGCGACTTCACCCGCTTCCTCGAGGTGGCGCGCGAGGCCTCGCCCATGCCCACGGACGTGCCCTGCAAGACGTCCGTGATGATGGTGCTGGAGAACAAGCCGGGCACGCTCAGCAAGGCGCTGCTCATGGTGGCCGAGCGCGGGGTGAACCTCGCCCGGCTCGAGTCCCGGCCGCTGCCCGGCACCCCCTGGGCGTACCGCTTCTTCCTCGACCTGGAGGGGCATGCCGCCTCCGCCCCCATCGAGGCCGTGCTGCGCGACCTCCAGCCCTACACCACCTCGATGAGGCTGCTCGGCACCTACCCGGATGTGAAGCTTCCATGACTGACCTCGCCACCCGACTCGCTCAGTCCACCCTCGCCCTGTGCCGGATTCCGAGCCCCATCGGAGAGGAGCGCGTGCTCGCCGACCAGGTGGAGCGCTGGGCCCACGCCCATTTCCCCCAGCGCGAGGTATTCAGGCTGGGGCACTCGCTGGTGCTGGGCAGTCTTCAGGACGAGCGGCCCACGGTGGCGTTGGTGGGGCACCTGGACACGGTGCCCGCGCACCCGAACGACAGGGAGGCGCGGATCGAAGGCGAGCGCGTGTATGGGCTGGGCTCCTCGGACATGAAGGGCGGGCTGGCGGTGATGATGGCGCTGGCGGAGGACCTGCCGCGCGCGGAGCTGCCGGTGAACCTGGTGATGGTGCTCTACGAGCGCGAGGAGGGCCCCTACCTGGAGAGCGGACTGGGGCCGCTGTTCGACACGCGCCCGGAGCTCAAGCGGGTGAAGTTCGGCATCGCCATGGAGCCCACGGACGGCGTGGTGCAGGTGGGGTGCGTGGGCAGCCTGCACGTGACGCTGCGCTTCAAGGGGCGCAGCGCGCACTCGGCGCGGCCGTGGCAGGGGGAGAACGCCATCCACAAGGCGGGGCCGCTGCTGGCGAAGCTGCTGGCGCTCCCGAGGCGCGAGGTGGTGCAGGACGCGTTCACCTTCTACGAGGTGATGAACATCACCAAGGCCTCGGGAGGGCGCGCGCGCAACGTGATTCCAGAGGCGTTCGAGCTCAACCTCAACTACCGCTTCGCGCCGGGCAAGACGGTGGAGCGGGCGCAGCAGGACGTGCGCGAGCTGGTGGGGGAGGTGGCGGAGGTGGAGTTCACGGACCTGGCGCCGAGCGGCCGGGTATGCGCGGACAACCCGCTCTTCCAGCAGTTGATGAAGCTCACGGGGCTGCCGGCGGCATCGAAGCAGGCGTGGACGGACGTGGCGCGCTTCTCGGAATTCGGCGTGGACGCGGTGAACTTCGGGCCGGGCGAGACGGCCCAGGCGCACCAAGCCAACGAGAGCGCGCCCATTCCTGCGCTCGCCGTGGCCTACGAGAAGCTGGCCATGTTCCTGAAGCAGGCCCGCTGAGCCCGGACGGTGCTAGACAGTCCGGAGGGAGGAATCGCATGCAGCCCCTCACTCCGCCGGACTTCAATTCGCAGCGCTTCAAGGCCAACCCGTTCCCCTACTACGCGCGGCTGCGCGAGGAGGCGCCCGTCTTCCGCATCAAGGGCCTGGCCAACGAGCCGGCCTGGCTGGTGACGCGCTACGACGACGTCCACTCGGTGTTGAAGCACGCGAACCTCAGCAAGGATCGCATCGCCAACACGGCCGATCAGAACAACACCCGGCTGGCCCTGCTCCTCAAGTTCTTCGGGCCCCTCTCGCAGGGCATGCTGAACAAGGACCCGCCGGACCACACCCGGCTGCGCTCGCTCGTGCACAAGGCGTTCACGCCGAAGTACGTGGAGCGGCTGCGCTCGCGCGTCCAGGCCCTCTCGGACGAGCTGCTGGACAAGGCCCGGCGCAAGGGCTCCATGGATCTCGTCGACGAGTACGCGCTGATGGTGCCCATCACCATCATCGCGGAGATGCTGGGCGTGCCCAAGGGCGACTACCGCAAGTTCCAGCGCTGGTCCAACCGGCTCATCTCCAACACGAAGCCGATGGACCTGGTGCTGGCCATCCCCACCGTGCTGATGTTCACCCGCTACCTGCGCAACCTCATCGCCCAGCGGCGCGCGGCCCCGGGGGAGGATCTGCTCTCGGCCCTCATCCAGGCCGAGGAGGCGGGGGACACGCTCTCCCCGGAGGAGCTGCTCAGCATGGTGCTGCTCCTGCTCATCGCCGGGCACGAGACGACGGTGAATCTCATCGCCGGCGGCACGCTCGCCCTGCTGCAGCACCCCGAGCAGCTGGCGAGGCTGCGCGAGGACCCCGCCCTCATCGGGCCGGCCGTCGAGGAGCTGCTGCGCTACGCGAGCCCGGTGGAGATCTCCACCGAGCGCTTCACGCGCGAGGACTTCACCGTGGCCGGGGTGACGATTCCCAAGGGGCACCTGGTGCTCGCCGTCATCGGCTCGGCCAACCACGACCCGAACCAGTTCAAGGCGCCGGACACGTTGGACCTGGGCCGCGAGCCCAACAAGCACCTGGCCTTCGGCATGGGCATCCACTACTGCCTGGGCGCGCCGCTCGCGCGGCTCGAGGGACAGATTGCCCTGCGGACGCTGGTGGACCGGTTCCCCAACCTGCGCCTGGCGAAGCCCGCGGAGTCGCTCACGTGGCGCACGGGCATCCTCATGCGGGGGCCCAAGCAGCTGCCGGTCGCGCTCTAAATCCTCGCGGGTGTGAAGCGCTTCACACCGGAATGCGGCTTGGACCCGGATTCCTGTCTAATTAATCCGGCGCGAGTCATTGGCAGGACACTGCAACTCGGTTACACAGCGGGTGCGGCCGCAAGGGCCGCCCGTGAAGAGGGGGATGTTCCGCATGATGAAGCGCAATGTGGCGCTGGTGGTTTGCGCCCTGTGGGCCGTGGCGTGTAGCTCGGGTTCGGTGAAGGGCAGCGTGCAGCTGGAGGGTGCCGCCGATTCGAGCGGTATCGCCATCACGCTCAATGGAGGCAGCAAGCCGGTCACGCTGGTGACGGAGGCCAATGGCGCCTTCGCTTTCGATCCGGTTTCCGACGGCATGTACAGCCTGGTGATGGAGTCCTCGGACATGGCCGAGGGCCGCTGGGTGATGGCCGTGCAGGTGAAGGACGGCAAGCCCGTGGACGTGCCGGCGGTGAAGCTCACGCTGGTGGGCACGGTGCGCGGCAAGGTGGAGGTGGAGGGCGGCCTGGACAGCAGTGGCGTGCAGGTGGCGGTGGCGGGGACGGACAGGCTCGCGCTGACGGGTCCGGACGGCTCGTTCATGCTCCGCGGCGTGCCCGCCGGGGCCCAGAAGCTGGTGGCCGTGCGCGAGGGCTTCCAGGCGGCCATCCTGGACCTCACCGTGAGCCGGGGTGAGCAGCAGTCTCCCGTCATCGCGCTCAAGCGCGGCAACATGGCGGCCGTGGTGGAGGGCAACGTGGGCTACTACACGGGCGCCAACCCCACCAACATCACCGTCAAGGCGAAGGGCACCACGTTCTCCGCCACCCCGGACGAGAGCGGCCGCTACACGCTGAAGCTGCCCGCCGGTGCGTACACGCTGGTGGCCGAGGCGCCCCAGTACCCGGCGCAGGTCATCGCCCATGTGACGGTGAGCGCGGGCGCGGTGACGCAGGCCCCCGTGGCGCTGCTCTCCATCTACCGCCGGCTGCCCTCCACCGTGGACAGCCGCGAGGGCGCCACGCTCCAACTGCTGGATGACAAGCAGCACGCGCTCGTCGTGCGCTACACGGACAACGGCAGCGTGGCGAGCCTCTACGACCTGGACTCCGACCGCGAGCGCGTCTTCTTCGCCACCGTCGATGACTCCGTCAGCACCGGCGACTTCGTCGTCAGCACCAACGGCCGCGGCGTGGCCCTCTCCGAGGACAACGGTTACGTGGTGTTCGACACCCAGACGGGCGCCTCCTACGTGCTGCGCGCCCAGGACAGCGCGCCGACCGCCGCGAAGCGCTCCTCCCTGTGGTTCGGCTGGAACGCCGGCGCGTTCAGCAAGGACAGCATGTTCTTCTTCTTCAACGATGGCTCGCAGGTGTACCGGCTGTCGCTGGCCAACGGGCAGGTCACCGCCTTCCCCGCAGACTACGGCGCGGAGCAGGTGGATGCGGACCACTACTTCGTCTACGACCAGGGGGCGAGCAGCACGGAGTTCACCGCCTCGCTGGTGACGCCGAGCAGCGCCACCGCGGTGCTGCCCAAGATCGGCAGCTCCTCCTCCTACGGCGTCTACGGCAAGTCCCTGGTGGCCCTCACGGATTGCGACGGGACGAACTGCTCCCTCAAGCTGGTGGACGGCCTGACGGGGACGGTGCGGACGGTCTCGGGCAGCTACTCACAGACCACGTACATCGATTCCACCGAGCACGCCAACTGGCTGGTGCTGTCCTCGAGCCCGTACTACTTCCTGAGCCTGTCGCAGGCCACGGCGACGGCCCTCCCCGCGGGCCTGTCCCCGTACTCCCTGGACATCAACCCGAACGGCACCCGCGCCGTGTTCACGACGTACGACTCGGACACGGCGCACACCAGGCTGTACGTGGTGCCCATGCCGCCCACGAGCATGCCCACCACCGCCACCGCCGAGAGCACGAGCTCCTTCGACTACGGCTGGCTGAGCAACACGCGCATGTTCGCGTTCGACAACGCGATGCCCTACCGCGCCATCGACATGAAGAACGACACGGTGACGACCGTGACGGACATCATGGGTAACCAGTGGATCCGCGGCAACATGGTGTCCTGGAAGCGCGCCGACAAGGCGCTGATGGGCGCGAGCGGTGACGGCGCGGCCTTCGTGCTCAACACCAACGCCAAGGACACGGCCTACGTGGACTACCAGCAGGAGACCCGCAACAGCGCCTGGTCCGTCTGGGCCGTGTACGAGAACTCGGACTACACCCTGGTGGCGCGCGAAAATGCCTCCGGCGCCGTGCGCACCTACAAGAGCCTGTACCCGTATGACCCCAGGCTGCGCGCCACGCTCGGCACCAGCGGCGAGGGCTCGATCGGCTCGGAGAGCACGCTCTTCGTCCGGCGCAACTACGGCGACGGGGCCTACGAGCTGCTCGACCTGCCCACCGGCACGCGCCGGATGGCGATCGAGCCGAGCATGGCCGGCTTCAACAACGCCGGCTTCACCTCGGACGGCACCTTCTGGATTTCCGCCTACTACTACGCGGATTCGTCCGGCGACGTGACGGCGCCGGCCATCGCCATCTTCTAGTCCGGCCTGTCCATCGTGCTCGAGCCGGGGCGCCCGCGTGTATCGGGGCGCCCCGCTTCTTTGCGGGGCCCTGGGGGGAGGCCGATTGCGGTCGTGCCCGGCGGCTCCGACAATGGGGCAGGCGCATGAAAACGCCGCAAGGGGGTGTTGTCTCCCTGATGAACCCGCAACAGCTCCTCCAGGAATCGCCCTCCTTCCGGCGCACCATGGTGATGATGGTGCTGATCGCCATCCTGCTATTCGACTGGCAACCGGACTCCCGCCTGCTCAGCACGCCGGCACAGCGGCGCGAGGAAGACCGGCCGCTGCCCGAGGATGGGAACGAGCTGGGCACGCAGGCGGCGAGGCCGCTCCGCTCCGCGCACCTGGAGGCCGTGCCCCGGCCGCTGCCCGGCGTGAGGCAGGCGGCGAGGCGCCGTCCGGGCCGTCACGGCTGAGAGGCGCGCCTACTCGGCCTCGGCGCGCTCCTGGAGGCGGGCCAGGGCCTCGCGCACCTGGGCGAGGTTGCTCCCGTCGTAGCGCAGGGCGTTGGGGTGGGAGAAGCCCTCGTTCCAGCGCTGCGCGGGGAGGATGACGAGCCCGCGCGGGCGCCACTGAAGCCAGCGCTCCACGTAGGGCGGCCAGTCGTCGACGAGCACCTTCCCGTAGACGAGCCCCTTGTCCATGGTGACGGTGACGGGGACTCCGGGCAGGTGGTGCTGGCACCACTCGAGCTTCTCCGTCCACGCGCTCGGGGCCGCGGCGGGGCCCTTGGTGAGCACGTGCACCTCGAAGTGGCGCGACTGGAGCTCGCCGAGCACGTCGAAGCCCAGCTTCAGCCTCGGCAGGTTGCGCCACCAGCCGGGCTGGCGCCGGATGAGGGCGCGGCGCTCGTGCAGCCACGGGTGGCCTTCCTCGTCCTCGGGGAGCACGGCCGGGTCTCCCGGGCTCCGCAGCCGCTCCAGGTCCCGGGCCATGGTGCCCTCGTAGTCGCACAGCGTCCCGTCCATGTCGACGAGCGCCACCCGCTCGGATTTGCGCATGCCGGGCAGCCTACTCCTACCGGGCGGGCGCGGGCACCTTGCGCTGGCGGGCGAGCAGCGTCAGCAACACGCCGCCCACCAGGGCCGAGCCCGCGCCCACCAGCCGCGCCGTGAGCGACTCGCCGAGCAGCAGCACGCCGCCCAGGGCCGCCACCACCGGCACCGAGAGCTGCACCACGGCCGCGCGCATCGCCGTCAGGTGGGGCAGGGCCGCGTACCACAGGCTGTAGCCCACGCCCGACGCCAGCGCCCCCGAGGCCACCGCCAGCCCCACGCCCGAAGGCGTCGCGTGCGGCCTGCCCAGGGTGAGCAGGGCCAGCGCGGACAGCCCGAGCGTCAGGGGCACCGAGCGCAGGAAGTTGCCGGCCGTGGCGGCCAGCGGGTCCGCGTTGCCGCGCCCGCGCAGCGAGTACACGCCCCACGCCACGCCCGCGCCCGCCATCAGCGTGGCTCCGAGCGGGTCCGGCGCCGTGGCCCCGGGCAGCCGCAGCACGATGAGCCCGCCGAGCGCCATCGCCAGCCCCACCCACTCCAGTACGCGCGGGCGCTCGCCCCGGAAGAGGCCCACGCCGAGCATCGTCGCCTGCACGCAGCCGAAGAGGAGGACCGCGCCCACTCCGGCGGAGATGCGCACATAGGCCAGCGAGAAGCCCGCCGCGTAGGCGAACAGCGCCACCGCCGAGCCCCAGGAGCCCCGGCGCACGCCGCCTCCGCCTCCTCGCGCCCGCAGCAGCAGCCCGAGCACCAGTGCTCCCGAGACGAGCCGCAGGGTGGTGAAGCTCGCCGCGTCGATGCGCCAGGCCCCGTCCCCGAGCGCCGCGCGGCACAGCAACGAGTTGGCCGCGAAGCCGAGGAGCGCCAGCACCGTCAGCGCCGCGGTCTTCACCGCCAGAGTCCCACGGAAATACCGAAGTTGGAGTAGCGCCTCGACACGTCGAAGGACGCAGTGAGGGCCCAGTCCTCCAGGTATCGGAAGAGGAACAGCTCGAAGCCCCCCGTCAGGTGGGGCCTCGGCAGGTGCTCCTCGAAGGGCGAGGGCTCGATGAACGTCCCCAGCCGCGTGCGCAACCGCCCCGGCCATGTCTCATGCTCCACGCCCACGCGCGGCTGCAGCATCGCCGACGCGCCCACCCGCCCCGGCTCGGTGAGCGCCGTGAAGGAGTGCACCGGCACCGCGTTCTCCACCCGCGAGATGAAGTCCGCCTGCGCGCTGATGAGCCACCGGCCCGCCAGCGCCGTCGCGCTCTCCTCCGCCGGCACCTCCGCGAAGTGCTCGCCCTCCAGCATCTGCCGGCGCGCTGCGGGCGAGAGCCGGTTGTAGCGCTCGGCCCCTTCTCCCAGGCGCCAGCTCGCCCCCAGCGACAGCACCGCCGGAGACACCACCGCCGAGTACAACTGCCGCCCCGCGAGGAAGGGCACCTGCCCCACGTCCCGCCGCCACGCGCCCACCACCTCCGGCCGCACCGACACGCCCACCCGGTAGGTGCGCCCATGGGGCCGGTACAGCATGTCCAGGGCTATCCCCGTGTCCCCATAGCGCCAGGCGCCCTCGGGCTTGTGGCTGAAGACGGCCTGCGCGCTGTAGATGCCGAACCCGAGGATGAAGTCGTCGCGCCCCAGCGCCACCGCGCCCGCCAGCGCGGACTGCACGAGCGACACGCGGATGCGATCGGCCGGGTCGCACAGGATGGTGTTGCAGTAGTCCACCTGGTAGTTGCGCAGCGAGAAGCCCAGGCCGAAGTTGCGGTACTGCAACATGACGGCGCCCGTGAGCTGCAGCGTCTGCGGGGCGTCGTCGGGCTCGCCGTCGTTGTCCAGGTCCTTGCCCTTGGCCTTCGACAGCGGCAGGTCCATCCAGGACAGGGTGACGCCCACGTCCCAGTCCTTGTCCAGGCCCGGCGAGCGCTGGGCGAGTGCCGCCAGGCTGGTGGCGAAGCCAGCCACGCCCTCGGCGATGCCCACGTAGGCACCGCCCATCGCCACCACCCGCGAGGAGCCCATCAGCAGGCCCGAGTTGAGGTACAGCCGCTCGGGCCGGGTGGCCTCGGGCACGTCCTCCTGTGCCGCCCGGGCCACCGGTGCCGCCAGCATCATTCCCGCGACGAAGAGTGCTGCTCGCATCAGCCCTGCTTCACCACCTGGGCGAACAGCGTGTCCGCCTCGGCCGCCAGCTTCGAGTCCCGCCACGTCAGCCCGCCCGCGTCGTGCGTCACCAGCGCCAGCGTCACCTTGCGCCAGCGGATGTCGATGTCCGGGTGGTGGTTGTCGGCCTCGGCCGCCTTCGCCACCCGGCTCACGAACTCGATGCCCGACAGGAAGCTCGGCGCCTCGTACGTGCGGCGCAGCATCCCTCCCTCGTGCTTCCACTCGGGGTGCTCGGCGAGGAACTGCTTCAGGGCCTCGGGGGTCAACTGCGTGCGGTCATAGGCCATCGGGTCTTCCTCCTATCGCGAATGAGGGGCGGCTGTCTCAGGCACTCAGGCGCGCTCCACCGCGCGCCGCCACTTGGTGAGGTAGCGCTCACGCACCTCGGGCTTCATCTTCGGCTTGAAGACCTTGCCCACCTTCCAGGCGCGGCGGATGGCGTCCGTGCTGCTCCACACGCCGGCTCCCAGGCCCGCCAGGAAGGCCGCCCCCAGGCTGGTCGTCTGCAGGTTCTGCGGGCGCACCACCTCGGTGCCGAGCACGTCCGCCTGGAACTGCATCATCAGATTGTTGGCCGAGGCGCCGCCGTCCACCTTGAAGGAGGGAATGGCCCGGCCGCTGTCGCGCCGCATGGCCTCGGCGAGGTCGTGAATCTGCATGGCCACGCCCTCGAGCGCCGCGCGCGCCAGGTGGGCCACGGTGGTGGAGCGGTCGATGCCGGCGAAGAGGCCGCGCGCCTCGGGACGCCAGTGCGGAGCCCCCAGGCCCGCGAGCGCCGGGACGAACACCACGTCACCGCTCTCCTTCACGCTGGCGGCGAGCGGCTCCACGTCCGCGGCCTTCTTGATGACCTTCAGCCCGTCGCGCAGCCACTGCACCGCGGCGCCGGCGATGAAGGAGCTGCCCTCGAGCGCGTAGGAGGTTTTGTCTCCAATGCGCCAGGCCACCGTGGTGAGCAGCCCCGCCTTCGAGTACACCGGCGCATCCCCCGTGTTCATCAGCAGGAAGGCGCCGGTGCCGTAGGTGCACTTGGACTCGCCGGGGTTGAAGCACGCCTGGCCGAAGAGCGCCGACTGCTGGTCCCCCGCCATGCCGCTGATGGGGATGCCGTCGGGCAGGCCCTTCATGCCCCGGGTGGTGCCGTACACCTCGGCCGAGCCGCGAATCTCCGGCAGGCACGCGGCCGGCACGCCGAAGAGGGTGCGCATGCCCTCGTCCCACTGGAGCCGGGTCACGCTCATCAGCAGGGTGCGGCTGGCGTTGGACACGTCGGTGACGTGCGCCTGGCCCCCGGTCATCTTGTAGACGAGCCAGGTGTCGACGGTGCCGAAGCAGGCCTCGCCGCGCTCGGCGCGCTTCCGGGCCCCCTTCACGTGCTCCATCATCCAGGACAGCTTGGTGCCCGAGAAGTACGGGTCCAACACCAGGCCCGTCGTCTGGCGCACCCGGGGCTCCTCGCCCTGCTCGCGCAGCTTCGCGCACTGCGCCGAGGTGCGCCGGTCCTGCCAGACGATGGCGTTGGAGAGGGGCTGGCCGCCCTCGCGCAGCCACAGGCCGGAGGTTTCCCGCTGGTTGGTGATGCCCACCGCGGAGATGTCCTTGCCCGCCAGCCCCGCGTCCTTGAGGGCCCGGCGGATGCAGAACTCGACGGTGGCCCAGATTTCCTCCAGGTCGTGCTCCACCCACGAGGGCTTGGGGAAGTGCTGGGTGAACTCGCGGTACGCGCTCCCCACCACCCGGAGCTTGTCGTCGAGGATGGAGACGTGGGTCCCCGTGGTGCCCTGGTCCACTGCCAGCACGTACTTCGACTTCGCCATGGATGAAGCCTCCTGAGGCTGCCTGGGTGGTGTGCGGGCGAACCATATCCGAGCGAGAGCCCTTGGCACGCGCGGCGTGGGCGCCTAGCCTGCGCGCCATGCCATCGGTGAAGGAATTGCGAGCGCTGCCCCAGGTGGACCTGAGGACCTTCCAGTCCGAGCACGGCCCGGTGGCGCTCATCCAGCAGCCCCCCGCGCCCGTCTTCCAGCAGGTGGCCCAGCAGATGGGCGGGGCGCGGACGGTTTTCATGGCCCACCGCTCGCGGCTGGGGGAGCGGCTGATGGCGATGCTCCAGGGCTTCGAGCACCTGCAGGTGCTCTTCCTCAAGCCCAAGACGGACGGCGAGGTGTTCGCCGTGGGCCGCCTGGAGACGAGCTCGCTGGTGGTGCACGACCCGTCCGTCTCCAAGTTCCACGCGCTGTTGCGCTGGAGCGAGAAGGACGGCAACTGCTACGTGCGCGACGCGGACTCGATGAACGGCACGTTCGTCAACGCCATTGCCCTGGGGGAGCAGGAGCAGCAGCTCATCGACGGAGACGGCCTGGCCTTCGGCGACGCGCAGTTCCTCTACGTGCGCGCCGACACGCTGCACGCGCACCTGGCAATGGCCGCCCCCCACCGCTGAGCCCCGGGCCTACCCCTTCACGGCGCCGGCGGTGAGTCCCGCCACGATGCGGCGCTGGAAGACGAGCACCAGCACGATGAGCGGCACGGTGACCGTCACCGACGCCGCCATGACGAGTCCCCAGGGCAGCTCGAACTCGCTGTTGCCGCCGAGCAGGGCGATGGCCACCGGCACCGTGCGCTGCTCGTCCGAGAGCGTGAAGGTCAGCGCGAAGATGAACTCGTTCCACGCCGCGATGAAGGCCAGCAGCCCCGTGGTGGCCAGCGACGGCCCCAGCAGCGGCAGGAAGACGCGCGTGACAATCACCCAGGGCGAGGCCCCATCCATGATGGCCGCCTCCTCCAGCTCAATGGGCAGCTCGCGCATGAAGGTGGTGAGCACCCAGATGGTGAAGGGCAGCGTGAGCAGCATGTACGAGACGATCATCGCCGGCAGGCGGTTGTAGAGCCCCAGCCAGCGCACCAGCTCGAACATCCCCGTCAGCACCGACACCTGGGGGAACATCGACACGGAGAGGATGAGGAGCAGCAGCGTCTTGCGGCCCCGGAACTGGATGCGCGCCAGCGAGAAGGACGCGGTGATGGCCAGCACCAGCGACAGCAGCACCGTGGAGAGCGACACCACCACCGAGTTGAGCAGGTTCTGCCCGAAGGGGCCCTGCTTGAACACGGCCGGGTAGTTGCTCCAGGCGGGCTCCTTGGGCCAGAAGTCCACCTGGAAGAGCGCGCTGCCCGTCTTCAGCGAGGACACGATGGCCCAGTAGAAGGGGAAGAGCGTGTAGACGAGGACCCCCAGCACGAGCAGCCCGAACAGCACCCGTTTCACGAGGCGGAGCATCGGGTCATCCCTCCGGATCCAACTGGACGCGGCCCACGAGGAGATAGGCCGCGGTGAAGAGGGCGATGAGCACGAACAGCATGGAGGCCGCCGCGGAGCTGTAGCCCAGCTCGCCGAACTCGGCCATGCGCTGCCGGGCATAGACGGCCATGGACATCACGTCCACGCTGTTGTTGGTGAGCACGTAGAACAGGTCGAAGGCCCGCAGCGCGTCCAGCATGCGGAAGATGACGGCCACCATCAGCGGCCCCCGGACGATGGGCAGCGTCAGGCTGAAGAAGGTGCGCACCGGCCCCGCCCCGTCCAGGCGCGCGGCCTCGTACACCTCCTGCGGCACCAGCTGCAGCGCCGCCAGCAGCAGCAGCGTCATGAACGGCGTCGTCTTCCACACGTCCACGAGGATGACGGCAATCAGCGACAGGCCCGGCTCGGCCGTCCACGCCAGGCCCGTGTCGATGAGGTGGACGCGCAGCAGCAGCTCGTTGATGACGCCGTACACGTCGTGGAGCATCCACGCCCACAACCGCGCCGAGACGATGGTGGGGATGGCCCAGGGGACGAGCACTGCCGCGCGCAGCACGCCGCGTCCCCGGAAGTGGGCATTCAACGCCAGCGCGATGATCATCCCCAGCACCGTCTCCAGGCTCACGGAGACGAGGGCGTAGCGGAAGGTGTTCCACACCGCCTTCCACCAGTCCGGGTCCTCCATCAACGCCTGGAAGTTCTCCAGGCCGATGAACGTGGACCCGGGCTGCTCAATCGACGCGTCGGTGAAGGCGAACCAGAGGGTGCGCAATAGCGGCCAGCCGGCCGTGGCTCCCATCACCGTCAACGCGGGGATGAGGAAGAGCCACGCCGACCGGAGCCGCTGTCGTGCGAGGTGGCTTTTGCCTACCACTTTCCGTTCCTGGAGAGACGGTTGAGCTTGTCCTCCAGCGCCTTGAGGTTCTTCTCCGCGTTGCCCTGGCCGGAGAGCGAGGAATGGACGGCGTTGCGGAACTCGGAGCTCACCTTGCTGTACTGACCGCGCGTCGCCTTCGAGGGCCGCGCCACCGCGTTGGTGAAGGTGTTCTGCAGGGTGCCGAAGAAGGGATTGGCCTTGAGGATTTCGGCGTCCTCGTAGAGCGCGGGGCGTGTCGGGTTGAAGGAGGCGACGAGCGCGCGGCGCTTCTGCTCCTCGGCGCCGGTGAGGTACTTCGCCAGGGCGATGGCGGCCTCCTGGTTCTTCGAGTACTGCGACACCGAGAGCTGCCAGCCGCCGAGCGTGCCGCTGTTCTTGCCGCCGGGCCCGCCCTTGGGCAGCACGGCCACGCCGACCTTGTCCTTCACCGGGCTGTCCTTGGCGTTGGCCAGCGCCCAGGCGTAGGGCCAGTTGCGCATGAACACCGCCTGGCCGGACTGGAAGACGCCGCGCGACTCCTCCTCGGAGTAGTTGAGCACGCCCTTGGGGGCCACGCCGCTGCTCACCAGCCCCGCGAAGAAGTTGATGGCCTCCACGGCCTTGGGGTTGTTGACGGTCACCTTGCCGGTTTCGTCCACGACGGTTCCGCCACCGAAGGAATCAATCCACTCCAGCGCGTTGCACGTGAGGGACTCGGCGGCCTTGGCCTGGAAGACGAAGCCGACCAGCTTGGTGTTGCCGGCCTTCTTCTCGCCGTCCGTCACCGTCTTGGCCACCGTGGCCAGCTCCTGCCAGGTGGTGGGCACCTGCTGCTTGTACTTCTCGAGCAGGTCCTTGCGGTAGTACAGGATGCCCGCGTCGGTGAACCAGGGCAGGGCCACCAGCTTGCCGTCCACGGTGTTGTTCTGCACCAGGGGCTTGAAGAACTGGCCCAGCTCCTCATCCGTCACCTTGGGCTTGAGGTCCACCAGGTGCTGGGCGAGCAGGCCCGTCCAGATGACGTCGATGCGCACCACGTCCAGGTCCGCCGACTTCGCCGACAGGAGCTGCTGGAAGAACGTGAGCTGCTCGTTGGCGTCCGCCGGCACGCTCACCATGCGGATGGTGTGGCCATTCTGCTTCGCCCAGGCCTCCGCGCCTTGCTTGCAGACCTCGTACTCCTGGCCCACGCTGCCACAGGCGATGGAGATGGTCGCCGCGGAGGCGACGCCGGACATCGTCAGGGCCACCGTGGCGGCGACCCCCAGGATTGTCTTGTGCATGTGCTTCCTCCTCTATGCTCGGGGGGCCGGAGTCTGCTGTCCCCGAGGGCACGGCGTCGCATTGTTCGAGCAGGGCCCTTCTTCCAGAGGCCTGGATCGTCCAGGTTTTAACGATCGGGCCATGGAACTGGGAATAAGTCGTCGCCCGCAGGCCAGCATGGGCGCCCCACGTTCGCAGGACTCTCCCCATGCACACCTCGTCACGACCTCCCGCTGCCTTCCCTCCACCCGCCGCCTCCCTCGGTGCCGCCGCGCTGAGGGGGCTGCTGACCGTGGGCCTCCTCCTCCTCGCCGCCTTGCCCCGGCCCGCCCGCGCCGAGGTCCCCATCAGTGACCGGCTCGCCTTCGAGATGTACGGCCGCATGGGCACCGCGTTCTCGCTGGATGGGCGCGTCATCCAGGGCACGCGCCTGAACCTGCGCGGTGGCCCCATCGGTGGCCGCTTCGAGGAGAGCGACTACCTGGAGCCCACGCTCAAGTTCTACATCCTCAAGCCGGAGACGGAGCAGTCCACCGGGGTGCGGCTGATTCTGACGCCGGCGATGTTCGCGCGCACGTCCTTCCTCGGCTTCTTCACCGCCAACACCTTCCCCAACCTGGGCATCGAAATCTTCCAGGCGTACGCGGAGGCGACCAACGTCCTCGTGCCGGGGCTGTCCATCTGGGGTGGCGAGCGCTTCTACCGCGGCGAGGACGTGCACATCGCCGACTACTACTACTTCAACCAGCTCAACGGGCAGGGCGGAGGCATCAAGTACAAGGACCTCGACGTCGCGCTGATTCTGCAGACGGGCTCGAGGACCACGCCGCCGGCCTACGCCTACGACGAGACGGGGGACGGCACGCCGGACGCCCAGCGCCAGCGGCTCGTCTTCGTCAGCCAGTACGTGCAGCGCTTCCCCCAGGGCGAGGAGCGCGCGCACCGGCTGCACCTGCTCGCCGAGCTGCACGTGCTGCCCGCCGCCCTGACGAAGGACCGCGCCGAGGTGCTCCCGGGAGACTTCGGCTGGGTGCTGGGCGCCAAGGGCGTGCTCGACTTCGGCAAGGGCAACTTCAACACCCTGGCGGTGCGCTACGGCCGCGGCATCGCCAATGGCTCCATCGGGGGCTCGTCGACCTATTCCACCTTCGGCCTGCCGGACCTCAACGGGCAGTTCAGTGGGGCCTACGGCTTGGAGATCGTGGACCACTTCGTGTGGAACGCCAGCTCGCTCTTCAGCCTCAACGGCTACGGGATTCTGCACCTGGCTCGGGGCGGCAGCGGGACCGTGGCGGACAAGGGCTTCGACTACATCTTCGGAGCGCGCTCGTTCCTGTACTTCAGCGACTACTTCCACCTCATCAACGAGGCGACGTACCAGACGCGCAAGGACGGCGACGGCCCGACGGGCAGCGCGGTGAAGCTGTCCATCGTCCCCACCATCGTGCCCACCGGCCTGCGCAGCGTCTGGGCGCGGCCCCACTTCCGCGTCTTCTACACCATCGCCTTCTACAACAAGGCCGCGCGCGACGCCCTGATGTCGCCCTACCTCCAGACGTTCGGCCCCGACGCCGTCGCCCACTACATCGGCGGGCGCGTGGAGTGGTGGTTCTAGGCCTCGCGCGGACGTGCGAACAGGCGGCGCGCGGCGATCAACGCCAGGCCTCCGAAACTCAGCCGGCCGAGAGGAGTGAGGCTGAAGATGAAGCCCGCGGCGGTGCGCTGCCGCGGCGTGAGCCTCCGGTACCAGGGCAGACGCTCCAGGTTGATGAACTTCGCGAGAATCGCTCCGCCAACCGCCTTCTTGAAGAGGCCCATGCCGTGGCTCCCGTAAGACATCGTTCGCGAGGCCCATCCTCGCGAAGCGAGTACCCGTAGACTGGGAACGGGAACGCTCCGGGTCATCCCGCGCGGAGGCGGGTGCCTGCCTGCCTGCCCGGCTTGAAGGCGAGACCGTCCACTGCATGGCGTCCCGGCACGAAGAGGCCGCCGGTCGGCCGTGCCATCGGCGGGCAGTGCCTACCTTCTCCCTCGTCCCGGCCACGGCACCACCGGGAGAGGGAGGCAGTGGATGAAGGGGTTCATCTTCGAGGAGCTCAACGGGGGCGCGAGCTGTCGCACGTACCTCCTCGTCAGCCCGCGCACGCGCGAGGCGCTCATCGTGGACCCGGTGTTGGAGCTGGTGCCGACCTATATGCAGCGGTTGGCGAAGGACCAGGTGCGTCTGGCGCTGGTGGTGGACACGCACACGCACGCGGACCACCTGTCCGGAGGCCGGGAGCTGGCCCGGATGACGGGCGCGGTGCACGCGGGGGCGCCCGAGGGCGCGGTGCATCGTCTGCTGAGTGACGGCGAGGTGCTGGCGGTGGGCGACCTGCGCCTCACCGTCTGGGCGAGCCCGGGGCATACGGCGGACGGGCTGGTGCTGGTGATGGAGGACCGTGTCTTCACCGGGGACACGCTGCTCATCGGCGCCACGGGCCGGACGGACCTGCCCTCGGGCGACGCCGAGTCCGAGTACCACAGCCTCCAGCGCCTGCTGTCGCTGCCGGGAGACATGCTCGTGTTCCCCTCGCATGACTATGGCGGGCGCACGTTCAGCACCCTCGGCCACGAGCGCCTCACCAATCCGCGCCTGCGGTTGGAGCACGACGCCTTCATCCGGTTGATGACGACGCCGCGCTCCGAGAAGCCCGCGCGCCTGGCCGAGGCACTCGCCTACAACACGCGCCCGCGCGACGCGCACGACACGCCGGCCGAGCAGTTTCCCATGCTCTAAGCCAGATTGGGTAAGCCCTGTCAGGGGGGAGGCTCCGGGCGCGTTTTCCCGCAACTGGTCCGATGGTCGTACCAGTCGGGACGAAGCGCGACCGGAAGGGGCCTCGTTCTTCGCGCCGAGAGCACCCTGACAGGACTTTCCCCACTTGGCTTAGCCGCGCACGGGGCGGAGGGGCTCAGGCCACCTTCGCCTTGTGTCTGGCCTTCTGCTTCGCGAGGGCGGCGGGCGCCTCCTCGGCCGTGGTGACGAACTCGACATCGGCGGTGTACTTGCCGGCGAGGTAGAACACCACCGAGAGGCTCTTCACCGCGGCCTTCGCCACGAAGCTCGCGCCCACGTAGACGACGCCCTTGTACCACTCGGGGCGGATCTGCTTGGAGGCGACGCCCCGGGCCTCCGAGGGGATGGAGCCGATGCCCGACAGGTCGGCGATGAGATAGAAGGGTTCCTTGTCGCCCAGCTCCGCGCACAGGTCGATGATGCGGCTGGCCTCGTCGACGCGGACGTCACCCACGATCTTCACGCTGAGCGTGTTCGGGGGCTCGAAGCGGATGTCGTGGGTACCAATCTTCCATTCGCGGGGCTGCGTCACCATGGGGGACCTCTCGGGGACCCGGCCATGCTAGCCGGACTCCGTGGGAGGTGTGCAACAGCCATTGAATGGCGCGGCCGGGCGTCCGGCGGGGCTCAGGCGACGCGCGTGTGGCGCCGGGCCCGTTCGCGGGCGATGAGCTCGCGCGCTTCCTGCTCGTTGGAGACGAAGTGCATGTCGAAGGTGAGCTTGCCCGTCATCGCGTGCACGAAGGCGAGGCTCCTGGCCACGGCCTTCTGCACGAAGCCCGCCCCGATGTAGACGGAGCCGAGGAACCAGGAGGGGTTGGTGTTCTGCGAGACGTGGTTGCGGGCCTCGGCCTCGAGGGTGGTGGCCCCGGCGAGGTCCGTCACCACGAAGAAGGGCTTCTGGGCGCCCAGCTCTCCGTAGAGCTGCGTGAGGGAGATGGCATCCTGGAGGGAGGTTTCCCCCTGGATGCGGACCCAGAGGATGTCCGGCTCCTCGAAATGGGCAGCATGCGTCCCGAACTTCCATTCGCGGCGAATAGACATACACCCCCCTGAGTCGTTCGCGCGGCATCCTACCGATGCGGGTGGAGATGGATAGCGCGGTGGCGAAGGCCTCAGGGGAATTTGTCCAACAGGGAGCGCTCCTGGGCGATGAGCGCGCGCGCCTCGTCTTCCGTCGTGACGAAGTGTTGAGCCATGGCCGTATGGCCGGTGACCGAGTGCAGGAAGGTCATGCTGCTGGCCACGGCCCGCTGCATCAGTCCCGCGCCGATGTAGATGGCGCTGCGGAACCAGTCGGGACGGCCATTCCAGGAGATGTGGTCCCGGGCCTTGAGGTCCACGGAGGTGGCCTCGGTGAGGTCCGTCACCAGGAAGAGGGGCCGCTGGGTGCCGAGCTCGCGGTAGAGCTCGAGAAGGGTGATGGCATCCTGGAGCGAGGTGTCGCCCCGGACCTTCAACCACAGCTCGTCCGGTGACTCCAGCCAGGCGTGGTGCGTGCCGATGTTCCAATCGTGTGGTCGCGGCATGGTGCTGTCCCCCCTCGGGCGACTCTAGCCGGGGGGCAAGGGCTCAGCGTTCCCGCCGCGGCGCATCCGCATAGCCAGTCAACTCTACGTAGCCACGGCCCTGCACGGGTTGGCCCTCGTGCGTGCCCGACAGGCGCACCGAGCCCTCCCAGTAGCGAACACTCACCGGCAGTTCCTGGTTCGCCAGCGCGGGGGTGAGCTCCAGCGACAGGCCGCGCGAGGGCACCGAGAGCCTCCATCGCGCGGGATACGTCGTGCCGCTGTCCGGGCTCTTCCAGGTGTCGAGCACCTCCACCTGGATGTCTTCGCGCGAGAGGCGCACGGGCTCGCCGTGGGCGGGGACGAGCGTGCCCGCGCTGAACGGATCCACCGTGCCGTCGCGACGGCGCAGTTGGTAGTACATGAGCTCGCCACCGTCCGAGAGCTGGAGCGAGAACCAGTCCCAGCCCACCTGCTCCTCGCCGAGCGCGCTGGTGCTCCACTCCCGGTCCATCCAGCTCTGGCCCGTCACCTCGTACGCGCGGCCGTCCACCGTCACCTGCCCGCGCGTGGGCATCCGCGTGAGCGAGTAGTAGTAGGACGCGTTGCCCGGCTCGGCGCTCTTCTGGCTCAGGCCCCGGTCTCCCTGGAGCACCGGCGGCTTGCCCTCCTCGAGCACCAGCGATAGCGACACGTCCTCGCTCCGCGCGGTGAGCCGCAGGGGCAGGGCGCCGCTGCCCACCGCCTCCGCGCTCCAGTCCTCCAGCCACACCCGGAAGGGCTCGGTGCGCGCGCCCGACAGGCCCAGCGCGCTCCGGCTGAAGCGCTCGGTGGCGTGGAAGCGTCCGCCGCTGATATCGGAAACGGTGAAGTGCCCCATGTACGCCTGCCGCGTGCCCCATGCGGACGTGCGCGCCGAGCCCTTCTGTTCGTCCTCGGGCGCGAGCGCGCTGCGGAAGAGGGTGAGTTGGTAGCCGAAGTCGCGCCCATCCGCCGTGGAGAGGTTTCCCGTCCAGTACCACCACTCGGTGCGGAAGCCCGGGTGCGGGCCATGGTCCTCGGGAAAGTGGAACTCCCGGGGCGCGAAGGCGCGAGCGTAGCCCTCGGTATTGGCCTTGCCTCCGAGCGCCTCGGCCACCTTCAGCGACGGCGGTTTGAGTGAGGGCAGCGACGCATCGCGCGTGACATAGGCCGCTCCCGCCGCGAGCCCCACGAGCACCACCGACACGCCGATGACGAGTCCGCGTCCGCGCATCACCTCACTCCTCCCTCAGCGCATGGGCGGGGTTGGCGCGCGACATCTTCCACGAGGGGTACAGGCCCGCGAGCGCCGCCGCCGACAGCGCCAGCACCAGGGCCTGCGTCAGCACGTCCCCCGATATCAGCAATTGCAGCGTCCACCCGAAGGAGCGCTGGTTGATGACGTGCACCAGCACGTACGCGAGCGCCACGCCGAGCGGCAGCGCGAAGAGTCCCGCGAGCAGGCCCAGCAGTCCCGTCTGGAGGGAGACGAGCCCCCAGAGCTGGCGCGGAGTGAGGCCGATGGCGCGCAGCACCGCGAGCTCGCGGGCCCGTTCCAGTTGCAGGGCCATGAGCGCGCTCAGCACGCCGATGAAGGCCACGCCGATGGCGAGCAGCCGCAGCACGTAGGTGATGGTGAAGGTGCGGTCGAATATCTCGAGGGACGTCTCACGCAGCGCGCGGTTGGAGCGGATGTCGAGCGCCTGGATGTTGCCAGCGCGCTCGCGCACGCGGGCCACCAGCGCGTCCACGTCCTGCCCGGGCGCGGCGTAGAGGGCCACGCCACTCACCCGTGGGTCATCGAAGTGGTGCAGGTACGTGCCGCGCGTCATCATCACCGTGCCGGTGTCCGAGCCGTAGTCGAAGTACACGCCCACCACGCGGAAGCGGCGCGGGCCCTTGTCCGTCGAGAGCTCCACCGTGCCGCCCACCTCCAGCCGGCGGTGGAAGGCGAAGGGCTCGGAGACGAGCACGGCGTCCGGCGCCTCCAGCTCCTTCCAGATATGCGCCGCGTCTCCGTCCTTGAAACGGTAGGGGCGCACCGGGGTGGCGCCGAAGTCCACCGCGCGCACGTCCGTGGGCACGCCGTCCACGCGCACCTGCACCGTGCGGAGGGTGCTGCTGCTGGCCACTCCAGGCGTGGCTCGCACCTGCTCGGCGAGCCCCGGCGCGAAGGTGGCTCCGCCGCGCCGCGTGACGAGCGAGGGCGGGGAGACATAGACGTCCGCCTGCAGCGAGGACTCGAGCCAGCTGGCCACCGTGCCGCGGAAGCTCGTCACCATCAGCCCCACGCCCACCGTGGTCGCCACCGCCACCATCAGCGCGGCCAGGGCCACGGCGGTGCGGCTGAGGCTCGCCGTCACGCCTCGCGCGGCCATGCGTCCCAAGAGTCCGAAGGGGCGTCCCAGCGGGCCCGCCGCCGCGCCCGCGAGCAGGGCCGTCAGCCAGGGCACCAGCAGCGCCGCGCCCAGCAGCACCGAGAAGAGGCCGCCGTACGCGGGGAGCAGCTCGGGCGTGGGCAGGGCCAGCAATCCCACGCCCAGCGCGAGTACGCCCAGCCCCAGCAGCGCGAGCTTCGGGGCCCTCCCGTGCGATGCGCTCTCCAGCGTGGAGCGGCGCAGCGTCACCGCGGGCGCCGAGCGTGCGGCCTCCCACGCGGGCAGCAGCGCGGCGGCCAGCGTCGCGCCCAGGCCCAGCAACACGCCCTTGAGCAGCGTGAAGGGCTCGAGGGACAGGCCCCGCACGCTCACCACGAGGTACAGGTCATTGAGCGTCCGGGTGACGAGCTCCACCAGCCCACGTCCAAGGAGCACGCCGAGCAGCAGCCCCGCCACCGTGCCCACCGTGCCCAGCACCGCCGCCTCGCCGAGCACCAGCGCGAAGAGCTCCCTCCGGGTGATGCCCATCGCGCGCAGCCGGCCGAGCTGCTCGCGCCGCTGCACCACCGAGAAGGTCATCGTGTTGTAGATGAGGAACGTGCCCACCACGAGCGCCAGCAGCGATAGCGCGGTGAGGTTGGTGCGGAACGCCCGCGTCATCTGCTCCACCGCGTTGCCACGTGCTCGGGGCCGCACCACCTCCACGCCCTCGGGGAGCAGCGGGCGCACGCGCTCCAGCCGCGCCTCTCCGGCCTCGCCGTCCGGCAGCTTCAGGTCGACGCGCGAGAGCCGCCCTTCCTGGCCGAGCAGCTCCTGTGCGGTGGAGAGGTCGGTGAGCACCAGGCCCTCCATCGCGCGGGCACTGCCGTCGTCCTGGGGCTGGAGCAGCGCCACCACGTGCAGCCGCTTCGTCACGCCCTCCACGCCCACCTCGAACGCGTCTCCGGTGCCCACGCCGAGGGCCTGGGCCGTGCGCTGCGTGAGGATGGCGGCACCGGGCTGGGTGATGAAGGCGCCCATGTCCACCGCGCCTCCGCTCCTCGGCACATACGAGCGGAAGGGCGCCTCGGCGAACGGGTCCACGCCGAGCACGGTGAGCGGACGCCGGTCCCCGCTCCTCGCGCGCACGTGACCCTCGACCACCGGGGCGGACGGGGGCGCATCGGGTTGCAGGCGCAGGTCGCGGTACACGGACTCGGGCAGTCCCGCGGGCCCACCGACGAGCTGATGCGTGGCGCGGCCCGCGACGGCGTCCGTGGAGCGCTCGAAGGCGCGCATGGCGCTCGCGTTGGCGAGGTCGATGGACACCACCACCGCCACGCCGAGCGCGATGCCGAGCAGCGACAGGGCGGTGAGCCACGGGTGGCTGCCCAGGTGGCGCAGGCTGGCGCGGGCCAGGAGGCGCTGTTTCAAGCGCGGGCTCCCTGCTCGACGAGCTGGCCCGCCTCGAGCTTCAGCACGCGGTCCGCGCGCGACACGAGGCCCGGGTCATGGGTGACGACGAGCGCGCAGGCCTTCTCCTGGCGCGTGAGGCCCTCGAGCAAGTCGAGCACCTTGCGTCCCGTCTGCTCGTCGAGGTTGCCGGTGGGCTCGTCGGCCAGCAGCAGGAGAGGGGCGTGGGCGAGCGCGCGGGCCACGGCGACGCGCTGCTGCTCACCCCCGGAGAGCCGGTCCGGGAAGCTCGCGGCCCGGTTGCCGAGGCCCACGGTCTCGAGCAGGTCGCGCACGCGGTTGCGCGAGTCGGGGCCCTCGCGCCCGGTGAGCTCCAGGGGCAGGAGGACGTTCTCCTCCACGGTGAGGGTGGGCAGCAGGTTGAAGGCCTGGAAGATGAAGCCGATGCGCTCGCGGCGCAGCAGGGTGCGCTCGTGCTCGCTGAGGGTGACGAGCTCGCGGCCGTCGATTCGCACCGTGCCGCGCGAGGGCAGGTCGATGCCGCTGATGAGATTGAGAAGCGTGGACTTACCCGAGCCGCTGCGGCCGAGCAGCACGACGAACTCACCCGCATGCAGGGTGAGGCGCACGTTGGAGAGCACCTCGCGGACGGCATCGCCCTCGGCGTAGGACTTGGAGACGTCGTGGAGCTCGACCACGGGCGGGGCGGGGGACATGGAGGGGAGTGCGTAATGGATGCGCGAGCCCCTTGCACGTTATGAGTGAACGACAGGGCCTCGTCAGGCTGCCTGGCTCGAGGGATGCCGTGCGGTTCGGGGCCGGAGTTGGTACTGTTCCTGGCACTGGAGACGCGGCCCATGAAGCTGACCGAGGACATCAAGCCGGTGACCTACATGAAGACCCGCGCCGCGGAACTGCTGCGCGAGGTGAAGCGCTCGCGCAGGCCCGTCGTCATCACGCAACACGGGGAGGCCCAGGCGGTCGTCCTGGACGTGGCCACCTACGAGGCCCTCCGTGATGCGTCGCTGCTCCTCCAACTCGCTTCGCAGGGCGAGGCGGATGCGCAGGCCGGGCGGACGACACCCCAGTCCGAGGTCTTCGCACGCGCCCGGCGGCGGCTCGCCCGGGAGAAGTAGGCCGTGGCACGGCGCTTCGCCGTCGACTGGGCGGAAGTCGCGCGCACTGACCTCGACGAGTTGCTGGACTACATCGAGCAGGATGAGCCTGGTACGGCCCTCGCCGTGTTGGACCGGCTGGAGCAGGCCGCGAAGCGGTTGGAATCCATGCCCCTTCGGGGGCGAGTCGTTCCTGAACTCGCCCGGCGCAACATCCGTCTCTATCGCGAGCTGATCGTCCGTCCCTGGCGCATCATCTATCGCGTGGGAACCGGTCGGGTGCTGGTGCTCGCGGTCCTGGATGGGAGAAGGGATTTGGAAGGGCTGCTGCTCGCGCGCTTGCTGCGCCGGGCGTGAGGGCAATCAGGGAGGCATGCCCTCGTCGTCCCGGTGATTCACCGTGCGGGCTGGAATGCCCCGGCTTCTTGCTTTGTCAAAGCTTGTCCCTACACGGCCTGAACAAGACCTGAACCTGCTTCTCATCTTGGAGGAGCCGAGGAAGACACGACCGGATGGAGATTGCCGCCTGGAGCAGGTGCTCATCAACCTGCTGTCCAACGCGCTGAAGTACGGCGCGGGCAGGCCGGTGCGGGTGGCGATGACGGCCGATGGCGGGCGGGCCCTGCTCTCGGTGAAGGACGAGGGCGTGGGGCTGCGCGAGGAGGACCGTGCGCGCATCTTCGAGCGCTTCGAGCGGGCCATCAGCGCCAGCGAGGTCAGTGGCCTGGGGCTGGGGCTCTACATCACGCGGGAGATCGCCCAGGCGCACGGCGGGGACATCTCCGTGGAGAGCCGGCTCGGCGAGGGCTCCACCTTCATCGTCACCCTGCCGCTGGGCGCGGGGGGCTGAGCTCCGGGCTCGCGGGGGAGGCCTCCGCCTCCCGGAGCCGGTCGAAGAAGTGCCCCACCTCCGAGGAGAGCAGGGGGCCGCCCTTGTCGCGCGGGATGATGTGGAAGCCGTCCTTGAGCGAGATGAAGCGCACGTGGGCCGAGGCGGTGAGGCCGCGCACCAGCACCGGGCCGCCCGCGGGGTCCACCACGTGGTCCTGCTCGGCCACCGCCACCAGCGCGGGGCAGCGCACCCGGTGCAGGGAGCGCATCACCTCGTCCTGCAATTCCCACATGTCCTGCAGCCGCGCCGAGGGGAATGCCGGGAGGATGGGCGCCTCGGCCAGCACCGCCGGGTCGGAGAGGTCCGTGCCCGTCTTCAGCACCCAGGGCTTCACCCGCTCCAGCAGTCCGTAGTGCCTCAGGCGCTTGAGCAGCCACATGTGCGGCCCCTTGAAGCGCAGCGCGGGAGCGACGAGCGCCAGCCCGTGCACCCGCTCGGGGAAGTCCGCCGCGAGCCGCAAGGACAGCAGCGCTCCCATGGACAGCCCCGCGACGAACGTGCGCCGGTAGTCCCGCAGGGAGAGCAGGGCCTGGGACGCGGCCTGCCACCAATCGCGATGGCTCACCCTCAACAGGGCGTCGGGGGTGGAGCCGTGGCCGGGCAGTTGGATGGCCCGCACGTACAGGCCCCGGGCCGCCAGGGCCTCGCCGAGCGGACGCACGTCCCAGGGACTCCCGGTGAAGCCGTGCAGCAGGAGGCAGGCATCTTCTCCCCGCCCCAGCTCGAACGGCGCCGTCTTCTCGGGATCCATCCGTTGGGCTCGCACCGTCTCTGAGTCTAGTCACGGCCCTCGTCTGGCGGTATGCCCCCTCCCATGTCGGATACGTCCAAGCCTCCCGAGGTCTCCCTGCAGATTCAGATAGATGACGATGTCGCCCAGGGTCAGTACGTGAACATGGCGATGGTCAACCAGTCGGAGACCGAGTTCACCCTGGACTTCATCTACGTCCAGCCGCACCAGCCCCGGGCGAAGGTGCGCTCGCGGGTCATCCTCAATCCCAAACACCTCAAGCGCCTGCTCGCGCTGCTGCAGGACGGCGTCGCCCGGCACGAGGCGCGCTTCGGCCCCATCGTCCTCTCCGACGAGGGGCCTCCCAGGCACTGAAGGCGCTCCCGTCCGGTGAGCGCTCGGGCGGGAGGCCTGGGACGGCGGCCGGCGTCATGGGCCGGATGTTCCGGGGGGACGACCCCCTCGTGAGACTGGCCTCCGGCTCCGGGCCGGCGCAGACTCGGTGGCCTCGTGCGCTTCGTCGTCCTGCTCCTCGCCTCGTTGCTCCTGTCCGCTCCGGCCGCCCACGCCGCCTGCCCCGAGGATGGCGTGCAGGTGTTCCCCGTGCCCGGCGCGGTGGTGCCCACCAATACCCGCTTCCTCCTCGAGGGCCTCGGCTCCTTCGGCCCCCGCGTGGCCGAGCTCCCCGGCCGCGTCCTGCGCCTCCAGGCCCATGGCCACGAGGTGGAGGTGCGCATCCAGCGCGGCTGGACGAGCTCGCTCGGGCGCAGCACCGTCGTCCTGCGGCCCTCGCGCCCGCTCAAACCGGGCCTCGCCTACACGCTGCGCCTGGATGATGTGCTGCCCGGGGCGAAGGTGCTCAACGCGCGGGGGGCCTCGTTGCCCGAGTGGCGCAGCGGCCGGGGCCAGGACGTGGCGCGCCCGCGTTGGCTCAAGCAGCCCGCTGTCAGCGAGGGCCTCTTCCGCCGCACCGGCGAGGGCACGGAGCGCTTCGTCAAGCTGCGCATGTCCCTGCTCGAGGACAGTCCCGCCTACGCGGTGGTGACGCTCTGGCACCGGGGCGAGGACGTGGCGCCCCAGCACTACGTCACCCCGCTGCAGGATGGGGTGAGCCTGGTGGGGCACGACGCCTGCGGGGGCGCCTTCGCGCTGGAGGACGGAAGGAGTTATCGAGCGAAGTTGGAGGTCTTCGACGCGGCGGGTAATACGGCGCCCGCGGTGCCCCCGTTGCGATTCGAGGCGCCCGTGGCGTCCCAGGAGAGCCCATGACGGTCGACGTGGAGAAGGTGAAGGAGCGGATGGTGGAGTTCGTCCACGCGCTGCAGGACGACATCTGTGGCGCGCTGGAGCGGCTCGATGGACGGGCGCGTTTCCGTGAGGACCCCTGGCAGCGGCCGGGCGGTGGAGGCGGGCGCAGCCGCGTGCTGGAGGACGGGGCGGTGTTGGAGAAGGGCGGGGTGAGCACCTCGGTGGTGTTCGGCGAGCTGGAGGAGGCCTTCGCCAGGAAGCTCCAGGGCGAGGGGCGCTCCTTCTGGGCCGCGGGCATCTCGCTGGTGCTGCACCCGCGCAACCCGCATGTGCCCACCGTGCACGCCAACTACCGCTTCCTCCATCAGGGCGGGAAGGCGTGGTTTGGCGGCGGCGCGGACCTGACGCCGTACTACCTCTACGAAGAGGACGCGGTGCACTTCCACCGGGTGCACAAGGAGGCGTGCGACCGGCATGACGCCGCGTACTACCCGCGCTTCAAGGAGGCGTGCGACAAGTACTTCTACCTGCGCCACCGCGAGGAGACGCGCGGCGTGGGTGGCATCTTCTTCGAGAACATGGGCGGGGACCTGGAGCGCGAGCTCGCCTTCGTGCGCGACGCCGGCCGGGCCTTCCTCCCCGCGTACCTGCCCATCGCCGAGCGGCGCAAGGACACGCCCTACACGGAGGCGCAGCGCTTCTGGCAGGAGGTGCGGCGCGGGCGCTACGTGGAGTTCAACCTCGTGTGGGACCGGGGCACCACCTTCGGGCTGGAGACGAAGGGGCGCACCGAGTCCATCCTCATGTCGCTGCCGCCGCAGGTGCGCTGGCGCTATGACCACCACCCGGCGCCGGGCACCGAGGAGGCGAAGCTGGTGGAGGTGCTCCGCGCCCCACGCGACTGGGCCAGCGCCCGTTGACGAGGAGGGAGCCGCGTCATGGCAAACCCCGGTGAGAACTCCGTTTCCGGCAAGCCGCCCATGTCCCCCTGGAAGAAGGGGGCGCTGGTGGTGGCGGTGCTCGCGGTGCCGTGCCTCACGGCGGTGGCCGGGGGCGCCTTCTACTTCATCAGCCGCCGCTACCCCGCGCAGGACCAGGCGCTGAGCAACGAGGCTCGCGTCAACGTGCTGCGCCTCTGTAGCGACGTGCAGTCCTACCGGGACGAGCACGGCGTCTTCCCCGCCGCGGGCCCGGTGCCGAAGGACGTGCCGCGGGGCGGCAAGGCGGTGCCCTACGAGCCGGACGAGAACCTGAAGAACATCGGCTTCGAGCCTGGCGAGCGCGTCCGCTACCAGTACCAGGTGGTGGTGCAGGAGACGCCCCTGGGCCAGGCGGAGGTCACCTGCTTCGCGCGAGGAGACCTGGATGGAGATGGCCAGGTGTCCGTCTTCAGCGTCACGCTGGATGAGAACGGGATGACCTCTCCCGTGAAGGTGGAGCGCGAGGAGGAGTAATCGGGGGCCCCCTGGCAACTTGCTCGCCGCCCGGACGACAATCCGGGGGAATGAGCCACACCGGAAACATCAAGGGGGCGCCCGGAACCTTCGTGGGGCATGCCCCCACCCGTCCCGCGGAGGGAGGGCACCCGGGCCGTGCCGACAAGCCGGGCCACGGCGCCGGTGGGGCTCGCGAGGAGAAGACGCGCATCGGCCGGATGCCCACGCCGGCCGAGTCCTCGCGCACGGGGAGCCCGCGCGACGCGAAGCCGGAGACGAAGCCGGAGACGCGGAGTGAAGCGAAGACGGGCATGTTCAATTTCGCCCAGGACGGCCTGGAGATGAGGAGCGCTCCCCGCTCCAGCGGCAGGGCCCGCGAGGGCAGACCCGCCGAGGTCTTCGAGGCCCCTCAGGGCCGGGAGCGTCCGCGTTCGACGGGCGAGCGGCCGAGGCTCCCCACGCGTGAGCCCGCGCAGGCCCCGCGCAAGGGAGAAGGCCCCGAGCAGGTGCTCGTGGCGACGCCGGGCGGTCCGGACGTGCCCGGGGACGTGAAGCCGCTGGAGGACCTGCTGCCGGAGTTCACCGAGCCCATCGGCCAGGAGTTGCTCGCCCATCACTTCGACGAGGAGCTGGGCTTCCTGGGGGCGCAGCTGCGTCCCTCGCGGCTGCCCGTGTCGGAGCGGGCGGCGCGCCTCTGGGCCTTCTTCCTCGCCTACGCCGAGGCGAGCGCGAAGGATCCGTCCGGCCAGAGCGCGGCGGGGCGCGAGCGCTTCCAGGAGGTGCTCACGAAGCACGGCTTTGGCGCCCTCCAGGACGCGGCCACGGGCCGGGACGGGGTGCAGGTGGCCCTCGAGCTGCTGGAGGCCCGCTCTCCGGAGGAGCTACAGGCACGGCTCGCCGGGGTCCACATCGAGCCCGGGCCCGAGCTGCTTCCCTCGGAGGTCTCCCTCCCGGTGGAGCAGTCCGCCGTGCCGCACCCGGAGGCGCGGGCCGAGGCCCCGGAGCAGCGCACCACGCTCCCCGAGCTTCCCGCCACCGAGCCTCCCGCCACCGCGGAGCACCCGGAGAGCCACTTCGACGCGAAGTCCGAGCGGACGCCCCCGCAGCGCAAGGGCGCGGAGTCGGCGGCGTTCGACCAGAAGGAGCCGGAGCAGCTCGCGGTGACGCACCCGCCGACGAGCGCGCCGCCACCGGGCGTGCTGGTGCCTCAGCCGGGCGTGCTGGCCCGGGCGGGGCAGGGCGTGGCCCTGAATCCGGAGGACGTGGTGGAGCCGGGCCGGGAGCGCCGGGGCACGAACAAGCGTCTGGGGCCGCACATGCTCTGGAACGCCCTGCACGGCCTGCGCGACTCGCCCGAGGACAGCTCGCTGCAGCAGGGCGAGTGGGGCAAGGTGGCCTTCGGGGCCGTCATCGCCCTGGCGGGCGCCGCTCTGTTGGTCGCCATGCTCGCCAGCCTGTGAGGCCGCCCACCGGTGAACGTCTCATCCACCGAGAATGCTTGGGGCCCGGGGCGCTCATGCTAGGGTGGCCCACCCTTGGCCACCGACGATCTCACTCTCGTCAAGCGCGTCCGTAGTGGAGACCAGCGCGCCTTCAAGCTCCTCGTCGAGCGCTACCAGCGCAAGGTGTACGCCGTCGCGCTGGGCATGCTCAAGGACAAGGAAGAGGCGATGGACGTCTCGCAAGAGGCGTTCGTCAAGGTCTACAAGTACCTCGACCACTTCAAGGGCGACTCGTCCTTCTACACCTGGCTCTACCGCATCACCGTCAACATCTGCATCGACGTGATGCGCCGGAAGAACGCCGCCGGGGGCGAAACCGAGGAGTTCGACGAGTCCGTCGCCAGCGACCTGTCCGAGGCCCGCATCGGCGCCCTGGGCAGCCGCCTGGGCACCAACCCCCAGAAGAGCGCCCTGCGCCGGGAGTTGGCCGAGAAGATCCAGGAGGCCCTCGCGGCCGTTCCCGAGAAGCACCGCGCCATCCTCCTGCTGCGCGAAATCGAGGGCATGAGCTACGAGGACTTGTCGCGCACGCTCGACATTCCCAAGGGCACGGTGATGAGCCGGCTCTTCCACGCGCGGGCCAAGGTGCAGAAAATCCTCAGTGAATACCTGGAGTTGGACGAGGCCAAGAGCGGAGTGGGCAGTGAGTAGACGGGGCTGGAATATCGGTCCCGTGCTGCCGTCCAAGCCGCAAGTCCCCCATTACACCGGGTGAGGAACATGGCCGGAAATCCCGCGTGCGAGCGCTTCATCCCTCAGCTGTCCCCCTACATCGATGGCGAGCTGTCGCCCGCTGAGCGCGTCAACGTGGAGCGCCACCTGTCGGCCTGCCGGGACTGCGCCAGCCGCGCCGCGGACCTGCGCGCCGAGTCCGCGCTCCTCCGGGTGGGGCTGGAGATGGCGGTGGACGAGGTGGACTTCAAGGACTTCACCCAGCGCGTCATGGCCCGGGTGACGCCCGAGCGCCCGCCCCTGCTCGAGCGGCTGCGCATCTCGCTCTCCGAGATGTTCCTCTACCACCGCACCGCCATGGTCTCCTCGCTGGCCACGGCCGCCGTGCTCGCGCTGGTGCTCATCCCGCTGCTGGCCAGCCAGAACGACGTGCCGCTCGGCTACGGCGCGGACCGGATGCGCGTGCGCGCGGTGCGTGCCTCCGAGGGCGCCAAGGTGGCCCCGGTGGTGCTCGAGTCCGATGATGGCAACACCATCATCTGGGTGGTGGACCAGGACTCGCAGCCGGCGCACGATGCCTCCGCCGTGAAGAAGCCGAAGGGCGCCTCCGAGGACGAGGCGGACGAGCTGGACGCGGACGGCGAGCCGCCGCAGAAGAAGGTGCCCGCCCAGAATCCCCCCAAGGGAGGTGAGCTGTGAGGATGACGACGCGCATGCCGGCGGCCCTGCTGGCGCTGACCCTGCTGGGGCTCTTCCTGGTGCCGGTGCCGGCTCGCGCCGAGGACCAGAAGCTCAAGGTCCAGGTGGAGGTGGTGCTCGTCTCCCAGAAGGGCACCGAGGTGGACCCGCCCGAGCTGAAGAAGATGAAGGAGACGTTCCAGAAGCAGAACTTCAACTTCACCTCCTTCAAGCGCCTGTCCCAGCAGACGCTCGAGCTGGGCAACAAGGAGCCCACCGAGGTGAAGCTGCCCAACGGGGTGAATGCCTCGCTGCGGCTGCTGCGCATGCAGGGCGACACCGCCACCCTGCGCGTGGAGGTGCCCCAGCTGTCCGCCATGGACGTGGAGCTGGGCCGCGAGGGCTCCGTCTACCAGCGCGCCGGCAAGCACGTGGGCGGCGAGCTCATCCTCGTGCTCTCCAAGCCTTCCGGGAAGTAGCTCGTCTCCGTCGCGCGGCCTCCCCTGGAGGCCCGTGCTCGAGCGCACCCACGCCACGTCCGGTGGCCGGGAGCGCTCGCACGGGGCCTCGGGGCTTTCCTCCTCTCCAGCGACAGGGTCCACCCGGCGACGCTGAAGTGCCCCGTCGTACGGGTTTCCGGGTGCGTGCGTCTGCGCGGGTGTCGGTTCCGGTCATTCGTTCCGGTGAGAAATCGGGCCCGTCGGTAGAAAAGTCAGTCCCTGGCATGCGCCGGGCGGGACTCCCACTTTGTAGGCCCGGTGTGATTCCAGGGGTTTGCGCGCGGGCACGGAGGTTGCTGTGAGGTTCTCTCGTCAGGGCGGCGGCGTGGGGCGTCGGCAACGAGACGGGCAACCAAGACAGAGGGAAGGGCGAACCATGGCGAAGACCCAGCGGCGTGGACAGGTGATGAATCGGGTGGCGCGTCAGGTGAAGGGCACGGCGGGCCGGGCGGTGGCGAAGGCCAAGGCGAGCAAGCCGGTGCGCAAGGTGCAGGTGACGCTGGGGGATTTGATCGCCGCGGCTTTCGACGTGGCCGGTGAGGCGAAGGCCGCCGCGAAGCTGGTGTCCTCGCGCGCCATGAGCGAGGCCACGGGCAAGCAGATCGTCGTCGTGGGCTGATTCGGATTCCGGGGCCGAGGCCCGCGTCCGGGGAAGTGCCGGGCGCGAGAGGGGAGTGGGGGACGGGGCCGGGGCCTCGCTCCCGGACACCTCCCCTGGACGCGGGCCGAGGTCCTCGCAGTCCACGCAGTGCCTGGCTGCTCGTTTCCCGAGGAAGCGAGCCCGGCCAGGGCTTCAACAGGCTGTCACAGAGCGGCGAGGGGGAAGCGGGTTAGAGTGACGCGCCATGATTGGTGCCCTCGTTCTTGCCTCCGTGCTCCAGCAGGCCCCCAAGGCCTTCGTCGAAAACCCTGAAGCGCCCGCGGAAGAAGGCGTGCATTTCCGCGCGGCCCTCGAGGTGGGCGCACTCGCCCTGCCCTCGGGCACCGGCGCCAATGGGATGGATGTCTTCGCAGTCGCCTTCCCGCGGCTGGCGGTGAGCGGCGGCGACGAGTTCGAGTTCGAGCTGGGCGCGCCGCTGCGCCTGCGCTTCTTGGATCAGGAGCCGCTGCAGACGGCGGAGGACTACGGCGGGCGGCTGCGGCGCCAGGACTGGGACGAGCGCAGCGACTTCGCCCAGGTGCTGCGCAACCTGCGCATCGGCCGCGACGACGGGCACTTCCAGCTGCGCGCGGGAGGCTACTCGGCCTGGTCGCTGGGCGCGGGCTGGCTGGTGAACCGCTACCACAACCGGATTTCGCCCGACTACCACCCCACGGGCGCCAACTTCACCGCGTACCTGGGGCCCACGCGCGTGGAGCTCTTCGCCAGCGACGTGCTGGCCACGCGCCTGTTCGCCGGCGAGGTGCGGTTGGACCTGGGCCGGATGCTCAGCAACGCGGACACGGCGCGCGACCGCTTCCTGCTCTCGGTGGACGCGGCGAGCGACTTCGGCAAGGGCGGCGGCACCTCGCCCGAGCTGTCCGCGGTGAGCCTCGGCCTGCAGGCGGGCGTGGTGAAGAAGGAGAAGGTGCAGCTGTGGCTCCAGGCCGCGGCGGGCGCCCGGGCGGAGACGCTCGCCGAGGCGCTGCCCGAGTACGGCGCGGCCTTCGGCCTGGTGGTGCGTGGCCAGCCCAAGGAGCTGGTGGACATCACGGGCCGGCTGGAGGCGCGGCGCCAGGGAGGCCTCTTCCGCTTCGGCCTGTTCGGCGCGGGCTACGAGCTCGCGCGCTTCTCGGGCGTGGGCCTGCACGAGACGCCGCTCGCCCAGGAGGCGCTGCCGGGGACGTTCTCCGGCTACGGCGAGGTGGCGGCGAAGGTGAGCCCGCTCGCGGAGGGGGACCTGGAGCTGACGGCCAGCGCGTCCGGCGAGTACTTCGTCTCCACGGGCCGGGTGGACGCGGACGCCGTGCTCCAGGCGCACCTGCCCGGGGGCAAGACGGTGGGGGAGCTGCGCGTCATCCTCACGGACGTCACGGACAAGCCGCGCTACACGGGGGCGTTCGAGGTGCGCCACCGCTTCGTGCCCGCGCTCTACGGCATCGCCTCGGGCGGCATGGTGCTCTTCCCTCAGGCGGATGGCTCGCTGCTGCCGGGCTTCACGGGAGGGCTGGGAATCGGCGTAGACTTCGAGCGCTGAGCTCCTGCCCATGGCCAGACCCGCGAAGGCTCCCCCCGCCCCGGCCGTCCCCTTCCGCCCCCGGGCGCTGACCCCGTTGGCCTCGGGCCTCACGATTCTGGGCAAGCGGCGCGCGGGCCTCCGGGACATCTACTACTACTTCGTCTCCGGCTCGTGGTGGCGGCTGATGGGGGCCTTCGTCGTCACCTACCTCCTGCTCAACCTCCTCTTCGGGGCGGCCTACCTGGAGGTGGGCGGGGTGCGGAACGCGGAGCCCGGCAGCTTCGCGGACCACTTCTTCTTCAGCGTCCAGACGTTCGCCACCATCGGCTACGGGACCATGTTCCCCACCGGGCTGCCCGCGCACCTGCTCGTCACCGCCGAGTCCATGCTGGGCCTCGTCTACGTGGCCATGGGCACCGGGCTCGTCTTCGCCAAGTTCAGCCGCCCCCGCGCGCGCGTGCTCTTCAGCAACGTGGCCGTCATCACCCCGCGCAACGGCGTGCCCACCTTCATGTTCCGCGCCGCCAACGAGCGGGTGAATCACATCGTCGAGGCGCAGATGCGCGTGGCGATGATGCGCACCGAGCACACCCTGGAGGGCGAGCGCATCCGCCGCATCATCGACCTGCCGCTGGTGCGCAGCCAGTCGCCCGTCTTCACGCTCTCCTGGACGGTGATGCACTCCATCACCCCGGACAGCCCGCTGTACGGGGCCACGGCCGAGTTGCTCGCGGAGCAGCAGGTGGAGTTCATCGTGTCGCTCTCGGGAATGGACGACGCCCTGGGGCAGACCATCCACGCGCGGCACTCGTTCCTGGACACGGACCTGATGTGGAACGCGCGGCTGGTGGACATCATCCGCACGGACCCGGACGGCCGCCGGGTACTGGACTACAGGCGCTTCCACGAGGTGGAGCCCCTGCCCGACACGGCCAGGCGCGCCACGCTGCTGAACGTTACGCAAGCCTGAGAGAGGTAGAGTCGCGCGCAGCCGGGTGTGAGGGAAGGAGGTGGGCGCGCCATGCAGCAGGCTCCCGAGCTCCTCCGGGAACTGGTGGTGGTTTTCGGCGTGGCGGTGGTGGTGGTGCTGGCGCTCAGCCGGTTGCGCCTGCCCACCATCGCCGGCCTCATCGCCGCCGGAGCGCTCATCGGCCCGAGTGGCCTGGGCTGGGTGCCGGACAGCTGGCGCCTGGAGGCCCTGGCGGACATTGGCGTGGCCCTGCTGCTCTTCGGCATCGGCCTGGAGTTCTCGCTCGAGCGGCTGCGGCGGCTGTGGAAGGTGCTCACCCTGGGCGGGGGACTCCAGGTGGCGCTCACCCTGCTGGCGGTGGTGGCGGTGAGCGGGGCCCTGGGTTTCCCGGCGCGCAAGGGCGTGTTCCTCGGCTTCCTGGTGGCGCTCTCCAGCACGGCCATCGTGTTGCGCGTGCTCGCCGAGCGGCAGGAGACGGACGCGCCCCACGGCTACCTGATTGTCGGCGCGCTCATCTTCCAGGACCTGTGCGTGGTGCCGATGATGCTCGCCATTCCGCTGCTGGCGGGGCACGAGCTGAGCGCGCTGTCCATCGCCTGGGTGCTGGCCAAGGCGGCGCTGCTGGTGGTGGCCACGCTCATCCTCGGGCGGGTGGCGGTGCCGCCGTTGCTGAAGGCGGTGGCGGGCACGCGCCGGCGCGAGCTCTTCCTGCTGGCGGTGCTGGGGCTGTGCGCGGGCATCGCGTGGCTGGCGTGGCTCGCGGGCCTGTCACTGGCGCTGGGGGCCTTCATGGCCGGGGTGGCGCTGGCCGACAGTGACTACGGCTACCAGGCGCTGGCGGACATGCTGCCGCTGCGCGAGACGTTCGCCAGCGTCTTCTTCATCTCCATCGGCATGCTCTTCGACGTGCGCGTCGTCATGGCGCACCCGCTGCTGGTGACGGTGCTGCTGGTGGGGGTGCTGGTGGGCAAGTCGGTGCTCGGCGGGGTGGGGGCGCTGGTGATGCGCTTCCCCCTGCGGGTGGCGGTGCTCGCGGGCGTGGGGCTGGCGCAGATTGGCGAGTTCTCCTTCGTGCTGGCCAACGCGGGGTTGCACGAGGGCCTGCTGAGCGCGGACGAGCGCAACCTCTTCGTGTGCATGAGCGTCCTCACCATGGTCATCACCCCGGTGGCGCTGCGCTTCGCGCCCCGGCTGGCGGCGGGCGTGGCGCACCTGCGGCCCCTGGAGGTGCTCTTCGGCGCGCATGGGCCCCACCGGCTGGAGCCCGAGCACGCGGAGCTCTCCGGCCACTTCATCGTCGCGGGGCTGGGCACCGCCGGGCGCATGGTGGTGCGGGCCCTGCGCGCGAGCAGCCTGCCCCACGTGGTCATCGAGTTGGATCCACACGTGGTGGCCGAGGCGCGGCGGCGCGGCGAGGTGATGTACTACGGCGACATCACCAGCCCGGAGATTCTGGAGCGGGCGGGCATCCACCGGGCACGCGCGTTGGTGCTGCTCATCAGCGACCCCGAGGGCTCCCAGCGGGCCGTGTCGGCCGCGCGCCGGCTGTCCCCGGACGTGCCCATCCTGGTGAAGGTGCCGCGGCTGCGCGACATCGGCGACCTGCACGAGCGGGGCGCGAGCGACATCGTCGCCGGTGAGTTCGAGACGGCCCTGGAGGCGGTGACGCGGGTGCTGCACTCGGGCGGCGTGGCCGAGGAGGTCATGAACGAGCTGCTCGCGGCGCTGCGCCACGAGGGCGTGCCCGAGCACGGCCCCGTCTCCGGGCCCCGGCGCATGCTCGGCACCATGGGGGGGCTGCGGCGCGGCACGACGGCCACCGAGTGCTCGCACCTGGAACTGCTGCGCGACGACGTGCGGCCCAGGACCCCCGGCTGCGAGGAGTGCCTGGAGCTGCACCTGCGCTGGCACAACCTGCGGATGTGCCTGACGTGCGGCCACGTGGGTTGCTGCGATGCTTCCTTCGGCCGGCACGCGATGAAGCACTTCGAGGACACGGGCCATCCCCTCATGCGCTCCTTCGAGCCGGGCGAGCACTGGGGCTGGTGCTACGTCGACGCCCTGGAGATAGACCCGCGCTCGCGCTCGCCGCTTCCTTCGGCGGGGCCCTCCCGGCCCTCGCGCGGACCGGAGCACGTGGTGCACTGACGCGCCGGGTGCTCGCTCGCCCGTACCCCGTGCGGAGCGGCGCCGGGGCTTCCTCCGTGCCGCTCCTGGACCCTGCCGCTCCGCGTTGAAAAGATGGGCGCCGGATGACCGCCCCGCTGACTGCCTCCCTGACTCCCAGCACCACCGCCTGGCACCGGCTGCGTGCCTCGCACGCGGGGCCCCTCGCGCTCATCTCCGCCGTGGCGCTCTTCCTCTTCCGGGGCATCCTCTCGGACGTGGGCTTCGACAACCACGAGCTCCTCCTGCTGTACGTGCGCGTCCAGCAGTACGCCGTGGAGCTCGCCACGGGGCACTTCCCCCCTCGTGTCTTTCCGGACGCGCTCGCCGGCGGAGGCGCCGCCTTCCCGTTCTTCTCTCCGCCCCTCGCGTACTGGGTGTCGGCGCTGCTGGGCCTGTCGCTCGGCGACCTGGTCCTCGGCGTCAACGCGTCCTTCGTCCTGGCGGTGCTCCTCTCCGGCCTGGCCCTGTACGGCATGGGCGTGGCCCTCACCGGACGGCGGTGGCTGGCCATGATGTGCGCCCTCTTTTACATCTCCCTGCCGTACCGGCTCCTGAACGTGCTCGTGCTGGGGGCGCTCGCCGAGTCCTGGACGTTCGTCTGGTATCCGCTCGTCCTCACCGGCGCGTGGTGGACGGCGACGCGCGGGAGGCTGTCGTGGTTGCTGCCCGTGTCCGTGGCGGCGCTGCTGCTCACCCATACGGTGCTGGCGCTCTACTTCTGCTGTCTGTGCGCGCTGCTGCTCGCGGCCTGCCGCTCCTGGCTGGGCTGGCGCGGCGTGGGGCGCGTGGTGGCCGGAGCGCTCCTGGGCGCGGCGATGACGCTCTGGCACTACCTCCCCGTGCTCCTCTCCCTGGATGAGGTCTGGGCGGGGCTTCCCGACGCCGTCTGGGGCGCGCCGGACTTCGTCCACGTCCACCGCGTCCTGCCCTGGCAGTGGTTCGACCAGGACCCGAACCGGTGGACCGGCATCTCCAGCCCCAACCAGTTCGACAGCATGTGCTTCGCCCTGGGCGCGGGCCAGTGGCTGGCGCTCGTGCTGGCGGTGGGGGCCTACGCCGTGGTGGCGCGGCGGGGGCTGGCGGAGGGGGATGCGCGGCTGTCCTCGCTCGCGAAGGTCCTCGTCGCGCTGTGGCTCGGCTGCCTCGTCTTCATGATGGCGCCGCTGCCCTTCCTCCTCGTGCTGCCCCGGGCGTTCGGCTACATCCAGTTCCCGTGGCGGTTGCAGGGCGTGACGCTCTTCCTCGCGCTCGCCGCCACCGGGCTCTTCCTGGCCCGCCTTCCCATCCTCCCTCGCCTGGGACGGGTGCTCGCGGGAGCGGCCGTGGTGCTCGCCCTGGCCACGCCCCCCTTCGAGCAGCGCACGGACCTCATCACCGAGTGGAACGACGCGATCCTCACCCCCGGGCTCCTGCTGCGCGGCGGGGCGCTCGGCTACACGCGCCTGGGCGAGTTCCTGCCCCGCACCCATGCGGCGAGGGCGTGGCTGCCGCGCGTGCTCCACCTGCCGCTGCCCGATGCGCACGTCCAGGTGCTCGACGCGTCGCGCGAGGGCTCGCGGTGGAGGGCGCGGGTGGACGCGCCCGAGGGCGGCACGCTCGTGCTGCCCCTGGTGGCCTATGACTTCTACCGCGCCTCGCGGGACGGGGACGGCGCGCGGGCCCTGGAGACATTCTCCGAGGACGGGCTGCTCGGCGTGCGGCTCGCCCCCGGGAGCTACACCCTCACCGTGGAGCCGGGCAGCTCGCCCCCGCAGTGGCTGGGCTTCGGGCTGGGCGTGGCGGCGCTGGGCGGGGTGCTCTTCCTCTCGCGGGGCCGGCGGCGCGTCTCCGCCCCCGAGCCCCTCTTCGCGAGCGGGGCCTGACTACTTCTTCCCGCTGTCCTTTTGCATGTCGCCCGAGCCCGTACCGGCGCCGCCCGTGCCGAGCGTCGCCGCCTGCTGGCCGAGGAGCTGGTAGGCGCGCTCGCGCAGCCGGAGGAGCTCGGGCTGCAGCTCCGCCAACACCGTGCCGAGCGGCTGCCCGTTGAAGAGCTGCTGCCCCGCCATGACGCTCAGGAGGAGCCGGTCATGGTCGTTCACCTGGGCGGCGAGGAAGGCCTGATCGAAGGCATCGCCGGAGAGCGCCTTGAGCTTCTCCTCGGTGGACTTCTCGGCCGCGACGGTGCTGCGCTCCTCGTTGGTCTTGGCCTGGAAGGTGCCGGGCTTGAGCTTCTGGTCCTTCATGGCCTGCTTCAGCCGCTCATCGAAGCCCTGGTGCGTCTTCACCAGCGTGGCGGCGAGCTCCTTCACCTCGGGCGACTGGCTGCTGCGCTGGGCCCGCTGCGCCTCGTCGACGACCTCCTCCTGGAGGTAGAGCAGCCGCTCGACGAACTGCTTGGGCTCGGTGGAGACCGTCATCCCCCGGAAGTCCATCGTCTTGCCGCGCGTCTGGCCCTGGGCCTGGGCGGCTCCGGTGGTCCACAGCATTCCAACGAGCAGCAGTGCGTTCACGACGTGTTTCATGGCGCTCTCCTCTGGCTTCGCAGGGGGCAACGCTATGGAACGGGCGTGCCCGGGAGGCCAGCGGGGGCGAGCGCGCCGGGTATACCCGCGGACACTCGCGGCGCGCGAGGTTGCAGTGCTGGACGTTCCAGCGAGAGGTAGAGTGCGCCCGTGAATCCATTCCACTGGCGTTCGGAGAGCGACGAGCCCGCGCCGTCGCGACTCTCTCCCGTCGATGACCGCCTCACCGCGGATGCCGCCCTGCGCCGGGTCCGGCGCGGCGAGTACCTGCTCTACACGGGCGACTTCCACAACGCGAAGCAGCTCCTCGGCGCCATGGGCCGCCGGCTCCCCCCGCCGCGTGCGGCGCCCTCGCCCCTGGAGGCCTTCCGGGCCGAACGCCGCGCGCGACAGCTCGAGCACGAGACGCTCTCGCGCATCGTGGTGTCGCTCGACCGCTCCTACCAGCTCCAGTTGAAGCGGGCTCCCGACGTGGCCGAGGCCTGCCGCCAGGTGTGGGGCGAGCCCGACGCGGACCAGACCGTGGTGGCGTTGAAGACGCTGCTCGGCATGCTCGGGGCGGCGGAGTGGCGGCGCAAGGGGCTCTCGGTGCCGGGCCTCGAGGGCAAGCTGCATCCGCACTACGGCGTCTATCTGCCCACGCGCACCGACTACGTCGAGCTGATGCTCTCGGTCACCGACGTGAAGGGCAAGAAGGTGTTCGACGTGGGCACGGGCACGGGCGTGCTCTCCTTCCTGCTGCTGCAGCGCGGGGCGGGCTCGGCGGCGGCGACCGATGTTGATTCACGCGCCGTGGCCTGCGCCCGGGAGAACGCCGAGCGGCTGGGACTCTCCAAACGCTTCACCGTCATGGAGGGAGACCTCTTCCCGCCCGGGAAGGCCGACCTCGTGGTGAGCAATCCGCCGTGGCTCCCCGAGCCGCCGAAGAACCGGGTGGACCGCGCGGTGTTCGACGAGGACAACCGTTTCCTGCGCGGCTTCCTGGAGGGACTCACCGAGCACCTCAACCCGGGCGGCGAGGGACTGTTGATCCTCTCGGACCTGGCGGTGCTGCTCGGGCTGCGTCCCGCGGACTGGCTCGACCAGGAGCTCGCGCGCTGTGGGCTCACCGTGAAGTGGAAGCGGTCGACCCCGGCGCGCCACTCGAAGGCGAAGGACAAGGCGGACCCACTTCACGCGGCGCGCTCGCGTGAGGTCACCACGCTCTACGGGCTCGTGCCCGCGCCCGGGCGATAGGCGGTACGGGGCTCCCCAGCCAGGCCAGGTTGAGTAGGTCCTGTCAGTGAGGGGGGCTCCGGGCGCGTTTTCCCGCAACTGGTCCGATGGTCGTACCAGTCGGGACGAAGCGCGACCAGAGGGTGCCTCGTTCATTGCCGCGAGAGCACCCCTGACAGGACTTTCCCCACCTGGCGTAGCATGTAGCCGGTGGGGCATTTCCTCTCGAGAGGCGCATCATGCTGAACCCCGTCTTCTTCGGCTTCATCTTCATGGCGGTGGCGATCGGCGCCTCCTTCTGGGCCGCGCGAGTGCAGCAGGCGCGCGAGCGCCAACGACAGGAGTCCTGGGCCGCGATGGCCGAGCCGCTCGGGCTGACGTACGAGGATGGCGCCCTCGCCGGAGAGGTGGAGGGCGTGCCCGTGCGCCTCTACGTGGAGAGGAACAACATCATGGGGCAGAGCCAGCACCGCATCGTCCTGTACGTGATGCAGGCGGAGGTGCCTGGTCAGCTGCCCTCTGGCTTCGTGGCCGCGCCGCGCAAGTGGACGTCCTGGAGCGATCGGGTGACGGCCCCCAACGTCTTCAAGACGGGGGAGCCCGCGGTCGACGAGGCCTACATCTTCCAGAGTTACCAGACCGAGCTGGGTCCGAAGCTCCTCCAGGATGCCGAGGTCCTGCGGGCCCTCGCGGACCTCATCCTCCCCGAGGCCTCGGGCTTCGTGCAGAACAACCGTGTCGGCCTCGCCTACAAAACGGCCCCGCTAACCGAAGACACCGACAAGGTCCGGCACAACGTGAAGCTGCTGGTCCGCGCGGCGCAGGCGCTCGCGGAGGCGCAGGCCCGGCACCGTCTCGCCGCGTGACGGACGGTCCCGGCTCCCCGCCGCTCAGCGCCCGAAGAAGCCCCTGCGCTTCTGCGGCCCCTTGTCCTGCTGCGCCATCTTCGCCAGCCGCTGGCCGAGGATGCGGCTCATCTCCAGCGCGATGGCGGGGTTGGCCATCACCACCCCCCGGAAGTCATCTCGCCCCACGCTGGCCAGCTCGCACGCCGTGCCCGCCGTGGCGCTCGTGGCCCGGGGCTCGCCGGTGAGCAGGGCGATCTCCCCGAAGAAGCCTCCGGGCTTCACCACCTCCACGATGCGGCCTCCCTCGGCCAGCAGGTTCACCTGCCCGGAGACCACCACGTAGAACGTCTCCCCCGCGTCGCCCTTCTTGAAGATGGCCTCTCCGGGTTCCTTGCGCAGGTACTCGGCGCCGCGCGCCACCGTGGCCAGCTCCTCGTCGTTCAGCGGCGCGAGGAAGTCCACCTTGCGCAACATCTCCGCGAGCGGCGTGTCGGCCTGGCGCTGGGGCTCGGCGGTGAGGCACTCCACGGCCCGGGCCAGCTCGGCGCGGCGGGCCACGAGGATGATGGTGTGCCCCGCTCGCAGCACCGTGTTTCCGTCCGGCAGCGTGATGTGGCCCTCCGGGTCCACCAGGCCGATGAACACGCACTCGCGAGGGAACTCCGGCAGGCCGCGCACCTGCGCCACCGTGCGCCCGGACACCAGCGACTTCGCGCTCACCTCCAGCTCGAAGAGGATGGCCGTCCCCGCCGCCAGCGGCAGCGAGCCCGCCACCTGCGGGAAGTCGATGGCCGTGGTCATCTTCGCCACCACCACCTCGGCCTCTTCCACCAGCTCGCTCACCCCGGCCAGCCGGTACGCGGCGCGGTAGCGGCTGTCGAGCATGCGCACCATCACCCGCGCGCTGCTCATCGAGCGCACCAGCGTGGAGAAGGCCAGGTTCTCCGCGTCCCGTGCCAGCACCCCGGCCGCGATGTCCGCGTTGGAAATCCCCGCCGAGTCCAGCACGTGCGGATCATTGGCGTCCCCGCACACCGTCACCGCGCCGATGTCCTCGAAGATGCGGTTGCAGGTGGCCTGGTCCCGCTCCACCACCGTCACCTGGTGGTGCTCGGCCACCAGCCGCGCCGCCAGCGCTCCGCCCACCCGTCCGCCACCCGCGATGACAATCTTCATGAAGTCTTCCTCCGGCTGCCCGCCTCGTCGTCGCGCGTGTCCGTCCGCACGTGCTCCAGCCCGCTGCCCGCCTCGTCGTCGTGCGCGTCCGACATCACGTGCTCCAGCTTCAGCGCGCGCTCGTCCAGCTTCGCCAGCTGCGCCTCGGCCGTGGCCTCCGGAATCAGCCCCGAGCGCCTCGCCGACAACAGCGCCGTGCGCTCCGCGTCGATGAGCCGGCGGCGTGTGGCCAGCACGATTCTCGCCCCCTGCTCCAGGTGCTGCTCGCTGAGCCGGCGCAGCTCGCGCTCGGCGCCGGCGATGCCCACCTGGTAGTCGCTGCGCAGGTGCTCGTACGCGGCGCGGGGGATGAGCCCCTGGTCGTGCAGCACCTCCAGCTCCTGGCGTGCGGCGCGGCTGGAGATGAGGCGCGCCTGCTGCTCGGCCACCGCGTAGGCCACCGGATCCTCCCGGAAGAGCCCCAGCCGCTTGAGGATCCCCGAGAGCATCAGCCCCTGAATCACCAGCGACAGGAAGGTGACGCCGAAGGCGATGGCCACCAGCAGCTCGCGCGCGGGCGTGTCCTCGGGCAGGCCGAGCGCCAGGCCGATGGACAGCGCGCCCTTGATGTTGCCGAGCACGAAGACGTGCTGCCAGCGCAGGGGCACGGCCTCGGAGGGGCGCACCAGCCGCAGCAGCAGGAAGGGCAGGTAGATGGCCACCGCGCGCCCGGCGAACACACACACCACCGCGAGCACCGTCTGGGGCATGTAGCGCACCAGCGTCTCCGGCTTCGTGGTGAGCCCCACCGACAGGAAGAGGAAGGTGTTCACCCCGAAGGCGGCGTACTCCCAGAAGGTGTGCAGGGCCACCTGGCTCTGCGCGGCCACGTGGCGCCGCAGGTTGATGCCCGTGCTCAGCCCGGCCGTCACCGCCGCGATGGCGCCCGACAGGTGCAGCTCCTCGCCCACCACGAAGGCCGAGAAGGCCAGCGCCGTGGTGACCATGATCTCCGCGAGCGGGTCTTCCGTGCGGCGGATGACGAAGCTGGCCACCAGCCCCAGCGTGAGGCCGATGGCGAGTCCCCCCACGGTGGCCCCCAGCACCTTGGCGCCGAGCAGCGGCAGGGGCAGCGAGGCCTCGCCGCCCACCACCACGCTGGCGATGGCCGCGTAGGCCACGAGCGCGGTGCCGTCGTTGAAGAGGCTCTCGCCCTGCATGATGCCGGAGAGGCGCCGGGGCACGGGGGCGCGGCGGAAGGCGTAGAGGATGGAGACGGTGTCGGTGACGGCGAGCATCGCCCCGAGCAGCAGCGCGGGCCCCCAGGCGAGCGCCAGGGCGAAGTGGAGCGCGGTGCCGGTGGCGGCGATGGCGAGCACCATGCCGAGCGTGGCCAGCATGGCGATGGGCAGCAGGTTGGCGCGCACGTTGGCCACGTCCGCGGTGATGCCGCCCTCGAAGAGCAGCAGCGGCAGGCAGACGAGGAAGACGGCCTCCGGGTTGAGCGGAGGCACTCCGGGGAGGATGCCTCCCACGGAGATGAGCAGTCCGCCCACCACCAGCGCGACGTTGTACGGAATGCGCACGCGCTTGGAGGCGATGGCGAGCGCGCTGGCGGCCACCATCAGGCCGATGATGAGGGACATTTTGAGGTGCACGGCGGGGCCAAGATTGCAGATGCGCGCGGTGGCTGCACGGGTTGGTTGAGTGCACCCGCCCGTGGTCATCGGCGGCAACCAGGTGACGAGCCGCGCGCCCGGGGAGCAGGGAAGCGAGCCCCCGTCCCGAAGCCTCGGGAGGGGCGGGGCGGCCGGGATGAGGAGGGAGGGGCCTCCGGTTCGGGGGTTCCATGAAACACCTCCTCCTATCCCTCGCCTTCCTGGCGACCGTGGCCTGCGGGCCCGAGACGCCGGGAGACGCCGCTTCCGACAACACGGATACCCGCCTGGAGAATCGCGAGGCCGCGCTGGAGACGTT
Organism: Archangium sp.; assembly: GCF_045802675.1. Lineage (GTDB taxonomy): Bacteria > Myxococcota > Myxococcia > Myxococcales > Myxococcaceae > Archangium. Next base: position 103,600 of record NZ_JBJMQO010000109.1, on the reverse strand, counting down.
CGCGTCCACGCCTCCCGCGGGCTCGATTCCCACGGGCCTGCCCTCGCGCCTGCTGGTGGGGCTCTTCGAGGACACCGGCCAGACGTGGATGAAGGACAGCGCCGTGCCCTGGGACGTGCGCTACCGCTACTTCACCAAGGGCTGGCTCAACAACTGGGGCTTCGCGGCCCAGACGGAGCTGCCCGGCACCTTCGGCCTGAAGTACATGCAGGAGTCCGCCGCGCAGGGCTTCCTCCCGGCCATCGAGTACTACCAGGTCAACAACGAGGCCGGTGGTGGCGAGGGCCAGTTCTACGAGAAGACGAAGAACGCCAGCACCATGCGGAGCTACTTCTCCGACTTCAAGGTGCTGATGCAGAGGGCCCGGGAGTTCGGCAAGCCCGTGCTCGTGCTGATGGAGGCGGATGGCTACGGGTACATGCAGCAGCAGTCGGGGAACAATCCCAATGCCTACTCGGCGGTGGCGGACACGGGGCTGCCGGAACTGGCGGGGCTGCCCAACACGGCGGCTGGCTGGGGGCTCGCCTTCCTACAGCTGCGCAAGGCCGTGGGCGCGAGCAACGTCATCCTCGGCATCCACATCTCGGGGTGGGCCAGTGGCAAGGACCTCGCCTATTTCTCCGTGACGGATCCGCTCCAGCCCGAGGTCGACAAGGTCTACAACTTCCTCAAGCCGCTCGGCCTGGGGCCCAACGCCACGGGGGCCACCTATGACGTGCTCGTGGGAGACCCGCTCGATCGCGACGCGGACTTCTATGCCCAGTACGGGCAGAACCGGTGGTGGGATGCGAGCGACACGGCCTCCCTCTCGTCCAAGAGCTTCAACCGCTACGCCGAGTGGCTGCGGCTGTGGAACGTGACCTCGGGCAAGCGCTGGGTGCTCTGGCAGATCCCCGAGGGCAACTCCAATCAGCGCAACACGCCCTTCTCCAGCAGCGTGCCGAGCTCGGGCTACAAGGACAACCGCACCGAGTACTTCTTCGGCACCAACGGCGCCACGCACCGCGAGAAGTTCGCGAGCGCCGGAGTCATCGCGCTGCTGTTCGGACGCGGCGAGGGCCAGCAGGCCTCGCACACCAGCGACTACGGCTCGGACGGCCAGCTCTACCTGAAGACCCGCGCGGGCGCCTTCCTGAAGGCCGGTGGCCTGGCCCTCCCCGCGGGCGCCTCGAGCGGTACGACGCCGCCGCCCACCACGACGCCGCCGCCCACCACGACGCCGCCGCCCACCACGGCGACCGGCACGGACAGCGCGCCGTACAACTTCGAGTCGGGCCCGCAGGGCTGGGCGTCCTCGGCGCCCGCCACGGGCGTGTCCTCGTCCACGACGCGGGCGTACGCGGGCAGCCGCTCGCTCGCGGTGACGATGGCGGCCAGCGCGGCGGGCATGGGGCGGGTCTACGTCCTCAATCCCGCCGTCCCCTCGGGCCGCACGGTGTCCTTCCACTTCTGGCTCCCCACGGGCAGCCGCATCTCCGGCGTCCAGCCCTATGTGCAGCAGGGCTCGGCGGGCGGCTGGCAGTGGACGGGCTCGTGGGTCGCCGGCACGGCGCTGAAGGCCGGTGGCTGGAACACCGTCACCGTGCAGGTGCCCGCGAACGCGGCGTCACCGCTGTACCAGCTCGGCCTCGAGCTCTTCACCGATGCCGCCTGGTCCGGCACGGTGCAGGTCGACTCCGTGAGCTGGTGAGCCGGAAGGAGCCGCGTGCCGGCACTCATGGGCACGCGGCTCCCTCGGAGAATTCAGCGGCGGATGCGCAGGATGAGGTCCTTGCGCGCCGTGCAGTCCCCCCGGCCATCGCAGTTGCTGGTGGTGACGTAGAGGTGGCCGTCCGGGCCCATGATGGTTTCCCGCAGGCGGCCCCAGGTGTTGCGCAGGTACACCTCGTGCTGGGCGACCTGGCGCGGGTTCTCCTGCGAGAAGACCACGCGGTGCAGGTGCTTCGCTCCCAGCGAGCCAATGAGCAGCGAGCCCTTCCACTCGGGGATGGCGGTGCCGGTGTAGAGGGCGGCGCCGCCCGGGGGCACCGCTTCGTCCCAGGTGAGCGACGGGGTGACGAGCCCCTCGGAGGCCTCGCAGCTGTAGAGGGTGGGCCAGCCGAGGTTGTCCCCCTTGCGCACGACGCTGACCTCGTCGTGGCCGCGGCGCAGCAGCTCGCCGCTGGGCCCGTGGTCGGCGACGTAGAGCGTGTCCCTGTCCTTCCAGTCGAAGCCCTGGAGGTTGCGGATGCCGAGCAGGAACGCGGGCTTGCCCGGGAAGGGATTGTCGGACGGCACTTCGCCCTCGGGGGTGAGGCGCAGCAGCTTGCCCGAGGGCGTGTCGAGGCTCTGTGCGTTGTCCGGCTCGCGCGCGTCGCCCGTGCCCACGTAGAGCATGCCGTCGGGGCCGAAGCGGATGCGCCCGCCATCGTGGTACTTGGACGCGGGGATGTCGCCGAAGATGACGCGGTCGAAGGTGGCGCTGGCGTGGTCCTCGGAGAGCGTCCAGCGCTCCACGTGGTTGCGGGTGGAGCCCTGCACGTCGTTGGTGACGTAGACGTAGAACTGGCGGTTGCTCGCGAAGTCCGGGTGGGCGGCGATGCCGAGCAGACCGCCCTCGCTGCTGCTGGCGATGTTCACGGTGGCGACGGGAGCGGGCTGGAGCGCGCCGTTGCGCAGCAGGCGGATGCGGCCGGGGCGCTCGGTGACGAGTGCGTCGCCTCCCGGCAGCCAGGCGAGGCCCCAGGGCACCTCGAGTCCCTCGGCGACGACATCGACGGTGATGGGGACGGTGCCGTCGGAGCCGAAGTCCTTCTCCACGAGGATGCAGTCGGGGGCGGCGAGCTGTTTCGCCTGGCTCTTGCGGCAGCCGGAGCAGGAGGCGAGGAACACGAGTGCGGACAGCACGAGGCAGGTGCGCATGTCGCATCTATGACGGGCGGGCCGCGAGGGCGCCACCGGGCGGGGAAGGGCACGTCAGGAGGTGGACGTGATAGAGGACCCGGCAGTCCGTGAGCTCCTCCCACCCCACGCTTCCGCGGCACGTCCTGCGGCGGCTCGCACGCGGCAGCTACAGGTCCCCCCAGGACCCGAGTGCCTATGCCTCCATCGAGGTGCGCATGGAGCGCGCGCTCGCGTACGTGGAGGCGTTCCGGGAGCGCTCGGGCCAGCGCATCACGGTGACGCACCTGGTGGCCAAGGCCGCCGCCGACGCCGTGCGCCGCTACCCCGAGGCCAATGCCATCCTGCGCTGGAACCGCCCCTATCTGCGCAAGCACGTGAGCGTCTGTGTCCTCGTCGTGCAGCCCGAGCACCTCGGCCGCGTGGACCTCACCACGGCCACCGTGCCCGATGCGGATACGCTCTCGCTCCAGGGGTTCGTCAACGCCATGGAGGAGCGTATCCAGCGCGTTCGCCAGCGACGGGACGCCGTCATCGAGCGGGGCAAGCGGCGCTCCTCGCGCGTTCCCGGCCTCTTCATGAATGGCGTGCTCAACCTGCTGTCCTTCGTCTGGTACACGCTCAACGTGGACCTCGCGTGGGTGGGCATGCCGAGGGACCCGTTCGGCTCGGTCGCCGTGTCCAACGTGGGCTCGATCGGGCTGGAGCGCGCGTGGCTGGCCATGGTGCCCTACACCCGCGTGGCCCTCTACCTCGCTCCCGGCGCCGTGCGCGACGCACCCGTGCTCGAGGGGGGCTCGCTCGTGCCCGGCAAGGTGATGACGCTCTCCTGCACCTTCGACGCGCGCCTGCTCGACCATGCGCTCGCCGCTCGCGTCCTACGCCACATCGGCGATGCGCTCGAGGACCCCACGTCCACCTGGGGCCCTGCCGCGTCTGGCTCGGCTCCCCCGTGAGCGGTCACGCGACGGGTACGGGGCGGAAGGTCAGGCCATCCAGTCCCAGGCGTTGGCAGGCATCGGCGAAGCGCTCGGTGCAGATCTCAACGGAGTAGTCCGCCAACCGCAACAGGTCCAGGTCACCGGGAAACGTGCGGGCGTCCAGCAGGAGCTCCTTGGGCTTGTGGACTCGAGGACGGCCACAGCGGGGGCAGGGAGGTTCTCTGTCTGGGGGAAGGCAGTCGGGGTGCAGGCGGCCCATGGGGAGGAGCTCCAGCTCGAGGAGCTCGGGCGCGTTGCGTTGGCGGAAGCGCACCTCCATGCGGCAGCCCTTGAGTCCTCGGAGGCCCTCGGCCTGGAGCTTCTCCAGGGCCTCGCGCCGCACCCTCAGCGCCCCGAGCCAGCTCATGGAGAAGGATCCGAAGCGGCCCTGGGCATTGCCGACTGCGGGGCCAAAGGTCGTACCAGGCTCCAACAGCGCACCCGGAGGCAGCAGGGGACGTACCAGCTCACGCAACCGTTCATATTCCTCGATGGGCTCGGGCCGGGCTTTCTCGAAATCGGCCAGGGCGGCCACCGGGGTCAGATCCACGGAGGGATACGCGAAACCGGCACCACTCCAGGTGGCCTTACAGACAGGACAGTTGCGGATGCCCGGAAGCCTCCATTTGTGTGCGGCGTCGACGAAGCCCGTGTAGCCAGCGGACCTGTCTTCATCAATGACGAAGTATTGCATGGGTGTGCTCCCCCGTCTTCTCAATCGCAATGGTAGGGCACGAGTGGGCCGTTTACCCCGAACCGCATCATGAGCTCGCCCGCGAACCGCCAGATGTCCTCCGGGGTGGCGGTCGTTCTATTCGCAATGGCGAACTGCCGCCACGCCTCGTTCCATTGCCCGCCTTGGGGCCCTCCACTGTGCAACCATTGGTGGAAGCTCCTGGGCAGGCGGATGGTGAAGGCGTGAATGTCGATGCCACTTCCGTCGAACCATTCGGCCAGTTCCTTTTGCTGCGGGAAGATGTGGTGCTTCTCGTAGGGCTCGTACGGACCCTGGATGCAGAAGTGGCGGTAGGTCTTCTGTGCGAGCCGCTCGCGCTCCTTCTCCCTCCAGTTGTGCCAGGGGATTTCGAAGACGGGCTCCCTTCCCACGGGCGCACCCAGCGGGACTCCCCACCAACGGCTGGGATTGTCCACCCAGGGGCTGCGGAGCATCGGCGCCGTTTCCAGGATCGGCGCCTGGGCCGGCGCCATCGCCTGGGCCAACAGCACGGGATGGGACTCCACCTCCACCACGTCCTGGCAGCGCCAGAGTGCGCAGCGCTCTCCGTCGCATAGCGGCACCACGCAGCTCGGGTCCGCGCGGGCCTCCTCCCATGAGTCGGACACGGTCTCGGGTGTTTCCTCCTCCCCACGCGCGGTGGGCGCCGAGGTGACGCATGCGCTCAGCAGCAGACCGAGGAGCGCGAGCCATTTCCCTGGATTCGGAAGGTTCATGTGGGTGGCTCAGCGTTGCCCTTCGCGGCGCATGAGGATGCGGCTGCTCTCGCCGCCCTCCTTGGTGCCATCCGGGCGCATGTAGAGGTAATCGTCCACCTCCGTCAGCGGGACGCTCACGCTCGAGCCCAGCCGCAGCCCGCTCACCTCGTACGGCTCGTTGGCGAGCGTGCCGCGCAACTGGCCCTTCTCCCACCCGGTGACCTCGAGCCACATGTGCTCGGAGCTGCCGCTATCGGTGCGGAAGCCCGCCTTGACCAGCAGTTTTTCGGGCGGCTGCAATCCCTTCTCCACGCGCGGCTTCAGCTCGTTGAGCCGGAGGCGGGCCTTTCGCGTCACCTCCTCCAGCTCGGGGTCACCCGGCTCGACGGGCGTGACGTCGTCGGGCTGCGTCCCGAGGAGCGCGTCGAGCGCCGCGAGTTGCCGCTCATGCACCGTCCCGCTTCCGGGGAAGGAGAGCTCGAGCAGGAAGTTCTCCGGGTCGCCCCGGTCCCGTTGGGCCTCGATGGCCCGCAGCTTCGCGCTCCGGCGCGCGCCCTTCTGCGTCTTCGCCTCGAGCTGGCTCTTCGCCCTGGCGTCCTTCACGCGCGTGAAGTCCACGCTCAGGGTTCCATCCGCGGGCAGCTCGAGGCCCTCGGCCAGCAATTGCGCCACGCCGTTGACGAGCGTGCCCATCTCCATCGTCATCGAGCGTGGCACCTGCTCCACCACGAGGTCCGGCAGTCCGAGCTTCGTCATCCCAAGGGTGATGATGCGCTCGCCCTCGCCCTCGCCGTACACGTGCATGGTGATGTGCGCGGACAGGGTGGGGACACCGTTGCTCCAGCCGTCCAGCCGCTCCTGCTTCCAACGCTGGGGCGAGTAGTACTCGCGCGTCTCGGCGTCCCACAGGAGGGCGCCGCGCTCGGCCGCGAGCTGGTGGGCGAAGCGCGTGGCCGCCAGGAGCGCCTCGTTGCGCCGGGCGAACGGCACGTGGAAGGCGAGCATCGTGGCGTGCCGCGCTCCCGTCAGGCTCTTGAGCTCCGCTTCCGTCAGCTTCCGTGCGTAGAAGCGCAGGGCCTCGCCTTCGAGGGGCTCGAGCTCCTCCGGGGGCACCGGCCGGATCTCGACCTCGGGGGCGGGCGCGCCAGGCTTCCAAGCTCCGGCGAGCTCCTTGTACTTGGACGCCAGCAACTTGCGCGCGTCGGCCACCACGTCGCCCTTGGGCGCGGTGGGGTGGTACAGCAGCACCGCGTAGCTGATGTCCTGCGAGTGGAGCAGCGGGGTGGGGAAGACGGTGCCGGCCGGGGGCGGGGTGCTCGGCTTGTCCGCGTAGGCCAGGGACGCCAGGCACAACAGCAAGACACCGAGCAGCCGTGCGGCTACGGGCGCGCGAAGGATGGACGACATGGAGGAGCTCCGGGGGGATGGGATTCCGTGAATGCAGCGTACGCATCATCCCGGTCCGGGTGACATGGCGTCATCTCCCCCGAAACGACGACGGGGCGCCCCGGTCTCCCGGAAGCGCCCCGTGTGCAACCCCTGGGCTCTCGCTACCCTCACCCCGTCCCTCTCCCGGAGGGCGAGGGAATATGGCCGCGGGGCAAACCCAGACCATGCGCTCGCCGCTCGCGTCCTGCGCCACATCGGCGATGCGCTCGAGGACCCCGCGTCCATCTGGGGCCCATGAGCATCGGGGGTGGAAGGGCTCTCAACCCCGTGGTTCAGCTGGGGTGCTCGCGGCTGCGCGCTGGATGGCCTCTTGCAGCGCTTGCCTCAACGTCTCCACACCCGCTCTCGGTGCAGGGAGGGTGATGGGGGGCTTGCTCTCCAGAACGAGGGCTTCGCTCTCTGGCTCCTCGAAGGTGGACCACTCGACGACAGGGGTCTTCAACGACAGGGGGCGACGACGCCAGCGCACGCCATACCAGGTGCGTTGGTAGATGAGCCCTTCCGGCGCTATCACCAGCCGGTAGCCCAGCCCCATCCCCACGACGAGGCAGGTCAGGAAGGCCACGAGCGCGGCCCACACACTGGCAGCCAGCAACAGGGGCACGAGCACCCCTGCCACGACCAGCGTCACCACCAGGCCCTGCCGTGAATCCCAGCCATGAATGATGGTGACTCCCGTGCGCGCTCCTTGCCGTACCTGCCAGCCATCCGGAAACCTGGGGAGCATCATGTGAATCATCCTCTGAACCCTGCTTCCGGGCGGCCTCGCGGAGTCAGAGTTTAGGGCCCAATCCCTGCCTGATGAGCATTTTCTCGTCGAGGTAGGCGCCCCCACCGAGCTGGGTACCGGGCTTGAGCTGTTTGTCAGTACCTGCAGGCCTCCCCGGACTCATCATCTCCTTATAGCCAGCCTCGAACAGGGCGCCACCTGCCCAGGCGCTTCCTCCCACGACCACGACGCTGACGGCGATGGCGCACACGGGAGCCGCGGGACCGCATGCCAGGGACGCTGTCCACCCCGCCAACAGCCCGCCACCTACGGTGCCAACAATCCCTCCCGCGAAGCCGCTGGCCTCCCTCCCCGCCACGTAAAGCTTCTGGCCTGGGGGCGCGCTCTTGATCTCATAGGCCGACATGACCAGTCCAAGCCCGGCCCCGACAGGCCCCGCTACCCGCGAGACCCGGGCCATCAGTGTCACGGCCTTGCCGGTGCGCCCCGCGGCCTTGATGATCTCCATCGAGATCCGCTCGCTGCGCCCGACTTCTTCGATGGTTCGCTCGTACAGGGCCGCATCGAACAAGGGTGATTTGGGATCCAGCGTCTTCAAGCCGTACTGCTTCATCAGATCCGGAGACTCGACGAGGAGCTTGCGCGAGTACTTGTGAATCAGCTCCGACAGCGTCTTGCCCTCGTCCTTGATGGCCTCGGAAAATGCTCGCCCTCCGGGAGTCAGCTTCTCGCGGGTCAACGTGAGCAGCTCATTGCGCTGGCTGGAGGCCAACTGCCGACCCTCCAGGTGGGAGAGCTTCCCGCTCTCGACGTCTGCCAGGAACTGTTGCGCCAACTGCCTGGCTGGATGGACGTATTGAGTGATGCGGATGTTGGCGTCGTATCCCTGGATGAGGGAGCTCGCCGTGGAGCCTCCCGAGCGGTAATCAATCAGCCAGGACAGATCTGGAACGATGGAGGTGTGGCCCAGGACGTCGAGGCCAAGTTTCTCTCTCGTCTTGGTGCCGACGACCCCATCAGGCTCCAGGTTGCACGAACTCTGGAAGGCCTTCACAGCCTTGAAGGTCTTCGGACCGAAAACACCATTGATCCCGTCGACATGGAAGCCGAGTGACTCGAGTCGAAGCTGCAGGGTGCGTACGAATTCTCCCCGATCCCCGAGGCGAAGAATCGGGCCTGCGCGAGTCTGAGGTGCCACCTGTAACCCCCCCTCTGATGCTAGGTCTGCCCGAGGCTAAACTCCCTGTTGAGTCGAAAGCCAACCGCATGGGCCCCGCGTAGCCCTCCTCACCGCTTGCCGCGAAACCACGTGGCATAGGGGGTGTTCTCGACGAGGTGCCGGTTGAGGTCCGGGGCGCCGTCCGTCCACCACGGCGGCCCCCGCTCCCCGAGCGCCACCTTCGCCCGGTGCACGCGCGCCCGTGCCTTCCGCTCGGCCTCCCCGTCGCCGGAGCGCAGCGCGCGGCCCACGTCCCGCCGCGCGTGCATCAACGCCTCCACCAGCAGCGCGCGCTGCTTCTTCCCGAGCGCCGGGTTCGAGCGCCTCCACAGGCGCCCCTCCACCACGAGATAGCGCCCGTCCGGGGTGGTGCGCGGCTCGGATTGCGTGCGCAATGCTCGGCTCGTAGCGACGACGAGGCGCCCCCGGTCTCCCGGAAGCGCCCCGTGTGGAACCCTGGGCTCTCGCTACCCTCACCCCGTCCCTCTCCCGGAGGGCGAGGGGTTCTGGGCGAGGGCTTCGCCCTCTTCGCTCAGATGTCGAAGTAGAGCTGGTACTCCATCGGGTGCGGACGCAGGCGGATGGCGTCCACCTCCTTCTGCTTCTGCTCGATCCAGCTGGTGAGCGCGTCCTCGCTGAACACGTCGCCCTTGAGCAGGAACTTGTGGTCCTTCTTCAGGCAGTCGAGCGCCTCGTCCAGCGAGCCCGGCATCTTCGGCACGTCCTTGAGCTCCTCGGGCGACAGGCCGTAGATGTCCTTGTCCAGCGGCTCACCCGGGTCGATCTTGTTCTCAATGCCATCCAGGCCCGCCATCAGCTGCGCGGCGAAGGCCAGGTACGGGTTGCAGCTCGGGTCCGGCGAGCGGAACTCCAGGCGCTTGGCCTTGGGGCTCGCGCTGAACATCGGAATCCGGATGGACGCGCTGCGGTTGCGGCTGGAGTAGGCCAGGTTCACCGGCGCCTCGTAGCCCGGCACCAGGCGCTTGTACGAGTTGTTCGTCGGGTTGCAGATGGCCGCCAGCGCCCGCGCGTGCTTGAGGATGCCGCCGATGTAGTGCAGCGCCATCTCGCTCATGCCCGCGTAGCCCTCGCCCGCGAACAGCGGCTTGCCGCCCTTCCACAGCGACTGGTGCGTGTGCATGCCGCTGCCGTTGTCGCCGTACAGCGGCTTGGGCATGAACGTCACCGTCTTGCCGTGCCGCGCCGCCACGTTCTTCAGCACGTACTTGAACCACATCAGGTTGTCGGCCGTCTTCACCAGCGTGTCGAAGCGGAAGTCGATCTCCGACTGGCCCGCCGTCGCCACCTCGTGGTGCTGGCGCTCCACCGTGATGCCCACCTCACCGAGAATCCGGCACATCTCGTCGCGGATGTCGTTGTGCGCGTCCGTGGGCATCACCGCGTTGTAGCCGTCCTTGAAGCCCGGCTTGTAGCCCAGGTTGCCGCCCGGCTCCTCGCGGCCCGAGTTCCACGCGCCCTCGATGGAGTCCACCTCGAAGAACATGTGGTGCGGGTCCGTGCTGTAGCGCACCCCGTCGAAGATGAAGAACTCGGCCTCGGGGCCGAAGAAGGCCGTGTCCGCGAGGCCCGTGCTCTTGAGGTACTTCTCCGCGCGCGCGGCGATGTTGCGCGGATCCCTCATGTACTGCTCCTTCGTGATGGGATCGCTCACGTTGCACAGCAGCACCAGCGTGGGCGTCTGCGTGAACGGGTCCATCACCGCCGTGTTCGGATCCGGCACCACCAGCATGTCGGAGTTGTGAATCTCCAGCCAACCCTTGATGGACGAGCCGTCGAAGCCGAGGCCCTCCTCGAAGATGCCCTCGGTCAGCTCGTGCAGCGGCACCGCGAAGTGGCGCCAGCGGCCGATGAAGTCGATGAAGCGCAGGCTCACCATCTGTGCGCCGTGCTCCTTCGCCAGGCTCAGCACATCCTTCGCCGTCTTGGTGGTCATAGGTGTTCCGGAATCCTTTCCTGCCGGTGGGTACTCCAGGGCCCGCGGACACTAGGAACGCGGCCCTCCAGAGGAAAGAGGAACGTGCGCGCGGCGTGACAGTCCCCTCGCGCACCCGAAAGTGCGGGGGGATTTCACGTCATCGTGACGACACTCGGGCTTGACGCCGGGGCTTCAGCGCTTGGGGCTTCAGCGCTTGGAGCGGGTGATGAGTCCCACCGCGCCGAGGATGGCGCCCATGGCGAGGAAGCCCCAGGTGCTCAGCGACTCGCCGGCGAGGAAGGTGCCCAGCAGCACGGCCACCATGGGGTTGACGTAGGCGTAGCTGGTGGCGAGCGCCGGGCGGGCGTTGCGCAGCAGGTAGCCGTAGGCGCTGAAGGCCACCAGCGAGCCGAAGACGATGAGGTAGCCCACCGACAGCAGGGCGCGCGGAGGCGGCAGCGCGGCGAGGTGCTCGCCCTTGAGGGTGCTCACCAGCAGGAACATGGCGCCCGCGGTGAGCATCTGCGTGGCGGTGGACATGAGCCCCGCCGCCAGGGGCAGCCGGCGCGAATAGACGGAGCCGAAGGCCCAGCTCACCGGGCCCACCAGCAGCGCGAAGGCGGCCCACAGGTTGCCGCTCAGGTCGCTGCCGAGGTTGAGCAGGATGAGGCCGCAGAAGCCGATGGCCAGGCCCCAGCGCTCGGCGCGCCCGGGCCACTGGCCGAGCAGGCCCGCGAACACCGAGGCCCACAGCGGCACGCTGCCCACCACGATGGCCACCAGCCCCGAGGGCAGCCACTGCTGCGCGAACACCACCGAGCCGTTGCCCACCACCAGCAGCAGGAAGCCCATGAGCGCGCCCGCGCCCCACTCGCGCACCGACGGGTGGGCGTACCCGCGCAGCCTCAGCACCGGATAGAGGATGCCGCCCGCGACGGTGTAGCGCACCCCCGCCATGAGGAAGGGCGGGCAGCCGCCCTCCAGCGCCCAGTGGATGGCCAGGTACGTCGAGCCCCACACCCCGTAGAGCGCGAAGAGGCAGAAGAGGAGCATCCCGCGGCGGTTGTCCGCGGGCGTGGCGTCCGCCGGCAGCGTGGCGGCGGGAATCGAAGAGGTGGCGGTGGACAAGGCGCCGCGCTTTTAACGCCAGGACTCGCCGCCCGCGATGTACTCCCTCGGCCTACCCTGCGGGGCGATGCTCGGCTGGCTGGCTCACATCCCGCACGGGGGGCGTCTTTTCCCAGACAGCCGTCCCCGGGGGCGATGGAGGCGTTGACGGTTGCTTCCTACCTAGGGTGCCGGCGGAGGGAACAGGACATGAGGAAGCGGTGGGTTGGCTGGCGGGTGGGACTCGCCTGCTTCGGCGTCGCGCTGGGGGGGATGTCGTGCTCCAAGCGCCCGGCGGCGGAGGATGCCGGGACAGGCGGCTCGGGCGGCCCGGTGGAGCCGGCGCCCCTGGGCCACGACAGCACGAAGCTGGGCAGCGAGGAGGTGACCCTGGAGGTCTCCAGTCTCTCCGTGAGCGGCTCGGGGGGTGGCGAGAAGGCGCCGGGCACCTCCTTCGTGACGGGCGACCCCCTCTCCGTGAAGGGCCGCGTGCGCGGCGGCGAGGGGCTCGAGGAGCACATCCAGTGGCACCTCCAGCCGGTGGGGCCGCAGACGGCGGACGCGGACCCCACCACGAGCGAGGGGCCCGAGGCCGTCTTCCGCGCCTTCTCGCGCGTGGGCACCGCCGGCAGCCGCACGCCCAACCCTCCGCTGGAGTACGAGCTGGTGGCCGCGCTGCTGCTGGAGAACGGCAAGACGCTCCAGGTGCGCCTGCCCTCCACCACCTTCCTGCGTCAGGACACGGAGGACGTGTTGCGGCAGGAGTACCTCGACTTCGGGACGAGCTTCCGGCCGAGCCGCGCGCAGATCTCCATCCCCAGCCGTCCCACCTTCAACACCGGCAACTACAGCGTCATCGCCCAGAAGAACACGAATGGGCTGGCGAGCCTGGTGGATCAGATGCAGGAGCGGGTCAACGCGCTGCTCAACAACGACGTGCAGGAGAAGCCGGTGGGCACGCGCGGCCTGACGCCGGGCACGGTGGTGGTGTCTCCCGGAGCGCCCATTCTCACGGTGGGGGCGCTCGGGGATACGGATCCCCAGGGGGATGATGTCTGCGTGGGCGTGCGGATGGGCGGGCGCTGCAATGGCTCCATCCTCGCCGGGCCCAATGGCATCGCCGAGACGCGCGCCAACAACCGGGGGGCGCAGATGAAGCTGGCGGACATCGTCAGCAGCGCCTTCCGCAACCCGCAGCGCAACCGCGCCGCCGGCTCCGTCGTCCTCAACAGCTTCCACACCCAGGGACGTGCGCTGGACATCGACCCGCGCCTGAGCACCGTGCCCGGGAAGACGTCGGCGCAGTTGATGTGCGTCGTCGAAGCCGCCGGGGACGCACTCGTGGGCGCGAGCAACTCCTTCACCGAGAAGGGGGCCGCCCTCTTCCTGCCGTGTGACAGCCCCTCGGGAGACCACGTCCATGTCGAGCGCTGAGGTCCGGAAAGGAAGCCTGCTCATGCGTCGCTACACCCTGCCTCTGTTCGCCTCCGCCGTGCTCCTGGCCTCGGCTTGTGCCCACCAGCCCGCGCCGGCCCCGAGCACTCCCGTCACGAGCACCCCGGCTCCGAGCACCCCGGCTCCGAGCACACCGGCTCCGAGCACGCCGGCTCCGAGCACGCCGACTCCGAGCACGCCGACTCCGAGTGGTCCCTCCACGAGCGGTTCCGCCACGAGCGGGAGCGGTTCCTCCACGAGTCGTCCCGGCACCGGTGGTTCCGGTACGGGCGGTTCCTCCACGACGCCTCCCGCTCCGAGCACCCCGAGCACTCCGGCCCCGAGCGCCGGGAGTCAGCCCTCCTTGCCCGCGCTCCCCTCGCCCTACGTCCCCGCCGCGCCCTCCGCGGCGGCCCTCGAGGCCCTGCGGCTCTTCCAGGCCGGCTGCCTGTCCGAGACCTACGACGATGCCCTGTGCGGACAGGCCGTGCGCCAGCTCGAGGCCGTCGTGCGGGATGACCCGCGCCAGCTCGACGCGCGGCTCGCGCTCGCGGAGGCCGTGTGGAACCAGGCCTTCCGCCAGCCCGACGGCAGCGCCGAACGCGCACGGCTCCGCCAGCGCTCGCTCGCCCTCTACCAGCAGCTCGTGGACCAGGGCGTCCAGGATCCCCGGCCCTACTACGGGCTCAGTGGACTGACGCGAGACCCGGACACCCGGCTGCGGCTGCTGCGGCGCGCCGTGGCGCTCGAGCCCAAACACCCCGATGCCCACAAGGACCTGGCGTGGTCGCTGCTGGAGCGGGGCCAGGTGGACGAGGCGATGCGCGAGTACCGCCTCCACCTCTCGCTCCACCCGGCCCGCGAGCGGGCGGACGCGTTCGAGGACCTCCGCTTCGCGAAGAAGCTCGGTGAGCTCGGGCACGTGCGCGAGGCGGCGGAGGTGTACGACGCCGTCTGGGACGCCACCCGCGACGAGAGCCGCGCGCAGCGCTGCCAGATATTCAAGACGGTGGACCTCGACCCCTACGAGCGCATCGGCGCCCGTTTCGCGCAGCGGGTCCGGGAGATTCGCGCCGCGTGCGCGGACACGCCCCGCCTGGAGCACGCCCAGGAGCTGGAGCGCCAGGGCCAGGACGACGCCGCCGTCCAGGAGTTGGAGCGCCAGATTCAGGAGAACCCCGTCCCGGTGGAGCCCTACCTCGAGCTGGAGCGCCTGCACCAGAAGCAGGGGCGGATGGCCGAGGCGGCGGCCGTCATGACGCGCTACTTCCAGCAGGAGAAGAACCCGGCCGAGCGCTGCCGGCACTTCAGGACCCTGTCCCCGGGTACGGCGCGCGCCATGGACCCCGGGCTTATCAATGAATTGGACCGCGCCTGCCGCACTCGGCAGCCCTGAGCCGTGTGGGGGCAGGTAGCGGGGGCGGGGGGCTCCCTTGCTCGCTCCCTGGGCGGGTGGGGTCTGGCGCGCCATGCTGGAGCGCTGCCCTGCTGCCGGGGGATTGAACCGCCCCCTCCACCTTCTTAATCTTTCAGGGCATTCTCGATGTTTTCGCCGACCGTAGGCGAAACGCCATTGGGGAGCGTGAGGCAGGATGTCCGAGGAGCTGGGTGAGCGCGAGAAGGAAGTCCTCCGCGCCGTCGTACAGGAATACATCGCCACGGGTGGCCCCGTCGGGAGCCAACACCTCGCGCGCAAGCCGGAGTTCGACGTCTCCTCGGCCACGCTGCGCAACGTGTTGGCGGACCTGGAGGAGCTGGGCTTCCTCGAGAAGCCCCACACCTCCGCGGGCCGCGTGCCCACGGACCGGGGCTACCGCTTCTACGTGGACACCATGGTGCGGCTGAAGGATCCCGCGCCGAGAGACCGGGAGCTCATCCACGCCGGGCTGGCACACGAGTCGGGCATGGAGGAGATGCTCGCCGAGGCCTCGCGGCTGTTGCACTCGCTCACCCGGCACGCGGGCGTCGTCGTGACGCCGCGCCCGGACGCGGCCGTGTTCCACCGGATTGAATTCGTGCGGCTCCGCGAGGACCGGGTGCTGGCGATTCTGGTGGGGCAGAACAACCAGGTGCACAACAAGGTGCTGACGGTGGACTTCCCCGTCACCTCGGACGAGCTGCTCAAGGCGAGCAACTACCTCTCCGAGCTGCTGCACGAGGTGACGCTGGAAGAGGCGCGCGAGCGCATCCGCACCGAGCTGGACCATGATCAGGCGCTCTACAACGCGCTGACGGCCAAGGCGCTCAAGCTGGGCGCGGCGGCCACGGACCTGCACACGGGCGAGCGGGTGCTGATTGAAGGCACGGGCTCGTTCCTGGAGCAGCCCGAGTTCGCGGACGTGGAGCGCATGCGCGCGCTCTTCAAGACGCTCGGGGAGAAGCACAAGCTGCTGGAGCTGTTGGACCGCGTGCAGCGGGCGCGCGAGATGCAGATCTTCATCGGCACCGAGAGCGAGTTCTCCTCGGCGGGAGACGTGACGGTCATCGCGAGCCCGTACGGCAGCCGCGAGCAGGTGCTGGGCACGGTGGGCGTCATCGGGCCCACGCGGATGAACTACCAGCGCATCATCCCGCTGGTGAACTTCACCGCGCAGGTGCTCTCGCTGGCGCTCGACAAGGCCTGAGCCTCTCTCCCTCTCCCACCGGGAGAGGGTCGGGGTGAGGGTAACCGGGCCCGTGCTTCAACCCGTGAGTCTCACTCGGCCCGGGTGAGCTGGAGCGTCTGCTCCGCGCCGCCCTCGCGCCGCAGCGTCACCCGCACCGTCGAGCCTGGGGGGCCCTTCGTACGGCTCTCGGCCTCGGCGCGGCTGCGCACCACGAGTGCATCCACGGTGAGCAGCCGGTCTCCCACGCGCACTCCGGCCCGAGCCGCGGGCCCGTCCGGCGTCAGCCACGCGAAGGACACCTGGCCACGGTCCTCGCTGAAGCCCGCGCCCACGCTGCCCTTGTCCGCCTTGCGTGGGGCCACCTGCACGTCGCCGAGGTCCACCGCCTCGCTCGTGGCCACCGTGACGGAGCGCTCCTCCGGTGTGCCATCGGGGGCGAGCAGCCGCATGGTGTGCGCTCCCGGCGTCACGTCCTCCAGGCGGAAGCGTCCATCGGGGCCCGTGCGTGCATCGGCCGACGGGCCCGGCGCGTGGTCGAGGTAGAGGCCCACGCCCTGCGCCGGTGCGCCCGAGCCGCTCCACACCGCGCGTCCCGAAACGGAGGCCGCACCGCTCGTCAGCGGCACCTCCACATCCGCGCGCTGTCCCGGAGCGAGACTCACCGAGGCTTCACCCGTACGCCCATCGGTGGTGCGCACGCTCAGCTTCAGCGGCTGGCCCGGTGCATCGGTGAGGAGGAACTCGCTGCCCGGGAAGGTCCGCTGCGTGTCGCGCGCCCACTCGGGGGCCGAGCCATCCGCGTTCAACAGGCGCAGCGTGAAGCCGCTCGGCACGGCGCCGCTCCGGGCCACCACGCGTCCCCGGAGCGTGGCCGAGGGGCGGAGCTGGAGGCGCTGTTCACTCGAGCCATCCCTGACGGGAGCGGGCTCGCTCAACCGGCCCGCGTTGTACGCCTGCAGCGTCAGCGCGGTGGGCTGGCCGTGGGGCGGAAAGCTGAAGTGGCCCTCGTCGTTCGCCTCCTGCGTGACGGAGAAGGGGAAGTCGCCGCCCTGGGTCGCCACGACGAGGGCATGGGGGCTCGGCGCGCCCGAGGGCTCCAGCACCACGCCCCGCAGTCCGCGCTCGTCCAGCAGCGTGAGGTCCATCGTCACCGTGGCGCCGGACTCCACCGTCACCGCGGGGTCGTCCACGTTGAAGAAGGCGTAGCTGGCGCCCGGCAGCACGGCGGTGAGTTGGTAGACACCCGCGGGGAGCTCGAGCTGGTAGCGGCCCTCCACGTCCGTGTCCGTGAGGCCCATGTCGAGCACGCCGCCCTGGCCCTGCTTCGCCATCGCGCGCACGAGCGCGGGCTCGGACAGCGGCGCGCCCGAGGCCTGCGTCACCCGGCCCATCACCATGCCCGTCTCCGAGAGCGTGAAGTCCACGTGGCCGCGTGTGCCCGTGGTGAGCGGGAGCGTCCGGCTCGCCCACACGGCCGAGCTGTCCTGCTTCGCGCGCACCCGCACCGTGCCCACCGGCAGCCCCTCCAGCACGAATCGCCCCGCCGCGTTGGTGCGGGTGAAGTGCTCCTCGCCCGAGCCGCCTCGCAGCAGCCCCGCGCGCACGGCCACTCCGGCCAGGGGCTGTCCCCGCGCGTCGCTCACCGTGCCCTCCACCGAGGCCGTGCCCTCCAGCCGGAAGTCCGCCACGGTGGAGCGGTCCTCCTGCACCACCAGCCCCTCGCGCGAGGTGTCCGTGTGGCCCGGTGCCGACACCGTCACGTCGTAATCCCCCGGTGGCAGCTCCAGGGCGTAGTGGCCCGCGGTGTCCGTGCGTGCGCGGCCCGACTCGCCGCCCGCGCCGGCCGGGCTGAGGACGAGCGAGGCGCCCTCCACGGGTCCGGCGTCCGCTCCGCGCGTCACCGTGCCCTCCAGGTGCCCGGCGCTCCCGAGCCGCACCGTGAGGCCTCGCGCTGTTTCTCCCGGTGCCACCACGATGGAGCCTGGAGCCCGCCCTACCCGCGTGCCCTTCCGGGCCATCACCCAATACGTGCCGCTGGACACCTCGAGCGAGAAGCCGCCGCCCGCGCCGGTGGTGCTCCGGAAGTCCGAGGGCCCGCCGAGCACCCGCACCTCCGCGTCCGGCGCCGGTTGTCCGTCCACGCCCAGCACGAAGCCCTCCAGCGTGGAGGCCGCCCACAGGCCCACCACCAGCTCGCCCGAGGCGGGCACCGGCACGAAGCGCATCGTCCGGCGGCTGAAGCCCGGAGCCTCCGCCACCAGCTCATAGCGGCCCGGCGCGAGCCCGGTGAAGTCGAAGCGTCCGCGCGCGTCGCTCGTCGCCACCGCCACCTCCTCGGGCAGTGCGTGGGCCCGCGCCGAGGGGCCTGCCTCGGTGTACGGGCGCAGCGTCACCTCGGCGAGGGGCACGGGCTCGTCATGGCCCTCGGCCACCGTGCGGCCCCGCAGCGAGACACCGTCGGGCAGGGCCAGCTCCACCACCGTCTCCGGCTCGCCGATGGGCCGGGCCACTTCGCGCCGCGCGGGCGCATGGCCCTCGGCGCGAGCGGTGAGGAGGTAGAGACCCGGAGCCGCGGGCAGCCGCAGCGTGCCGTCCTCGGCCGTGGTGCCCTCGCCCGCGCGGCGCCACGAGGGCTGGCCCGAGCTGTCCTCCGGCCCCTTCGCCCAGGCACGCACCGTGGCCCGGGAGAGGGGGGCACCCGAGGCCGTCACCCGCACCACGAAGCTGCCATCGGCGAGGGTCGCGGGCGTGTCGAGCGGCGGAGTGGGGCGCGGCGCAACGCGGGTGGAGGCGTTGTCGGAGTGGCCCGGGCGCGAGGAGGGCCGTACCACCGCGGCCGCCGTGCCCGAGTGTCCCTCTGGCTGCCCGCTGCGATGCCACAGCAGGAAGAGCGCCGCCACGGACAGGACAGCGGCCACCAGGAGCGGGAAGAGGGGACGTTGGCGCACGGGCTGCTCCGGGGGGAGGGCGGGACGAGCACGAGCCCCGCCAATGGGAGAGCCTAGTCGCAATCCGAGCGCCACCCGAAATCCCAGCTCAGTGCCGGGTGGGCGCGGGCGCGTAGACGCGGAGGGCCGCGGGCGCGAGCTCGAAGCGCACGGGCGTGTGGCCGATGAGCTCTCCGTCCGCGTTGACGTCCTGCGCGGGCTGCGCATCCACGTACAGGTGCGAGCTGCGCAGCGAGGTGACGGCCGGGTGGCTCACGTGCTCGCCCCGGCGCAGCGACAGCGCGATGCGCGCCAGGGTGGACATGTCCTGCATGTGCCCGAGCCCCGTGCCCTCGCGTCCGGACTCGGCCGAGGGCGCGGCGATGGTGTACGCATCCAGCCGGTGGTCATCGAGCGTGGCGTCCGGCGTCACCATGTTGCCCGCGCCGTGGTAGCGCCCGTTGCCCACCACGAGCTGCAGCACCTCCAGCTCCATCTCTCCGCGGTCGGTGACGAGCTTCACGTGGAAGGGCTGGTGCTCCCAGAGCTCGGCGACGGCGGCCACGGGGTAGGCCAGCTTGCCCACGCGCCGTTTGAAGCGGGGCGTGAGCCGCCTGGCGATGGCCGAGGCCAGGCCGAGGCTCACCGCGTTGAGGAAGGGCCGTCCGTTGGCGAGCCCCACGTCCACCCGGGCGGTGTAGCCCGCGGCGATGATGTCGCAGGCGGCCTCCAGCGTGGGAGGAATGCCGAGCGAGCGCGCGAAGTCGTTGCCGGTGCCCAGCGGCAGCACGCCCAGCGTCACGTCGCGTCCGAGCAGGTGTCGGACGATGTTGTTGAGCGTGCCGTCTCCGCCGCCGACGAGGATGCGCCGCACGCCGTTGGCGAGGGCCTCGCGGAGAAGCTCGTCCGTGCGCGTGCGGCGGGAGAGCCGGTGGCAGGCCGCGAGGGGAATGCCGTGCGCCTCGAGCGCCGCGAGCGTGGAGGGAAAGGCCTCGCGTCCCATGCGGCACTTGTTGTTGACGAGCAGCAGCGCCGGCCCTTCGTCGAGGGCACGGCGCCTGGTGGGCGCGGTGAGCGCGGTATCTGGAGAAGCCTCGCCTGCCATTGCCGACAAAGGTGTGCACGAGCGAGCAGGGGAGCCAGGAGTACATGGGACTCGAGGCCAGTGCCTTCCAGCGCTCGTGCGTCTGGGGAGGGAGCGAGGGGCCGGGGGCTCAATTCGCGTCCGCGCCCTCGATGATGCGGCGCTGGATTTCCTGGCGCGGCGGCAGGGCCTCCCCGGTGCTCAGGCGGCCGTCGCCGTTGGTGTCGTACTTCTCGAGCACCTCCTGGCGGCGGGCGCCGAAGTCACAGACGCCCGAGCCATCCGAGGGGGCCTGGGTGGAGGTGTCCACGTCCTCGGCCATCATGGAGCTTTCTCCGAGGGGTGGCGTCCGGCCTCGGCTTCATGAACCCGGGTCCCGCGAAATGGTTGCGGGCGGGATTTTTTCTCTCTGACACCCCATCCGAGTCAGTACGGCACTAGATTGTGTCGGTAGCGCACTGCATTGCACCCGTATTGCACCCGTGCATGGGGCGCTACTCGGATGGTGATGCGAGGGAGTTGCTCCATGAGTGACGGTCCGACGACCCGAGGCCTCTATGGTCAGAGGCCGAGCAAGAGCGCGGACGCCGTGCGGCGGCGCGAGTTCGAGCGTCTGGCCGCGATGTCTCCCCGGGAACGTGTGTTGCTCGCGCTCTCGCTCAAGGAGCGGAGGCGCCTCATGGGAGTGGTACCCGAACGCCCGCAGGCGGGGGATGTGAAGCGCAAGTGAGTGAATCGAACACCATCAATCGGCAGGAACGCACGATCCAGGTGGCCGAACGGGTTGCCGAAGTCCTGCAACAGCATGAGCTGCAAGTCGCGGTCATCGGCGCGGCGGCCCTGGCGGTTCACCTCTACCCCCGTTACACCGAGGACTTCGACCTGGCGATCAATACGGAGCCCTTCCCCAGGCTTCGTCGTGTGGAAGAAGCCCTTGGGAGAGAGGGCTTCGACGCGCGGTTCGAGGCACCTGACCCCGACGATGCACTCGGGGGCGTGTTGCGCGTGACGGGTGATGATTTCGAGCCGATCGAGGTCGTGAACTTCTACAACCCCTGGCCTGGAGCACGGGATTGTTCCGTGCTGGCTCGGGAGGCGCTCCGCGACGCCAGGATACCGCTGAGTCCCGAGAGCCCGTTGCGTGTCGTCAGCCTGCCCCACCTCATCGCGCTGAAGCTCTACGCGGGTGGGTACAAATCGAAGGCGGACGTGGCGGAGTTGCTCGAGCGCAACCGGGACCAGATGGATCTCGCCGAGCTGCATGACGTGTGCAACCGCCACGGGCTCGGCGCGGCCCTGGAGCCCCTGCTGCAGGAGCTCGGCTTCGCGTAGGCCTCAGCGCGACTCGTCGTCCTTGGCGGCGGCCACCGCGTCGGCGGCCCACGGCCAGGTGTCTCGCGAGGTGTCGAAGTGGGCCAGCAGGTCCGCTGGGTCCTTGTAGATGGCGCGGCAGCCCGCGGTGCGCAGGTCCTCCTCGGGGAAGCCGCCGCACAGCACGCCCACCGTGGCAATGCCCGCCTTGCTCGCCGCCAGCGCGTCGTAGGGCGTGTCTCCAATCACCACTGTGCTGTGCGGCTCTGGCCGCCCCAGCCGCTCCAGCGCCGCCTCGAAGATGTCCGGGTGCGGCTTGGACTTCGAGGCGTCGTCCTTGGACGTCTCGCCCTCCGTCAGCCCCTGGATGTTGCACAGCTTCAGGTAGAACTCGAGCTCGTCGCCCTTGGCGCTCGAGGCCACCGCGAGGCGCAGCCCGTCCTGGCGCAGCCGCTGGAACAGCTCGCGCACCCTGGGGAAGGCACGCAGCTTGGGCATGAACTCGCGCTTGAAGAGCGCCGAGCGGAAGTCGCTCAGCTCCTGGCCGAACTTCTCCAGCTCGTCGTCGGTGAAGAAGACGGGCAGGAGCTGGTCGGCGCCCTTGCCAATCTGGCTGCGCACGTGCGCGAAGGGCACGTCCCGGCCGAATTCCAGGAAGGCGCGCCTCCAGGCCTCGGCGTGCTCGTCCACCGAGTCCACCAGCGTACCGTCCACATCGAAGATGACGTTCTGCACCAGGGGCATGCTGTCCGCACTCCTTCCCGGCGGGGAAGGTGGGGATGGCTCCCAGGCGGTACAACCCCACGGGCCCGCTATTGCACGCCCAACGCCGCGAGCGTCTTCGTCTCAACGCCGTAACCCTCGGGCGCGGCGAGGGTGAACGTCTCGGCGGGGAGGGTGGGGTTGAGCTCCACGCGGGTGAGGCGCGTCTCCGCCACCTGCTGGCCCGCGCTCCACTGCGTCAACCTCCGGGGAACGCACAGGCCGAGGGCCTGCTCGCACTGCTCCTCCTCGACGCGGATTTCCGCGGTGGCCTCGCCGCTGCGGGTGCGCTTGCCGAGGAAGTCCAGGGTGGGCCAGCGCAGCACGTACGTCACCTCCACGTCGGTGCCCGCGGGCTTCACCGTGAGCTCCACGGCCTCGGGGCCGCGCGGGTGCTCGGTGCGGCGGGCGCTCACGCCCTGGCCCGGCAGCAGCGGTGCGCGGTAGCCCTCGGGGACGAAGGGGGTGAAGAGCGCGGTGAGCAGGCCCGTGCGCGCTTCCGCCGCGAGGCCGCCGTTGTCGTAGGTGACGAGGCGCCTGGCCGCGTCGTTGCGCTCGGTGAGGTGCTCGCCGTCCCAGGCGAAGGTGCGCGAGGTGGGCGCCCCCAGCGTGCCCAGCATCCTCTGCGGGGCGCGGTAGGCGAACTGGAAGTCCATCGTCTGGGCGCCCTCGTGCGCGCTGCCCGCCAGCGCGTAGCTGGTGAGCTTGCCGTCACGCGCGGCCAGGCGCTGCTTCGCGTCGGAGAGGAGGGCGGAGGACTCGTCCCCGCGGCGGCAGCCGGCGAGCGCGAGCAGGAACAGGGGCAGGAGGCGATGGCGCATGGAGCACGAAAAGCAGAAGGCCCCGCTGTCGCCAGGGGGCCTTCGCACACTACGGTCGAACGGCGGAGGCTGACTACTTCACCGCCACGCCAGTGGCCTGGGACATGGGGAAGCCGATGATGAGGCCGGTGAGGGCGAAGATGCCGTGACGCGGCGTGGTGCTGGCCGACAGCAGCTGCACCTTGTTGCCACCCATGGCCTTGGCCTCGGAGACCAGGAGCTTGTTCACCACGGTGTCCAGGTCGCTCTGCACCAGGTCGATGACGTGGAAGATGGCGGTCAGGCCCAGGGCGGTGCCCTGGACGACGGCGATCGGCTGGCCACCGGTGGCCGCGACCTCGTTGCCGGAGACGACGGCCGTCTCCACGCTGGTGCACGCCACGAGGCTGCTCGCCAGGATCGCCGAAACAATGGCCTTCTTCATCGTGTGATTCCCTCTCAGTTGTACGCACGGGACGCTGACCGGTTGGGTGACCGTGCTCCCGGCGGGTCGATGAGTCTTCGAGTTACCGGGCGTGTCGTAGCAAAGGCGCCTCTCAAGTCAAGCAATGGATCCTGCGAGTATCGGGAGGTGTCCAGCCGCGTGCCCCCGCGTTGAAATACCGGGGGGGCGTTGCTACCCCCCTCTGTCATGGAGAGCGCCACCGTTCGCACCGCCAACCGCCCCTGGCTGCACCTGCTGCTCTTCGTGCTGACCGTTGGGACCACCTCGTTCACCTTCGACAAGGCCTTCCCCATGGGGCCGCTGCCGGACGGGGAGCGGCTCGCCCACGCGCTGACGTTCAGCGCCGCGCTGCTGGCCATCCTCGGCTCGCACGAGATGGGGCACTACCTGCTGGCGCGCCTGCACGGGGTGGACGCCTCGCTGCCGTACTTCATCCCGCTGCCCTACCTCGGGGTGGGCACCCTGGGCGCCGTCATCCGCATCCGCAGCCGCATCCCCACGCGCAACGCCCTGGTGGACATTGGCGCCGCGGGGCCGCTCGCGGGCCTGCTGGTGGCCCTGCCCGTGCTGCTCTGGGGGCTCGGGCACTCGCCCCTGGTGGACGCGCCCCCGGTGCATGCCTCCTTCCCGGGCGACACCTCCCTGTGGAACCTGGCGGGAGAGCTCGTACAGTGGGCCCGGGAGAAGCTCTTCCCCGGCTCGGTCCCCCCGCCGCTGGAGGTCTTCTCCCATCAGGCCATCGTCTTCAGCGACAGCCTGCTGATGCGGGGGCTGAAGTGGCTGGTGCTCGGCCACCTGCCGGCCGGCAAGGACATTCAAGAGCACCCGGCGGTCATCGCCGGCTGGTTCGGCCTGCTGGTGACGCTGCTCAACCTCATGCCGGTGGGCCAGTTCGATGGTGGACACCTGGCCTTCGCCCTCTGGGGCAAGCACGCCCGGTGGGTGGGCAAGGTCATGGCCCTGGTGCTTCTTTTCCTTACCCTCTTCTACACCATCACCTGGGGCGTCTGGCTGCTGGTGGCCACCAAGGTGGTGGGATTCGGTCACCCGGAGGTGACCCAGCCAGCCGAGCCTTTGGGACTCGGGCGGAAGCTGGTTTGCGCGGTATGCTTCCTCGCCCTGGCGGGGTGTGCGATGCCCGTGCCCATCCGAATGGTGATCTGGTGAAGTACTTCTGTGAGGCTTGCGAGCGGCTCGTTCCACCGGCGTCGTTCCGGTTGGAGTTCGGCCTGCTCGTGCTCAAGTGCTCCCGCTGCAAGGTGGAGATGCGCTGCGCGCCCGACGCTGAAGCGGAGCCCGCGCCGGCCCCGGCCAGGTCGAAGTCGGCGGGGGAGCCGTTGATCATGCTCGGCGAGAACGAGGCCGAGCCCGACCCCATCGAAGACGAGCCCACCCGGCGCATCGCGGTGCCGGCGGCCGTGCTGTCGGCCATCGAGAACGAGGCCCGGGAGGCGCGCCGCAAGGCGAAGGAGGGCGAGGCGGGCAAGGCGCCGGTGCTGGGGCCCGAGGCGAAGACGCCCGTGCCCGAGCCCGAGCCCCTGCTGGCCCGGAGTTCCTCCGCGCCGGTGAAGATCTCCGTGCCCGAGCCCGAGCGCGCCCCGGCGCCCGAGCCGGTGGCGGCGAAGAGCTCGACCCCGGCGCCCACGCCCCGCCTGGCGATGTCGGAGGCCGCGGCGGCGTCGAACCTGATGGTGCTGCGGCTGTCGGACGTGAAGTCGCGCACGTCGGGAGGCGAGTCCGCCGCCGCGTCCACGCCCGCGCCCGCGCCCGTGCCGGTCCCCGTGGAGGTGATACCGGCCCGGGCCTCGACCACGCAGCTGCGCGTGGTGCCGTCCGAGCCCTCTTCGTCTCCTGGGATGGCCGCGGCGCCCTCGTCCTCGTCGTCGGAGGACCCCTTCATGCCGCCGCCGGGCTACTGCCCCAAGTGCATCGGGCCGCGCAAGGACGGCGCGGTGGTGTGTCCCTTCTGCGGACTGGATTACGCGCGCTTCCGGATCGAAGAGCACCGTCCCTCGCCGACCGTCGCCTCCACGTGGCTGGGAGTGGTGGAGCTGTGGGAGAGCAAGGGCGCCCACGAGAAGGTGCTCGCGCTGGCGTCGGAGCGCGGAGAGCTCGCGGGGCTGGGCCGGCTCTACCGCATCCGGCTGGCGCGCAACCCCGAGGACGCCATGGCGAAGCGGGGGCGCGAGGAGGTGCTCCGGCTGGCCTCGGCGGGCTCGGCCCTCACGCCCTCGGATGCGCCGGACAAGCGGGCGAAGCTGCGGATGGCGGGCCTGGGCCTGCTCTTCCTCTTCCTCATGGTGGCGGCGGTGCTCATCGGCGCGCAGGTCAAGCGCATGTTGATGAGTGGTGGCGCTCCGTAGCCGGTGCGCGACGCCCACGCCATCAACCTCTCGTGGCTGCTGCGCCTGCGCTGGGGCGCCATCGTCGGACAGGTGGCGCTCGTCCTCGGCGTGCACTTCGGGCTGGGGATGGAGCAGCGGCTGGGGCCACTGTTCGCCACCATCGCCGTGGCGGCGGCGAGCAACGGGGCGCTCGGGCTGTGGGCCCGCCGCGAGCACCCCATCCGCGAGGGGCTGCTGTGGTCGGTGATGGCGCTGGACGTGGTGGTGCTCACGGTGCTGCTCGACTTGAGCGGCGGCCCCTTCAACCCCTTCAGCGCGCTGTACGTAGTGCACATCGCGCTGGCGGCGGTGGTGCTGCGCGCGGGGTGGACGTGGGCGCTGGCGGGGCTGGCCGTGTCGTGCTTCGGCGCGCTCTTCGTGGACTCGTCACCCCAGCACCACATCCATGACATGCGGCTGCACCTCGAGGGCATGTGGGTGGCCTTCGCGCTGGCGGCGGGCTTCATCGTCTATTTCGTGCAGCGGGTGACGCGGGCGCTGGGCGTGCGCGAGGCGGAGCTGGTGGCGGCCCGGGCGGCCTCGGCGCGCCACGAGAAGCTGACGGCGCTGGCGACGCTGGCCGCGGGCGCCGCGCACGAGCTGTCCACGCCGCTGTCCACCATCGCCGTGGTGGCGCGGGAGCTGGAGCGGCACCTGGCGCGCACCGGGGCGGAGGCCTCGCCGCTCGAGGACGTGCGGCTCATCCGCGAGCAGGTGGCGCGCTGCCGGGACATCCTCACGCAGATGGCCTCGGACGCGGGGGCGAGCCAGGGCGAGTCCATGGTGCCGCTCTCCGCGGCGGCGCTGGTGGAGGAGGCGCTGGCGGGGCTGCCAGGCCGCGAGCGGGTGCGGGCCGAGGTGGACGCGCGGGCCAGGGAGGCGCGGGAGCTCGTCCCGGCGCATGCCTTCGCCCGGGCCATCCGGGGCGTGGTGAAGAACGCGCTGCAGGCCTCGGGGGAGGAGGGGCGGGTGCGGCTGGAGCTGGTGCGCGAGCCGGAGGGGTGGCGGCTGACGGTGGAGGACGCGGGGGCGGGCATGCCGGCCGAGGTGCTCGCGCGGGCGGGCGAGCCCTTCTTCACGACCAAGGCCCCGGGTGAGGGGATGGGGTTGGGGCTCTTCCTCACGCGCGCGGTGCTGGACCAGTTGGGCGGCCGGCTGGTGCTGCGCTCGGCACCGGGCGAGGGGACGACGGTGGTGCTGACATGGCCCGCGGGGGGGCTGCGACAATCCGCCGCGTTGCCTGCGGGGGCCTCGCGGGTGCAGCTAGCCCCATGACGAGCCCGACGCCCGGCCATGCTCCCACGCTGCTGCTGGTGGATGACGAAGCGGTGTTCCGCGAGCGGCTGGCACGTGCGTTCCGCGAGCGCGGCTTCGAGGTGAGCACCGCCGGCTCGCATGACGAGGCGCTCGTGCTGGCCACGCGCGAGTCGCCCGAGCTGGCGGTGGTGGACCTGCGGATGCCGGGGCGCAGCGGGTTGGAGCTGGTGCGGGCCCTGCACGCGCTGGATGCGTCCACGCACATCATCGTCCTCACCGGCTACGGCAGCATCGCCACGGCGGTGGAGGCGGTGAAGCTGGGCGCCTTCAACTACCTGCCCAAGCCCGCGGACGTGGATGACCTGTTGCTCGCCTTCTCACGAGGCCCGGGAGAGGCCGCGCAGGTGACGGAGGATTTCCAGCCGCCCACGCTGGCGCGCGCCGAGTGGGAGCACATTCAGCGGGTGCTCGCGGACTGTGGCGGCAACATCTCCGAGGCGGCGCGGCGGTTGGGCCTGCACCGGCGCTCGCTCCAGCGCAAGCTGCAGAAGTACCCGCCCGCGCAGTAGGGGCCGACGGCCGTCTCCCGCCCACCAGGCGGGCATGCGAGCCGCACCGTCACAAAACCCGACGAGCGAGCGTCGCGCTGTTATCCTCGCGTGCCCCTCCCTCCGCTGCGTCCCCTCGCAATGTCCTTGCCCGCTCCCTCGCTTCGCCTGTCCGTCGATACGCTGCTCGGCCCTGGTGGTGCGCTCCAGAGCGCGCTGGAGGCCTACGAGTACCGGCCGGAGCAGTTGCAGATGGCGCGCTCGGTGGAGAAGGCCTTCAACGAGCGGGGCTACCTGTTGGCCGAGGCGGGCACGGGCACGGGCAAGACACTGGCCTACCTGGTGCCGGCGCTGCTGTCGGGCCGGCGCGTGGTGGTGTCCACGGCGACGAAGACGCTCCAGGAGCAGATCTTCTTCAAGGATCTGCCGCTGCTGCGCGAGCGGATGGGCCTGTCCTTCGAGGCGGTGTACCTCAAGGGCCGCAGCAACTACCTGTGCCTGCACCGCTACGACGCGTTCCGGAAGGATCCTCAGTTCGCCACGCGCGAGGAGGGCCGGTACTGGAAGCACCTGGAGACGTGGGCGAGCCGGACGGAGACGGGGGACCGCAGCGAGCTGGAGCTGCCCGAGTCCTTCAGTGCATGGGGCCGGCTGTCGACGACGTCGGACACGTGCCTGGGCTCGAAGTGCCCGGTGTACGAGAACTGCTTCGTGACGCGGGTGCGCCGGGCGGCGGAGTCGGCGGACCTGCTGGTGGTGAACCACCACCTGTTCTTCGCGGACCTGGCGTTGAGGGGCCGGGGCCAGCGGGGCGAGGGCGTGCTGCCGCAGTACGACGCGGTCGTCTTCGACGAGGCGCACGCGTTGGAGGACGCGGCGGGGAGCCACTTCGGTCACTCGGTGTCGAGCTTCCGGCTGGAGGACCTGGTGCGCGACGCGCTGGGGACGCTGCCGACGACGGACTCGCGCTTCGGGATGTTGTCCTCGCTGGTGGTGCGGCTGCGCACGCATTCGGAGGCGCTCTTCTCGCAGGCGCCGCGGGTGCTGGGCCTCAAGGAGCACGAGGGCGCGGTGGCGCTCAACCCCGAGCGGCTGGCGCTGTTGTCGGGCTCCATCGAGCAGGTGAAGGAGTCGCTCTCGGCGCTGTCGGCGTTCACGACGACGGAGCGCGAGCCGGAGCTGACGTTGCTCACGCGTCGGTGCGCGGAGCTGGTGGCGGACCTGTCGTTCCTGGAGAAGGTGGAGTCGAACGACCACGTGTACTGGGCGGAGGCGCGAGGGCGGGGCGTGTTCCTGCGCGCGAGCCCCATCGAGATTTCGAGGGAGCTGCAGGAGCGGCTGTACGGAGGGGTGGACACGGTGGTGTTCACCTCGGCGACGCTGGCGGCGGAGGGGCGCTTCGACTTCTTCGCGAGGCGCATGGGGCTGTACGACGAGGAGGGCGTGCCGGTGACGAGCGTGCGCACGGTCTCGGTGCCGAGCCCCTTCGACTTCGAGCAGCAGTCGGCGCTGTACCTGCCCACGCACCTGCCGGACCCGGCGGCCCCGGGGTTCATCGAGGCGGCGGCGGAGGAGATCATCCGGCTGTGCGAGGTGACGGGAGGCCGGGCCTTCGTGCTCTTCACCTCGTTGCGCAACATGGAGCGGGCGCACGCGCTCGCGCGCAACCGGCTGCCGTACCAGGTGTTGCTACAGGGTGAGCGGCCCAAGCAGCAGTTGCTGGAGGCCTTCCGCGAGCACCCGAGTGTGCTCTTCGCGGCGCACAGCTTCTGGGAGGGCGTGGACGTGCCGGGGGACGCGCTGAGCCTGGTCATCATCGACCGGCTGCCCTTCGCCTCGCCGGGAGATCCGGTGGTGGCGGCGCGCATCCGGCAGCTCGAGGCGCGGGGCGAGGAGGCCTTTGGTGGCTACCAGTTGCCGCAGGCGGCGCTGGCGCTGCGGCAGGGCTTCGGCCGGCTCATCCGGACGAGGGCGGACCGGGGCATCGTGGCGATGCTGGACCGGCGCATCGTGACGAAGAACTACGGGCGCGCCTTCCTCACGAGCCTTCCGCCGGCGCGGCGCATCGACCAGCTCGAGGCGCTGGGTGCCTGGTTCAACGGCACGTACACGGTCACGCCCGAGCCCGAGGACGACGTCGACTTCTGAGCGTCTCTCGCGCGGGACGCGGAGAGCCGGAGCGGACGGGGTCTTGCGGTGAGTCCTCTGCGAGGCCGCGCTGGCATACCGCGTGCTCGGGCCTCGCTCACGATGCCCGGTCCTCATGATCTCTTCGTGCGCTTCACCTGGGGCCAGCCCGAGCGGGCGGAGGCCGAGCTGCGCGCCGTGTTGCCTCCGGACGTCGTATCGCGGGTGGACTGGTCGACGCTGCGCCGCGAGCCCGGCTCCGTCGTGGATCCGGAGCTGAGGGAGACGCAGAGCGACCTGCTCTTCTCGGCGCGTCTGCGCGGCGGGCAGCAGCTCCTGCTCTACATCCTGCTGGAGCATCAGTCGTCGGTGGACCGGTGGATGGCTCTGCGCATGCTCCGCTACGTGGTCCGGCAGGCCGAGCACTGGCGCAAGGAGCACCCGGAGAGCGAGCGGCTTCCGGTGATTGTCCCCCTGGTCATGTACCACGGGCCAGAGGGCGCCTGGACGGCGCCGCGACGGGTCGAAGAACTCTTCGAGCTGCCGGATGAAGCCGAGGAGCGGGAGCACTGGCTCACCTTCGTCCCGCGTTTCGAGTTCCTGCTCGATGACCTGACGGCCGAGCGCGCGGAGGCGTTGATGTCACGCCCGGGGCCGCCGCTGGTGCGGCTGGCGTTTCTCGTCTTGCGTTACGGCCGTTCCGAGGAACTCAGCCACCGTCTCCCGAGCTGGACGGCGCTGTTCGCGGAGGTTCACGCCGCTCCCGACGGACTCGATAACCTGCGCGTGGTCGTTCGTTACCTTTTACAGGTGGGGGACAAGGCGGCACGTGGGGTCACGCGGGAAGTGCTACGTTCCGTGGCGGGTGCTCAGAGAACGGAGGAACTGATGATGACCGTTGGCGAGGAACTCATCGAACAGGGCCGTCAGAAAGGCAGGGTCGAAGGCAGGCTCGAAGGGCGAGCCGAGGACATCGTTCGGATTCTCACCGTGCGCGGGGTGCCCGTGGATGAGAACTCTCGCAAGCTCATCCAGGCGTGCAGGGACCCGGCGCTCCTCGACCAGTGGTTCGAGCGAGCCCTGACAGCCACCCGCGTTTCGGACGTCACGGCGGAGCAGCAGTAGCCTCCGGGCCCCGGTGCGGAGCCGCGTGGGGCTCAGTGCGAGCCGCCCGGCTCCCCGGAATCGAACTCGGACACCTCGTACTCCGGCTTGAGCCGCTGGAGGATCTTCGCGAAGGCCTCCTTGTCCTGGGCCTTCTCCATCGCCGCCTCGGCGGTGATGGTGTTGGCGGCCACCAGCCTCTCCAGGTGCATGTCCAGCGTCTGCATGCCCAGGTTCTGGCTCGACTGCATCTTGCTCGCGATCTGGAACACCTTCCCCTCGCGAATCATCGAGGCGATGGCGCTCGTGCCGATGAGGATCTCCAGCGCCGCCACACGCCCCTTGCCGTCCGCGGTGCGGATGAGCTGCTGGGCGACGATGCCGACCAGGCCCTCGGCGAGCATGCCGCGCACCTGTGGCTGCTCCTCGGCGGGGAACGAGTTGATGATGCGGTCGATGGTGGCCGGTGCGCTGTTGGTGTGCACCGTCGCCATCACCAGCACGCCGAAGCTGGCCAGCTGCAGCGCGAGCTTCATCGTCTCGTTGGTGCGCAGCTCGCCGATGAGGATGACGTTGGGGTCCTCGCGGCCCGCCGAGCGGATGGCGTTGGCGAAGCTCGAGGCGTGCACGCCCACCTCGCGGTGGGTCACCTGGCTCTTCGCCGACTCGTGCACGAACTCCACCGGGTCCTCGATGGTGAGCACGTGCGCCGAGCGGGTCTGATTGATGTGGTTGATCATCGCCGCCAGCGTGGTGGACTTACCGCTGCCGGTGGGGCCGGTGACGAGCACCAATCCGCTGCGGCGCTCGGAGAGCTTGCGCACCACCTCGGGCGTATTGAGATCCGCCAGCGACAGCACCTTGCTGGGAATGGTGCGGAAGACGGCCGCGATGCCCGTCGTCTTGTGGAAGTAGTTGGCGCGGAAGCGCGCCCGCGTGCCGTAGCTGTAGGCGAAGTCGAGGTCGAGCTCCTCGGTAATCTGGCGCTGCTGCTCGGCGTTGGTGAGCTCGAAGAGCAGCGTCTCCAG
This sequence comes from Archangium sp., assembly GCF_045802675.1. Lineage (GTDB taxonomy): Bacteria > Myxococcota > Myxococcia > Myxococcales > Myxococcaceae > Archangium. The sequence continues at coordinate 72,027 of NZ_JBJMQO010000109.1, read as the reverse complement.
CTCGGCCTGGGTGAGGAGGGCCTCGCGCAGGGCGGTGAGCTGGCCGCGGATGCGCCCCAGGGGCGGGTGGCCGATGCTCAGGTGCAGGTCGCTCCCCTTGTTCTCCAGGAGCTTGTCGAAGAGGACGGCGATGCGCGGAACGGTGCTCATGGCTCAGGCGCTCTTGCGGTTGAGGAGGCCGCCCATCTTGGACAGCAGCTGCTTGGCTCCGTCGGGCGAGGCGGGGGGCTCGGGAGGCGCGCCGGGCCGCTTGCCCGTCACCATGGCCTCCAGCTCGTCGGGGCTCTCGGCGTAGCCCTTGGCGATCTCCAGCGTCGTCTTGCCGGAGCGCACCAGCTCGGCGAGCGAGTCGTCGAAGCGCACGATGCCTAGTGACTTGCCGCGCTGCTGCAGGGAGGGAATCTGGTACGTCTTGTTGTCGCGGATGAGGTTGCCGAGGGCCACCGAGCCGGGGAGCAGCTCGGCGGCGGCCACGAGGCGCTGGCCGTCCGCGCTCGGCATGAGCCGCTGGCTGACGATGAGGCGCAGGCTGCTGGCGAGTGTCATGCGCACCTGGGCCTGGTCTCCCGGCGGGAAGAGGTCGATGAGCCGGTCGATGGTTTTCGCCGCGCTGGGCGTGTTCATCGTGGAGATGAGCAGGTGGCCCGTCTCGCTGGCGGCGAGCGCCATGCGCACCGTCTCGGTGTCGCGCAGCTCGCCCACGAGGATGACGTCCGGGTCCTCGCGCAGGCTGCCCTTGAGGGCGCTGGCGAACGTCTTGGTGTGGGTGCCCACCTCGCGCTGGCTCAGCAGGGCCTTGCGCCGCGGGTGGACGAACTCCACCGGGTCCTCCACGGTGAGCACGTGGTGGCTCGTCTCGCAGTTGATGATGTCCACGATGGCCGCCAGCGTGCTCGTCTTGCCATGGCCCGAGGGGCCGGTGACGACGATGAGGCCCTGGTGGTGGTGGGTGGCCTTGGCGATGTCCGTGGGCAGGCCGAGCGAGGTGAGGGTGGGAATCTGGCGCGAGATGAGGCGGAAGCAGCCCTTGTAGCCGGTGCGCTGGCGCGAGACGTTGACGCGGCAGCGGCCCGCCTGCGCCAGGTCGAGCGAGAAGTCACAGCTGCCGTCGCGGTCGAGCACCGGGCGCAGCCGCGCGGGCACGTGGGGCAGCAGCATCGTCTCCACCACCTCGGGCGGGAGCGGCTCTCCGTGGGACAGCAGCTCGCCGACGAGGCGGAAGAGGGGAGGGCGGCCGGCGATGACGTGCAGGTCACTGGCGCCCACCTGGCGCGCGTCCTCCAGGAGCATGCCCAGGTCTCTCGCGGACTCGGGCCGCACGACGATGCGGGGGCCCTGGGGCACCTCGGCCGCGGGCACCTCGTCCGGCAGGGGGATGTTGTCCGCGGGGGGCGCTGGCGCGGCCGTCTCGCGCTGCTCGGGCGGGAGGATCTGCATCCCGGCCTTCTTGGCGGGCGGGCCTGCGGGGGAGGGCGCCGGACGCGCGGCGGGAGCAGGCGCGGCGGAGGCGGCCGGGGCGGGAGCTCGCGTGGCGGGAGCAGGAAGGGGGGAGCTCGCGGCGGGCGCGGGAGCATGGGCACTCGCGGCGGGCGCGGGAGGGGGGGCGCTCGCGGCGGGGGCGGGGGCACTCGCGGCGGGTGGGGGCGGGGTGGCCGCGTGGGGCTCGTTGCGCACGATGCGCACGTTGAGCGCGTCGCCGCGGCGCAGGGCTCCGACGACGACGGCGCCGACGCCCTCGAGACGCAGGGCCCACTGGCTGGGCTTCTCGGAGACGGTGGCGGCACGGGCCTCGCCCACCAGGCCCTGCAGCAGCGCCTGCAGCACCTCCGTGGTGAGCGGGGTGTCGTCAACCGACTCGAAGCCGGCCCCGGTCTTCACCATGGGCGTGCGCCCCGTCAGCAGGGCCAGCTCCAGTGCACCTGGACGAGCCAGGTGACGCAGCCACTCCGCGGTGCTCTTCATGCTCGGCCCATCCTTCTTCCATCCCGGGCCCCTTCGGCCACCGGGAGAGCGGGTGCAGCATAGCTGGGAATTGCCACGAATTCTGGAAACGGAACGCCCGCCCGCGAGGCGCCGGGCCGGAGGGCGGGCGGGGGAACGGCCGCGAAATGAAGACGCCCGGCGAGGTCCCTGGTGAAGGACCCGGCCGGGCGGATTCTGGGACGGGAGGACACGGCCCTGGAGGACGTGACCGTTCTTCCCGTCTTCTCAGCAACCGGTCACAGCTCGCGCGACATGAGGAGGCGCAGCTTGCCGGACTTCTTGGACACCACGGTGGCCACGGTGGTGAAGCCCGCGTTGCGGTAGAAGCTCACCGCCGGCGCGTTGGCCGGATCCACCCGGAGGGCGATCGTCTTGCGGAACATGTCCCGCGCGACCTGGAGGGCCTGGTTGAGCACCGCCATGCCCACGCCGCGCCGGCGCAGCTCCGGCTTCACGACGATGTTGCGCATGTAGGCCGCGCCCGGTACCGGGCCGTCGCGCTCCACCGTCACGTAGCCCACCACCTGGCTCTGCACCTTGGCCACGTGGATGTAGGGCCTCAGCGCCGTGAGCGACTTCACGCTATCTTCCAACGTCTCGCCCCGGCTCTTCCAGGGATCCGAGTTGGCACGCAGGGCGGCCACGGACGCCAGGTCCTCGTCGGTCGGGGCGGAAAACTTCACCGCCGGCGCCAGGTCGTTGGGCAGGTTGGCCATGTCCGGCACTGGCATAGCGCTCACCTCCACGCCCGGTTCCACCCGCTTCATCGTCATGCCTTGCTCCTCCATTGCGCTACGATCCTAACCGCTTCACCGGTGCCCACGCACGCTCTTAGGTGCGGCGTACATTTCCCCCCACGGGTGGGGGGAGCCGGACTCATCCAAACTGCGCACGTGTCCCCGGCATTCCAAGGCCGCCCGCTCCTGCCTCATCCGGGGGGTCCCACATGGACACGACAGGGGGCGGCTTTCAATGCTGAACACCTTTCACTATAAAAAACCGTCCGCCTGGAGCGGGTTGGCTGACCCTTCCCCCTCTTCCCTCTCGGCAGCCTGAGCTCCGCACGTGCAACTCAACCACGCCCAGCGCGAACTCACACTGAAGCTCGTCTACTACGGCCCTGGGCTGAGTGGGAAGACGACCAACCTGCGGTGTATCCACGCTCGGGCGAGGCCCGAGGCGCGTGGCCGGTTGCTCAGCGTGGAGACGCACGAAGACCGAACGCTCTTCTTCGACCTGCTCCCGGTGTTCTTCACCAGCAGCTCGGGCTTCAAGGTGAAGCTCAAGCTCTTCACGGTGCCCGGGCAGGTCGTCCACGACGCCACGCGCCGGGTGGTCCTGCAGAACGCGGACGGGGTGGCCTTCATCGCCGACAGCCGCCGGGGAGCGGCCGGGGAGAACAACGCCTACTGGCGCAGGCTGCGGTCCAACATGCGGGAGAATGGCCTGGACGCTTCCCAGGTTCCGGTGGTCATCCAGTTCAACAAGCGGGATCTGCCGGACGCGCAGACGGACGAGGAGCTGGAGCAGGCGCGCCAGCGGGGCGCGGAGCCGGTGGTGGGAGCGGTGGCGCTCCGGGGAGAAGGTGTGATGGAGACGCTGCACGCGCTGCTGCAGGTGGCCTGGCGCAACCTGGACGAGCGGATGCGGGTATCGCGCAATGTCGGGCTGACGGAGAAGGAATTCCTCACGCACATCTTCCAGCAGATGGAGCTCAAGGGCACGGCCCTGGAGTCCCTGTATCCTCCGGCCGGGGGGAAGTCGCGATGAGCGCCGACAAACCGGGCGCCGCGCTGAGCGCGCCGGAGCACGCGGGCTCCGTGCTCCAGCAGAAGCTGTCGCTGGTGGACATGTTGGATCCCATCACGTTTGGCGACGTGGTGGACAGCCTCGGGGAGCTGTACCGGGTGGGCATCCGCGTGCTGGACGAGCGGGGCCGCACGCTGGCGGACACCAAGGGGAGCAACGGAGACTTCTGCGGCTTCGTCAACAGCTGTGGCGAGGGCCGCTCGCGCTGTGCCGCGCTGGTGGCCCGGTTGAACGAGGGCCCGCTGGCCCCCACGCAGGGCGCCCAGGTGCTGGCCGGGACGAGCCCCCTGGGCGGCGAGATGCTCACCCAGCCGTGCTTCACCGGCCTGCGCTACGTGGTGGTGCCGGTGCTGTGGGAGGGCGACCTGCTGGGGCGCGTCGTCTTCGGGCCCTTCGCGCCGGAGGACTTGAAGGAGCTGCCGGCCTCGCTGGCCGAGGTGCAGGGGTTGGACCTGGCGCGGGCGCGCGAGCTGGTGATGCACGTGCGGCGCATGCCCGAGTCCAAGGTGATGAAGATGCTGGCGCACGTGGGCCAGGTGATGGCGGCGCTGCTGGCGGCCGGGCAGAAGTCCTACCTGGCGGGGCAGCTGCACCTCGAGGCGATGGTGGAGACGCAGCGCGAGCTGGAGGCGCAGAACGCGCAGCTGATGCGGCTCAACCAGCGGCTGAAGGAAGCGGACCGGATGAAGTCGAGCTTCCTGGGCACGGTGAGCCACGAGCTGCGCACGCCCCTGTCTTCCATCATCGGCTACTCGGAGATGCTGGCCGAGGGACTGGTGGGCTCGCTCAACCCGGAGCAGATGCAGTTCGCGCGCACCATCATCGACAAGGGCAACACGCTGCTCAAGCTCATCTCCTCCATCCTGGACATGAGTCAAATCGAGGCGGGCAAGGTGCGGCTCGCCTTCGAGTGGGTGGACATCCAGGAGCTGGTGGAGAGCGCGATCACCAGCGTGACGCCGCAGGCGCAGCGCAAGGGGCTGGCGCTCAAGGCGCTGCTGCCGCCGGTGGTGCAGCCGAAGGTGGTGGCGGACCGGGAGAAGCTGCGGCAGGTGGTGGTGAACCTGCTGGCCAACGCGGTGAAGTTCACGCCGGCGGGCGGCCGGGTGGACCTGCGGCTCTCGGAGCTGATGGCGCAGCCGCAGCTGGGCATGCCGGGCTACCGCATCGAGGTGGAGGACACCGGGGTGGGCATCCCGGAGGACCAGCGCGAGCGCATCTTCCAGAGCTTCTACCAGGTGGACGACAGCCCCACGCGCGAGTACGGCGGGGCGGGCCTGGGGCTGGCCATCGTGAAGAGCTACGTGGAAGGGCACGGCGGGCAGGTGTCGGTGACGAGCGAGGTGGGCCGGGGCTCGTGCTTCCGGGTGGTGCTGCCCAAGGAGCCGCCGCAGTCCTCGCAGCAGGGGCCCGCCTTCATCCCGCCGCCGGTGGACCTGGACACGGAGCCCGAGCGCTTCTGAGCAAACACCCTCTCCCCCCAAGGAGAGGGACGGGGTGAGGGTATCGGCCCCCACGGGTTGGATCTACGCTCCGAGCCCGTGAGCAAGAAGCCAGCGGGGGAATTCACCCTCATCGACCTCTTCCTGTCGCAGTTCCCGAGGGCCCGCGTGCCGGTGGGCCCGGGAGATGACTGCGCGGTGCTGTCTCCCTCGAGGGGCGCGCAGTGCATCACCACGGACGCGGTGGTGGAGGACGTGCACTTCAAGCGCGCCTGGTACTCGCCCGAGGACATTGGCCACAAGGCGCTGGCGGTGAACCTGTCGGACCTCGCGTCCATGGGCGCGGTGCCGCGCTGGTTCGTCTGCGCGCTGGCGCTGCCCCGGGACTACCCGCGCCGCGAGCTGCTCGGCCTCGCGAGGGGCATGAGCGCCCTGGCCCGCACGCACGGCATCACGCTGGTGGGCGGCAACTTCACCTCCGCGCGCGAGGTGTCCGTCACCATCACCGCCGCGGGCGAGCTGTCTCCGGGCTCCGCGCCCCTCACCCGCGCCGGAGGCCGCCCGGGCGATGTGCTGTACGTCTCGGGCACGCTGGGCGACGCACGGCTCGGCCTCCAGCAGCTCCTGGCGGGCCAGCGGCGCTCCGCGGCGATCCTCCGTCAGAAGCGCCCCGTGCCCAAGGTGGAGCTGGGCCGGCTCGCCGCGCGCTACGCCTCGGCGGGGCTGGACCTCTCCGACGGGCTCGCTCAGGACCTCGGGCACCTGTGCGCCGCGTCCCGCGTGGGCGCCGAACTGGAGCTCGAGCGGCTTCCCCTCTCCCGTGCCGTCCGAGCCACCCTGGGGACCGAGGGAGCACTCGCGGGAGGCGAGGACTACGAGCTGCTGCTCGCCGTCCCACCTGCGCGCACCTCGGCCTTCGAACGGGCCTGTCTCCGAGGGGAGGAGCCCGTCACGCGCATCGGCCGGCTCACTCCGGGTGCGCCCGGACACGTTCGTGACGCAGCGGGCCGGAGCCTGCGCTTGCCCGCCGGCTTCGACCACTTCCGAGGAGGCGGGCGGATTGACCGTTCCGGACGGTAGGGCTAAACCCACCCACTGCTGTCGCTGTCCCCCCGGAAAAGCGAAACCGTGCGCCGCCCTCTCCGCGACGATTCATCCCCAGGCCTCTCCCCCCGCCGCGATCCCGTGCAGCGGCTGCTGCGCAATGTCGAGCAGACCGGCACAGGCGGGCATGAGGTGTCCCTGCAACTGAAGATCTTCAGTGGCTACATCGTGCTCGGTGGCGTGCTCACCGGCGCGCTCATGGCCACCGAGCCGCTGGGGCCAAGCTGGTTCTGGGGCCGCATCGGCATCGGCGTGTTCATCAGCGTGGCGCTCTCCGTCACGCTGCCGCGCTACCTGGCGCGCGTGACGCGTGTCCGGGTGCTCTCGCGCTCGGCCTTCGAAATCTCCCAGGGCGACCTGTCCAAGCCGCTGCTCGTCGAGCCGCCTCGCGCCCTGCGCCGCGATGAGATCGACGAGCTGGCCATGGCCATCCGCCGCATGCAGGAGAACCTGCGCGACCTGGTGGGCAAGATCCAGGACACCGCCAAGAGCGTGGCCGACACGGCCAAGGACCTGCAGGGCTCGGCGGAGAACGTCAACGCGACCAATGAGGAAGTCGGCTTGTCCATGGACAAGATCGCCCAGGGCGCGGAGACGCAGTCGCAGCTCGTCGGCAAGACGTCCAAGGTGATTACCGAGATGGCGGGCAGCATCCAGCGCACCGCGGCGAGCGCCGAGGACGCGGCCCGCACCGCCGCCGAGACGAGCAGCGCGGCCGAGAACGGCTCCAAGGCGGCGCTGCTGGCCGGCGAGAAGGTGAAGAAGGTCTTCAACCGGATTGAAGCGGCGAGCCAGCAGGTGTTCGCCTTCGGCGAGAAGACGCAGGAGATTTCCAAAATCGTCGACGCCATCACCCAGGTGGCGCAGCAGACGAACCTGCTGGCGCTCAACGCCACCATCGAGGCGGCGCGCGCGGGCGAGTACGGCCGCGGCTTCGCGGTGGTGGCCGACGAGGTGCGCAAGCTGGCCGAGAGCGCGGGCCGCTCCGCCGAACAGATTTCCCGGCTGGCGCGCGACATCTCCGGCCAGTCCACGGCGGTGGTGAGCGCCATGAAGGAGGGCATCGAGGAACTGGCCGAGGGCCGCGAGGACCTCACCGGCATCGTGCGCTCCATGGGCGCCATCACCGACACGGTGCGCAAGGTGGCCGAGAAGGTCCACCTCATCTCCGACAGCGCCCGCGAGCAGCTCAAGGGCAGCGAGGAGATGGTGAAGGCCACCGAGGAGATTTCCCTCGTCGCCAAGAACAACGCCTCCTCCACCGAGGCCATCCAGGCCGTCATCCAGGACCAGTCGGACGCCATGGTGCGGATGACCTCCCTGGCCAGCGAGCTGACCAACCTCTCCATCGAGCTGCAGAGCGTGGTGCGCAGCTTCCGGCTGAACGCCTGAGTGTTTCCAATCCCCCCTGGCGGGGTGGGGATCGTGCGGTTGCCCGTTGTGATCGATTTCCCTGAACCCGTGGCCTGCTGATAGAAGGTCTACACCGTGCGGCATGTCATCTTCCGGGTGGAGAAGGAGCGGTACGGCCTGCCACTGGCGGCGGTGAAGGAGGTGGTGGTGCCTCCGGAGCGGTTCACGCGGGTGCCTCGGGCGCCCGCGGCGGTGAAGGGGGTGATGAACCTCCGGGGACGGGTGGTGACGGTGGTGGAGTTGCGACAGTTGTTGGGCCTGCCGGATGGGCCCACGCCGCAGGGCCGGGTGGTGCTGTTGGAGCGGGGGCGCAAGGACCTGGGCCTGTTGGTGACGGATGTGGATGGAATCGAGGCGGTGGAGCGGGTGAGCACGGCTCCGGGCAAGGCCATTCCGGCGGTTCGCGGGGTGGCCCGGTTGAAGGGCCTGGCCGTGACGGTGTTGGATCCAGAAGGGCTGGATTCCGCGGTGGTTGGACTCTTCACCGCGGGACAACAGAAGTGAGTAGCCGCCAGAAATGGGCGGATGGTAGTGTCCGCGGCCCTCTCGGGGCCTTGAGCGGAGGCGGAGCTTCAAATGGCTAAGCGGGTGCTGGTCGTCGACGATGCCATCTTCATGCGCAACATGATCAAGGACATCTTCGCGTCCGGCGGCTTCGAGGTCGTCGGCGAGGCGGCCAATGGATTGGAGGCCGTGGAGAAGTACAAGGAACTCAAGCCGGATCTCACGACGATGGACATCGTCATGCCGTTCAAGAGCGGCATCGAGGCCACGCGGGAGATCATCAAGTACGACGCCAACGCGGTGGTCATCATGTGCTCGGCGCTGGGACAGGAGAGCCTGGTGATGGAGGCCATCGAGGCGGGAGCCTCGGACTTCATCGTCAAGCCGTTCCGCGCCGAAGACGTGCTGGCCGTCGTCAAGAAGGTGTTGGGCGAGGGCTGAGCCCCTCCCCGACACGCGTCCGAGGCCGGACATGACGATGGACATGTCCCGCTACCTCGGTCTGTTCCTGACCGAGGCGAGCGAGCACCTGGAGGGGCTGGGGAGGGACCTCGTGCAGTTGGAGCGCGAGGGCGCCCCCGCCGTGGTGGACTCCATGTTCCGCCACGCCCACTCGGTGAAGGGCATGGCCTCGTCCATGGGCTTCGAGCCCATCGCCGTGCTGGCCCACCGCGTGGAAGACCTGGTGGACGCCATCCGCCAGGACCCCAGCCGCCTGGAGCGCGGCCTCGTGGACCTGCTCCTGTCCGCCACCGACGTGATGATGGCCCAGGTGCGCTCCGTGGCGGACAGCAAGCCGCCGGATGACGCCTCGGCCCTGCTCGGACAGCTCGCCGACCGCGTGTGCGTGCTCACCGGCCGCACCCCTGGTGCCACGCGCGTGCTGGGCCGCGTCTCCACCACGCCCGCGCCGGATGCGCCCGCGCCGGCCGTGGCCGCCTCCGTCGCCGCCGCCGTGCCCGCTCCCGTGGCCCAGGCCGCCGTGGCCGCTCCCGTGGCCCAGGCCGCCGTGGCCGAGGCGCCCAGCGCGCCCGCTCCCGGGGCCGAGGTCCGCGTGGCCGCGGTGATGCCGGCCGCCGACCCCGCGCCCGCGACGCAGCAGCTCGCCGCGAGGGTCGCCGCCGTGGTGTCCTCGCCGCAGGTGGAAGAGGCGAAGCCGGAAGCGGCGGCGCCGGTGCGCTGGGCCCTGCGGCTGCGCATCGCCCCCACGTGCCAGACGCCGGGCGTGCGCGCCTTCCTCGTGCACAAGCGGCTGACGGGCCTGGGCACGCTGCACGACCTGCAGCCGCCCCTGGAGGACCTCAAGGCCGGCCGCATCCCCGAGGGCCACATCCAGCTCGAGCTGGAGACGGCCGAGAGCGACGAGGGCATCCGCAAGGCGCTGCGCAATATCGCCGAGGTGGAGCTCGTCTCGCTGAAGCAGGCCGTGGCGGCGCCCCCTCCCGCGCCCGCCCTGGCGCCCACCGGCGGCCCGGCCCTGGCCGAGGCTCCCCGGTCCACTTCCGCGGGGACGGACGCCACGCGCACGGTGCGCGTGCGCACGGAGCTGCTGGACTACTTCCTCGACACCGTGGGCGAGCTGCTGCTGGCCACCGCCCGTCTGCGCGAGCTGGGCAAGGTGCTGCCGGAGAGCTCGCGCCCGCCCATCGAGGAGGGCGTCTACCGGCTGCAGGCCCTGGTGAAGGACCTGCACGACAAGGTGATGAGCGCGCGCATGACGCCGCTGTCGCTCATCACGGACCGCCTGCCCCGCGCGGCGCGCGACATCGCCCGGCGCCGCGAGCGCGAGGTGGACCTCGTGATTACCGGTGCGGAGATCGAGCTCGACCGCGCCATCCTCGACGAGCTGGCGGACCCGCTGCTGCACCTGCTGCGCAACTGCATCGACCACGGTCTGGAGTCGCCCGAGGAGCGGGCGGCGGCGGGCAAGGGCCCTCGCGGGCGCGTGCTGGTGTCGGTGCGGCGCGCGCGCGACCGGGTGGTGGTGGAGATGGAGGACGACGGCCGCGGCATGGACGCGGCGAAGCTCAAGGCGGCGGCGGTGGCCCGCGGCGCCATCAGCGCGGAGGCCGCGGCGCGGATGACGGACCGCGAGGCCTTCCTGCTCGCGTGCCTGCCGGGCGTGTCCACCGCGAAGGACGTCTCCGAGATTTCCGGCCGCGGCGTCGGCATGGACGCGGTGAAGCGGGTGGTGGAGAACGTGGGCGGGACGCTCGAAATCGAGAGCGAGCTGGGCCGCGGCACACGCTTCACCCTGCGGCTGCCGCTGACGGTGGCGGTGGTGCACCTGCTGCTGGTGGCGGTGGGGGACGAAGTGTTCGGCCTGCCCATCGCCAAGGTGGTGGGCGCGATGGAGGCCGACAGCGAGACGCTGGAGCGCAGCCGGGAGATGCCGCTGCTGCCCCACGGCCAGGGGCTGCTGCCGGTATACGCGCTGGACGAGCTGGTGGGCGTCGAGGCGCCTCCGCGCAAGGGCGTGCGGCCCTTCGTGGTGATGGAAGGGGACGCGGGACGGGTCGCGCTCGCGGTGGACCGATTGGTGGGGCAGGAGGAAGCGGTGCTCAAGCCGCTGTCCCGGCCCTTGGACTTGCTACCGGGCCTCTCAGGGGTGACCATCCTGGGAAGTGGCCGCCCGGTCTTCATCCTGGACGTGCCGAGGTTACTGTCCGCGTGAGCCCTCAACCGAGCGACATTCAGCTGGACGCCCTTCGCGAGGTGGCCAACATCGGCTGCGGGCACGCGGTGAGCGCGCTCGCGCGGCTGGTGGGTGGCCGCACGGTGAATCTCTCCGTGCCGCGCGCGGTACTGGCTGCGGCCTCGGAGCTGGCCGGGCTGCTGGGCGGGAGCGACGCGCCCGTCGTGGCCGCCAGGCTGGGCATGCAGGGCCAACTCCAGGGCGTGCTGCTGCTGGTGCTGCCCCAAGAGGACAGCACGGCGCTCGAGGCGCTGCTGCTGCGGCGGCACGACGCGCCCCTGGAGGAGCGGGAGAGCGCGCTGTCGGAGACCGCCAACATCGTGGCCAGCGCGTGCCTGTCGGCCATCGGCACGCTGACGGGCTGGAGGCTGCTGCCCTCCGTGCCGGTGCTCGTGCGCGGCGCGGCCGGCGCCGTGGTCGCCGGTGTCGTGAAGGAAGCCCAGGGCGATGACCGCGTGGTGGTGCTCGAGACGCGCTTCTCCTCGGTGGGCGCGCCCGCGGTGTCCGGCCAAGTGCTGCTGGTGCTCGAGCGCGAGAGCTCCCGGGCACTGCTGGCCCGGCTCGGCGTCTGAGCTGACGTCCGCTTCGGCGTCCGCGTCCCCTGGAGCAACCCCTTGGAGCAACCGGGCAGCCAGCCCGTCCTGGGGACCGTTGCGACCCCTTCATCCCGGCTTCACCTTCACCCAGCGTGGGGGGCGGCATCTCGCCCCGGGGAGGCGGGCATGCGGAGACTCATCTGGGGCGCGTTGTGGGGCGCGGTGGTGCTCGCGGGCTGCCGCACGGACAGCACGGTGGCGATGCGCAGCGGCTCGGGCAGCGAGGGCAACATCGCGAAGAATCCCTGGTCGTTCGAGCGCGGCTTCTCCCTCAAGGGCACCGTCACCGCCGAGTACTCGGACGTGCTCGTCATCGAGGACAAGGACGGCAAGACGCGCTACCTGCGCATCACCGAGCAGACGCGCTACTACCAGGGGGGTAAGCAGACTGGCCGCGAGTTCCTCGCGCCGGGCTCCACCGTGCGCGCCTCCTTCGCCAACCAGGACACGGAGATGATTGCCCGCGACATCGTCGTCGTGAAGGACGTGGGCAAGGCGGACCCCCTCCAGGTGCCGGACCGGACCAACACCGTCCCCTGACGCGGTGGGCCGTCGCTAACGCCAGGGATTGACGCAATGTGTTGTCACATTGCGTCAACCCGCGTTCCCACGGGCGTTCCATGCTGGGGGTGCGCGCGTGCGCGCCCTTCACGTGAAAAAAACCAGTCAACCTCCCGGATTCACGTCCGTTCCCCAACATCTGGAGTGGGAGGGTTCACTTTCCAAAGCGGGTGTGGAAAAGTCCCGCGCAATGGTTGATTCGTCGCCTTGTCGCCTTCCGGCCAGACGCGCGAATAGTCGTCATCTTCTCGCCACTTCACTGTTGCTGTTCCCCCTGACGTTGACGGCTTGCGCTCACTCGCAGCGGCCGCCCGCCGGGGAAGCAACCTCGGAGGTGGGTAAGAGCGCGTCGCCTCCGGCCCCCGCGCCCACTCCCCCTCCCGCCGCCGCGGCTCCCGCTCCCGAGCGCCGCTGGGCCGACGAGGTCCTCTACTTCGTCGTGCTGGACCGCTTCGCCGACGGCGACGCCGCCAACAACGTCCAGGTGGACAAGAAGGCCCCGGGCGCCTTCCACGGCGGGGACCTCGAGGGCCTGCGCGAGCAGCTCGACGAGCTGTCCTCCCTCGGCGTGACGGCGCTGTGGATGACCCCGGTGGTGAAGAACATCGACGGCTTCGTCACCGGCGCCGGCTTCCCCGACTGGGGCTACCACGGCTACTGGGCCGATGACTTCCAGAAGCTCGACCCACGCTTCGGCACCGAGCAGGACTTCAAGGCGCTCGTGGACGCGTGCCACCAGCGCGGCATCCGCGTGCTGCTGGACGTCGTCTACAACCACCCCGGCTACAACTCGCACTACCTCACCGCTCCCGAGACGCGCGGCTGGCTGCGCTCGGAGGAGAAGGGCACCTGCGGCCAGGATGACCTGACGAGCTGCGTGTCCGGCCTGCCCGACTTCAAGACGGAGCTGCCCGAGGTGGCGAAGTACCTCCTCGACGCGCAGCTCGCCTGGGGCAAGCGCTCGGGCGTGGACGGCTTCCGCCTCGACACGGTGAAGCACGTCGACCACCCCTTCTGGCAGGAGCACCGCCGCCGCACCCGCGAGGAGCTCGGCAAGGACTTCTTCCTGCTCGGCGAGGTGTGGGGCGGGGACCGCGAGTCGCTCGACCCCTGGTTCGTCGACGACGAGATGGACGCCGGCTTCGACTTCGGCTTCCAGGGCAGCGCGCTCGCGTGGGCCCAGGGCCGCGGCCGCACCGTGGCCTTCGATGCCTACCTGCGCTCGCGCGGCAAGGTACGCAAGGGCCACTACCTCTCGCACTTCCTGTCCTCGCACGACGTGCCCGGCGCGCTCTTCCAGCTCCAGGGCGACACGAAGCGCTTCCGGCTCGCCGCCGCGCTCCAGCTCACCACCTCCGGCATCCCCGTCATCTACTACGGCGAGGAGGTGGGCCGCCCCGGCGGTGACTGGCCCGCCAACCGCGGCGACATGCCCTGGGGCTCGCGCGCGGTGCAGCCCGGCGCCGGCCTGCCTCGCGACGAGGCCCTGCGCCAGTTCTACCAGAAGCTCATCACCGTGCGCCGCGCGCACCCGGCCCTCTCGCGGGGCACCCACAAGGGGCTCGCCACCGACGGAGACGTCTACACTTTTCTTCGCCACGAGCCCGAGTCGGGCGACGCTGTGGTGGTGGCGGTGAACCGCAGCGACAAGAAGGCGTCCGTCTCGTTCCCCTGGCCGGAGGCCTGGAGCGGCGCGGACGCGGAAGATCTGCTCGACGGGGGCCGCCTCACCGCGGCTCCGACGATGGACGTCACCGTCGAGCCCCTGTCCGTCCGCATCCTGGGACGGGCGCGATGAGCTTCAACCCGTCCGCCAACGTGCAACGGGATGACCTGAATTCTGCCCGTGTGGGGAGAGCCTGAATGGCCGGTGTGGTTTTCAAGAATGTGGCCAAGCGGTACGGCGAGGTCTCGGTCATCGAGGGCCTCAACCTCGACATCCGCGACCATGAGTTCATGGTGCTGGTCGGTCCGTCCGGCTGCGGCAAGTCCACCGCGCTGCGGATGATCGCCGGCCTGGAGGAGATCACCGGGGGCGCCCTGTCCATCGGAGATCGCGTCGTCAACGAGCTCCCGCCCAAGGAGCGCGACGTCGCGATGGTGTTCCAGAACTACGCGCTCTACCCGCACATGACCATCCGGGAGAACCTCGAGTTCGGCCTCAAGATTCGCAAGACGCCGAAGCCCGAGATGGACCGCCTGGTCAACGAGGCCGCGGAGATTCTCGGCATCACCCACCTGCTCGAGCGCAAGCCCAAGCAGCTCTCCGGGGGTCAGCGTCAGCGCGTGGCGCTCGGCCGCGCCATCGTGCGCAAGCCGGCCGTGTTCCTCTTCGACGAGCCGCTCTCCAACCTCGACGCCAAGCTGCGCGTGCAGATGCGCTCGGAGATCAAGAAGCTCCAGCAGCGCCTGGGCGTCACCTCGGTCTACGTCACGCACGACCAGATCGAGGCCATGACGATGGGCCACCGCATCGCCGTCATGAAGGACGGCAAGCTGCAGCAGCTCGGCACCCCGCTGGAAGTGTATGAGCGCCCGGCCAACGTCTTCGTGGCCCAGTTCATCGGCTCGCCGCCCATGAGCTTCACCACCGCCATGCTCTCGGCCAACGGCGAGGTGCTCGAGGGCGAGGGCTTCAAGCTGCCCGTGCCCCAGACGATGCGCGCCTTCACGGCGGGGAAGGGCGGCCGCAAGCTCAAGGTCGGCATCCGTCCCGACAACATCATCTCGCCCACGGCCACCGCCCGCGGCGAGACGGCCGCGGTGGAGGTGAAGGTGGAGCTCGTCGAGCCGCTCGGCAACGAGGTCATCGTCCACGCCCGCCTCGCCGACAGCCCCGTCGTCTTCCGCCTGCCACCCCAGCACTCGCCCGAGATGGGCTCGAAGATGCAGGTGCTCATCGAGCTGGAGTCCCTGCACCTCTTCGACGCCGAAACCGAGCAACGTCTGTCCGCTGCCTAGCCGTTCGAGTCCCTTCCCAGGAGCTCCCCAGACATGAAGAACCTGCGACTGATGATCGCGGCCGTGTGCCTGTGTGCCCTCGGCCTGCTCCCCAAGCCCGCCGCCGCCGAGACGAAGGAGCTCGTCCTGTGGCACGCCTACCGCGCCGAGGAGAAGGCGGCGCTCGAGAAGGTGATCGGCCAGTTCAACACGGCCAATGCCGCCAAGGGCATCCACGTCACCACGCTCGCGGTCCCCTACGACGCGTACGCGGACAAGATTTCCGCCACCGTGCCGCGCGGCAAGGGCCCGGACCTCTTCATCTTCGCCCAGGACCGCCTGGGGGGGTGGATCGAGGCCGGCAACACCGTGGAGCCCATCGACTTCTACCTGGATGACGCGCTCCGCAAGCGCTTCATCCCCACCACGATGGAGGCGATGACCTACCGCGGCACCGTCTACGGCCTGCCGCTCGACTACAAGGTCATCACGCTCATCTACAACAAGAAGCTCGTGCCGGTGCCGCCCAAGACGAGCGGCGAGCTGGTCACCATCGCCAAGAAGCTCACCGACAAGAAGGCCGGCCGCTTCGGTCTGGCGTACTCGTACGGCGACTTCTACTACCACGCGGCCCTGATGAACGGCTTCGGCGGCGGCGTGTTCGGCCCCGGCACCACGCCCACCCTCAACTCGCCGCAGAACGTGAAGTCCGTGGAGCAGATGATGAAGTGGGCCGAGAAGGACGGCATCATGCCCGCCGAGCCCTCCAGCGCCCTCATCACCTCGCTCTTCAACGAGGGCAAGGCCGCCATGGTGTTCTCCGGCCCCTGGTTCCTCGGGGAAATCGCCAAGGGCGTGGACTACGGCCTGGCGCCGCTGCCCACCCTGGACGAGGCCGGCGGCAAGCCCATGCGTCCGTGGATGACCGTGGAGGGCGTGTACGTCTCCGCTCCCTCGAAGAACAAGGACGCCGCCTTCGAAGTGGCGAAGTTCCTCACCGGCGATGAGGCCGCCAAGGTGCTCGCGCTGGAGGGCCGCCAGAGTCCGGCCAACCAGTCCGTGTACGCCGACGCCAAGGTGAAGGCCGACGCGCAGCTCAAGGCCTTCCGCGACCAGGTCGAGGTCGCCGTGCCCATGCCCAACGTGCCGGAGATGACGATGGTCTGGTCGCCCGCCACCTCGGCGATGAACTCCATCCTCAAGAAGGCTTCCACCCCCAAGGCCGCCCTCGACGTCGCCCAGAAGGCCGTCGCCAAGGACGTCGCCGGTCTGCGTAAGAAGTGAGAGGCACCGCGTGAGCAACACGGCCCCCAAGCGTACCGGCGATCCACGAGGCACCGCCGGCCACCCGCTCGACGAGCGCGGTTCCACCGAAGCCCTCTCTGGCCCGGACCAGTCCCCGGGCACCCGGGGCCCCGGTGCTCTGCGCCGCGGGCGGGTGCTCGTGGGGCTGTTGCTCGCGCTCGGCGCCTCGCTGCTGCTCGCCCAGGGGCTGCTGTCGCGCACCCTGGAGAGCGTCTCCACCGAGCGCGCCGATCGTCAGGCCCTCGTGTCCCTGCGTGCGCTGGAGGACCTCGTCCAGCGCGCGGGCGGCTCGGGGGACTCCGTGCGCGCCGTGGTGTCCACCTGGAAGGAGCAGCTCCCTGCCGGGAGCGCGGTGCGCGTCATCGCCTTCTCGGGCATCCAGCTCGAGGCCTCCACCTTCCCCGAGGACCAGGGGGACAAGGCGGCCCCGCGCCGGCTGTCGCGCGAGGAGAAGCCCCTCTATGACCGCGGCCAGCGGATGCGCGCCGCGGTGGAGACCAACCGCGAGGAGGGCACCGCCCGCAAGCTGGAGGTGGAGACCGAGGCGCTCCCCAACGGTGGGCGTCTGCTGAGCGCGCCGGTGGAGGTGGAGGGCTCGGTGGTGGGGATGGTGGAGCTGGCCATCGCCATGCCGCCCGCGCCGCTGAAGCCCGACATGGGTCCGCTGCTGCTGTGGCTGCTGGTGCCGCTGGCGGTGACCGCGGCCGCGTCCTTCGTGCTGCGCCGCCAGGTGCTGCTCGTCGTCGTGGCGGTGGTGGCGCTCGGCGTGGGTTTGAGCGGCTACGCGAGCTACTCGCTGGGCCTGCTGCGCTCCGAGCTGAGCGGCACGCAGGCGCTCGTGGCCGGACAGGTGAAGGCCATGTCGCAGCGGGCGCGGGCCGTCATGGCCGAGCGTCAGCTCGCCGCGGAGCCCGCGCTGCAGCCGGGCAATTGGGACGCGGATGCGTTCCGCCGCCCGCTCGGGCTCGTCACCCCCGCGGGTGAGGTGAACGAGGCGGCCGTGGCCTCTCGCATCGACGAGCTGCGCTCGGGCGCCAACCGCGCCTTCGGTGGCCTGGGCGTCGCGGCGCTCGCCTTCCTGCTCTTCATCGGCCTGGGCGGCCTGGCCCGCACCGTGGCGACGGTGGTGGAGAACCGCACCGCCTACCTCTACATCGCCCCCGCCATGGTGGGCATGGTGGTGCTCGTCTTCTTCCCGTTCTTCTACGGCATCACCCTCTCCTTCACCGACTCCAACCTCTACAACACGGGGCAGCCGCTGTCGGACATCTGGGTGGGCCTGCGCAACTACGCGGAGATTCTCGGCGACTTCAACATCGCCAAACGCGCGCAGGACGGCTCCATCGTCTTCAACTACCTCAACTTCTACTACACGCTCTTCTTCACCATCGTGTGGACGGTGACCAACGTCACCATCGGCGTGACGGTGGGCCTGGTGCTCGCCCTCATCCTCAACGTGCAGGGGCTGGCGCTGCGCCCGGTGTACCGCGTGCTGCTCATCCTGCCGTGGGCCATGCCCAACTACATCACCGCCCTCATCTGGAAGGGCATGTTCCACCAGCAGTTCGGCGTGGTGAACCACGTCATCCGCATGTTCGGCGGCCAGGGCCTCTCCTGGTTCGAGACGCCCGTCACCTCCTTCTTCACGGTGCTGGCCACCAACGGCTGGTTGAGCTTCCCCTTCATGATGGTGGTGTCGCTCGGCGCGCTCACCTCCATCCCCGTCGAGCTCTACGAGGCCGCCCGCGTGGACGGCGCCACGCGCTGGCAGCAGTTCACCGCCATTACGCTGCCCGCGCTCAAGCCCGCGCTCGTGCCGGCCGTCATCCTGTCGGTGGTCTGGACCTTCAATCAGTTCAACGTCATCTTCCTGGTCACCGAGGGCGAGCCGAGCAACTCGACGGAAATCCTCATCACCCAGGCCTACAAATACGCCTTCCAGCGCTACCGCTACGGGTACGCGGCGGCGTATTCCACCGTCATCTTCGGCATCCTGCTGCTCTACAGCGTGGTGCAGAACCGCATGTCCCGCGCCACGGAGGCCGCCTGATGTTCTCGCGCCGCGATGGGGTGCTCCACTGGCCGCTGCACCTGGTGCTGGTGGCTTTCACCCTCTTCACCCTCTACCCCATCCTCTGGGTCGTCACGATCGCCTTCTCGGGCAAGCAGAGCCTGGCCATCACCACGCTCCCCGAGTCCCCGACGATGATGGACCGCGTCCGCGCCGTGGCCCCGTGGCCCGAGACGCTGTCGCTCTCCAACTTCAGCTCGGTGATGACGGATCAGCCCTTCGGCCAGTGGATGCTCAACAGCGCCATCATCGCCCTGGGCACCACCGTGGTGGGCGTGTTCCTGGCCTGCACCGCCGCCTACGCCTTCAGCCGCTTCAAGTTCACCGGCCAGCGCACCGGCATGATGGCCTTCCTCGTGTCCCAGATGTTCCCGGGCACGCTGATGCTCATTCCGCTCTACATCATCCTCGTGCAGTGGCTGGGCCTGGGCAGCTCGCGCCTGGGCCTGATGATCGTCTACGCCACCACCTCCATCCCCTTCAGCGTGTGGATGCTCAAGGGCTACTTCGACACCATCCCGAAGGACCTGGAGGAGGCCGCGCTCATCGAGGGGGCTTCCGTGGGGAAGATCTTCTGGACCATCATCCTGCCGCTGGCCAAGCCGGCGGTGGCGGTGACGGCGCTCTTCTCCTTCATGACGGCGTGGAACGAGTTCGTCCTCGCGGCGACCTTCATGGATCAGGAGGCGATGTACACCGCGCCCGTGGGCCTGCGCTTCTTCGTGGGCGGCTTCTCCCAGCAGTGGGGCTACTTCGCGGCCGGCTCCATCATCGTCTCCGTGCCCGTCGTCATCCTCTTCCTCTTCTTGCAGAAGTACCTCGTGTCCGGCCTCACCGCCGGCAGCGTCAAGGGTTAGTCCGTCGTTCCCCAGCAACCCCCAACAAGGAGCTGTTGCACATGAAGACTTCGCGTTTCGCTCTGTGGACCCTGGCCGCGGCGCTCGTGGGCGCCCCCGCTCTGGCCGGCGACAAGGTGTCCTTCAAGGACCCCACCGGGGATGACAACGGTCCCGGCACCTACAAGTACCCGACCGACACCGTGTACAAGCGCGGCTCGTTCGACCTCACCGACTTCACCTTCGAGAAGAAGGGCGACAAGGGGGAGATCACCCTCGGCTTCAACACCACGCTCGAGGACGCGTGGAAGATGGGCAACGGCTTCTCCGTGCAGATGGCCTTCATCTTCATCGACACGGACCACAAGGAGGGCAGCGGCTCCACCGACGCTCCTCCGGGCCTCAACGTGAAGTTCGCCCCCAAGGACGCCTGGGAGAAGGTCATCGTCATCTCCCCGCAGGCCACCGGCCGCGTGAAGGCCGAGGTCGGCAACAAGGCCGGCGCCCTCAAGGACAACGTCCTCGTCCCCAACAAGACCAAGGGCTCGGGCCGCAAGATTACCTCCACCGTGGACCTGGCCGGCCTCACGGGAGATCCCTCGCAGTGGGGCTTCCAGGTCATCGTGCAGTCCAACGAGGGCTTCCCGGCGGGCAACGACCTGTTGACGCGCAAGGTCAACGAGTACGAGGGCCAGCACCGCTTCGGCGGCGGCAATGACGGCGAGTGCGATCCGCACGTCATCGACCTGCTCGCCGGCGAGGGCAAGGGGGAGGCCTCGGAAGTGAAGGCCCAGCACGATATGCTCAGCTACGAGTGCGCCGAGGACGGTACGGCCAAGAAGATGGCCACGCTGTCGATGGTGGGCGCTGGAGAGAAGGCCACGGCCGAGGAGAAGAAGGCCGAGGAGAAGAAGTAGTCACACAGCTTTCAGCATTTCTGCCGGATGGCCGCGCGGAGGGTGATGAGCCCTCCGCGCCGGCAGCCGGGGAGCCCCCTTCCCGGTTCGGCTGCCATTGAGAGGGGAATCACCATGAAGATGAAGTCCTTGCGGAAGGGCGCAGTCGCCCTCACCGCCGTCGCCGCCCTGCTGCCCGCCACGTCCTCGCTCGCCCAGGAGGCGCCCAAGCTGCAGATCGGCGGTACTACCTACACCAAGTGGCTGTACGGCAACTCGCGCACCCAGGGCGCGATGTACAACTTCACCACCATCCCCGGTGAGGGCTCCGGCGAGAACGGTATCGGTACCGAGCTCGAGCTGCTCCTCAACGCGCGGCTGTCCAGCGCGGTCGAGGTGCGTGGCCGTCTGCACAGCCGTTTCAGCCAGAACTTCTGGACCAACTTCGGCGGCTTTGGCGGCAACCCGAATGGCCCCTGCGTCAATGGCGATTGCGGTGAGTTCGACTCGCGCTCCAACCAGTACATCAAGCTGCGCGGCCTGGCCGTCACCCTGACGCCGGGCTACGTCATCGACTCGGCCACCATCGGCGCCAACGACTTCGGCCAGTTCGATCCCTACGTGGTGGGCCGCATCCGCTACATCGACCGCGACAACGCCTACGGCGTGCTCGTCCAGGGCTCCGCGCTCGAGCGCAAGTTCACCTACGACGTGGCCGGCATCTCCCTGCCCCGCCTGTGGGCCGGCCCCAACTACAACACGGGCGCGTTCCACACCACGGACGCCTCCTACGTGTTCCAGGGCAAGTACACCTTCAATGACATGTTCGACGTCGGCGGCATCTTCCAGTACGCCATCGACAACGAGCTGAACAAGACGGACACCAACGTGGACAACGGGCGCGATCTCTACCCGCGCTTCCGCAACGGGGTGGGCGGCATCAAGGCCGGCTTCCACCTGGGCTCCACGCTGGACGTGAAGGGCTCGTTCTACCGCTCGTACATGCACGCCGAGGACACCAACTACTTCGGCGAGACGTCGGACAACAACCCGTCCTGGACGCCCAAGAGCTTCGGCATCAACGGCTACTCGCCCATCCCCGCCGGCAAGCACGAGGACAACAGCTGGAAGGTGGACGTCACGCTGAATGATCCGATGGACATCGGCCTGTCGCTCAACGCGCAGGCGTTCAGCGTCGGCGCCGACTACGTGTCCATCATGGCCGCGCGCCGCGAGTCGGACGTGCTGCTCACCGAGGGTAACGACGGCTCCTTCGCGTTCCCCGGCCCCTCCAACGCCAAGTACGGCGTGTTCGCGGGCAACCCCACCGTCATCGGCTACGGCGGCTGGACGAACGAGACGCAGCAGGTGGCCACGCTCAACGTGGACAACGAGTTCACCGACTTCGACGAGCCCATGGCCGAGACGGTCATCGGCTGGAAGGGCGTGACGCTCAACCCCGTGTACAGCAACGGCGCGCTGGATATCGCCGGTGAGTACTCGTACATCACCTACAACACCAACTGGCAGATGTGGGGCGATGACACCAGGTCCATGCAGAACACCCAGTACCCGGGTGCGGAGCTGGACTCGGGCGTGCTGCACAACTTCCGCACCGCCTACCAGCCCTTCCAGGACAAGCAGACGCACATCCTGCTGGCCAAGGCCCGCTACGTGCTGGACATCGGCCGCGGGCTCGACCTGTTCGGCAAGGTCAAGTACATCCACGAGAACGACAAGCGCCTGAACGACAAGAAGTACCTGCCCTACCAGGACGGGGACTGCGTGAGCGGCTCGGCGTGCAGCAACAACAAGCGCTACTACGACTCGGAGGGCAAGCTCTCCACCGCCGACTACTACAGCAATCCGAGCCTCGTCCCCGGCGGCGCGGGCTACCAGTTCAAGCCCTTCGACGACATCGCGGATGACGACCGCACGCTCAACTACACCAGCTTCAACCTGGGCACCGGCTACCAGCTGACCGACGACCTGTACGTGGCGGCCAGCTACACGAAGTTCCTGGCCAGCCTCCAGGACGGCAACACGGCCTTCCAGTCGTACAACCTGCACGAGATGGTGTCGGGCCAGCACGACAAGAACCTGCTCTCCGTCAAGGCCAAGTACATCCTGGCCGGCGTGGAGTTCGGCCTCGAGGGCCAGTACCTCTTCGGTACCTTCACCCCGGACTTCGGCTCGGGCTACGCGGTGCAGACGGCCGACGAGAAGATCGCCGCCGACCACAACGTGGCCGTGGGCTCCAAGGGCTTCTCCAACCGCTACGGCGGCTGGAACAGCCTGGAGACGCGCTCCTTCGAGCAGATGCGTCTGAAGGCCTTCATGAAGGCGCAGTTCTAGCCGTCGCTTCCAGGTCGTTTCTTCCAAGCTGTTCCGAGGGGGCCCGGGGCGAGATGTCGCCGCCGGGCCCCCGTCTTTTTCCGCCTCCCCGAGGGACCTCCGTATGCCGCTGCTCCGTCGCTTCTCCCCGCTCCTGTTGCTGGCCGCACTCGCCAGCGCCTGCCATGGCGGTACGCGTGGTGGCTCGCCGCTCTTCACCCTGGAGGACCCGCGCGGGGATGACCACGGGGACGGCGAGCTGCGCTACCCGCTGCGCGACGACCTGCCCGCGGGCTCCATGGATTTGCTGTCCTTCCGCGCCTGGCCCGAGAGCGGTGGCACCCGCTTCGAGGCCACCTTCGCCCGCCCCATCCCCGTGCCCCAGCGGCGCACGGTGGACTCGGCCGGCACCACCCTGGCGGACCAGGCGAAGCTCGGCTTCTACACCTTCAACCTCGACGTGTACGTGGACGAGGACCGGCAGGAGGGCTCCGGCCACACCGGCACGCTCCCCGGCCGCAACCTGTCGCTCGCGCCGGGCAGCGCCTGGGAGAAGGCCCTCATCCTCACCCCGCGTCCCTACGAGGCGCGCGACGTGCTGCGCAAGCTGTGGCGCGACACCGCCGTCGCCGAGGCCCAGCGGCAACAGGGCGCGGTGAGCGAGTCCGCCGTGCACGCGCTGGAGGCCCAGGTGGAGCAGCGCATGGAGGCCCAGGTCTTCTTCCCCACCCGCGTGCGCGTCTTCGGCCCCACCGTGTCCTTCTTCGTCCCCGACAGCTTCCTCGGTGGCCCGGCGAAGGCCTCGTGGGGCTACGCGGTGGCCGTCACCGGCGCCACCCTCGAGCGGCGCGTGGAATTGCCCACGCTGCTCGGCGGCATGACGGCGCCCCCCGCGCAGGGGATGATGGTGCTCGGCATCGGCCCCGGCGTCTCCAAGGAGCGCTTCGGCGGCGGGCGCGTGGGCGGCACGAGCCAGTCGCCCGTGGTGGACCTGCTGGTGCCCGAGGGCGTGCGGCAGGAGGACGTGCTCGGCGTCAACGCGCCGGGCTGGCCGGCGGTGGTGCCCGCCCCGGCCGCGCTACCGCAGGCGCCAGAGGCCGGTGGCCCGGGCGGGCAGGGTGACGCTCCAGCCGCTCCCGTTCCGAACGGGTGAGCCCACCCCGGCGTCGCCGAAGAGCACCTCGGCCGGCTCTCCCTCCAGCTCGAAGGGGCCGGCCGTCTGCGCGTCGTCGGTGAGGTTGTGCACCACGAGCACCCGCTCGTCTCCCAGCACGCGCAGGAAGGCCACCGTGGGCGAACGGCCCTGCGTGGAGGTGAGCAGCCTCAGTCCGCCCCGGCTCAGCGCGTCCGAGGCGTGGCGGGCGTGGATGAGCGAGCGGTAGCGCGAGAGCAGCGAGCCCGGGTCCTTCGTCTGCGCGGCCACGTTGGTGCCCTCGTGGCCCGGCGAGAGGGAGAACCAGGGCGAGCCGCTGGTGAAGCCGCCCGAGGCGCTCGCGTCCCACGCCATGGGCGTGCGCTTGGCCTCGTCGTTGTTGGTGGTGCCGTTGGCCATGCCCACCTCCTCGCCGTAGTACAGGAAGGGTGAGCCCTGCAGGGTGAGCAGCAGCGCGGCCGCGGTGGACAGCCGCGCCTTGTCGCCGGAGAGCTGCGTGGCCACGCGCACGTGGTCGTGGTTGGTGAGGAAGGGCGCGTCCGCCACACCCGCCGGGTAGCGGCTGCGCATCTCCGCCAGCTTGAGCGCGAGCCCGTTGCCATCGCTCGAGCGGGCGGCCCCCATCAGCTCCTCGGCCATGGGGAAGTTGAAGTTGAGCGGCAGCTCGTCCCCGCCGGGCACCTGCGCCGTGGTGCCATAGTAGGTGGCGATGATGGGCGTGGTGGTCCAGCTCTCCCCCACCAGCACCGCGTCCGGCTTCACGCCGCGCACGTACGCGGAGAACTCCTTCCAGAAGGCGTGCGTCTCCGGCGTGTCGGCCTGGCCCTGCACGCCCGCGCCCGTCTCGATGAGGTAGCGCGCCGCGTCCAGCCGGAAGCCATCCGCGCCCTTGCCCAGCCAGAACGAGGCGATGCGTTTGATCTCCTCGCGCACCGCGGGCGTCTGCATGTTCAGGTCCGGCATGCCGCCCCAGAAGACGCCGTAGTAGTACGCGCCGTTGAGCTCGTGCCACGTGGAGCCCTTGGCGTAGAGGTCCCACGGCGGACGCCACCCCAGGTCCGTGTCGCTCCACAGGTACCAGTCCCGCTTCGCCGAACCGGGCGACGACGCCGCGTCCACGAACCACGGGTGCTGCGAGCTGGTGTGGTTGATGACCAGGTCCAGGATGACGCGCATGCCCCGGCGGTGGGCCTCGGCGCACAGGCGCTCGAAGTCCTCGTTGGTGCCGTAGTCCGGATGGATGCGCTCGTAATCCGTCACGTCGTAGCCGTGGTAGCTCGGCGAGGCGAACACCGGCATCAGCCACAGCGCGTCCACGCCGAGGTCCGTGGTGGTGCTCGGGTCTCCGTCGTTGAGGTAGTCCAGGCGCGAGATGAGGCCGGGGAGGTCTCCCTTCCCGTCCCCGTTGGAGTCCTGGAAGCTGCGGACGAATACCTCGTAGAAGACGGCGTGCCGGTACCACTCGGGGCCCGCGGGTGCGGCGAGCTCCACCGGGGGTAACGAACCGGGTTCATGCCCGGTGGGCGTGCTCGAGATGCAGGCCGAGAGAGCGAGCAGGGGGAGGAAGCGCGAGGAGCGGGAGCGCGTCATGGGAGCAAGGCTCTAGCAGCGCTCCGGCGCCCGTGCCAGCGGCCCGAGGTGAAGGCCGTGGGGCCCCTCTGTTATACGCTGTCACCCACCTCCAACAGGTGCCCGGCCGCCGCCTCCCCTGGCGCGGCTGCTCCGCGCAACAAGGTGTCTCGAATGACAACTGTAGCTCCACCCCTCAGAAAGCCCCGTTTGGGGGCGCTGCTCGGCACGCTCGCGTTCCTCTCCGCGGGAGCGGCGGCCGCCGAGCCCACGACCGTCACGCTCGTCGGTTCCGTGCAGACCCCACTGTCGTGCACCGCGGGTGACGCGACGTGCACCACCTCCCGCCTGGGCTTCGACTCGGGCGACAACGCCTGGCAGGGCTCGTTCAACCTGCCCGCCGGCACCTATACGTTCCGCGTCGCCGTCGACGAGGCGGGCTCGCTCACCACCTACGGCAAGGGCGGCGCCTCCGACGGGGAGGAGCTCTCCCTGTCGCTCACCGGCGCGACGGAGGTGAAGTTCTATTACGACAGCGCCACCCACTGGGTGACGACCCGGTTCAACTCCGTCATCGCCACCGCTCCCGGCGACTTCCAGAGCGAGCTGGGCTGCCCCGGTGACTGGTCTCCGGACTGCCTGCGCTCGTGGCTCAAGGACGTGGATGGGGACGGCATCTACAGCTTCACCACCACCGCGCTCCCGGCGGGCTCCTACCAGGGCAAGGTCGCCATCAACGAGAGCTGGAGCGAGAACTACGGCGAGGGGGGCGCGCGCGATGGCGCCAACATCGGCTTCTCCGTGCCCACGACGGGAGCCCCGGTGATCTTCCGCTACGACTCGGCCACCCACAAGCTGTCCATCGAAGTCGTCGGCGCGCCCAAGGGCGACATCTTCCTGGCCCGCGCCCACTGGGTGTCCGGTGGCCTGCTGGTGTGGGAGCCCAAGGATGGTGCCATCCCCTCCGGCTCCTCCTTCCGGCTGCACTACGACGCCAACGGGGACATGACCCTGGGCTCCACGGGCATCTCCGGTGGCCAGTCCCTTCCCCTCACGCTCGAGACGGCGGGCCTGCCCCCGCAGGTGGCCACGAAGTTCCCGCACCTCGTGGGCAAGCCGGTGCTGCGCATCGCCGACGCCGACCTCGCCATGGTGAAGGACCTGCTCAAGGGCCAGCTCGCCCTCTCGCTCACGGACAAGGATGGCAACCCGGTGGACGCCACCGGCGTGCAGCTGCCGGGAGTGATCGACGAGCTGTACGCCAATGACGACGCCCTGGGCGTCACCTGGAACGGCGGCGTCCCCACGCTCAAGGTCTGGGCCCCCACCGCCCGCAACGTCACCCTCCACGTGTTCTCCAGCTCCGACCCCACCGCCACGGCCACCGCCACTCCGGCCATGACGCTCAACCCCTCCACGGGCGTGTGGAGCCTCACCGGCGACGCGAGCTGGAAGAACCAGTTCTACCTCTACGAGGTCGAGGTCTACGTCCCCTCCGAGCACAAGGTCCTCAAGAACCTCGTCACCGACCCGTACTCGCTCAGCCTCTCCACCAACAGCAAGCGCAGCCAGGTGGTCGACCTGGCCGACCCGGCGCTCGCGTTCGCGGGCTGGGACTCGCTGGTGAAGCCCCCCCTGGCCGCCCCCGAGGACATCGTCCTCTACGAGCTGCACGTGCGCGACTTCAGCATCAGCGACGCCACCGTGCCCGCCGACGAGCGCGGCACCTTCCTCGCCTTCACCGAGGCCAACTCCAACGGCATGAAGCACCTCAAGCGTCTGGCCTCGCACGGTCTCACGCACGTGCACCTGCTGCCGGTGTTCGACATCGCCACCATCGACGAGGACCGCTCCCAGCACCAGTCGCCCGCCGGGGACCTGGCCTCCATGCCCCCCGACTCCGAGCAGCAGCAGGCCGCCGTCACCGCCGTGGCCGACAAGGACGGCTTCAACTGGGGCTATGACCCGTACCACTACACCGTCCCCGAGGGCAGCTGCGCCACCCGGCCCGATGGCAGCGCTCGCATCGTCGAGTTCCGCAAGATGGTGAAGGGGCTCTCCGACAGCGGCCTGCGCGTGGTCATGGACGTGGTCTACAACCACACCAACGCCTCGGGCCTGGGCGACAAGTCCGTGCTCGACAAGGTGGTGCCCGGCTACTACCAGCGCCTCAACCTGGACGGCAACGTGGAGACGAGCACCTGCTGCCAGAACACCGCCTCCGAGCACGCCATGTTCGAGAAGCTCATGGTGGACTCGCTCGTAACCTGGGCGAAGTTCTACAAGGTGGACGGCTTCCGCTTCGACCTGATGGGCCACCACATGAAGGCCAACATGGAGAAGATCCGCGACCGCCTGCACGCGCTCACCCTGGAGAAGGACGGCGTGGACGGCTCGCGCATCTACCTCTACGGCGAGGGCTGGAACTTCGGCGAGGTGGCCAACAACGCGCGCGGCGTGAACGCCACCCAGCTCAACATGCCCGGCACCGGCATTGGCACCTTCAGCGACCGCCTGCGTGACGCGGCTCGCGGCGGTGGCCCCTTCAGCGGCCTGCAGGAGCAGGGCTTCGTCAGCGGCCTCTGGTACGACCCCAACTCCGCCACCTCCGGCTCCACCGAGGAGCAGCGCCAGCGCCTGCTCCAGTACATGGACCAGATTCGCGTGGGCCTGGCCGGCAACCTGCGCGACTACTCCTTCGTCAACAAGGTGGGCGATACCGTGAAGGGCTCGCAGGTGGACTACAACGGCCAGCCCTCCGGCTACACCCTGGACCCCCAGGAGGTCATCACCTACGTCTCCGCGCACGACAACGAGACGCTCTTCGATGCCGTGCAGATGAAGGCGCCCGCCGCCGCCAACCTGGACGCCCGCGTGCGCATGCACAACCTGGGCATCAGCCTCGTGGCGCTCGGCCAGGGCATCCCCTTCTTCCACGCCGGCGACGAGCTGCTGCGCTCCAAGTCCCTCGACCGCAACAGCTACAACTCGGGCGACTGGTTCAACAAGCTCGACTTCACCTACCAGTCCAACAACTGGGGCGTGGGCCTGCCTCCCAAGGCGGACAACGAGAGCAACTGGCCCGTCATGAAGTCGCTGCTCGCCAACCCGGACCTCAAGGCGCGGCCGCCGCACATCCTGCGCGCGCTCGAGCACTTCGAGGAGATGCTCAGCATCCGCAAGAGCGCGGCCCTGTTCCGCCTGCGCTCGGCCGAGGACATCCAGGCTCGCGTGCGCTTCCTCAACACCGGCCCGTCCCAGGTGCCCGGCTTCATCGTCATGAACCTCCATGACGAGCTGGCCACCGACGGCACCACGGACGTGGTGGTGCTCTTCAACGCCAACGACGAGCAGCAGGTGTTCCACATCCCCGCGTACTCGGGCATCCCGATGCGGCTGCACCCCGTGCAGCAGGCCTCCACGGACCCCGTCGTCCAGAGCGCCTCGTTCGCGTCGTCCGGCGACTTCACGGTCCCCGGCCGCACCACCGCGGTGTTCGTGAACGCGCCGCCCACCACGCCGGACGCGGGCACGGACATGGACGCGGGGACGGGCTCCGACGGCGGCGTCATCATCGACCCGGGCTCGGATGGCGGCACGGCCACGGACGGTGGCTCGGGCGAGGTCGACGCGGGCACGGGCTCCGATGGCGGCGTCATCATCGATCCGGGCACGGACGGTGGTTCGGGCGACGCGGGCACGGGCTCCGACGCGGGCACGGGCTCCGACGCGGGCACGGGCACCGACGCGGGCACGGGCTCCGACGCGGGCACCACCCCCGGCGTCGACGCGGGGACGGGCAACGGCGGTGGCGACTCGGGCGGTGGCTGCGGCGGCTGCACGGGCTCCGGCGGCGGCTCCTTCAGCGCCCTGGCGATGCTGCTCGGCGGCGTGATTCAGTCGCGGCGCCGTCGCCGGGCGGAGTAGCGCTCCTGTTGTTCCGGGCACGGGGGCCGGCCTTCTGGTGCTGGCCTCCGTGTCCTCGTCTCACCCGGGAGGACCCGCCCCCACAGTGGCCTCCCGGGCCGAGGTTTCTCACGCTCCTCGTTTCCCCCGCTCGCGCAGTGGGGTAGAGGGGCGGGCATGGATGAGAAGACGCTCACCCGGTTGCTCCAGCAGGTGAAGGGCGGCAAGGTCTCCGTGGACGAGGCCGTCGGCCAGCTCAAGGACCTGCCCTTCGCCGAGCTCGGCTACGCCACCCTGGACACCCACCGCAGCCTGCGCTTCGGCTTCCCGGAGGTCGTGCTCGGCGAGCCGAAGACGGCCGAGCAGGTGCTGGGGATTGTCGGCAAGCTGGTGGAGCGCAAGCAGACGGTGCTGGTGACGCGGCTCCAGCCGGAGAAGGCCGAGTCGCTCCTGGCCGCCTTCCCCAAGGGCCGCTACCACGACGTGGCGCGCATCTTCCACCTGCCCCAGGGCAAGCCCAAGGCGGGCAAGGTGTCGGTGGTGACGGCGGGCACCAGTGACATCCCCGTCGCCGAGGAGGCGGCCATCACCGCCGAGGCCATGGGCGCCACGGTGAAGCGCGTGTACGACGTGGGCGTGGCGGGCATCCACCGGCTGCTGCGGCGGCGCGAGGAGATTCAAGACGCGCACGCGGCCGTGGTGGTGGCGGGCATGGAGGGCGCCCTGGGCAGCGCGCTCGGCGGCCTGGTGGGCATTCCCGTGGTGGCGGTGCCCACGTCCGTGGGCTACGGGGCCAACTTCGGCGGCGTGTCCGCGCTGCTCTCGATGATCAACTCGTGCGCCTCCAACGTGGCGACGATGAACATCGACAACGGCTTCGGCGGTGGCTTCTACGCGGCGCTCATCTCCCGCACCAAGGGCAGGCGCTGAGCCATGGGAGAGACTCACGTGCGCAAGGTGCTCTACCTCGAGCCGGTGGGCGGCATCGCCGGAGACATGTTCCTCGCGGCGGGCGTGGACCTCGGCGTGCCGCCCGAGGCCATCTCCCAGGCGCTCAGCGGGCTGCAGGTGCCGGGCTGGAAGCTGGCGGTGAGCCGCGCGGTGCGCCACGCCATCAGCGGCACGCACCTGGACGTGGTGCTCGACGAGCGCGAGGCCCATCCGCACCGGGCCTACGCGGACATCCGCCAGCTGATTGAAGCGGCCCCCACGCTCTCGCCCCGCGCGAAGGAGCGCGCCCTGGCGGTGTTCCGTGCCATCGGCGAGGCCGAGGCCAAGGTGCACGGGGTGTCCATCGACGCCATCCACTTCCACGAGGTGGGCGCGGTGGACTCCATCGTGGACATCTGCGGGGCGGCGGTGGTGCTCGACTTGCTCGGAGACCCCGAGGTGTACGCGGCGCCGCCCCCGCTGGGCAGCGGCACCATCCGGGTGGCGCACGGCAACATGCCCATCCCCGTGCCCGCCACGCTCGAGCTGCTCAAGGACGTGCCCGTGCGCTTCGAGGGCGTGGGCGAGCTGACGACTCCCACGGGCGCGGCGCTGCTCAAGGTGCTCGCGCGCATCGGCCAGCCGCCGCCGGACTTCATCGTGGAGCGCATTGGCTACGGCGTGGGGACGAAGGACTTCCGCGACAGGCCCAACGTGCTGCGCGCCTCCATGGGCCGCGCCGGGGCTCGCGCCGAGGGCCTGTGGGTGCTGGAGGCCAACCTGGATGACAGCACGCCGCAGCTGCTCGGCTACCTGCTGGAGCACGTGCTCGGCAAGGGCGCGCTGGATGCGTGGGTGGTGCCCGCGACGATGAAGAAGGCGCGGCCGGGCCACCTGCTCGGCGTGCTGGTGGAAGGCGGGGCGAAGGAGACGGTGCTGGAGACGCTCCTGCGCGAGTCCACCACGCTCGGGGTGCGCTCCTACGCGGTGGAGCGCACGGCGCTGGAGCGCGACTGGGTGGAGGTGGAGACGCCGTGGGGCCGGGTGCGCGTGAAGCGCGGCCTGCGCAACGGCGAGGTGCTCAACGCCCACCCCGAGTTCGAGGACTGCCGCAAGGTGGCCGAGGCCGCCGGAGTCCCGCTCAAGCAGGTGATGGCGGCGGCGCTGGCGGCGTTCGGCTCGGGGCGGTGAGGGCGCGCCCTACTTCTGCTGGCTCTTCTTCCACGCCTCGCGGCCCTGGGCATCGAGCGCGCGGAAGTCCTCGTCCGAGAGCTTGATGCCCGCGGCCGCGGTGTTCTCCTCGAGGTGGCGCACCTTGCCCGTGCCTGGAATCGGCAGCATGACGGGGCTGCGCTGGAGCACCCACGCGAGCGCCACCTGCGACGGCGTGGCCGAGAGCTTCTTCGCCATCGTGTCCAGGATGCCCCCCGGCGCCGAGAGGCTTCCCGCCGCCAGCGGGAACCACGGGATGAAGCCGATGCCGTTGGCCGCGCAGTGGTCGAGCACCGCCTCGCTCTGCCGGTTCACCAGGTTGTAGAGGTTCTGCACCGTCGCCACCTTGAAGAAGCGGCCGGCGGCCTGGATCTCCTCCACGTTCACCTCGCTCAGGCCCAGGTGGCGGATGAGGCCCTCGCGCTGCAGCTCCGCCATGACGCCGAACTGCTCGTCGCGCGGCACCTTCGGGTCGATGCGGTGCAGCTGCCACAGGTCGATGCGCTCCTGCTTCAGCCGGCGCAGGCTCGTCAGCACGCACTGCCGCAGGTACTCGGGCCGCCCCACCGGACGCCAGATGTCGGGCCCGTGGCGGGTGAGGCCTCCCTTCGTGGCGATGAGCATCCCCTTGGGGTAGGGCACCAGCGCCTCGGCGAGAATGTCCTCGCTGTCGAACGGGCCGTAGCTGTCCGCCGTGTCGATGAGGTTGATGCCCAGCTCGGGCACGCGCTTGACCGTCCTGCGCGCCTCCGCCGAGTCCTCCGGCGGCCCCCAGATGCCCTTGCCGGTGATGCGCATCGCACCAAACCCCAGCCGGTTCACCTCCAGGTCGCCGCCAATCTTGAATGTGCCGCTCGCCTTCGCGTTCGCCTCAGCCATGGTGTGCCCTCCCGAGCCGCTATGGAGGCGCTACGACTAACGCGAACCGGACGGTCGTGCCCGACGGAAACGCACCCGAGGGTCCGCAAGCCGTCAAAACGGGCCGGGGGCGCTCCGGGCGTGTGGAAGGGTCCGGCTACCATGGCGGTTGAACCTCCAGGGAATACCGCCATGAACAACACCAGCGCCCAGGCCGCGGTCCAGACGCCGCCCCACCGAAACGTCACCTACACCGTGCAGTCCGGGGACACCCTGGGCTCCATCGCCCGGGCGAAGCTCGGAGACCCCAAGCGCTGGCCGGAGATCGCCGCGCTCAACCCGGACATCCTCCCGGACCCCAACCGGGTGGTGATTGGCATGACGCTCGAGCTGCCGCCGGCCAACCGTGCTCAGGCCCCCGCACCCGCCTCGCACGTGCGCGGCCTCTTCTGGCCCGAGCGCTTCCCCGGCCAGGTGGCCCTCACCTTCGACGACGGGCCGCACCCGGTGAACACGCCGAAGATTCTCGACATCCTCAAGCGCCACGGCGCCAAGGCCACCTTCTTCGTGGTGGGCACCAACGTGCGCAAGTACCCGGAGCTGGTGCGCCGCATCGTCGCGGAGGGCCACACGCTGGGCAGCCACAGCGAGGACCATCCCGATCTGGCCAAGGTGGACCGGGCCGAGGTGGTGCGGCAGCTCGACGCGGTGCAGGCCGCGGTGAACGAGGCCCTCGGCCACCCCTATGAGCTCCAGCAGGTGCGGCCGCCCTATGGCTCCATGGACTCGGTGGTGAAGGAGGTGTTCCAGTCCCGAGGGAACCTGGCGGTGCTGTGGACGGTGGACTCGCGCGACTGGCGCTTCCGCAACAACGAGGACGCCCGCATCGTGCGCAGCGTGTTCGCCGTCGCCGATGGCATCAAGGTGCGCGGCGGCCCCATCCTCATGCACGACATCCACCCGCAGACGGTGCGGGTGCTGGACGAAATCCTCACCCGGCTCGAGCGCGAGCGCTTCTCGCTCGTCACCACCGGGCAGCTGCTCCAGAAGAAGTACCCGGAGCAGCACCCCCCCGCGGTGAGCTGACGCGAGGGGGCCGCTCAGCTCGGGGCGGCGAGCCGGTCCAGCACCAGGCCGAGGAAGTCACTCTCGCCGTGGAAGGCCCAGCCCAGGTGCGTCTTGCAGGCGGCGCACAGGGCGACTTCCCAGACGAAGCCGGGGAACCAGCTCGCCTCGGCGGTGCGCGGGCCGAGCACGAGACAGCCCTCGGCGCGGGAGAAGCAGCCGAAGTGGAAGACGTAGCCGTGCGGGTTGACGCGGGTATGGACGTGGCGGCCGTTGACGGTGGTGCGGTGCTTCTCGTGGGTGATGACGTGGCCGCAGCGCGCGCAGCACAGGGGCGTCTCCGGCGCGCGGGACCCGGTGTCCTCCTCGGCCTTTGAGGCGGGAGGCGTCTCGGCGGGGGCGGCGGGCGTGCCCTTGAGGCGCCGGGCTCCCGGGGACGGCGCGGGCCAGGGGGAGGGATTCATGACGCGCGGAAAGCTCCTCGAGTGCTCTTGCCCATGCGCATGGCGGGATGCAAGGCCGGGCCCGCGTGGTATGTCCGCCACGCGAGTGGGAGGTCGGTCGCCTGGCGCAAAACGTCCACATGCCCCTGGAGGTCTCCGCGGTCACCAAGGTGTACCCCGGGGGCGTGCGGGCGCTCGATCAGGTGAGCTTCCGGATTCAGCCGGGCGAGCGGGCGTGCCTGCTCGGCCCCAATGGCGCGGGGAAGACGACCCTCATCCGCCTGCTCACCGGCGCGCTGCGGCCCTCGTCCGGGCGGGTGAGCCTCTTCGGGCTGGGCGTCGAGGACGGAGACTTCCTCCTGGCCAAGCGGCGCGTGGGCATCGTCCCCCAGTCGCCGGGCATGTACCGGGATTTGACGGTGGACGACTACCTCCAGTTGGTGCGCGACCTGTACGGCCGCGGAGACATCCCCGAGGTGGTGGAGGCCTTCGGGCTGGGGCCCTTCCGGACGCGGAGGATGGCGGAACTGTCCGGGGGCATGCAGCGCCGGCTGTCCATGGCGGCCGCGCTCGTGTCCTCGCCGGAGGTGCTGCTGCTGGACGAGCCCACGGTGGGGTTGGATCCGGTGGCCACGCGCGAGGTGCACACCTTCCTGCGCCAGGTGATGCCGGGCCGCACGGTGCTGCTGTGCACGCACAACCTCGCCGAGGCCGAGGCCCTGTGCGAGAGCGCCATCATCCTGCGCCAGGGCCGGGTGCTGCTGCACGAGCGCATCGCCACGCTGCGCCAGAGGATTCAACCGGCGCTCGTGCTGCGCGCCGCCGGAGGCCCCGAGCGGTTGATGGCGGCCCTCTCCGCCCGGGGCCATGCGCCCGTGCGCGAGGAGGACGCGGTGCGCGTGCACGTGGCGGACGCGGCGGCCGAGGCGCCCGGACTGCTGCGCGGGCTGCTCGCCGAGGGGCTCGAGGTGTACGAGTGCCGCGTCGTCATGCCGAGCCTCGAGGACCTCTTCCTGCAAGCCGTGGGGGCGGACGATGCTCGGACGTGAGGTGCGCATCCTCTTCGGCAAGGAGTGGCGCCAGTTGCTGCGCAGCCGCGGGGCCATGGTGACGGCACTGCTGCTGCCCATCATCCTGCTCGTCCTCGTCCCGGGGTTGCAGATGCTCGGGCTGAAGGCCGGGGGGGCGCGGCCGCCGGTGAACCTGCCGCCCGGCATGGTGCTGCCCCGAGGACTGAGGGAGCTCGCGGAGGACCCGGTGGCGATGATGCGGGCCATGCTGGTGCCCTTCATCGCGCTCGGCGGGCTCATCGTGCCCTCGGTGACGGCCAGCTACACCCTCATCACCGAGCGCGAGTCGCGCACGCTCGAGCTGCTGGTGGCGCTGCCGGTGCGCGTGGGACAGATTCTGCTCGCCAAGCTGCTGGCCCTGCTCTCGCTGGCCGCGGCCGTCACGCTGGTGCTCTTCTCCCTCGACGCGGCGCTCATCCTCGGGCTGGGCATCGGCTCGCCCGGTTACGTGCTGGCGCTGCTCGCGGTGCTGCTCACGGCGCTGACGTACTCCACCACCACCGCGCTGCTCGTGAGCCTGCTCGCGCGCGACTTCCGCACGTCCAACAACATCAACGGGCTGCTCATCGGCCCCACCATCCTCGTCTGCTTCTTCGTCGCGCTCGCGGTGCCGAGCCCCCTGCTGAGCGCGCTGTTGCTCGCGGCGTTCTTCACGCTGGGCTCCGTGGTATCCACCCTCGTGGCCTTGAAGGTCATCACCTTCGAGCGGCTGCTACGCTGAGCCCCCCTCTGGAAACCCATGCTCCCGACCCTCATCACCGAACTGAGCTTCGAGCCGCTGGACCTGGCCCTCACCGAGCCCTTCGCCATCGCCACGGGTGCCCCGGACATGGCCAACAACGTGCTGGTGCGCCTGACGCTGGCGGACGGCACGGTGGGCCTGGGTGAGTCGGCGCCCCTCACGGCGGTGTCCGGCGAGACGCAGGCCAGCACGCTCGAGGCGCTCGGCTCCGTGCGCCAGGCCATGCTGGGACGGGACGCGCGCGGCTGGCGGCCCATGGGCACGTGGCTCGGCGAGGCCCTTCCGAAAGCGCCCTCCGCGCGCTGCGGCATCGAGCTGGCGCTGTTGGATGCGCTGGGCCGGCACTACCGGATGCCGCTGTTCGCCTTCTTCGGCGGAGCGGGCACGGGGCTGGACATCGACATGACGGTGACGGCCGGTGACGAGGCGCATGCGGCCTCCTCGGCGCGGGCTATCGTTGCGCGAGGCATCCGCACGCTCAAGGTGAAGGTGGGGGCGCGCTCGGCGGAGGAGGACGTGCGGCGCATGGTGGCCATCCGCCGCGAGGCGCCCCACGCGCGGCTCTTCGCCGACGCCAACGGGGGCTACACGGTGGCGCGGGCGCGCACCTTCCTCGCGGGGCTGGAGGCGGAGAACATCCCCCTGGCGCTCTTCGAGCAGCCCGTGCCTCGCGAGGACTGGGAGGGCATGGCGGAGCTGACGCGCTCGTCGCGGGTGCCCGTCTGCGCGGACGAGTCGGCGCGCACGGTGCAGGACGTGGTGCGCCTGGCGCGCGAGGGCGGGGCGCACGGCATCAACCTCAAGCTGATGAAGAGCGGCGTGGTGGAGTCGCTGGCCATGTGGAACCTGGCGCGCGCGCACGGCATGGAGCTGATGATGGGCGGCATGGTGGAGAGCACGCTGGCCATGAGCAGCGCGGCGCACTTCGCCGCGGGGTTGGGTGGCTTCGACTACGCGGACCTGGACACGCACCTCTTCATCCGCGAGCACTCGTTCCGCGGCGGCCTGACGATGAAGGACGGGCGGGTGGACATCGGCCACGTGCGGGCGGGGCACGGCGTGGACCTGGGCTGAGCGCGCTGGCGGCACCGACCCTCCTGTGCCAGCGTGGCTCGCACGGACGGTGAAGTACCGGCACAGGGGGAGCCCATGTTGGACGCACTGGTGGTGGGAGCGGGGCCCACGGGCCTGACGATGGCCTCGGAGCTGGCGCGGCGGGGCCTGCGCTGCCGCCTGGTGGAGCAGCTGGAGAAGCCCTCGCCGCTGTCGCGAGCACTGGTGGTGCAGGCGCGCACGCTCGAGCTCTTCGACGACTTCGGCATCGCCGACGCGGCCGTCGCCCGGGGGCGCAGGACCGAGTCCTTCCATGTCATCGGCGCTGGGGGCGTGCACGCGCGCATTCCCATGCAGTCCTTCGCGTGGCTGGAGACGCGCTTCCCCTACATGCTCATGCTGCCGCAGGACGCCACCGAGGAGCTGCTCACCGGGCACCTGGGCACCTTCGGCGTGACGGTGGAGCGGGGCGTGGCGCTGGAGGACTACCGGCAGGAGGCGAGCGGGGTGGAGGCCACGCTGAAGCACGCGGACGGCCGGGTGGAGCGGGTGTCGGCACGCTGGCTGCTCGGGTGCGACGGTGCACGCAGCCGGGTGCGCAAGGTGGCCGGCATCCCCTTCGAGGGCGAGACGTACGACGACGCGTGCGTGCTGGCGGACGTGCGCGTGGACGGGACGATGGAAGCGGGCGCGGTGTGCATCATGCCGGGTATGCACGGCGTGGTGGCGGCCTTCCCCATGCCGGGGGAGCGGCGCTTCCGGCTCATCTGCATCATGCCGAGGGACGCACTCCCGCCGGGCGACGACATGGCGCCCCTCACGCTGGAGGAGTTCCAGGGGCTGTTGGACCGGATGGCGCCGGTGCCGCTGCGCGCGAGCGAGCCGCGCTGGCTCTCGCGCTACCGGCTGCACCGCCGGGGCGTGCCGCAATACCGCCAGGGCCGGGTGTTCCTCGCCGGGGACGCCGCGCACATCCACAGCCCCGCGGGCGGGCAGGGGATGAACACCGGCATCCAGGACGCCTACAACCTCGCGTGGAAGCTGGCGCTCGTCACCCGGGGGCACGCGCCCGAGTCGCTGCTCGACACCTACGAGCAGGAGCGCCACCCGGTGGGGCAGAAGCTGCTGGAGGGGACGGACCGGCTCTTCGGCTTGATGGCGCGGGGAGGGCTCGCCTCGCGGATGCTGCGGGCGTACGTGGTGCCGCGCGTCGCGCGAGGCCTGTTCGGCAGCAACCTCGCGCAGCGCCAGATGGCTCGCTTCGTCTCGCAGCTCGCCATCCACTACCCGGACAGTCCGCTGTCCACCGAGCGCCTCTGGGGCGAGGAGGTGGGCGGCGTGCGGATGGACGAGGGTCCCGCGCCGGGGGACAGGGTGCCGGAGCTGCCGGTGAAGGGCGAGGGCGTGACGCGCCTGCACGAGGTGTTGAGAGGCCCCCAGCACACGCTGCTGCTCTTCACCGGACTGGCGCCCGAGGCGGGGGTGCGGAGTGGGCTGGTGGCGCTCGCGCGGCGGCTCGAGGCGGCGTATGGGCCGCTGCTGAAGGCGCGCGTGGTGGTGGCCGGGGAGGGGATGCCGGCTGCCTTCGTGCTGGCCGATGAGGAGGGCACGGTGCATCGCCGCTTCGGCGCCGGAGCGGAGTGCTTCTACCTGGTCCGTCCGGACGGGTACGTGGGGCACCGCGAGAGGCCCATCGACCCGAAGCGGCTCGAGGCGGAGCTCGCGCGGCGCCTGGGGATTCCCCGGGCGGATGATGCGAAGCGCGTCGCGGGGTGAGCCTTTCTACCGTCCGGGCGCAAAACTGTGGGACCACTGCGCCCTTTGAGGGTTTTCACTTCTCACCGGTGAGAAGCGGAAAGTGCCGCCGAGGGTTTTCACTGCTCACCGGTGAGGAGTGGAAAGTGCCGTTGAGGGTTTTCACTGCTCACCGGTGAGGAGCGGAAAGTGCCGTTGAGGGTTTTCACTTCTCACCGGTGAGAAGCGGAATGTGGGCCCGGCGCGGGTTTTCACTTCTCACCGGTGAGAAGCGGAAAGTGCCGTTGAGGGTTTTCACTGCTCACCGGTGAGGAGTGGAAAGTGCCCGAGGCAACCCGGGAACCATCAACCGCGAGCCGGAGTCTCCTCCGGGGGTGACGC
The DNA here is from genome assembly GCF_045802675.1 of Archangium sp. Classification (GTDB taxonomy): domain Bacteria; phylum Myxococcota; class Myxococcia; order Myxococcales; family Myxococcaceae; genus Archangium. The sequence continues at coordinate 33,401 of NZ_JBJMQO010000109.1, read as the reverse complement.
GCTGCCGCCTCCGGCGCCCTGCAGGGTGCGCCACGCGGTGGCCAGCAGGATGATGGTGCCGCCCACCAGCGCCCACGTCCCGGGCCGCTCCCCGGCGAAGAGGAAGGTCCACACGGGGTTGAGCACCGGCTCGAGCAGGATGAGCAGTGAGGCCTCCACCGCGGGCGTCTCGCGCAGGCCGCGCTGGAAGAGGGCATAGGCGAGCCCGAGCTGGAACACGCCCAGGAAGACGATGAGTCCGAGGTCCAGCGCGGTGGGCCGGGGGCCGCCGAGCGCGGGCAGCAGGACGCCGAGGCCGGCGATGAGGTTGCCCCATACGAGCACCGCCGAGCCCTCGTCGCCCACCGCGCGCAGACCGAGGATGCAGAAGGCGAAGGCGACGCCCGAGCCCAGCGCCACCGCGTTCCCCAGGAGCTGCCCCGGGGCGAGCTGATCCAGGAAGAAGAGGCTCAAGCCGAGCAGGAACACGGGCACCGCGGCCAGCTCACTGCGCGAGATGCGCTCGCGCAGCAGCAGCGGGGACAGCAGCAGCACGTAGAGGGGCGCGGTGTCCTGCAGGAAGATGGCGTTGGCGGAGGTGGTGAGCTTGTTGGCGCTGATGAAGAGCACCACCGTGGCGGCATAGGCCACCGACGCCGCGAGCCCGCGCGCGGACGGGAGCCGGCGGCCGGCGGGCAGGGCGAGCGCGAGCACCAGGGCCGCGACGAGCGAGCGGCCGGAGGCAATCTGCCAGCCGGACAGGGTGGAGAGCTTCACGGCGGCGCCGGCCGTGGACCAGAGCGCGGCGGCGGCGAGGAGATAGAGGCGGGAGCGGAGCATGGGGGCGCGGCCGGGACTCATACGCCGCCCACCCGGAGAACGCTAGGCACCGAGGAAGCGCCGGTACCGGGCCTCGATGGCCATGTAGACGGCGTAGGCCACGAGGCCCGCGGCCGCCAGCGCCAGCAGCACCGTGCCGTAGGGCTGCGCCGCGAGCGCCCGCAGCGCCCCGTCCAGCCCATGGGCCTTGCGGGGATTGGCGGTGAGCGCCGCCTGCACGAGGAACGCGCCGATCAGCACGAACACCGCCCCACGCGCGAGGATGCCCAGCTTGCAGATGCGCAGGGCCCACTCGGCGCGTGGCAGCCCTTCCAGCCGGAGCTTGGCGCGGAACTTCTCCTTCCAGGCCTTGAGGATTTCCCAGACGCCCAGTCCGGCGATGACGAGTCCCACCACCGCGACGAGGGCCTGGCCGAAGGGCTTCGACATCAGCCGGGCCGTCCAGGACTGGGCGCTCGGGTCCCCGTGGGCGCCCACGCCCCCGGTGCCCAGCACCAGCCGGAAGGCCGCCACCGCGAGGGCGCTGTAGATGGCGGCGCTCACGAGGTAGCCCGCGCGCACGACGAGCCCCTTGGCCCCGGTGCCCTTGCCGTCCGGATCCATCCACGCCTGGATGACGCGCCAGAGGACGTAGCCCACCATGCCCACCGCCACCACGGCGAGCAGCGCCTTGCCCCAGCCCTCCTGGGCGAGCGCGGCCAGCGCGCCCTTGCTGTCCGTCGTCTTCCCGCCCGCGCCGAAGGCCACCTGGAGCGCGAGCACCCCGACCACCGCGTACACCACGCCCTTGGCCAGGTAGCCCAGGCGGGCCAGCCGCTCCGTCCAGGGGTTGTGCAGGGCCCTCGTGCCGAGGCGGTCGCCTCGCTGCTTCAGCTCCGACGCCTTCCGGCCGATTCCGTTCGCCATCTCGCCTCCCTCCCGCCCCGAGCGCCGGCGTCATCGTCCGGCGGTGCGGGGGCGCCTTGGGGAAGGTAGGCACACGCGGCGGCTCATCTCAGGGAGCGCTCGGCCGCACGCACGGTCTCCGGGTCGGCGAGCCCTACGGCGCGCTCACCGCGAACGAGAAGCGGCTGAACACCGGGTAATGGTCCGTGGTGGTGGTCTTGTACGAGGAGATGTACGCGTCGGGCCGTACCGCCTGGGCCGAACTGCTCACGTAGCTCGCCATCAGCTCGTTGCTGACGAGCTGGTGGTCGATGAACTGGGAGTTGCTCACCGTGCTGCGCACGTTGGCGAGCGACAGCGGCCGGGTGACGAAGGTGTAGTCGGCCGTGTCGTCCAGGAAGTTCTGGTACGGCGTGGGCAGGTAGGCGCCGCTCGAGCTCGAGGCGTCCTTGAGGATGGACACGTCCACGTCGTCGTTCCAGTCGCCGAGCACGATGAAGGGCGTGGTGGCCAGCTGCGTGTCCAGGTAGTTCTTGAGGGCCAGGCCCGCGTTGTAGCGCCGGTCGTAGGACGACGTGTCGGTGGACGAGGTCTGCGCCTTCATGTGCAGCACGATGGCCACCAGGTCCACGCTCGCCCCGTTGCGGGTGACGGTGAGGTCCACGCGCAGCGGCGGCCGCGTGCCGAAGTCGTAGTTGCTCGAGGTGAGGATGAGCTGCTTGCCGCGCACGCTGACGACGTCCGGCCGGTAGAGGATGCCCACCTTCTGCTCGCCGGCCGAGTAGTAGGACGAGCCCGAGGTGACGCCGGAGTCGTTGGCCATGAAGCCCGCGAGGCCGGTCTGCTGCTTGAGCGCCTCGAACTCCGTGGCGTCCACCAGCTCCTCGAGGCCCCAGAAGTCCGCGCCCACGTTGTTGATGACCTGCTTCACGTTCTCGAGCTGCAGGGCATCATCCGTGGGGCCGTTGCTCGCGTCGCCGAACCAGTCGAGGTTCCAGTTGGCGGCGCTGAAGGCGAGGCTCGTGCCCCCGCCCGTCGTCCCCGCGCGCACCTCCAGGCCGAGCAGCTTCGAGGCCTGCGCGCCATGCACGTCCTGCACGCGCACGGTGGGGGCGTAGGAGCCGGACGCCTGGGGCACGCCCGAAATCAGTCCGCTCTCGGCCACGGTGAGGCCCGCGGGCAGCGTCCCGCTCGCGAGCGTCCAGCGCATGGGCCCCTGGCCGTCACTGGCCTCGAGTTGGAAGGAGTACGCCTCACCCGCCGTGGCGGCGGGCAGCGCGAGGGTGGTGATGCTCGGAGGCGGGTGGACGAGCAGCTTGTACGTCCGCGTGTCCGTGTCGCCCTCGGCGTCCCGCACCTGCACCGTGAAGGTGTACTGGCTCTGCACCGTCGCCGGCCCCTTCAGCAGGCCGTCGTTCATGTAGAAGGTGCAACCGGGTGGCAGTTTCTCCAGCGAGTACTTCAGCGGTGGAGCGCCCCCGGTGGCGGAGAAGCTCACCTCGAAGGGCGCGCCCTCGGTGGCGTCCAGCTGCTCCAGGTCGGGCAGCTGGACGGGGTCGTGCTCGGACGGCGGGGACCCGGTGCAGGCACCGAGAAGGGTGAGGACGGCGAGCGTCCCCATCAGGCGGGCGAACGGCATGGCTCTCGGGCTCCGGAAGCGGGACCCCGGGGGTCCCACGGGGGGCCTGGATTCTAGCCTGTCCGCTGGCCGGCACAGAAGCGTGCCACGGCCTACGGCGTCTGCGTGGCCAGGATGCGCTTGAGCTCTTCCTTGTCCTTGGAGTACTCGAACGACTCGTAGAGCTTGAAGCCGTTCTCCGGGTCCAGCAGGTGCGGGCGCACCAGGCGCACCGCCTTCAGCCGGTCCTTGGAGAAGCTGAAGATCGACAGCAGCTGCTGCGTCTGGGACACCAGGAAGTACTGGCTGGAGGACGCGTCCGCGAGCACGTTGAGCTGATCATCCGCGAAGGGCTCGTTGCGCACGGCCGTCACCAGCTGGCGCAGCATGGCCTCGGTGATGGGCTGCACCTGGGGCTGCGGCGGCGGAGACTGCGGCGGCGGGGGACGCTGGGGCTGCTGCTGCTGCGCCAGGGGGGCGTTCGTCACCAGCCGGGCCACATCCTTGAGCTCCGTGCGCGCGTCCTCGATCTGCTTCTGCTGCTGCTTGTCCTTCTTCGCGCGGACCGAGGCCTGGGCGAGCTTGTCGTTGATGTTGGCCAGCTGCTGCATCAGCGTCTCCCGGTCCACCACCACCGGGGTGCCCTGCACGGCCGGCGGGTAGCCCGGAGTGCCCGGGTTGCCATTGGGCGGCGGGTAGCCGGTGGTGCCCGGGTTGCCATTGGGCGGCGGCGGGTAGCCGGTGGTGCCGGGGTTGCCGTTGGGCGGGTAGCCCGGGTTGCTGGGCCGGCCGAACGTGGAGGGCTGCACATCCGAACCACCCTGGGCCAGGGCGGGGACGGCCAGCAGGGTGGCCACCGCAATCAGAACCGCTTTCATCCGTTTCTCCGTGGGTGAAGATTGCTTTGCGCGCCGGGCGAGGGTGCAGTCTGATGGGACGGGCCTGCGCTCGCCGGACGGGCTGCTGGAGCCCACTATAGCCGTTGTCCCGCCGCGCTGGCGGCGCGCACTGTCCGTGAGGGAGAGAGAGACCGATGGCCGAGAAATGGGACAAGCAACTGATGGACGTCATCAAGCGCACCGGTGAGGAGCTCAAGCGCTCGAGCGAGGCGCTCAAGACCGAGGCGCAGAAGCTCCTGGTGGAGGTGAAGGATCCCGCCAAGCAGGCCAAGGTGAAGGAGGGCCTGGAGAACCTGCGCACCTGGGCGGTGGCCACCGGCAAGCAGGCCGCGGAGCGCATCGAGGCGACCGCGCGCCAGGTGGAGGACACCATCCAGAAGACCTTCGACGGGATGAACGAGGGCATGCCCGGCCCCACCCCCGGTGAGCAGCCCCGTCAGGCCCCCACTCCCCCTCCCGCCGCCCCGGCCTCCGAGGCCGCGCCCCGCCAGAAGAAGCCGACCGCCAAGGCGGGCACCAAGTCCATCGGCCGCAAGAAGACGGCCAGCAAGGCGCCCGCCAAGAAGGCCGCCGCCAAGAAGACGGGGGCCTCGAAGTCCATCGGCCGCAAGAAGCCCGCCCGTCCGGCGTCCTGAAGGCCGTCCATCTGCTCTGCAAACCTCCACGGGGAGCATAGGGGCGGCCCGAATGCGGCCGCTCCGGGCGTTGGATCAGCCCCCGCCCCATGACATAGTGCGTCCGTGGCCGGCTCGAACCGTGACGAGAAGAGCAGCTTCCATACGGATATCTCCCAGGACGTCATCGACGCGGCGCTGAAGAGCGTCGAGCGCGCCCGGACGCCTCCTCCCGAGGCCGAGGCCGAGGCCGCCGAGGTCGAGGCCGTCGAGGCCGAGGCCGCCGAGGTCGAGGCCGTGGCCGTGCATGAGGCCGTGCGGACGCTGGAGGTGGAAATGCCCGAGGGCGGCGTGACGCTGGACGTGGACGTCCCCGCCTCCGTCTTCCAGCAGGCCGAGGCCGAGGCCGACGCCGACGCCCTGGGCACCAGTGAGCTGCGCGCCGCCCTGCACGAGTCCCACCGCGACCTCGGCGAGATGCGTCAGCAGCTGGACCTGTCGCGCCGCGAGCTGGAGCAACTGCGCACCGAGCTGGAGGAGGCGCGCGGGCAGCTCGAGTTCAGCCAGACCAAGAGCCGCGAGACGATGGAGCGCCTCAAGGAGAGCCACGAGCGCGCCCTGCGGGCCACGGCCGACCTGGAGAACTACAAGAAGCGCGCCCAGAAGGAGAAGGAGGAGGTCCAGAAGTTCGGCTCCGAGCGCCTGCTCAAGGACTTCCTCCCGGTGGTGGACAACCTGGACCGCGCCCTGGAGGCCGCCCAGAAGTCCACCGACTTCGACAGCCTGCGCACCGGCGTGGAGATGACGCGCAAGCTCTTCGACACCGCCTTCGGCAAGCACGGCGTGAAGGTCTTCTCCGCCGCCGGCCTGCCGTTCGACCCACGCCTTCACGAGGCCATGCAGCAGGTGGAGAGCGCCGCGGTGCCCGCGGGCCATGTCCTCTACGAGGCCGTGCGCGGCTATACGCTGCACGAGCGCCTCATGCGCCCCGCGCTGGTCGTGGTGGCGCGTGCGCCGGCGGTGCAGCCGCCCGCGCCTGAAGCCGTTTCAACTTCAACGCCGGAGGGTGGACCCACGGGGGGGACCACCGCCGAACAGACCGGTACCTCTCCCGCGGGGAGCCAGTAGGACGTCATGGGCAAGGTGATTGGAATCGATCTCGGGACGACGAACTCGTGCGTCGCCGTCATGGAGGGCGGTGAGCCCGTCGTCATCCCCAACAGCGAGGGCAGCCGCACCACGCCGTCCATGGTGGGCTTCACCGAGTCCGGGGAGCGCCTGGTGGGCCAGATTGCCAAACGGCAGGCCATCACCAATCCGGAGAACACGGTGTTCGCCGTCAAGCGGCTCATCGGCCGCAAGTTCGACTCGCCCGAGGCCAAGAAGGCCATCAGCGTGAGTCCCTTCCGGGTGGCCCCCAGCCCCAACGGCGACGCCTGGGTGGAGATCCGCGGCAAGGGCTACAGCCCGCCGGAAGTCAGCGCCATCGTGCTGATGAAGATGAAGCAGACGGCGGAGGACTACCTCGGCGAGCCCGTCACCGAGGCCGTCATCACCGTCCCCGCCTACTTCAACGACAGCCAGCGCCAGGCCACCAAGGACGCGGGCCGCATCGCCGGCCTCAACGTGCTGCGCATCATCAACGAGCCCACGGCCGCCGCGCTCGCCTACGGCCTGGACAAGGTCGGCAATACCACCTCCGAGCGCATCGCCGTGTACGACCTCGGCGGTGGCACGTTCGATATCTCCATCCTCGAGCTCAGCTCCGGCGTCTTCGAGGTGAAGAGCACCAACGGCGACACCTTCCTCGGGGGTGAGGACTTCGACCAGCGCCTCATCGACTTCCTGGCCAAGCGCTTCGCCGAGCAGAACAACGGCCTGGATCTGCGCAAGGACCGCATGGCGCTGCAGCGCCTGAAGGAAGCGGCCGAGCGCGCCAAGCACGAGCTGTCCAGCGCCACGGAGACGGAGGTCAACCTCCCCTTCATCACCGCGGACGCCACGGGCCCCAAGCACCTCACCGAGACGGTGGAGCGCAGCACCTTCGAGGCCCTGGTGGCCGACCTGGTCGAGCGCTCCATCGAGCCGTGCCGCGTCGCGCTCAAGGACGCGGGCGTCACCGCGGCCCAGGTGCAGCAGGTGCTGCTGGTGGGCGGCATGACGCGCATGCCGGCGGTGCAGCAGAAGGTGAAGGAGTTCTTCGGCAGGGAGCCGCACAAGGGCATCAACCCGGACGAGGTCGTCGCCGTGGGCGCGGCCATCCAGGGCGGCGTGCTCAAGGGCGAGGTGAAGGACGTCCTCCTGCTGGACGTGACGCCGCTGTCGCTCGGCGTCGAGACGGCCGGCGGCGTGTTCACCAAAATCATCGACAAGAACACCACCATCCCCTGCAAGAAGGGCCAGGTGTTCTCCACCGCCGTGGACAACCAGCCGCTGGTGTCCGTGCACGTGCTCCAGGGCGAGCGCGAGATGGCCACGGACAACAAGACGCTCGCGCGCTTCGAGCTCGTCGGCATTCCTCCCGCGCCCCGCGGCGTGCCGCAGATTGAAGTGTCCTTCGACATCGACGCCAACGGCATCGTGCACGTGAGCGCCAAGGACCTGGGCACCGGCAAGGTCCAGCAGGTGCGCGTGGTGGGCAACTCCGGCCTGTCCGAGGCGGAAATCCAGACGATGATTTCCGACGCCCAGGCCAACCAGTCCCACGACAAGGTGAAGAAGGAGCTGGCCGAGCTGCGCAACAACGCCGACTCGCTCATCTACACCACCGAGAAGAGCCTCGAGGAGTACGGCAACGTGCTCCAGGAGAAGGAGCGCGAGGAAATCAAGGCCGACGTGGACAAGCTCAAGGAGCTGCTGCGCGGCTCGGACCCGGCCGCCATCCGCGAGGCCTACCAGCAGCTGGAGACGAGCGCCTACCGCATCGCGGACGCGCTCTACGCCGACCAGTCCAAGTCGGGCTCCTGAGCCGGGCCGAGCGCCGGGGCGGGCCTCTTCCCGGGGCCCGCCTTCCCGGTGTTCAATGCGCCCCGTGGAATTCCGCTCGCTCGAAGCCGAAGTCGCCTTCCTTCGCGGCTTGAACGCCGTGGTGCGGATGGCCGATGACATCCTCGAGGACTGCTTGGAGCGGGGCCTGTGCCTCGACGCGGCGGTGGATGTCTTCCTCACCCAATGCGCGCGGCTGGTGCATGCCTCGGCGGGCTTCGTCTGCCTCAAGGGCACCGCGCGTCCCGTGCTCACCCGGGTGCTGGGCCAGTTGGGCGTGGACGTCTTCGAGGCCTCGGCCTGGAAGGGCGCCCGCCGCCTGAGCGATGGGCGGATGCTCTTCTGCTCCCCGCTGGCGCTCGGCAAGCTGGAGCTGGGCACGCTGGGGCTGGTGGTGGAGGGGCGCTTCGAGGACGGCGGCGAGCTGGTGATGAAGCTCGTGGACGCCATTGGAGACCAGCTCGACAACGCGGTGCTGGCCTTCCTGTCGTTGACGGATGGGCGGAGCGTCCTCGAACGGCTGGACGACCTGGCGCCCGAGGAGGATCCGCTCACGGGCCCCAGGGGCCGCATCGGCCGCTACGAGCTGGTGACGCCGCTGGGGACGGGGGGCATGGCGCAGGTGCTGGTGGCGCGCACGCGAGGCCCCGAGGGGCTCGGGCGGCTGGTGGCGCTCAAGCGGATTCTGCCCCACATGGCCTCGGACCCGGACATGGTGAAGCAGTTCCTGGACGAGGCGCGCATTGGCCTGCGGCTGAGCCACCCCAACCTCGTCACCTTCCACGACTTCGGCGAGTCCCAGGGCGCGTACTACCTGGTGATGGAGCTGGTGCGCGGGGTGGACTTCGACCGGTTGCTGAGGACGACGCGGCCCTCGGCGGCGGTGACGGTGGCGGTGGTGGTGCAGGCGCTGCACGGGTTGCACGCGGCGCACCTGGCGCGGGGCGAGGACGGCGTGCCGTTGAACCTGGTGCACCGTGACCTGTCGCCCAACAACCTGATGGTGGGCTTCGACGGGCGGGTGAAGGTGCTGGACTTCGGCGTGGCCAAGGCGCGGGCGCAGCGCACGGTGACGCTGCCGGGCATCGTGAAGGGCAAGCCGCTCTACATGTCTCCGGAGCAGGCGAGGGGCAACCGGCTGGACGCGCGCAGCGACCTGTTCGCCATGGGGCTCATCCTCTACGAGGCGCTCACGGGCGAGCGGGCCTTCGACAAGGGGGACGAGCTGGCGTCGATGCACGCCATCTGCGACGACACGCCGCGCCGGCCGGACAGCCTTCCGCGGGCGCTGTGGGAGGTGCTGGAGGTGGCGCTCGAGAAGAAGCCGGAGAACCGCTACGCCAGCGCGCTGCAGCTGGCGGAGGCGCTGGGGGAGGTGTGTCCCGCGGCGCGCGAGGGGGAGGTGGGCCGGCTGGTGTCGGTGCACTTCCCCGAGCGCCTGCGGGGCTTCGAGCGCCTGGAGCGGGTGCACCTGTCCCCGGGGGCACCGGCGGGCACGTCCTCCGAGCCGACGCGGCTGCGTCCCGCCGCGCCGGACCGGTCGGGCCGTTAGAAGCCGCGCTTGTTCTCCGGGTCGTCCTCGCCGCCGAGGTTCAGCTTGCGCACGGTCTCCCCGTCGGACTTGGAGCCCAGGTGCTCCAGGCGGCGCGGGTCGTCGTAGAGCTCGTCATGGACGACGGGCACGTCCTCGTCCGTCATCGTGCGAGCGCGGGCCGACTCCTCCTCGGCGCGCAGCGGCGTCCCCACCGTCGTGTCCATGGGGCCGGCGTGCATCACGGGCCGCTCCACCACCTGGGGGGGGATGGGCATGCCGATGTCCCCCACGCCCCGCTCGCGGTCCTCCTCGGTGAGGATGGGGCTGGCCCGGGCGCCCTCGGTGTTGAACGAGCCGATCTCCTGGTTGCCCAGGTCATCCGTGCGCAGGTCCTCGGGCCGCGAGCCGATGGGGAGGTGGGTGCCCTCGCCCGCGTTGAACCAGGCCGCGTCCGTGGTGGCGTCGGCGCGGGTGACGGGGCGGGTGCCGATGCCCTCGCGCTGGGCGATGGGGCCGGACTGATAGGGCACCTCGTCGGAGAACGCCCGCAGGCTCTCCTTGCCGTGGGCCAGGATGATCTCCCCGTTGCGGATGTCGCTGACTTCCGCGTACCGGACCGAGTAGTCCTTGGGGAAGAAGAGGCCCTTCTCGATGTGGAATTCCGTCTCGCCCACGGCGTACACCTTGCCCAGCTTGTGGCCGTCGACGCTGCGGACCGTCATGCCTTCCTTGAGGTCTCCGCGCTGATACATGTCCGCCTCCTGATGGATGTTCTTCTTCCCGAAAGGTGGGGGCCCCCGGGCGTTCCCGGGAGGGAAGGGCAGGGAAGGCTCGGCGGCCCGGTGGCCCCTCGGGGGAGGGGGCTCGTGACGCGCTGGGACTCGGGGTGGAAAAACGCCGGGGGGGCAACCAGCCGAGGTGTTGCGAGCTTGACCCCCCTTCCGGGTCCCCATAGAAAACCGGGGCTTTTCAGTCGCCCCGGTCCAGGAGATGCCCCGCATGCGCCGTTTCGCTCCGATGCTGCTCGTCGCGCTCGCGCTGTTCGCGGCCGGCTGCAAGAAGAAGACTCCGACTGCCCCCGAGGGGGGCCAGATGGGCCAGCCGGTCTCGGGCGGGGGGGCTTCCGGTGACACCATTCTGCTCGGCGAGGTGGGCAGCCTCACCGGCGCCCAGGCGACCTTCGGCGTCTCCACGCGCAACGGCATCGAGCTGGCCATCAAGGAGGCCAACGCCGAGGGTGGGGTGAAGGGCAAGAAGCTCGACGTGCGCGTCTACGACGACCAGAGCAAGCCCGAGGAGGCCGCCCAGTCCACCACGCGCCTCATCACCCAGGACAAGGTGGTGCTCATCCTCGGCGAGGTGGCCTCGTCCAACTCCCTGGCCATGGCGGAGAAGGCCCAGGCGGCCGGCGTGACGATGATTACCCCCTCCTCCACCAACCCCGCCGTCACGGAGAAGGGCGACTACATCTTCCGCGTCTGCTTCATCGATCCGTTCCAGGGCTACGTGATGGCGAAGTTCGCCCGCGAGAACCTGAAGGCCGACCGGGTGGCCATCCTCCAGGACAACAAGAGCGCCTACTCCATCGGCCTCACCGAGGTGTTCGAGAAGAAGTTCGCGGAGATGGGCGGGACGATCGTCGCCAAGCAGACCTACTCGCAGGGCGACACGAACTTCCGCGGACAGTTCACCGACATGAAGGAGAAGAAGCCGCAGGCCATCTACGTGCCGGGCTACTACAACGACGTGGGCATCATCGCCCGCCAGGCGCGCGAGCTGGGCCTGACGGTGCCGCTGATGGGCGGTGACGGGTGGGACTCGGAGAAGCTCTTCGAGCTCGCCGGCAACTCGCTGGATGGCAGCTACTTCTCCAACCACTACTCGCCGGACAACCCGGATCCCCGCGTGCAGAAGTTCATCGCCGACTACAGGGCGGCCTACAAAGGCACGCCGGATGCCCTGGCGGCGCTCGGCTACGACGCGGCGAAGGTGGCCATCGCCGCCCTCAAGAAGGCCCCGGACCTGAGCGGCCCGGCCATCCGGGATGCCATCGCCCAGACGAAGGACTTCCCGGGCGTGGCCGGCACCATCTCGCTGGACAAGAACCGCAACGCGGTGAAGTCCGCGGTGGTCCTCAAGATTGGCGACGGCAAGACGCAGTTCGTCACCACCATCAATCCTTAATGGCCCAGCTCCTCCAGCATCTCATCAACGGCATCGCCGCCGGCACCATCTACGCGCTCGTCGCGCTCGGCTACACGATGGTGTACGGCGTGCTCAAGCTCATCAACTTCGCCCATGGCGACGTGATGATGGTCGGCGTGTACATGGGCTACGCCACGGCGTTCGCGCTGGGGCGTCAGGCGCAGAGCTCGCTGTGGGGCGTGGCGGTCATCTTCCTGGTGGCCATGGGCGGGTGTGCCCTCCTGGGCTTCCTCATCGAGCGCTTCGCCTACCGGCCGCTGCGCGACAAGCCCCGGCTCACCGCGCTCATCACCGCCATTGGCATCTCGTTCGCGCTCTCCTACGGCTTCCAGCTGGACATCGGCTTTTTGCCGGGCTCGGCGCCGCGCGCCTTCCCCCAAATCATCAAGCCCGCGCAGTGGTTCGCCCTGGGCGACCCCGAGTTCCCCGACGTGGTGCTGTGGAACTGGCAGATCATCTCGCTGCTGGTGGCGGTGGGGCTGATGGTGGGGCTGCAGTACCTCGTGTACGGCACGCGTTTCGGGCGGGCGATGCGGGCGGTGTCCTTCGACCACCGGGTCGCGGCGCTGATGGGCATCCCCACCGACCGGGTCATCTCCGTCACGTTCATGATTGGCAGCGCGCTGGCCGCGGGAGCGGGCCTGCTGTACGCCATCAAGGACACCTCGGTGAGCCCGCTGATGGGGCTGTACGTGGGCCTGAAGGCCTTCGTGGCGGCGGTCATCGGGGGCATCGGCAACGTGCCGGGCGCCATGGTGGGGGGCCTCTTGCTGGGGCTGGTGGAGGAGTTCGTGGTGGGCTACGGCGCGAGCACCTGGCGTGACGCGGTGGCCTTCGGCTTCCTCATCCTCGTGCTGCTCGTCCGGCCCGGAGGCCTCTTCGGCCGGGTCGCGGCGGAGAAGGTCTGACGCCGCGCATGGAAACCGCCGCCGCCGTGTCCTCTGCCTCCGACAAGTCCTCGTCCCGGGTGCCCGCGGGGCTCAAGGGCATCCTCCCCGTGCTGGTCGCCCTGCCGGTGCTGCTCCTGGTGGAGTGGCTGCTGAGCGACTCGCCCTTCGCCGTCTACCTCCTGTCCATCATGGGGGTGAACATCATCCTCGCGGTGAGCCTCAACATCGTGAACGGGATGACGGGCCAGTTCTCCATCGGCCATGCGGGCTTCATGGCGGTGGGGGCCTACCTCGCGGGCGTCACGTCGCTGGCGCTCAAGGACGTGGCCCTCTCGTTCCTGCCCGTGGCGGTGAGTGACCAGGTCTTCCTCCTGGTGGCGCTGCTGGTGGGCGGCATCTGCGCGGCGCTCGCGGGCTTCCTGGTGGGCCTGCCGAGCCTGCGGCTGCGGGGCGACTACCTGGCCATCGTGACGCTGGGCTTTGGCGAAATCATCCGCGTGGCGGTGACGAACACCGAGGCCTTCGGGCGGGCGCTGGGCCTGAGCGGCATTCCGCAGACGTCGTCGGTGGCCATGGTGGGCTTCTGGGTGTTCCTCGTGGTGCTGGTGGCGCGGCGCATCGCCGGCTCCAGCCACGGCCGCAGCCTGTGGGCCATCCGCGAGGACGAGGTGGCCGCCGAGGCCATGGGCGTCAACACCACCGGCTACAAGGTGCGCGCCTTCGTCATCTCCTCCTTCTTCGCGGGCGTGGCCGGCGGCCTGTTCGCCCACTTCGTCCCCATCATCAACCCGGGCTCCTTCACCTTCGTGAAGTCGATGGAGATTGTCGTGATGGTGGTGCTGGGCGGGCTGGGCTCGACGACGGGCGCCATCGTGGCGGCGGTGTTCCTCACGCTGCTGCCCGAGGCCCTGCGCTCGCTCTTCACCGAGTTCGGCGGTGGGGGCAGCCTGGCGCAGCAGGTGGACCAGATTCGCATGCCCGTGTACGGCCTGCTGCTGGTGGTGCTGATGCTCTCGCGCCCGCAGGGGCTGTTCGGTACGCGGGAGCTCTGGGAAGTCATCCCGCGGTGGATTCCCCGCCGCCGGAAGGGAATGTGATGAGCGGCTCCCCCCAATCGATTGAAGGGCTGGCCAGCCCCCCGCTGCTCGAGGCGGTGGGGGTGAGCATCCAGTTCGGGGGCCTCAAGGCGCTCTCGGACTTCAACCTCGCCATCCACAAGGGAGACCTGCAGGGGCTCATCGGCCCCAACGGCGCGGGGAAGACGACCGCGTTCAACGTGCTCACCGGCGTGTACCAGCCCACCCAGGGCGAGGTGCGCGTGGCCGGGCTGCGGGTGAACGGGCGGCTGCCGCACCAGATCAACCACCTGGGGCTGGCGCGCACCTTCCAGAACATCCGCCTGTTCCGCGCCCTGACGGCGCTGGACAACGTGAAGGTGGCGTGCCGGGCGCAGGCCTTCGAGTCCGGGGGCGTGGGCCTGGGCGCGAAGCTGCGCGGCGCGATGAGCAACTACGCCGACTGGTGGCGCGCGCTGCTGCTCACCCCGGGCTTCCAGGCCGAGGAGCGCGACCTGACGGCGCAGGCCGAGCGCCTGCTGGAGGTGATGGGGCTGGCGCACCGGCGTGACGAGGAGGCGCGCAACCTGCCCTACGGCGAGCAGCGGCGGTTGGAGATCGCCCGCGCGCTGGGCACGCGGCCCAAGGTGCTGCTGCTGGACGAGCCGGCGGCGGGCATGAACACGCGCGAGAAGGCGGACCTGATGGTGCTCATCCGCAAGCTCCGGGACGACTTCAACCTGGGCATCCTCGTCATCGAGCACGACATGAAGCTGGTGATGGGCATCTGCGAGAGAATCACGGTGCTCGACCACGGCGAGATGATTGCCCGGGGAGCGCCGGCCGAGGTGCGCAATGACCGCAAGGTGATTGAGGCGTACCTGGGTGACAGCTACCTGGAGTCGCACGGAGGCGCGGCGTGAGCGAGGCGCAGGTGAAGTGGCTGGGCGAGCGCCAGGAGTTCCCTCCGCTGCTGACGGTGGACGGGGTGAAGGTGTCCTACGGGGCCATCCAGGCGCTCCGGGGCGTGACGCTGAAGGTGGGCAAGGGCGAGGTGGTGGCGCTCATTGGAGCCAACGGCGCGGGGAAGACGAGCACGCTGCGGGCGGTGAGCGGGATGCTCAAGCCGGTGGGCGGGCGGATTACCTTCGGGGGCGAGGACACGACGGGGGCCAAGGCGCACACGCTGGTGCCGCGGGGCATGGCGCACGCGCCCGAGGGCCGGGGCATCTTCCCCAACCTGACGGTGCTGGAGAACCTGGAGCTGGGCGCGTACCTGCGGGACGACGCGGCGGGAATCGCGGCGGACCTGGAGAAGAGCTACACGCTGTTTCCGCGGCTGAAGGACCGGCGCAAGCAGCAGGCGGGGACGCTGTCGGGAGGCGAGCAGCAGATGCTGGCGATTGCCCGCGCGCTGCTGAGCCGGCCGAAGCTGCTGCTCCTGGACGAGCCCTCGCTGGGGCTGGCGCCGCAGGTGACGGAGACGATCTTCCGGAATCTGCGGGAGGTGAACGCGGCGGGGGTGAGCATCCTGCTGGTGGAGCAGAACGCGCACCTGGCGTTGAACTTCGCCCATTACGGCTACGTGCTGGAGACGGGCGAGGTGGTGATGGCGGGACCGGGCAAGGCGCTGTTGGAGAGCCCGGAGATCCGCAAGGCGTACCTCGGCGAGTAACCACACTCCCTCGCCCTCCGGGAGAGGGTCGGGGTGAGGGTAGCTCGCCTCCCACGTTGTTCCGCCTGTGTTCCCGAGCGCCCGAGGAACGTGCGCTGACCTGACGGCAGAAGACTGCTAGCATGGAGTGACCGGGGAGGTAGGTCACGTGTTCGCAGCGCTTCTGAGGTGGGTGCCGGTGTTGGCGATGGGGGTGGCGGTGGAGGCGTGGGCGGAGCCCCGGGAGCCGGAGGAGTTGCGGGCGGTGCTGGCGCTCGTGTCGGACGCGAGCGGGGCGGATGCGAGGGGGCGGGAGCCTCTGCCGCGGAAGCCCGAGCAGGCGGAGCCCGAGGAGCCGCGCGAGCCCTCGGACTTCGTGAAGCTGCTGCTGTCGGGCGCGTTGGAGCCGGGGACGAAGCTCGTCGGGAACTGGCTCCAGGCCACGGTCTTCTCCGAGGGCGTGGAAGCGAATCCACCCTGGTTCTACCGATTGGGTGAGCAGCGGGTGGTCACCCTCCTGCTTCACAATCCCGAGGGAGCGGCTCCCTGGGCGCCCCGGGTGGTGCGGCTGACGAGTGAATCGCTGGGGCCGGGACCCGTGACGCTCGTGGCCCACATGCGCGTGCCCCAGCTCCTGCCGGGTGAGACGGGTTGGGTCGTCCTGGAGTGGCCCCTCGAAGAGGAACTGGAGGCTTTTCGGCTGGAAGTACGGGACCGCGAGGCGGGCCGCGGGTTGAGGCTGGTGCGGGACGGCCGCCGATGAACGAGAGCGCATCCTCTCCGGCATCGTCTCAGCTCGAGAGCGCGGAGACACGGCCTGTCGACGAGGTCTTCCTGCGCTGGTTGCAGCCGGGAATGAGCGTGGGCCCGTGGCGCATCCTGCGGCGGTTGGGGCAGGGCGGTTATGGAGTGGTGTACCTCGCCGAGGACACGCGGCCGGTGTCAGCCGGGGGCGTGGCGGGGCTCGTGGTGCTGAAGCTGGCCATGGGCCGGACGCGGGACGGGGATCCCCAAGCGCGGCGTAGATTGCTCCGGGAAGGGGACATCCTACGCCGGGTCGTGCATGCCCGGGTGGTGCGGTGCCTCGGGCAGGGCGAGCACCAGGGCGTGCCCTATCTGGTGCTGGAGTACGTGCCGGGTCTCGACCTCTACGATTGGTCGGCCGCGCGCAACGGGACGGCGCGGGAGGTAGTCGGTCAGGTGCGTGCGCTCGCCCAGGCTCTGCACGCCGTGCATGAAGCCGGGGTGCTCCATCGAGACGTGAAGGGCGGGAACGTGCTCGTTCGCGAGCCGGATGATCAGCCGGTGCTGTTGGACTTCGGAGCGGGGGTCCACGAGGGGGCCTCCACGCTCACGGGGACGCCGCTGCCGCCGGGCACCGCGCACTACCGCAGCGCGCAGGCGGTGCATTTCCTCCTGGAAGGCCACGACCCGGCCGAGGCCCGGTATTGCTTCACGATCTCGGACGAGCTCTACGCGTTGGGCGTCATGCTCTACCGGCTGTTGACGGACGAGTATCCCTTCGCGCCCGAGTTCCTTCTGCCCCTGCTCTACGAGCGCATCGAGGAGGTGGAGCCCACCGCGCCGGAGCTGCTCAATCCACGGGTGCCGCGTTCCGTGAGCGCGTTGACCATGCGCCTGTTGTCGAAGAGGCCGGAGGAACGAGGGGCCAGCGCGCAGGAGGTGTACGAGGCCCTCCGGGCGGCGATGGCGGATGGGGATGCCCGGTGGGACGGCCTCCTCTTCGAGTGGGATGACGGCCCGTCCACCCACTCGCGGTCTACGGAAGAGACGGAGTTCCTGGGCCCCGCTGCACCCGGGCACGAAATGGCGCTCATCCACGTCTCCGCACAGCGACACGAGCTGAAGCAGAGGCAGAGGAGACAACGGGCTCTGCGCAAGCGCCCCCGTCCCTCCGAGTCCCTCACGCCCGCCCCTTCCACGGTCCCGATGCGTGGACTCGGATGGCCGGCCAGGAGGGTCGCGTGGAGGTTGTTGGCCGTCACCTGTCTTGTGGGACTCGTGTGGTTCACTCGTGAAGTGGCGCTGTCTCGCGCTGCTTCGCTGGTGTCTCTCACGAAGGATGGTCCACCCATGAAGACAGAGAAGGCTCGCAGTGCCCCGTTGCAGGAACAGGCGGATGCCGGTCCCACGGTGAAGGACAAGGCGCAGGGGCTGGAGTGGTGCGCCGCGGCCGCCGCCGCCGGTCTGGTCCTCTCCGCGTGTGCCTCGGTTCCGGCGCGTCCCCCGGAGCGGGATTGCCCGAAGGAGGCGCGCGCGGCCATGAAGAAGCTGCACGTGACGCTGGGCGACGAGTTTGGCCTGGTGCTCGACGTCAATCGTCCAGGCGGTGCATCCGACGTCTCGACCTTCCGGGACGGTCCCGTGGTGAGCGTGTTGCCGGAAGGCTACCGGAGCATGCCCCCGGGGACGTTGGTGTACGGCCAGCTCTGGGTGAGTGGGAATCGCATCCTCGGGCACTGGGACCGCGCGAAGCTCCCGAGTGGGGAAATCATCCCCGTGTGCTTCGCGCTCGGCGGAGACATCGAGCGCAAGCCGGGCATCCCGAAGCTCTGGGGCAGCAAGGAGCCCGGGACGGTGGAGATGGCCCGGGAGGTGGGCATCTGGGTGGTCAAGCGCTTCGAGTACGAGTAGCGCACGCGCACCGGCGCTTCAGGGCAGGAAGCCGAGCACGCTCACGCCGTGGGGCCCCACCGAGAACGCGGCGACGCCCGGAGCGTGAGAGGCCGGCCGGTCCTGGAGCCAGAGGAAGGCGCCCGCGCCGATGAGCGCGGCGCCCACGCCGGCACTCACGCCCGCGAGGGTGCGCTTGGTGCTGGCACTCTCGCGGAGCTGGGCGATCTCATCGAGCTGGTTGAAGGCCGGGTAGGCGTTGTCCTTGTAGAACGTGTTGGATCTGGCCACGTCGCTGTTGCTCGAGAGGGCGAAGAAGCCCGCGAGCCCGAGCGCCACCACGCCCACGCCCGCGGAGGCATAGGCCGCGGGCCGCCTCCAGGAGGGCGCGCGGCTCGAGGTCTGCACGGCGATGGGCTCGAGCGGACCCGCCTCGACGGTCGCGGGCGGGAGCTTGGCGTTGGCAATGGACTCGGGCGGGGCCGTGTCCGGAGTGGGCTCGGAGGGCTGAGGGGAGGGCGGGGGAGCTTCCGTGAGCGTCGGGGACGGCGGCGGCCTGGTGGCGGGGGGGTTCTCTGGGAGCGCGGGCTTGAGCTGCTTGTGCAGATTGGAAAGGGCCGCGCGGACGAGCGTTTCGGGCAGGTCGCCGTTGTTGGTCTTCTGGGTGGTCAGCTGTTTGACGAGCTGGCCGTGGGAGTCCACCACGAGCCCGTGGACGACGAACGTGGTCGGTGTGCGGGTAATGGTGATGAGGAGGGCCCGGCTGGCCTGGGTGGCGGTGGCGAGCCTGCCGAGACACTCGGACTGGGCGGCCTCCCTGGCCTCTTTGGCCTCCTTGGCCTTCGCGGCCAGCGCGCACGACTTCCTGGGCTGCTTCTCGAGGAAGGCGAGGACCTGGTCTGCCGGCACGAGCGGCACGTTGCCGAACTCCGAGGCGCAGGCGGCCTGGTATTTCTGGAGCAACTCCTTGTTCTTCTCGCCCTCGACAGCGCAGGGATGCAGGGCGGCGATATCCAGCGGGGCGGGAGGCGCGGCCGGAGCCTGCTCGGGCTCCATGGCCTGGGCGGCGGGCGCGAGCAGCAGGCCGAGCGCGAGGAGGAGGGAGCGCGAGGAGGAGAGATGTTTCACGGTGAACCTCGCGAGGGCGGAAGGGGCTCGCGGAGCGGAGGAACGAGGGGAGCTGGCCGAGGGGCCGCAACCTTCCGCGAGTAGGGAGCCCATGCTATCCACCGTGGGAAGGCCGTCAAAGGGTTTGGAGAGGTGACGTGATGCATCGCAAGGTCCTCGGAATGCTGCTGGTGCTGGGGGCTGTCTCGGCATGTACGCAACCGTTGCGAGTGTGTGAGACGGACGGGGATTGCCCGGGCGGTGGCCTGTGCGATGTGGAGCGGCACCTGTGCTTTGGCGGGACGGAGTTGTTGGGGGCGTGCGAGCCGGCGTGTGCGGAGTACCAGGCGTGCGGGCCGGCGAGGAGCTGCGTGGCGAGGTACACGGAGCTGGTGGTGACGCCGGGGGACGGAGGGGTGGTGGGAGCGGGGGCGGTGCCGGTGCGGGCCGAGCTGCGGGTGGCGAGTGGCTTCGCGGAGAACTTCCCGGAGACGTTGAGCTTCAGCGTGGTGCGGAGTGATGGAGGGACGGCGAGCACGCTGGGTCCGGTGACGGGGAGTGGAGGGGTGTACACGACGCAGTGGACGCCGCCGGGGGAGGGCGAGTTCCTGCTGACGGCGGCGTACCCGGCGAGCGGAGGGCCGAGCACGACGGTGCGGCTGACGGTGGACACGACGCCGCCGAGCTTCACGGTGGTGGTGCCCGCGGCGGACGCGGGGGTGGCGGATGGGGGGACGACGTACACGGATCCGGCGGCGGGATTCGCCACGGCGTGGAGGCGCGATCAGGTGGTGCCGGTGGAGATTCGGACGAACGAGCCGAACCTGGATCCGAGCACGGTGATGGTCGCGTTGCAGGGCACGGATGGAGGGAGTGCGCCTGCGGTGGCGGTGACGCCCGTGACGGGAGCCTGCGACGCGGGGTTCTGCGGGACGGCGGAGTTGAAGCTCTGGGAGCCTGCGTTCGATGCGTTCCGTGGCGCGCTCCCCATCGTGGTGCAAGGACGAGACAGGGTCGGCAACGCGAGCAATGCACCCGCTGCCAACGTCAACGTGACGCGGTGGAGGTGGGTGTTCGATGGCAGTTCTGGGGGCAACCTTGCCATCAAGGCGCCTCCCGCAGTCGGAGCGCAGGGCGCGATCTACTTTGGTGCTAGCTCCGCCTCGGTGGGAAAGGTTTTCGCGCTCCGTCCTGATGGAACGACGCAGTGGGAGGTCAACACGGGGCTTTTTGTCAGCGGGCCCACCGTAGGGACGTTGAATGCCAACGTGGAGAAGGTCTATGTGGGGGTCAATCCCAGCACTTCCGCGGCCACGCTGCTCGCATTGAATGGAAGCACTGGCGTCGAGGTCGGCCGCTGTGACATCAACAAGGGGCAGATCGGGAGCAGCCTGGCGCTGACGCAGATTGCATCCGGGGGTGGTTCCGTCGAAACCGCGCTCGCAGTCATCAATGTGAACCTGGGGGGCACGAGTGGCATTGTGGGCTCCCTGGTCGCGCTTCGGCCAGAGGGGGCTGTGACTCCGTGCAACACCACGGATCCTGTTGTCCGTAGCCAGTCGAGTAGCACCGGGGTTGCTCCCCTGGTGATTCAAGGCGACACCGTCTTCTACGCCGAATCCTCGGGGCGTCTGACGAGCTACCAACTTGGCTCAACGACCGCGCGCTCGGGCTGGCCGGTGCCCACGGGTTTCTCCATCAACGGCCTGGCGCTGGCGGGAAGCGATGTCGTTGGGGCGAACGGTGGGCAGTTCTCGGACCAGGGGCTGCTGTTCTCGATTCCGAAGATGGGCGGAGGGACGTCTCCAGCCTGGCGCTACCCAACGACGTCGGACATGTTCATCAACCAGTTCTCCATCGGAGCTGGGAGTAACATCTTCTTCGGTTCGGAGAATCTACCGAGTCCGGCGAGCTCGGCGGGACTGGCGACGGTTCCGCTGGGTGGCACCAGCCTCAATGTCTTTCAATCCGGAGCTGGCAGCTTCAAGGGCGCGCCCGTGCTCGGAAGTGGCAATGCGCTCTTCGCGGCGACGGATGGAACGGCGCTCGTCGGCGCATGGTCCACGGACATCCGTGCCAATCGCTGGTCGCTGGCCAGCGGCGTCGGGCCCACCTCGATTTCGCCCGCCCTCGACTGTGCTCGCGATGCCACGGGCGCGGCGCGTGCCGAGAACCTCGGGGCCCTCTACGTCGCGGAGGGCGGCAAGCTGTTCGCCTTCGTCGTCGACAGCCGGGGGCTGGACGGCGCGGCGCCCTGGCCCAAGTACCAGCACGACTCGCGCAACACCGGCAACCCCGACACTCCCCTCTCTTCCTGCCCTTGAGGCGTGAGCGTTTCGTTCCTCTCGAAACCCATCACTCCCCCTACTCGAACGTAGCGACCGGCGGCGGACTCGTTTAGGTTCCGCCGCCAATCTCCTCCACCCACCCACCGTCAGGACTCGCTCATATGTCATCGCTGTCCCGCCTGTTCGCCGCCCTCCTCACGCTCTCGCTGATTGGCGTCGCCTGCGCCACCAAGGAGTCCTCCACCACCGGCACCACCGCTGGCGGCTCCTCCACCGTCGAGGATGTCCCCAACGAGGGTGGCACCCCCGAGCAGGCCAAGCCCGCCGCGCAGCTCCAGAAGCTCACCACCGCCGAGGGCTTCAACATCATGTTCCCCGGGGATCCCCCGCCGCAGCTCGGCGAGGTCGCCATCCCCGGTGGCAAGGTGAAGACGGCCGCCTGGACCTCCAACGTCGAGGGCGTCCTCTTCTCCATCAGCACCGCCGACTACCCGGAGAAGATCGTCGCCGCCAACCCCACGGCCGCCTTCCTCAACGAGGGCAAGAATGGCCTCGTCAAGCAGCTCAAGGGCACCGTCAAGGCCGAGGAGGACGTCACCCTCCAGGGCTACCCCGGCAAGGCCTTCACCGTCTCCTCCGACTCCGGTGAGGTGAAGGCGCGCAACTTCCTCGTCGGGCCGCGCCTCTACACCCTGCTCGTCCTCTACAACCCGAGCATCGGCGCTCCCCAGGCCGACGCCTTCCTCACCTCGCTCGAGCTGGTGAACCCGCCGCCCGCCATCACCCCGGCCGCCTCGGGCGCCGCCGCCACGGACGGTGGCACTCCCGCCGCTGACGCCGGTACCCCCGCCACCGACGCCGGCACCCCGGGCGGCGCCGACGCCGGCACCCCCAAGCCGCGCAAGTAGTCCCTCCTTCCGGGACACGCGGGGCCTCGGTGCTCGCGCGTCCCGGCCGCCCGGTGCGCTGGGTTCCGCCACCGGGCGGTTCGCTCCACCCCGTCTCCCTCGCCGGCCGGCCGCGGTCCCGCGTCGAGACACTCCCCGTCCCGCGACACCGCGCGGGAGCGTCTTTCGCGGCCAGGACTCGCGCATGCCCGCCGTGTGGGATCCCCAGCAGTACGAGCACTTCCGCGACGCGCGCAAACGCCCCTTCTTCGAGCTGCTCGCGCGGGTGCCCGCGTCCTCTCCCTCGCTCGTCGCCGACCTGGGGTGCGGCACGGGGGACCTCACCCTCTCCCTCGCCGAGCGCTGGCCCTCGGCCCGCGTGACGGGAGTCGACTCGTCCGAGCCGATGATTGCCGAGGCCCTCCGCCGCCCCGCCCCGGAGCGCGTGCGCTTCGAGCTCGCGGATATCGCGCGCTGGAGCCCCCCGGCGCCGCTCGACGTGCTCGTCTCCAACGCGGCCCTGCACTGGCTGCCGGATCATGCCGCGCTGCTCTCGGGGCTGGTGGGGCTGCTGGCTCCGGGCGGGGTGCTCGCCTTCCAGGTGCCCGCCAACTTCGACGAGCCCTCGCACCGGCGCATCGACGAGGTGCGGGCGCTGCCCCGCTTCGCCCCCGCGCTCGCCTCGGTGCGCCGGGGCCATGCGCAGTCGCTCGCCTTCTACGAGGCCCTGCTCACGCGCTTCGGCTTCTCCGTGGACGCCTGGGAGACGGCGTACCTCCACGTGCTCCCGGGCGAGGACGCCGTGTCGCAGTGGCTGCTGGGCACGACGCTGCGGCCGGTGCTCACGGCGCTCGGCCCCGCGGAGGGCCAGGTCTTCCTGGACATGCTGCGGCCCCTGCTGCGCCAGGACTACCCGGCGTCCCCCCACGGCACGCCCTACCTGTTCCGCCGGCGCTTCGTGGTGGCCACGCGCGCCTGAGGCCCCGCGTCAGCGCGGCCAGTGCAGGCGCCACCCGAGGTCGCCCACCACCCAGATGTCGTCCGGGCTGAGGCCCGCCAGGTCGTTGAGCGAGGCGTTGACGGAGGTCAGGCCCGGCATGCTGCTCCAGGCGGTGCCGTTGTAGCGGTACACCTTGCCGGTGCTCGTGGAGACGTAGACGGCGTTCTTCCCGAAGGCGAGCACCGAGGTGAAGTTCTCCGAGGACGGGCCCGTCATGGGGCTCCACGTGGTGCCGTTCCACATGAGGAAGGAGCCGCTCTCGCCGACGGCGTAGGCCAGCTTCGGGTTCACCACCCAGACGCCCCTCAGGCGGTCGTCCACCACGCCGGAGAGGTTCTGGACGCCCTCGTCGGTCCAGGTGTTGGTGTCCGGCTTGAAGCGGTAGATGCGCGCGCCCACGCCGGCGGTGGAGGTGGTGTCGTAGCCGCCCACGGCGAAGAGGACCTCGCGCGAGATGCCGTGCACGTCCCAGAGCAGGCCCTGCACGGGGATGTTCTGGAAGCTGGTGCCGGTCCACCGCAGCGCGCGCCCGCCGTACGAGTCGAGCTTGTCGAAGCCGACGGCGTGGTACTCGAAGTTGCCCGAGCCGACGGGCACTCCGACGACGCCCCGCACGTGGGTGTCGGTGGCCGCGGTTCCGCCGTAATCGCAGGCGGTGGTCGTCGGCCAGTGGAGGGCGAAGGCGGCGTTGTCGCCACCGCTCACGGCGTACCCGCTCTGCGGATGGGCCCAGACGCCATTCCACTCGCCCGTGCACTGGTTGTCGAAGGAGGTGAAGGTGGCGGCCCCCGGCAGACGCACGCGCAGCAGGCTGCTGGCTCCGGCGACCCAGACGCCGCCGTCCGCGTACATGGACACCGAGCGCAGGGCGGTGGTGTCGCTCGGGGACATGTCCACCCACTTCGCGCCGCCCGCGGGGCACACGCCGCTCTCGTCCGCCGAGCCGTTGCAGTTGTTGTCCTCGCCGTCGCACAGCTCGCGCGCGTCCGCGTTCGTGAAGGGGTTGCCGTCGTTGCAGTCGCCGGCCTGGGCGATGTAGCCGGCGTCCGGCGCGCAGGTGGCGACGCCCGCGTCCGCCTTGCCGTGCTGGTCCAGGTCCTCGTCGGGGAACCAGGTGGAGGGCGGGGTGACGAAGTCGCAGCGGGTGCCGCCATCCGTCTCGCACGCGCGCTTGCCCGAGCAGCCCTGGCCCGGGTCACAGCTGTCGCCCAGGCCGAAGCCGTCGTCCGGGGTGCCGTCACAGTCGTTGTCCAGGCTGTCGCACAGCTCCGGCGCGCCGGCGTACACGTTGGCCCGCGTGTCGTCGCAGTCATCCGAGCTCGTCACGTAGCCGGCGCGGGTGGGCTCGCAGCTCGTCACCGCCGTGCCGGGCGCGCCGTGCTTGTCGTTGTCCGTGTCCGCGTACAGCGGGGTGGGCGTGGGGCCGGCGCACATCACGGTGCCATCCGGAGCGCAGGCGCGCTGGCCCGGGCAGCCGCCCGCGGCGTCACACAGGGCGCCCACGTCGAGGCCCTCGTCCTGCATGCCGTCGCAGTTGTCGTCCCCGCCGTTGCACAGCTCCCGCGCGCCGGGGTGCACCGGGGCCTTCGCGTCATCGCAGTCGGTGCCGCCCGTGCCCCGCGACACGTAGCCGTCCTGGTCCACGTCGCTGGCCGAGAGCTTCAGCTCCTGCTCGGCCGTCTGGCCCTTGTCCACCGTCACCGTCCCGGTGGTGGTGACGACGGGCGTGCCCGAGCACTGCTGCTCGAAGGCCTCGGCCGTCACCGCGAGGGTGGTGCTCCAGCCGGACTCGCGGTAGGCGGCGAGCGTCACCGAGCCACCGGTGGCCTCGCCCTTGCCCGCGAGCTCCGTGGTGCGCGCCTCGCCCAGGCCCTGGGCGTCCTTCACCCCCACGCGGATGCAGCCGGGCCGGAAGCCCGAGTAGGTGACGGTGAGCTTCACCGCCCCCTCATCGTTGCGGCACCCGGTGCCGAGGAGGGACAGCAGGCCAGCGAGGAGCACGAAACGCGCGAACATGCCCCCCATCATGCCCCATTTGGGCTTTCAGCGAAGTCCCTGGAAGTCCGAGTACACGACCGACAGGCGAGCGTCCGCGGCGAGGCTGGCGGGGGTGATGAGCTCCAGGTCCAGGGGCACCTTGCCGCCGTAGCGCTGCTGGAGGGCGGGGGCGAGCTTCTTCACGTCCAGGGAGCCCAGGCGCTCCATCATCCCGTAGTCCACGCCCGCGGCGGCCGAGTACGCCTTGCGCGCCAGCTCCGAGCAGTACAGGGCCTCGTCCCCCCAGCCGAAGCGCCAGTCATAGGGCTTGCCCAGGTGGCGTTTGGCCTCGGCCACGGCGGCGGCGCGCTGCTGCTCGGGGAGCTGCTCGGGGCGCAGCACGAGGATGCGGCCGTCCACCCCGCGCGCCTTCCACTTCGCGAAGGGCACGCGCTGCACCGGCTGCACCGCCTCCACCACGAAGACGCCCGAGGGCGTCACCTCCACCAGGCCCACGTGCGACAGGGGGCTGTGCGTGGCGGCGCGGATGGCCACCGACTGCTGCGAGCGCGAGGTGTGGAAGACGAGGTCCCCCGTCTTCAACTGGCCCTCGAGGGGCCGTGGCGCGGCGGCCGCGGTGTGGGCCAGGAGCAGCAGGGACAGCAGCGAGAGCCTCGGCCAATGCATGGAAACCCGGTCCTTTCAGGCGCGAAGCCCGCGCCAGCCCTGGCCCCTGTGCACGGCGGGTGCCAGCGCTACCGGCTCAGCGGCACCTCGGCGCGGACGTGGTACTTGCCCCCCAGGCTCTCGAAGAGGACGAGCCGGTCCACCCGCGCCTCGCCCCACTTCGCGTCCTCGAGGGCGCGCGCGCACTCGGCCAGCTCGCGGTCTCCCCGGGGCACCTTGGCCCGCGCGAGCGTCAGGTGCGCGGTGTACTCGCGGTGCTCGGGCTCGAAGCCCAGCGGTTTGAGCGCCGCCGCCACGTCCGCCTGCAGCGCCCCCAGCGCCCGCGTGTCCCCGCCCACGCCCGCCCACAGCACCCGGGGATGCGCGGGCGCACCGAAGGCGCCTCCGCCCTCGATGGTGAGCACCAGCGGGGCATGCGAGGGGCCCACGCTCGCGAGTGCCTCCTTCACGGCCACCGCCTTCTGTGCGTCCACCTCGCCGAGGAAGCTCAGCGTGAGGTGCAGGTGGGACGGAGGCACCCAGCGCGCGCGCGGCGCCAGGCCCTTGAGGCGGGGGAGCTCGGTGGTGGCCGAGGACTCGATGGCGCTGCCCAGCGTGACGGCGACGAAGAGGCGCATGGCTTCATCCCTCCGCGGTCTGGACGGCCCGGCGGCGCGGCCAGAGCGCATAGGCCCAGAAGGGCAGGAAGAGGAGCAGTTCCGCCAGCACCACGTACAGGCCCCGGGCGGAGAGCATGCCCGCGCCGATGGGGGCCACGGGGATGGGGCGCAGCGGGAGGAAGTAGCGGGCGTTGTCGGCGGGCCAGAGGAGCGCGGCGCCCAGCCCGCCCGTGGTCATCGCGTCCAGCACGCCGTGGCTCCCCATGGCCACGAAGGCGAGCAGCCCCGCCTCGAGCGCGGGCCCCCGCCCCAGACGCGTCCCGGCCGCCACTCCGAGCGCCGTCACCGCCGCGAGGCACAGCGAGTGCGAGGCCCCCCGGTGTCCCCACGTCGCCGCGTAGGGAATCCGCAGCGCGAAGGCGACGACGTCCGCGTCCGGCAGCATGGCCAGCGTGGACAGCCCCAGCATCCACGCGGCGAGCCGGCCCGGGGGCGCCGCGCCCGCGCCCCACCGTCCGAGTGCCATGCCCACCGCCACGTGACCGATGCTCGCCATGGGACCTCGAAGGATAGTCCACCACACCCCACCTGGAGAACGCCCGGGCACTCGACTAGCCTCCCCACTCCGTGGCCAACGAGTCCGTTCTCGACGACATCCTCCAGCAGCGGCTCGACACCCAGCGCGTGCGCATGGGGCACTGGGTGTACCGCTTCCGCGTGCTGGCGGCCCTGGGCTGGTTCGCCTGTGTGCTCGCCTTCGACTGGACCATGCCCCGCACGGGCGTGGGGGCGTACCTGCTGCTCTCGGTGGCCTTGTGGGCGGGCGGCCGCTTCCTCCCGCTGCTGCGCGGCCGGCCGGAGCTCGGCGTGCTGCTGCTCGACATGCCCGCCGTCTTCGCCATCCAGGCGGTGCCCGTGGCCGTCTCGCCCAACGGGCAGGTCATCGCCGGCCTCTCGGTGGGCATCTACATCGTCCTGGTGATGCTGATGGCGCTGCTGGGCGGCTCGCGCGTGAGCCTGGGGCTGGCCACGCTGCTGGGCATCGGCCTGGAGACGGCGCTGGTGCAGCGCACCGGCCGGAGCGCGGCGGACAACCTCCCGGGCGTGACGCTGGTGCTGGGGCTCGCGGCGATGGCGGCGGCGTACACCCGCAGGCAGATGTACCGGCTGGTGCTCGAGGTGGCCGAGGAGCAGACGCACCGCACGCGCCTGGGCCGCTACTTCTCGCCCGAGGTGGCCCGCCGCATCCTCGAGTCCGGCGCCCGCGCCGACGGGGGCCAGGGCGAGCACCGCGAGGTGACGCTCCTCTTCGCCGACATCCGCGGCTTCACCTCGCTGTCCGAGCGCCTGGAGAGCCCCGAGGTGGTGCGGCTGCTCAACGAGTACCTCGCGCGCATGGTGGAGGTGGTGTTCCGCCACGGGGGGACGCTCGACAAGTTCATCGGCGATGGCATCCTCGCGTACTTCGGCGCGCCGCTGGAGCTGAGCGGGCACCCGCGGGCGGCGGTGGCGTGCGGGCTGGCCATGCTCGAGGCGCTGGAGTCGCTCAACGCCGAGCGCCGCGCCCGGGGCGAGGAGCCGCTGCGCATCGGCATCGGCGTGCACACGGGCAGCGTGGTGGTGGGGGACGTGGGCCCCGAGCAGCGCCGCGAGTACACGGTGATTGGCGACGCGGTGAACCTCGCGAGCCGGATTGAAGGGCTCACCAAGAAGGTGGGCGTGTCGCTGCTCGTCTCCGAGGCCACGCGCACGCGCTGTGGCGAGGAGTTCCGCTTCGAGGCGGCGGCGCCGCTGCCGGTGGCGGGCAAGAGCGAGCCGGTGGCCACCTTCGTCCCGGCCGGCAAGGCGCTGCGCGCTACGGCGTGAGCGGCGTCGAGGCCGTGGGCCAGCGGTACACCGGCCAGCCGTACTGGTGCGCGAGGTCCTCGAGCTTCTCGAGGTCCGCGTCCGGCGGCGGCCCACCGGGTGCGCAGGGCAGGCCGTAGGGGAGTGGCGGCACGAGGAGCAGCGGCGCGCGCCGGGGCGGCTGCGTGAAGTCGAGCGCCTCGACGAGGTTGTTCGCGGTCGCGTCGCGCACGGTGAGCGGCTCGAGGCCCCAGCGCCACTCGATGAAGCGCAGCACGGAGGTGTGATCGAACTGGGTGTGCGAGACGGCGCCCTGCCGGGCCCAGGGCGCGATGAGCAGGGCCGGCGTGCGGAAGCCGAGCCGTCCATCCGCGTTGCCCGCGAGCTGATCCGCCGGGGGAATGGGCGCGGTGGGCGGAGGCACGTGGTCGTAGAAGCCGCCCCACTCGTCGAAGTTGATGATGAGCACCGTGTTCTTCCACGCGGGGCCCTGCGTCACCGCGTTGTAGACGAGGCTCAGGAACACTTCGCCATTGCGGATGTCACCGTGCGGATGGTCATCGCCGGACACGCCCTGCTCCTCGCCGAGGAAGCGCGGATCCACGAAGGAGACCTGGGGCAGGTGGCCGGTGGCGGCGTCCACGAGGAACGAGACCAGGGGCCGGCCGATGGGCAGGTACCTGGGCCCCCAGAGCGCGAGGAAGGGCACGTCGGTGTAGTAGTAGCGCCCGGTGACACCCTTCTCCGCGAGGCGATCCCAGAGGGTGGGGAGCGTGGAGAGCTCGAAGGTATTGGTGAGCCGGTCGGTCTGCGCGGCGTGCTGGTAGATGCGGTTGGGGTACGTCTCCGCCATGATCGCCGAGAAGTAGCGATCGAACGTCGTCCAGCGGGGCACGGCCCGCCCGAGGAAGGGCAGGTTCTCCTGCCGGTAGTAGCCGATGGCGAACGCATCATTCGTCCCGGCCCGGAGCCAGCCATCGCACGCGCCGCCGTCGTACTCGACGCGTCCGCCCTCATAGGAGTGGTCGGGATCCGGATGGCCGCAGCCCTGGTAGTCCGGAGCCAGTGGGTACGTGGGCTGGAGCACGCCGAGCCGGTCCGGATAGGCGAGCCCGGCCTGACGCCCGTCCGCGCCCGGCGTCCAACCGACGAGGTGATCGAAGGAGCGGTTCTCCATCATCACCACCACGATGTGCTGGATGTCCGAGGCGCTCGCGCTCGGCGCCGGAGCCTCGGAGGCTTCCGTCCGCTCACCGGCCAGCAGTCCCGCCACCATCAGCAGCGCGAGCAGGCTCCGCGGCCCCTGTCGTCCCACCCGCATCGACCTCGCCCCACCTCGCCCCGCTCCGAGTCTCGTCAATTGCTCCTCCTCGCGCTCGAAGGTGGGAGGGCTCGGGGCACGCCGCAAGCGATGGCCTCTTCCTCCGGGCTCACCAGTGGACAGGGACCCCGACACTCCTCCCGGCGGGTATAAGAAGGGCGCTCTCGTCAGCAGGGGACTTCCGCGAATGGACCTACAGCTCTCAGGCAAGGTGGTGCTGGTGACAGGCGGCTCGGAGGGGCTCGGCGCGGCCGTGGGCCAGCGGCTCGTGCAGGAGGGGGCGCGCGTGGCGCTGTGTGCCCGCGACCCGGAGCGGCTGGAGGCCACCGCGGCCCGCCTGCGCTCGCTCGGGGGCGAGGTGCTCGCGGTGCCCGCCGACGTGTCGCGCGCCGAGGACGTGGAGCGCTTCGTGGCCGCCGCGCACGAGCGCTGGGGCCGGGTGGACGCGCTGGTGAACAACGCCGGCTCGGCCGCGGCCAAGGCCTTCCTCTCCGTCACCGACGCCGAGTGGGAGGAGGACCTGCAGCTCAAGCTCTTCGCCGCGATGCGCGCCGTGCGCCTCGTGGTGCCGCACCTGCGCGCGGCCGGTGGTGGCTCCATCCTCAACGTGCTGTCCATCAAGGCGAAGGAGCCCGGGAAGAACACCACGCCCTCCTCGGTGTCGCGCGCCGCGGGCATGGCGTTGATGAAGGTGCTCTCCAAGGAGCTCGGGCCGGACAACATCCGCGTCAACGCG
The DNA here is from genome assembly GCF_045802675.1 of Archangium sp. Taxonomy (GTDB): domain Bacteria; phylum Myxococcota; class Myxococcia; order Myxococcales; family Myxococcaceae; genus Archangium. Next base: position 3,162 of record NZ_JBJMQO010000109.1, on the reverse strand, counting down.
GTGCTCGTGGGGATGATCGAGAGCGGCCAGTGGGAACGCCGCGCCGCGGCCTCGGGCAAGCCCGCCGAGGTGTTGTACGCCGAGCGCAGCCGCGAGGCCGGCGTGCCGCTCGGGCGCATCGGCCGGGCCGAGGAGTTCGCCGACGTGGTGGCCTTCCTCGTCTCCGCGCGCGCCTCCTACGTGACGGGCACGGCCATCAACGTGGACGGCGGCCTGTCCGGCGCGGTGTGACGTCTCCCATTATACAAATGTGAGAAATTTGCACCCGCGCTCCGCCCTGGTGGAGCGCCGTCCTCCGCGTGCTGCTCTACCATCGGCGGTGGGGGGTCGCGCGGCATGAACAAGGGACACACGCCCGTTGGGACGACGGGTATCGGGAGTGAGGCGGACGCCAATCCTGTCAATGAGAGGCTCGTCTTCTGGGCCTTCCTCTCCCTGGCCATCTTCCAGGTCATCCTGGTCGCGGCCTCCTGGGGCCACTGGCCGCTGGTGGTGGCGCTGTGCGTGCTCTGCGCGGTGCGTGGCGGCATCAACGCCGCGGTGCTCCCCTGGCTTCAGCGCAAGGGGCTGGAGCGGCTCGGGGTGTGGGTCATCCTGAGCTCCAACCTGCTCAACAGCACGGCCACCGCCGTGATTCTTCAGTGGAACTCGCTGGCCTGGTGCAACGTGCTCTTCCAGGCCGTCTTCCTCAACGGCTTCCGCGAGCGCGAGACCCACTCCGTGTTGAATCGTGCCGGGCTCTGCCTCTTCCTCGCGGTGTCGGCCGTGCTGGCGTTCCGCGCGGGCAACCCGGTCTCGACCATCGCCCCGTTCTGCGTCATCGCGTGGCTGCTCTACATCATCGGCGAGGAGCGCTGTCAGATGCTCGTGTCCGCGCTGGACAGCTCGCGCGAGAAGCACGGGCAGCTCGTGCGCATGCAGGCGCAGCTCGTGGCGCAGGAGAAGCTCTCCAGCCTCGGCCTGCTCGCGGCGGGCGTGGCGCACGAAATCAACAACCCCATGGCCTTCGTGACGAGCAACGTGCGCGCGCTCGCCCGGGATTTGGAGACCCTGGGCCAGCGTCCCGAGGAGCTGCGCGAGTACGTGGAGGAGGTGCTGCCCGCGACGCTCGACGGCATCCGCCGCGTCAACGCGATTGTCGCGGACCTGCGGCGCTTCGCCCGGGAAGATTCCGGCGAGCCCGCGGCGTTCGACGTCAACGCGGAGGTGAATTCGGCGCTGCGGCTCTCGCAGGGCGAGCTCAAGGGCCACTGCCAGGTGAGGGTGGAGCTCGGCGAGGTGCCCCCCGTGGTGGGCCAGGGCCGGCAGATAGGGCAGGTGCTGGTGAACCTCATCGTCAACGCCGCGCAGGCCGTGTCCGGCAAGGGCGGCGTGGTGACGGTGAGCACCGAGGCCGTGCCCGGCGAGGTGCTCGTGCGCGTGCGCGACAACGGCGTGGGCATGTCCGCCGAGGTGCGCGACAAGCTCTTCCAACCGTTCTTCACCACCAAGCCCGTGGGCGAGGGCACGGGCCTGGGCCTCGCCGTCGCCTACGGCATCATCACCGCCCACGGCGGCCGCATCGAGGTGGAGTCGGAGCCCGGCCAGGGCACCTGCTTCACCGTGCGGCTGCCGAGCATTCCACGGCTGACCGCGGAGGCACCCACACCCTCGGTGAATCCTCCCCTGGGCGTGCGGGTGACCTCGCCCGTCTGACTCAGTAGGCCTTGGAGAAGACGATGCGGCCCTGGGAGGGCTCGCCCGTCACCACGCACTTGCCCGGCTCCTGCTTGAGGGCGAAGGGCCGGTTGCGGGTGGTGAGGCCCGTCTCCTCCTTGATGCGCGCCTCCACCTTGGGGTCGCCGTTCCAGTGCGCCATCAGGAAGCCGTCGTCGGCCCGGGCCTTCATCTCCTCGTAGCTGTTCACCTCGAAGGTGTGCGAGTCCCGGAAGCTCTTCGCCTTCTCGAAGAGGCTCGTCTGCATCTGCTCGAGCATCTCCTGGGCCTTGGCCACCGCCTGATCCAGCGGGATGAACTCCTTCTGCTTCAAGTCGCGGCGCACCATCACGCACGAGCCCTTGGCCAGGTCCTTGGGCCCCAGCTCGACGCGCAGGCAGGTGCCCACCAGCTCGTGCTCGCTGTACTTCCAGCCCGGGCTCTTGGTGTCGTCGTCGTCCACCAACACGCTCAGGCCGGCCTTCTTGAGGTCCGCGGCGAGCGCGTGCGTCTTCTCCAGCACCTGCGTCTTCTCGGCGTCGGAGGCCTTGCCGGCGATCGGGATGATGACCACGTGCGTGGGGGCCAGGCGCGGCGGGACAATCAGGCCCGCGTCATCCGAGTGCGTCATGATGAGGCCGCCGATGAGGCGCGTGGACACGCCCCAGGACGTCTGCCACACGTGGTGCTGCTTGCCGTCGCGGCCCTGGAACTGGGTGTCGAAGGCCTTGGCGAAGTTCTGCCCCAGGTTGTGGCTGGTGCCCGCCTGCAGCGCCTTCTTGTCCTGCATCATCGCCTCGATGGAGTAGGTGCGCAGCGCGCCGGCGAACTTCTCCGACTCCGTCTTGCGCCCCGTCATCACCGGCATCGCCATGTAGTCCTCGGCGAACTTCCGGTACACCTCCAGCATCTGCAGCGTCTCCTTCTCCGCGTCGTCCTCCGTCTCGTGGCAGGTGTGGCCCTCCTGCCAGAGGAACTCGGTGGTGCGCAGGAACAGGCGCGTGCGCATCTCCCAGCGCATCACGTTCGCCCACTGGTTGATGAGCAGCGGCAAGTCCCGGTAGGACTGAATCCACTTGGAGAAGCTGCGGTTGATGATGGTCTCCGACGTGGGCCGGATGACGTAGGGCTCCTCGAGCTTGGCGCCGCCCGCGTGGGTGACGACGGCCAGCTGGGGATTGAAGCCCTCGACGTGCTCGGCTTCCTTCTTCAGGTAGCTCTCGGGGATGAGCAGCGGGAAGTAGGCGTTCTTGTGGCCCAGGTCCTTGAACATCTTGTCCAGGACGCGCTGCATGTTCTCCCAGATGGCATAGCCATTGGGACGGATGACCATGCAGCCCTTCACGTCCGAGTAGTCGGCGAGCTTCGCCTTCTGGACGAGGTCCACGTACCACTCGGAAAAATCCTTCTCGCGGGGAATCAGCTTGTCAGCCATGAGGCCCGCGCAGATATCACTTCCGAAGCGCG
>NZ_JBJMQO010000002.1:0-79026 GCF_045802675.1 Archangium sp. | reverse complement strand
TAGCGGAACGACACGTCGCGCAGCTCGATGGCGTTGCCCCGGCCCCTCGGCGCCGTGTGGGCCGGGAGCATCCTCGGCGCCTCCTGCCCGGTGGGGATTTCCAGGTACGCGAAGAGGTTGCTCATGAAGAGCGCCCCCTCGTACATGCTGCCCACGCTGGAGAGAATCCCCTGGAACGCCGCCTGTCCCTGGCGGAACACGCCCAGGTACAGCACCACGTCGCCCATCGTCAGCGCCCCGAGCGTCGCCCGGTTCGCCACGAAGAGGTAGCAGCCGTAGAACGCCCCCAGCGACACCAGCCCCAGCCCCAATCCCCACCCCATCCGCTTGAGCGCCAGCGCCCGGTCCTCCTGGAAGAACTTCTGGAAGAGCGTCCGGTAGCGCCCCAGCACCAGCGGGCCCAGGCCGAACACCTTCACCTCCTTCACGTGGTTGTCCCGCGTGAGAATCCACTCCAGGTAGTTGAGCTTGCGGCCCTCGGGCGCGCGCCACGAGTAGAGCCGGAAGCCCTCCGCCGCCAGCCGCGCCTCGGCGATGAAGGCCGGGATGCTCGCCGTCGCCAGCACCACCACGCTCCACGGCGACAGCGACACCAGCAGCACCGCGTACGTCGACAGCGTCACCACGTTGCGCACGATGGCGAACGCGTTCATCACCAGGTCCAACGGCCTGCTGCTCGCCTCGCGCCGCGCGTTCTGCATCTTGTCGTAGGTGTCCGAGTCCTCGAAGTGCCGCAGCTCCAGCTCCAGCGCCTTCTGGAGAATCCGCTCGTTGAGCAGGTTGCCCAGGTTGGCGCGCAGCAGCTCGCGCGTGAGGCCCAGGGCCCGGTCCACCACCATCGAGCCCGCCATCAGCCCGAACTCCAGCAGCACCAGCCGCAGCACGTGCTCGCGGCCCGCCCCGTCCCCGGCCCGCTGCGCCGCGACGATGCCGTCGACAATCAGCTTGCCCACCCAGGCGATGCCCGCGGGCAACACCGCGGCCACCAGCGTGAGCGCGCCCAGCACCACCGCGCCCCGGCGGCTCGCGGCCCAGAAGAGGCGGAAGGTGCCCGGCAACTGCCGGAAGAGGCTGCCCGTGTTCTTCAGCCGGGCCTTGAGGGATTGGGGGGGACGCGGAGCGGAATGCGGAGAGGCCACGTCCCCTCTCTAACCCGGCTCTCCCCCGTGTGCCGCATTCCCGCTCCCCGGGGCACCCACGGTCCCACCGCCGTGCCTCCCGGCCGATTCCGCCCGCCTGGAGGCTCGCCCAGCAGCCCACCACGGCTATGATGGCCGCCCTCCCCCCCTTCTGGAGCCTCCCCGATGAAGCGCTTCGTCATCGTGTTCGACAACGAGCCGGCCGAGTCCGCCCCATGGATTGCCCGGGCCTGCTCGACGGCCGGGCTGACCTACGTGGACAACGACGCCATCACCGACGTGGTCTCCGACAACAAGGACGCCCAGAAGCTCATGCTCCAGGGTGGGCTGCCCCCGGGGGAGAACCCCAAGCTGGCGCCCTTCTACACGGCCGCGCTCGAGAAGCTCGCCGCCGGCAAGCAGCGCGTGGGCCTCTACAGCGCCAGCTGGCTGCTGTACCTCGGCCAGGCCGACGGGTGCGTGCTCGACTTCGCGGGCCTCGAGGAGCAGCGCAAGAAGGGCCTCGCCCAGGGCGTCCCCCAGAAGACGGCCGACGAGTACGTGGCCAGATACAGCGCCCAGCTCCAGGAGCGCGCGCGCAAGGTGCTCCCCGCCGAGCGCATCCTCGTGGTCCCCGCGAACGAGAGCGACGCGAAGAAGGCCGAGCTCGCCGCCGCCTTCATCAAGAAGCTCGGGTAGGCCGCCGCGGGCTCACCGCACGGGCGCTGGTGGCTCCCCGAGCAACCGGCGCACGTGCAACAGCAGCTGGTCGAGGTTGAAGGGCTTGCGCAGGAAGTGCGCGGGCTTGCAGTCCGCGGGAAGGCTGGCGCGGGGCACGGCGCTCACCATCAGCACCGGAATGTCCCGGGTCGTCGCGTCGGCCTCGAGCGCCGTCAGCATCTCGCGCCCGTCCATCACCGGCATCATGTAGTCGAGCAGGATGAGGTCCGGCCGCTTCTCGGTCACGCGCTCCAGGCCCTCCCTGCCGTTGCGCGCCGTCAGCACGAGGAAGCCCTCCTCGCTCAACAGCTCACGCAGCGCCTCGGTGATGCCGACCTCGTCGTCCACCACCAGGAGCGTCTTCACGATGACCGGCTCCGCTTGCGGAGCAGGCCCTTGCGCCTGGAGCGGGCCGGGCTCGCCTGCTTCGCGTTGCCCGTCAGGATGGCCTCGGCGCCCTCGAAGGTGTCGAGCAGCTCGACCCCCTTCTTGGTGATGCGGTACTCGCGCAGGGTGCTGTCGTAGTCGCTGTCGCGCACCTTCACCACGGACAGCGCCCGGTGCACCTTCGTGCGCAGCTCCACGAAGCGCAGGAAGAAGATGTTCTCCACCAGGCTGGAGATGCCGCTCATGGGCAGCCGCACCTCCGCGCAGAACATGTCCTGCAGCTCGCTGGTGTAGATGGTGGTGACGCCCAGCACCCGCAGCTCGTTGGTGAGCGCGGCGAGGAAGTGGCTGATGCGGTCGGGATGGGCCGCCGACTTCATGAAGCCGTCCACCCCGTCGATGAAGAGCCGCTTCACGCCCCGCTCGCGCACCACCGACACGAGCTCGTTGCCGAGCCCATCCAGGATGCGCTCGGTGGGCGAGTGCCACAGCATGTCGAAGACGCCCTGCTTCTTCTTCTTGTCCAGGTCGAGCCCCAGCGCATCGGCCTTGAGGAGGATGCGCGGCGGCGTCTCGTAGAAGCCGAAGAGGAGGCCCGGCTCCGCCTTGCTCGACTCGTTGAGGAAGTGCAGCCCGAACGTCGTCTTGCCCGCCCCGGTGGGGCCGAAGAGGACGCTGGTGGAGGCACACGGCAGGCCCCCCTCGAGCATCCGATCCAACCGGGCGATTCCCGTCGACACCCGTGCCTTCTTGCAAGGGTCCTGGCGCGACGGCTCCTGCAGGAGCGCCTCGAGGCGCGGGAGCACCGTGATGCCGTCCCGGCTGATCTGAAAGGCGTGGCCGCCGCGCAGGTAGCCGCTGCCCCGGAACTTCTTCACCTCCAGCTCGCGCTCGGCCCGCCGGCCCCAGCGGTTGTCCGCCAGCTCGATGACCCCGTCCACCATGGTGTGCTCGGGCCCTACCGGCTCCGCGTTCGTGCTGGTGAGCAGCAGGATGGTGCAGTCGGCGAAGTTGGCGTGGATCTGCAGCTCGTGGATGAACTTCTTGAAGTCCCGCTTCGTCTCGGCGCTCTCCTCCACCGTCACCAGGCCGTCCACCACCAGCAGCGTGGCCTTGCGCGCGCGCACCTCGCGCCGGAGCACCTCCACCAGCCCCTTCAGGCCTCCGGCCTCGAGCGTCGCGAAGGCGCTCAGGTAGGCAATCTGCTCGGGGATGCGCGAGGCGTCGAAGAAGGTGAGCGGCTCGAGGTTGAAGAGCAGGCGCTCGTGCGTCTCGGCCAGCAGCGTGGCGTAGAGGACGCGGCCCCCGGAAGCGGCGTGATGGAAGCACACCTGGTTGCTGAGGATCGTCTTCCCCGCGCCCGGGCGGCCCTGAATCATGTACACGCCCCGGCGCAGCAGGCCGCCGTGCAGAACACTGTCCAGGCCTGGCACTCCCGTGGGCACCCGGTCCTGGGGCCGCTCCGTCTTCGACTCGTTCATCACGCCCTCGCTCCAAGGCTCCCCTTACCACGCGCTCACTGCGCTACAACTCCGGCCCATGAGCGCCAGGACGCGGGGCAGCCACCGCCCCCGGCCTTCTGTCTCACGACGTACAAACCCGCGCCCTCCGCAGAACATTCGGAGCGGACCGTCTCCTCTTCAGGAGGAACACACGATGCAGCGTCGGAAATTGGGGCGATCGGAGATCGAGATCTCCACCGTCGGATTGGGGTGCTGGCAGTTCTCCGAGGGCTTCGGGCTGACCGGCGGCTTCTGGGAGGCCCTGCCCGCCGAGACCGTCCAGGAGATCATCGACGCGTCGTTGCGCGGCGGCATCAACTGGTTCGACACCGCGGAAATCTACGGACGGGGCCGCTCGGAGCGCGCGCTCGCCGGAGCCCTCACGCGCCTGGGCAAGAAGCCCGGGGACGTCGTGGTGGCGACCAAGTGGTGGCCCTTCCCGCGCGGCGCCTCCAGCATCCGCGACACCATCGGCGCGCGGCTCGAGTGCCTGAGCCCCTTCCCCATCGACCTGCACCAAATCCACCAGCCCTTCGCGCTCACCACCGTCGCGGCGCAGGCCAACGCCATGGCGGACCTCGTCCAGGCGGGGAAGATTCGCACGGTGGGCGTCAGCAACTACAACGCGAGGCGCATGCGCGCGGCCCACGCGACGCTCGCCCGCCGGGGCATTCCGCTCGTCTCCAACCAGATGCAGTACAGCCTGCTCGACCGGCGCATCGAGTCCAACGGCGTGCTCGCCGCCTGCAAGGAGCTGGGCATCACCCTCATCGCCTACTCGCCCCTGGCGCAGGGCCTGCTCTCGGGCAAGTTCCACGAGGACCCATCGCTCATCCAGAAGAGCCCGGGCCCGCGCAAGTACCTGCCGTCCTTCCGCGCCAGCGGGCTCGCGCGCAGCCTCCCCCTCATCGAGGAGCTGCGGAAGATCGCCGCCGCCCACGGTGCCACCCCCTCGCAGGTGGCCCTCAACTGGCTGGCGAACTTCCACGGGGACACGGTCGTCGTCATCCCCGGCGCGACGAAGCGGCGCCACGCCGAGGAGAACGTCGGCTCCACGGGCTTCACCCTCTCGCCGGACGAGCTGCGCCGCATCGACGAGCTGTCCCGGCCCTTCCTCTGAGCGGGCCTCCCTCCGAGCGCGAGGGTGTCCGCCCCCGTGCTCGCGCGGCGCGCCGCGAGCCCCTCGCGGGGCACGAAAACGACGAGGCCCGGTCATGACGGGGTCGTCATGCCGGGCCCACCGCGAACCTCAGGGGCTCACATGCCGCCCGGGCCCGCGAACTTCCAGCCCAGCTCCATGAAGGCCATGGGCGCGCTGTAGCCGAGGCGGTAGTTGCTCCGCCACTCGTAGGCGCCGCCCAGGGACACGCGCAGCTTGGACACGTCCAGGGCGAGGCCCAGGCCGGCCCTCGCGCCACCCGCGGGCTCGCTCGTCGTGTAGAGCAGCGGGCCGCCCATCGCGTACACGCGCAGGCCGAAGCGGTCGTTCGCCGGGAGGATGGGATAGGACAGGCGCGCATCCGCCATCAGCAGGAAGAGGGGCCCGGAGGAGAAGCGCGTGGAGGCGAGCGCCGTGAGGCCCACGCCCGCGCGCAGTCCGTGGAAGAGGTGCACCGAGCCCTGCACGTTCGCGCCATACAGCGGCAGCGGGCCCGAGAGGCGCTGGAGATCGGCCTCGCCGTGCAGACCGGCGTACACCTCGAGCGAGTCGCGCATCCCGGACAGGCTGAAGGAGCCGTCGAACATGGAGTCCGAGGAGGACTCGGCGGGAGGAGGCGTGGCCTCGGCCACCACCGGCTCGGGCGGGGGCGGGGCCTGGACCACCGGCTCGGGCGGGGGCTTGGGCTTGTTGCGCTCGGGGCAGTCGACCCGCATCTTCTCGAAGAGGTCGTTGAGCGCCGTGGTGGGCCTCTCGAGCGGCAGGCTCGCCAGGGGCTCGGCCAGCAGCGCGCGGCAGAAGGCGGCCTCCGCCTCCGTGCCCTGCCCGAGGCCGTTGTAGACCACGCCCTGCATCGTATCCACCCAGAGTTGCTCCTCGGTGCCGAGGTTCTCGGTGCACCCGGCCGAGGTGAGCTCGGTGAGGGCGCCCTCGTACTTCTGGAAGGACACGAGACGCGCCGCCTTGCGGATGCAGGCGTTCTTCGTCTTGGTGGGCAGGGTGACCTTCTGGGCCGCGGCGAGGGCCGGAACGGGAAGGAAGGTCGCGAGGGAAAGAACAGCCAGCAGCAAACGCTTCATGGGTGATTGAACTCGGTGCAAGACGCCCCCCAGGGCGGGTGAAACCCGGGCGCCACCTTACACCGAGGTGCCCCCCGAACGGCACGGGGGGAGTCATCCTTCTAAGGGCTTTCCGAGGCCCCCACCCCTCCGGAGGCGGAGGAGAGGGGGCCAGGAGGCGGTGCGTCAGGCTCCGACGAGGCCGCGTTGGAACTCGCGGAGGTCGCCGACCAGGTCCGCGGCGCCCTTGATGACCTTGGCCGTGCCGAGGACGATCTGCAGCGGGCCGGTGATGCTGTTGAGGCCCGGCACCACGCCGGCGATGTCCAGGCCGAGCTGGCCCGCGGTGAGCGCGATGTTGAGCGCGTCCTTCGGGCTCTTGTGCAGCTCGTCCCACAGGTCCTTGGCGCTGCCGATGGCGCTGCCCGCGCTGACGACGTTGCCGAGCAGGGGCACCGACTTGAGGCCCGCCTTGGCGGCGAACTTCGTGGCCTCCTTGGCGATGCTCGCCTTGAGCTTCTCGGGCAGCGCGTCCACGAAGCGGCCGAAGAGCCGGGTGAGGTTCTCGATGCCCTGACGCCCGAAGGGCAGGTCGTGGCCCGCCACGCGGAAGTGGTCGCCCTGGGTGAGCAGCGAGCCGGCGGCCTGGGCGATCTCGTTGAGCGCCCCGCCGATGTCGCCGTGCGCCAGCTTCTGGGCGGCCTCGAACAGGTTGGTCACCGCGCCCGAGTCCACCATGGCCGCGTTGAGCTCCCGGTCCCCGAAGAGCTTGCCGAGGCTGCCCGGCATCTTCGAGAGCGAGTTGAGGAACGCCTTGGCGGCCTCGGGGGCCGTGGCGGCGATGGCGCGGCCGGTGGTGGCGATGCCCTCGACGAAGCCGCCGATGTCGCCCTTCTGCAGCGCGCCGAACGCGTCGCCGAGCGCCTTGCCGACGTCCTGGTTGCCCAGCAGGCTGGCGGCCGCGACGATGGTGTCGTGGGCCCAGGCCGGAGCGTGGAGCTTGTCGGCGATGGAGCCCGCCATGCGGCCGCGCAGGTCCGGCGGCACGTTGGCCAGGGCGTGGCCGAGCGACTTGAGCGCGTCACCCGGCTGGCCGCTCACGAACTGCTGGCCGGCCTGCATCACGTCGAAGATGGAGCCGCCCAGCGCCGCGATGTCCTTGCCGTCCTGGATGCCGAACGGCTTGAGCTTGTCCATCACGCCGGGGTTCTTGGCCAGCGCGTTGCCCGCCGCCATGGCCACGGACTGGTTCGCCAGCAGCTCCTTGGTGCCCTGCACCAGGTCGCCCGACATCATCTTGTCGAAGGCGGCGTGCAGGTCCTTGTTGGTGACGAGCTCGTGGACGAAGGCCGGGTCGGTGAGCAGCGACTTCGCCACGCCCGCGAAGCCCGCGTCCGTGAGCTTGCCGGCCGTCGTGGTGATGGCCTTCTCGATGATGGCCGGCGGCATCTTGCTGCCGGCGTCCTTGAGGCTCTTGAGCGCCTGCTGGAAGTCACCCTGGCCCAGCGCCTGCGCCGCCTTGAGCACGTCCGGCAGCGCCTTGCCCGCCTGGATGAGGTCGGTCGGGCTGATGCCCAGCGCGGTGATGTTGTTGCGCAGGCCCTCGGGCAGCTTGCTGATGAGCTTCTCGCCAATCTTGTTGAGCAGCTCCGGCGCGGCCTCGGCGGCCTTGCCCAGCGCGCTGATGCCCTCGTCGAGCTTGCCGTCGGAGAAGGCCTTCACCGCGTCGAACAGGGCCGGCGCCGCCTTGCCGGCCTGCAGCAGGTCCGTCTTGTCCAGGCCCGCCTTGGTCAGCATCTCCTGGACCTTCGGGTCATTGCCGAGCGCCGTGAGCGCCGCGTCGCGCGCCGCGTCGTTGCCCAGCAGGCCACGCAGGCCCTCCAGGCGCGTGGACTCGTTGAAGAGCTGGCCCACCTGCGTGTGCAGGTCGCGGTTGGTGACGAGCTGCTTGAGGAAGCCCTCGTCCGTCAGCAGCGTCTTCGCCGCGCCCAGCTGCGCCGGCAACTGCTGCGCGAGCCCCTTCAGCGCCTGGGTGGTGAGGTCCGGCGCGGAGATCGCCGCCTCCTTCAGGGCGTCGAAGGCCTTGCCCCACTCCTGCTTCGAGGCCGCGTCCGCCGCCTCGAAGAGGTGCGGCAGCGCAGGGCCCGCCGTGCGGATCTGCTCCGGCGTGATGCCCAGCTTCGCGAACTGGTCCTTCACCGACTGCGGGAGGAGCTTCTCGAGCTTCTCGCCAATCTTCGCGGCCAGACCCGGCGCGGCCTGCACCGCCGCCTGGATGTCCGCCAGACCGCCACGCACGTCGCCCGCCTTGATCTTCTCGGCGGCGTCGAGCAGCTTCGGCGCGGCCTTACCCGCCTCGACCAGGTCCGCCGGCGTGAGGCCGACCTTGTTGAGCGCCTCCTGCACGCCCTTGTCCGTGCCGAGCGCCGTGAGCGCCGCGTCGCGAACCTTGTCGTTGTTGAGCAGCCCCTTCAGGCCCTCCATCCGCGTGGAGTCGTTGAAGAGCTTCCCGACCTGGCCGTGCAGGTCGCGGTTGGTGACGACCTCCTTCAGGAAGGCATCGTTGGTGAGCAGCGTCTTCACCGCGCCCAGCTGCGCCGGCAGCTGCTGCGCCAGACCCTTCATCGCCTGGGTGGTGAGGTCCGGCGCGGAGATCGCCGCCTCCTTCAAGGCGTTGAAGGCCTTGCCCCACTCCTGCTTCGAAGCCGCATCCGCCGCCTCGAAGAGGTGCGGCAGCGCCGGGCCCGCCGTGCGGATCTGCTCCGGCGTGATGCCCAGCTTCGCGAACTGATCCTTCACGCTCTGGGGCAGCAGCTTCTCGAGCTTCTCGCCAATCTTCGCGGCCAGCCCCGGAGCGGCCTGCACCGCCGCCTGGATGTCCGCCAGACCGCCCTTCACGTCACCGGCCTTGATCTTCTCGGCGGCCTCCAGGAGCTTCGGCGCGGCCTTGCCCGCGTCGACGAGGTCCTTGGGCTCCAGGCCGACCTTCTTGAGGGCCTCCTGCACGCCCTTGTCCGTGCCGAGCGCCGTGAGCGCCGCATCGCGGACCTTGTCGTTGTTGAGCAGCCCCTTCAGGCCCTCCATCCGCGTGGAGTCGTTGAAGAGCTTCCCGACCTGGCCGTGCAGGTCGCGGTTGGTGACGACCTCCTTGAGGAAGGCGTCGTTGGTGAGCAGCGTCTTCACCGCGCCCAGCTGCTCGGGCAGCTGCTGCGCCAGGCCCTTCATCGCCTGCTTCGTGAGGTCCGGCGCGGAGATCGCCGCTTCCTTCAAGGCGTTGAAGGCCTTGCCCCACTCCTGCTTCGAGGCCGCATCCGCCGCCTCGAAGAGGTGCGGCAGCGCCGGGCCCGCCGTGCGGATCTGCTCCGGCGTGATGCCCAGCTTCGCGAACTGATCCTTCACCGACTGCGGGAGAATCTTCTCGAGCTTCTCGCCAATCTTCGCGGCCAGCCCCGGCGCGGCCTGCACCGCCGCCTGGATGTCCGCCAGACCGCCCTTCACATCGCCCGCCTTGAACTTGTCGGCGGCGTCCCACAGCTTCGGCGCGGCCGCGCCCGCCTCGACGAGGTCCTTGGGCTCCAGGCCGACCTTCGCCAGCTGCTCCTTGACCGTCTTGTCGTTGCCCAGCGCGCCCAGCACCGCGTCACGCGCACCGGCGTTGTTGAGCAGCTCGCGGATGGCGCCCGTGTCGCCCGGGTTCTGGATGAGCTTGCCAATCGAGGCGTGCAGCGCGTTGTTGGTGACCAGCTCCTTGGCCACCTTCTCGTCCGTCAGCAGCGACTTCGCCGGGCCCTCGGGCAGGTTCTGCGCCAGGCCGCGGATGGCCTTCTGCGCCACCTCGGGCGAGGAGAGCGCCGCGGTGCGCAGGTGCTCCAGTGCCTGCTCCGGATGGCCACTCACCACCGCCTGAGCCGCCTTCTCCAGGTGCGGCAGCGCCGCCTGGCCCGCCTTCTTCAGGTCGTCCGCCGTCAGCCCCAGCTTCGACAGCACGCCCTTGTCGCTGGTGCCAGGAGCCTGCTGCGCCGCCGCGGGCGCCGTGGTGGACCCCAGCCGCTCGGCCTGCTGGCCCCGCGCCGTCGACGTGGCCGGCTTGCTCTCGAACCCGTCACGCGACGGCTGCGGCTTCGCCGTGTTGCGCGTCGTCTGGCCCCCGTTGGCCTTCGTCGACTGCGGCTGCGTCTTCGTCGGCTTCGCCGTGTTGGCCGGCTTGGCCTTCGTCTCCGGCTTCGGCTCGGGCGGCTTCGGCTTGATGTAGGGCTTCGAACCACCGGTGCTGTCGATCGCCATGACGGGAAACCTCGCGAATGACCGGCGCTCCTGGAGAGTGCGCTCGGCGCGGGAGATGTAAGTGTGCCTGCCTAGCTTCGATTATCGGACTTGTAGGTTTCCAGTTGCGCCAGCCGGTTTTTCCCGATCACCCGGCCCACCGGGAGTGCGTGCCCGGCGGGCCGTGACGCACGGCGTCAGTGCTTGGCGTCGTAGGCGATGCCCTCGTTCACCTCCTCGAGGGCCTTCTGGGTGAGCTCCACGGCCTTGGCGCGGTGGCCGCCCTTGTCGTGGGTGGCGCCGTTGAGCGCGGCCAGGGCGTAGCGCAGGTGGACGAGCGCCTCCTCCATCTTGGGCTGCTTCTCGGCGAAGGCGCTCTGGGCGAAACCACCAAGGACGAAGGCCACGACGACGGCGATGACGGTGCTGCGACGCATGGGGGGCTCCTGGGACAAGGGTTGGACCGCGGAGCCATCATCCGCGAGCCCCCGTCGACCTTTCCACAAGCCACCTGTAGGAACTTCAGAGTTCAGGGAGGGCAGGCGCACCTTGGCGCAGCAACACGTGCATCGCTCAACGGAAGACGGGGGGCTTGGCGCGTCCACGCTCGAACAAACCCTGTAGTTCCGCCAGGAAGGGCCCGGCAAGGCGCTTGCAGTAGGCCCCTCGCGAAGCTCTACAGGGGGTAGCGCGATGCGCGGAGTCATCACCGGACGTGAGGTGCTCGAGAACCTCGGACTCATCTACCGGGAGTTCGGAGCCGCCTGTCTGATGCGCTGTCTGTGGGCGCTCGTCCGTGGGCGCAGCACCACCTTCCTGGAGGTGGCCTGCCAGCCCGAGCCGTCCGACCGCTACCGCTAGGACTCGTCTTCGGGCTTGCCCGGGGAAGAGGGAGCGGCGGGAGCCTTGTAGGACACCTGAGGAGCTCCGCCAGCACCGCCCCGACCCTGACGCGGCCCACGCCCGGACCCGTCGCCCCTCCGCTCCGGAGGACGCCCGCGAGGGCCCTGAGGCTGACCCTGCTGCTCCGAGGGCCTCGTGCCCTGCTCTCCCCACGGACGCTGGCCCTCCTGGCCGCCCTGGGGGAAACGCTCACCCCGAGGAGGACGCTCGCCCCGAGGCTCGTTGCGCGGAGGACGCTCGCCCCGCGGACGCATCTCCCGAGGCCCCTGCTGCTCCGGGCCCCGCGCGCCCTGCTCCCGCCACGGACGCTGACCCTCGCCCTCCGGCCGCGAAGGACGCTCGCCCTGCGGACGCGCTCCCCGCTGCTGGAAGCCCTCGCCCTGGGGACGCTCTCCCCGCTGCTGGAAGCCCTCGCCCTGGGGACGCGCTCCCCGCTGCTGCAAGCCCTCGCCCTGGGGACGCTCTCCCCGGGGGAAACGCTCGCCCTGCGGACGGTCTCCGCGGGGCGGACGGTCGCCTTGCGGACGGTCTCCGCGCTGCTGCAAGCCCTCGCCCTGCGGACGGTCGCCTCGCGGGAAGCGGTCACCCCGCGGACGGTCTCCGGGCTGCTGCAAGCCCTCGCCCTGCGGACGGTCTCCGCGCTGCTGCAAGCCCTCGCCCTGCGGACGGTCGCCTCTCGGCGGGAAGCCCTCGCCCTGCGGACGGTCGCCCCGCGGGAAGCGGTCTCCCTGCGGACGCCCCCCGCCCCGGGCGCCCGAGCCGTTGCCGTCGAAGCGGCCATTGCGCGGCCCGGAGGAGGAGCGGCGCTCGCGCGGACCGTCTCCGCCCTGGAAGCGCCCGGTGGGCTCGTAGTCCGGCGTCAGCTCGCGCTTGGTGTAGGCCCGCCAGATTTCGGCCGCATCCCCCGCCCGCGCGCGCAGGCTGGGGTCCGCCAACTCGAAGTGGCGGCGCAGGTTCTCGAGGTCGCGCTTGAAGAAGAACTCGGCCTGGCTGTTGGCCGCCGCGTCCACCACCTGCGGGAAGTCGATGATGGTGGCCCCGCGGTTGCCCAGCAGGATGTTGAAGGCCGACAGGTCCCCGTGGATGAGGTCGCAGCACAGCATCCGGATGGCCTGGTTGCGCAGGTCGAAGTAGAGCGCCGAGGCCTCCTCGGCGGTGAGCGAGGCCTCCTCCAGGCGCGGCGCCGGGTGGCCCTCGAGGTCCAGCACCAGCTCCATGAGGAGCACGCCCTCGTAGAAAATGACGGGCTTGGGCACGCACACACCGGCGGCGAACAGCTTGCCCAGGGCGTCGGCCTCGGCCGTCTTCCACGCGTCCTCGGCGGCCCGCACGCCGAAGCGGCTGCCCTTGGCGATGGCGCGCGCGGTGCGGCTGTTGCGCACCTGCCGGCCCTCGCGGTAGCCCGAGTTGTTGCGGAAGTTGCGGTGCTCCCGCTCCTTGTAGATTTTCGCCGCCACGACCTCGCCGCCGTGGCGCACGAGGTACACGTCGGCCTCCTTGCCACTCTTGAGGCGGCCCACCACCTCGTCAATGACACCATCGGCCAGCAGGACTTGGAGCGCTTCGTTCATTCGTTCGCGTGTCGAAAGGCTCAAAGTCCTACCACGTATTCCGGGCGGGCTCAGCCGACTCTTGTGGGGGGCTCGGCCGTAACCCCTTCGACCGGAGGGACATGGGGCCAGCCAGCCAGGGGTCCCCTGCCCGCCTCCCGGGAGAGGTAGTCGGCGGCGATGTTGGCGCTCTCCATGATGGTGAGGAGCCCGCTGCCCGGGTGCGTCCCCCCCCCCACCCAGTAGAGGCCCTCGACGCTGGGGCTCTTCACGCGGGGGCGCAGGGGGCCGAGCTGCAGCCAGGTGTGCGACAGGTTGAAGACCGCCCCCCGGAAGACGTTGAAGTCGTCCCGCCACGTCTCGGCGGTGAAGTAGCGCTCGGCGCGGATGTGCTCGCGCACCCCCTTCAGGCCCACCTTCTCCAGCATGGCTGGAATCCGCTCGCGCAGGACGCGCTCGGTGGCGGCCCAGTCCACCGGACGCGCCGTGTTGGGCGTGGGCACCAGGACGTAGAGGGTCGAGTGGCCCGCCGGCGCCCCGCTCTTGTCCGTCACGGTGGGGTTGCAGACGTAGAAGGGCGGGTCGTCCAGGTCCACCTCCTGGTCCTCGAGGGCCGCCCGGTCCGTGCGCCGGGCGCTCTCGGAGAGGTAGATGAGGTGGTGGGGCAGCTCGTCGTAGACGCGGTCCAGCCCGTAGTAGGC
This sequence comes from Archangium sp., assembly GCF_045802675.1. Lineage (GTDB taxonomy): Bacteria > Myxococcota > Myxococcia > Myxococcales > Myxococcaceae > Archangium. The sequence goes on along the minus strand of NZ_JBJMQO010000002.1, from coordinate 65,665 downwards.
CATGAAGGTGCTACAGGAGTACTTCGCCTTGTCGAGCGCCGCGTCCGTCAGCCGCGTGCCAGCACGGGCCTCGGCGGGCACGAGCTTCTGGGCCGCATAGGGCAGGTCCGCGTTCACCACCACCGCGTCGGCCTCGAGCCGCTCGCCGCCCTTGAGGAGCACCCCCGCCGCCCGGCCGTACTCCACCAGCACCTGCTCCACCGGGGTGCCCAGGCGGAAGGTGGCGCCCAGGTCCTCGGCGCACTTCATCATCCCCCGCGCGAGCGCCCGGAAGCCGCCCTCCACGTGCCACACCCCGAAGGCCAGCTCCAGGTAGGGGATGACGCCGAACACCGAGGAGCACGTGGTGGGGTGCAGCCCGAGGTACTTCGAGGGGTAGGAGAGCGCGTAGGTGATGCGGTCGTCGTGGAAGTGCTCGTCCAGGTGCTTGTAGAGCGTCTGCCAGGGCTTGAAGCGCAGCGTGGGCAGCAGCCGCCAGGGCGCGTAGTAGGCGAGGCTGTCAGCGTGCGTGGCCATGAACTTCTCGTAGGCCAGCGGGTACTTGGCCCGGCTCTCCTCCAGCCAGCGGCGCAGCGCGGGAGCCTTGTCGGGGCCGAACTTCGCCACCTCCTTCTCCATGCGCGCCACGTCCCGGGTGGTGTCCAGGTAGGTGCCGTCCCAGAAGTGCACCCGGGTGTTGGTGTCCAGCGGCACGAGCTTCACGTAGTCGGAGATGCGCTTGCCCGCGCGCTCGAAGATGCGCTCGAGCACCCCAGGCAACTGGAGGATGGAGGGGCCGGTGTCGACGGCGTACTCGCCGTGCTCGCCCAGGGTCAGCCCACGCATCCGCCCGCCGGGCACCGGCTCCTTCTCCACCACCGTGACCTTCAGCCCCAACCCCGCGAGGTTGATGGCCGCCGACAGGCCCCCGGGTCCCGCTCCCACGACGATGACGTGACGTACCATGGCGGAACCAAGATGCCTGGAACGGGCCCGCGTTGCAGCCCTTCTGACGGGCAGGCCGGGCTTTCCTGTAGGGTCGCCCCCATGTCCGGAACGAGGCTGTTTTCCAGGCGGCTGCTGGCCACACTCCTCATGGGACTGGGGTGCTCACCGCCCAGGCCCGTCGAAGGCGTCTGGCGGCCCGGCCCTGGCGAGGACCCCGACCACATCCCGGGGCCCATGCAGAACTTCGGGCCGTTCGACACCTACCCGGACGCGCTCAAGGCCGCCTGCCCCCTGATCCTCTCCAAGCCCAACGCCGCCGTGGGCTACCTACAGGCCTCGAGTCCCGAACTGGCCCGCAGGGCGGCGACCGAATATTGCGCCTGGCTCTATTACACGCCCGAGCACCAGTACGAGATGAGCATGCTCACGGACCTATCGAGGCCCGAGGATCTCGTGACTGGAAACAAGAGCTGCAGGCTCCCTCCCTTCGTGAGCGACTCCCGCTATGCGCCGGGCGACCTCCGGTACATCTTCGCCCTTCACAACCATCCATTCGGGACCATCCTCTCCCCAGAGGACACTCAATTCATTGAAAACATGGCCAGCCTCCATGAGTGGTCCATCAAGCTGCAGGACGATCGCGAGATTCTGCTCTCCATCGTCGCCTTCTTCTCCAGGTCGAAGGACCCCGCGGCCCCCTCATGTGACGGCTTCTACCAGTATGTCCCGGCGACGCGCTCCATGACGCTCTGGACCCAGAACCAAGGCCACTGGCAACGTGAATTGATTGACCCTGAAGTATGGGACAAACCCAAACACCGTCGCATCGATAAGCGATAGGTGAGTTCCCGCCAAAGCCCATAGAGGAATGTCCATGACCCTGAGGGAACTCATCTTTTCAGCCGCTCTCATCCTCTGCGGCTGCGTACGAAGGCCGGAGCCCTTCTCCACCCCGTCCGCGCACGACAATTCCATCATCTTCCCTCTGTCGACCGGAGGGGACTTCGTCGAGGTGAACGCGAGGAAGGGGACGTATGAAATGGATGGCGAGGCGCTACGCGCCTTGATGGTCGTCGCCAATGACCTCTTTCCCCCGGGAGCCTCCACAAAGAACCTGCCGTGCTGGGCCAGGCAGGAGGCACACACGTACCGATTCACCCGCCGAGACGACATCATCTTTGTCTACGTCGACGAAGACCTCGCTTATTGCGGCCGCACGGCCCCTGCACTGGATTCAGGTGCGAAATACGCCATCAGCAAGGACGGCCGCATCCTCCGGCGCGTCATCGGCTCCGAACCAGACCATGTGCTCTGGCGCCTGCACATCCCCGACGGAGGAACGGTGACGGTCGTCGCGGAGCCGGGGGTCCGTCCCAAGCCGGAGGATCTGGAGAAGCCAGACAGCGGGATTGTGAAAATCGTCACGGAGCCGGTGGATATGCCCGGTCTGTTCATCCTCGAGCCGCTCCCGGGGTACGAACCGATCCCAGAGAGTCCCGACTTCCCGCTCGGCAACACCATGTCTCCCTTCGATGACGCGGGCACCTGGCAGTGGCGCGCCGGGAAGCGCGTTCCCGTGCACGAGGTGCCCTCGCCTTCCCCGGACCTGAATGGAGGCACTCCCGACGCGGGCCTCGATGGTGGTTCTCCGGACGGTGGTTCTCCGGATGCGGGCTCACCTACGGACGGCGGGTAGCGTGCCTCAGTGCACCCCTGGCCCGGCCACGCGCCGGGGCAGCCGCACCGTGAACGTCGTCCCCTCCTCCGCCGTGGAGCGCACCGACACCGTGCCCCCGTGCGCCTGGACGATCTGCTGGACGATGTAGAGCCCCAGCCCCAGCCCCGCGCTCGACGTCGGCGACTGCTCCTCTCCCGAGAACCTCCGGAAGGGCTCGAAAATCGCCCCCAACCGCTCGGCCGGAATGGGCGGGCCCGCGTTGTGCACCTCCAGCCGCACGCCGCCCTCCTCCTCGTGCAGCACGATGCGCACCCGCGTCTCCTCGGGGCTGTAGTCCAGCGCGTTCTTCCCCAGGTTGATGAGCAGCTGCGTGAGCCGGTCCCCATCCCACTCGCCCCTCAGGTCCCCCTCCAGCTCCAGCTCCACCTCCCGCCCCGGACGCCCCGTCTCCAGCTCGTCCACCACCTCGCGGCACAGCCCCCCCAGGTCCACCTCCCGCCGGCTCAAGGGAATGCCTCCGCCCAGCCTCCCGCGCGCGAAGTCGAGCAGGTCGGAAATCATCCGCTTCATGCGCTCGGCGCTGGTGATGATGCGCCGCACCCCCTTCACGTGCCGCTCCCCCACGTCCTCCCACCGCAGCATCGCGTGCGCCGAGAGCAGGATGGCGTTGAGCGGGTTGCGCAAATCGTGCGAGACGATGCTCATGAAGCGCTCGCGGAACTCCGCCGTGCGGCGCAGGTGCTCCTCCGCGCGCTTCTGCTCCGAGATGTCCACCAACACCACCCCCAGCCCCGACAGGGTGCCGTCCTCGTTGCGCACCGGGTAGTAGCTGGCCAGCCAGTACCGCCTCACGCCGGGCTGGGCCGGCGTCTCCCCCGCGAGCTCCACGTCCATCACCGGCTGTCCCGTCTCCAGCACCCGCCGCAGCAACGGCTCCACCTGTTCCGCCAGGCCCGGCAGCACCTCGCGGATGGACCTGCCCAGGTGCTCCCGGGAGGACAGCCCGTTGATGCGCGCCAGGCGCTCGTTGAGGCGCACGAAGCGCAGCTGCATGTCCCAGAAGCCCAGCCCCACCGGCACCGTGTCCATGATGCCGTCCAGGCGCGCCAGGGCCACCTGCACCTCGGTGCGCGCGCGCAGCTCGGCGTCGTAGAGCCGCCCGCGCTCCAACGCCTGCGCGCACTGCCCCGCCACCACCATCATCCACGCCCGCTCGTCCTCGGCGAACGGAGGCCTCCGGCGGAAGGACAGCCCGATGGCGCCAATGGCCCGGCCCTCCACCCACAACGGCAGCGCCGCGAACGCCCCGTAGGCCTCCACCTCGGGGCGTCCCCTCCACTCCGGGTAGTCGCGCACCACGGCCTCGAGCGTCTCGTAGAAGACGGGCAGCCCCCGGCGCACCGGCTCGCCGAACAGGACGGGGGCGTCGGCCGGGAAGTGCTTCCACTCCCGCACCTCCTCGTCGGCGTAACCGGTCGTCTCCAGCAGATCGAACCACCGGCCGTCCTCGGACAACAACCCCAGCGAGCCGCCCGCGGCCCCCAGCGCCCGCACCGCCTTCTCCAACACCACGTGCGCCACCTGCGCCGTGGTGAGCGCCTGCGACAGCGCGGCCGTCACCTCCTGCAGCCGTCCCGTGCGCGACTCCTGCTCGCGCAGCAGCGCCAGCGCCCGCTCGGCCTGCTCCCGCGCCTGGCGCTCGCGCGCGGCCGACTGCGCCTGGAGGATGAGCGCCGTGGCCCGCCCCACCATGCTCCGGAAGAGCAGCTTGTCCTCGCTGGAGAACTCGAAGGCGGTGCGGCTGCCCATCATCGCCACCCCGAGCGCCTCGTCCCCCTGCATCAGCGGCACCCCGTACAGCCCCCGCGTACCCTGGCGGCGGAAGGCCCCCGACTTCACCAGTGGGGAGGTGGCCGCCGAGCGCAGCTCCATGGGCCGCCGCCTGGCGGCGATGCTCCCGCAGAAGCCCTCGCCCACCCGCACCTGGAAGTCCGCCCGCACCAGCTCCTCCAGGCCCACCGAGGCCCTCGCCCGCAGCACGTCCCCCTCGCGCAACATCAGCGTCACCGAGTCCACCGCCGTGGTGGCCTCCAACATCACCCGCAGCAGCCGGGGCAGGAAGGTGTCCAGGTCCTCCGTCCCCAGCCCCGCCTGGGAGATGCGCTCGAGCACCTGATAGGTGCGCTCGCGCGCCCGGGCATGGCGCGAGACGGCCGCGGCCATCAGCTCGTCGAAGGAGCGGTTGAAGCGCTCCAGCTCCCAGAGCACCGTGGCCAGCTCGCCCGGCGCGGTGCGCTCCAGGTGCTCGCCGTACAGCCGCAGGATGCTCGTGCGCAGGACCGAGTACTCGGCGGACACCTCCTCCAGGTCGAAGCCCAGGTCCAACCGCTCCAGCGCGTGGAGCTCCGGTGTCTCCGCCAGCTCGCCGTGCTCGCGCCCCTGGTGCAGCGCCTCCATCCTCCGCGCCATCCGGTCGAGCAGCACCGGCAGGTGGCCGCCGAGCCGGGGATAGGGCAGGCCCTGGGTGCTCGGCAGCTGGCGCACCGCCCGCTCCCAATGCTCCAGGATGTGCGCCCGGCGCTCCCGGATGAAGTCGTGGAGATGCTGGCGCCCCGTGGCCTCCAGGGTGGTTGGGTGCTCCGCCATGCCTTGAAGATGGAGCCGCCGCCATTCGTGAGGCCGCACCCCTTCCGCCACGCCTGACGGCTCCCTCCCAGGGCGGCCAGCATTCCAGGCCTTTCACCCCTTCCGTGCCACCCGGTCGGACAACCCGAGGCGTCACATTTTCCCGTGACACCAGCGTGAGGGGTGCGTCACGCAACAGGGTGTGCCCTGCGCGGCACGACGTCCACCAGACGTCAGCTCCCCACGCCCCCCCTCACGCGAGCGGCCACGGCGGGCGGCCCGGGCCTAGACTGCGCAGGATTGGGAGACGCATGGTGACTCCGACGGCTCGCGAGGTCCTTCTCTTCATGTTGGAGGGGCAACGCTACGCGCTCCCCCTGGAGGAGGTGCGGGAGCTGGTCCGGGCCGTCCGGCTCACCCCCCTGCCCCGCGCCCCCGCCGTCGTGGAGGGCCTGGTGGACCTGCGCGGCGAGCTGCTCCCCGTGCTCGACTTGAGGCGCCGCTTCCGCCTGCCCGCCCGCCCGCTCTCCAGCGCGCATCACCTCGTGGTGGCCCAGGCGGGCGCGCGCCGGATTGCCCTCCGGGTGGACCGGGCCGAGGGCCTGCTCGCCCTGGAGCCAGGCATGCTCGACACGAGCCCACGAGAGCTCCCGGGCGTGGGCTACGTGGCCGGGGCCCTGAAGCTGCCCGATGGGTTGGTGCTCCTGCACGACCTGCGCACCTTTCTCTCCGAGGCGGAGGCGCTCGAGTTGGACGAGGCGCTCGTGAAGGAGGGAGCCCCGCGGTGAGCAGCGACCCATCCCCCAGCTGGCGCCATCCCGGCTACGTCCTGGTGCTCGACTTCGTGGCCGAGCGCGCCGGCCTGCTGCCGCCGAGCTGCCCTCCAGCCGCCATGGAAGGCATCGACCGGGCCATGGCCCGCGCCGGCCTGTCCGGGGACTTCGCCGCCTACCGCGCGCTGCTCGAGGCGGACGCCGCGGCCCTGGATGACCTGCTGGTGGAGCTCACCATCGGGGAGACGTACTTCTTCCGCAACCCGGAGCATTTCCAGTTCGTGCGCCACGAGGTGCTCCCGGAGCTGCGCCAGCTGCGGGGCCCGGGACACACGGTGCGCGCGTGGAGCGCCGGCTGCGCCTCGGGCGAGGAGCCCTACTCGCTGGCGGTGCTGCTGATGGAGGAGGGCTACGGGGGGCACATGGAGGTGCGGGGCACGGACGTGTCGCGCGCGGCGCTCTCGCGGGCCGGGGTGGCCAGCTACGGCGAGTGGTCCCTGCGCGGCCGCGAGGCCGACCACATGCGGCCCTTCCTGCACCTGGAGGGCAGGCGCTACACCCTGTCCTCCGACATCCGCCAGTGCGTCCACTTCGGCTACCTCAACCTCGCCGACGACACCTGGCCCTCGCCCGCCCAGGGCCTGTGGGGCATGGACCTCATCTTCTGCCGCAACGTCCTCATCTACTTCAACCGGCAGACCATCGAGGCGGTGGCCCGGCGGCTCCACGCCACGCTCGCCGACGGCGGCTTCCTCATTCCCGGCCCCTCGGACCCACCGCTCAGCGGGCTCGCGCCCTTCGAGACCATCGTCACCGACTGGGGCGTCGTCTACCACCGGCCCGCGCCCGGCCACCCCACCCGCGTCCACTCCCTGCGCCACGTCCCGGCGCGCGCGGCGCCGCTCCCCTTCCCGCCCCTGGAGGCGCCCCCCGCGCTCCCGCCCGCCCCCGTGACACGGGCCCCACCCCCGCCTCCACCTCCCGCGCCGGAGCCCCCCGCGGCCCCCGAGGCCGAGGGACTGGAGGGGGCACGGCGGGCGCTCGCCCTCGGAGACTGGCGCGAGGCGGCCCTGCGCGCCGGAGCGCTCGCGGCGGACCCGGGCGCGGTGGCGGTGGCGGTGCGGGCCCTGGCGAACCTCGACCCGCGGGCCGCCGTGCGCGCCTGTGCCGAGGCCGCCCGGCGCCATCCCCTCGCCGTGGAGCTGCGCTACCTGGAGGCGGTGTTGCTGCTGGGACTCGGCCGCCTTCCCGAGGCCGAACGCGCCACGCGCCAGGCCCTCTACCTCGAGCCCTCGCTGGCCGTGGCCCACCTCATGATGGGCCACCTCCTGCGGCGCCAGGGAGACACCGAGGGGGCCCTGCGCGCCTTCCGCCTCGCCGAGACGCTGTGCGCCACGCTGCCCCCGGAGACGCCGGTGCTCCTGGCGGATGGCGAGCGCGCCGGCAGACTGGTGGCGGTGGCCCGGGACGAGCGCACCCGGTTGGAAGCCTTCGAGGAGACGCGTGAATGACGGGAGGCGATGACGCGAAGCGCGGGGGGCTCGACTGGGCCGAGGCCTACCGGAGGCTGGCCGGGCTCGCCGCCTCCACCGAGGCCGCCACCACGGTGGACCCCCAGCGCGAGGCGGCCCTGCTCGACGAGCGCGCGCGGGCCCTCGCCCGGCCCCTCCACCGGAGGACCCAGGCCGGTCCCCTGCTGGAGCTGGTGCACTTCCGCTCCGGCGAACAGGACTACGCGCTGGAGACGCGCTTCGTGCTGGAGGTGCTGCGCGCCCCCGGGCAGCTCGTGCCCCTGCCCGCCGCGCCCGAGCTGCTGCGCGGCCTCACCCTGCTGCATGGCGAGGTGCTCGCGGTGGTGGAGCTGGCGCCCCTCTTCGGACGCACCGCTTCCGCCTCCCACGGGCCCGTGCTGGTGGTGGGCCCGAACCGGCCGGAGCTCGGCCTGCGCGCCGACGCGGTGGAGGAGGTGCTCCTCGTCTCGCGCGACACGCTGCTGCCTCCCCCCACCGCGCTCGGCTCACGTGAGCGCGCCCTCGTGTCCGGCATCAGCCGGGAGGGAATCATCGTGCTGGAGGGCGAGGCGCTGCTGGCGGATGGTCGGCTCTTCTTCGACTTCTCCGAGGAGCGGAGTACATGAGTATCGGGAAGAAGATTGCGCTCGGTTTCGGATTGTCCCTGGTGGTGTTGCTCGCCGTGGCCCTGGTGTCCTTCATGGGTGCCCGGCAGCTCACCGAGACCACCGCCAACCTGGTGGAGAGCCGAGACCAGGGCCGTGCCCTGCGCCAGGTCCGCGCGCTCCTGGTCGACGCGGAGACGGGGGAGCGTGGGTTCCTCCTCACCGGCGAGGAGCACTACCTGCAGCCCTACACGCGGGCCGTCCAGGAGATCAACACGGACCTCGCGGCCCTGCGCCAGGACCTCAGCGACGAGCCCGAGCAGCAGGCCCGGCTGGTCCGCCTCGAGCCCATCATCCACGAGCGGCTGAACGAGCTCGACCTCATCATCGGCATCCGGAGGGAGCAGGGCATGCAGGCGGCGGTGACGCGGCTGCAGCAGGTCCAGGGCAAGCAGCTCACGGAGCGCGTGCGCCAGGGGCTCGAGGAGATGCTGCAGCTGGAGGACCAGCACTGGGCCCACTTCGAGGGCGAGGCCCGGGACAGCGCCGGGCGCACCATGTGGGTGCTGGGGCTGGGCACGCTGCTGGGCTTCCTCGTCGTCGGCCTGGGCAGCGTCCTCGTCTCCCGCTCCATCACCGGCCCGCTGGACAAGCTGGTGATGGGCGCCGAGCAGCTCGGCGGCGGCAACCTCGCCCACCGCATCGACGTGAACAACCAGGACGAGACGGGGGAGCTGGCGCGCGCCTTCAACGCCATGGCCGAGCGCCGCCAGCAGGCCGAAGCCCAGTTGGCCAAACAAGCAGAGGAGCGTGAGCACACGCTCCGCACCGTCGCCGAGTTCGTCAATCAGCTCGCCGCCACCACCGCCGAAATCCTCGCCAGCACCACCCAGCAGGTGGCCGGCGCCCAGGAGCAGGGCAGCGCCGTGGCCGAAACCGTGAGCACCATCGAGGAGATTGCCCAGACGTCGGACGAGGCCGCGGGCCGGGCGCGGGCGGTGAGTGAGTCGGCACGCCATTCGGAGGAGGTGGGCAAGAGCGGCCGGCGCGCGGTGGACGAGGCCATCGCCGCCATGAGCAGTGTGCGCGAGCAGGTGGAGTCCATCGCCACGCGGATTCTGGCCCTGGCCGAGCAGGCCCAGGCCATCGGCGACATCATCACCACCGTCAACGACATCTCCGAGCAGACGCACATGCTGGCGCTCAACGCCTCCATCGAGGCCAGCCGCGCCGGGGAGCATGGCCGGGGCTTCGCCGTGGTGGCCGCCGAGGTGAAGGCCCTGGCCGACCAGTCCAAGAAGGCCACCGCCCAGGTGCGTCAGATTCTGGGTCAAATCCAGAAGGCCACCCAGGGCGCGGTGATGACGACGGAGGCCGGTACCCAGAGCGTCGCCGCCGCCACCCGCGTGGTGACGCAGGCGGGCGCCACCATTCAAACCCTCGGTGAGCTGCTCGGCCAGGCCTCCATCACCGCCGCGCAGATTTCCGCCTCCGCCAACCAGCAGGCCACCGGCATCAGTCAAATCCGCCAGGCCATGCGCGACGTCAACCAGGCTACCCAGCAGTCCCTCTCCAGCACCCGCTCCACCGAGCGCGCCGTGCAGAACCTCAATTCCATGGGCCAGAAGCTCAAGACCCTCCTCAGCGAGTACGGACGCGCCGCATGAGCATGGATCGCGACAGGCTCGCCCAGGCGCTCATGGCCACCTTCCTCGAGGAGCTCGAGGGACACGTGGCCGCGCTCAACCGGGACCTGCTCGCGCTGGAGAAGACGCCCACTCCGGCGCGCTTCGCCGAGCTGATGACCTCGCTGCTGCGCACGGTGCACAGCGTGAAGGGGGCCTCGCGGGCGGTGAGCGTGGGCGTCATCGAGTCGGCCTGCCACCGGTTGGAGGAGGTGCTGGCGACGGTGCAGCGCCTGGGCCGCGCGCCCCCGGAGCTGATGGAGCTGGGCTTCACCACCGCGGACGCGCTGGACGACGCGGGCCGCAGGCTGGCGCAGAAGCAGGACATGCACGGCTCGCCGCTGGAGGCCCTGTTGCCCCGGCTGGAGCAGGCGGCCCAATCCCCCGAGCCACCCCAGGCCAGTCCCCCCGCTCCGCGGCCGCCGCGTGCTCCCGTGCCCGAGCCGCCGCCCGCGCCGCCCCCGGAGCTCCCCACTCCCGGAGCCGAGGGGCTGCCGGTGCGCGTGTCCGCCCAGAAGCTGGACTCCCTGCTGGCCCGCAGCGGCGAGCTGCGCGTGGCGGGCCTGCGCATGGAGGGGCGCGTGGAGCTGGTGGAGGCCCTCCACGAGGAGCTGCACCACCTGCGCCTGCGCTCGAGGGGCGAGGAGGAGGCCCTGGCGCGGCGGCTGGAGACGCGGCTGGCGCAGCTCGGCCGGGCGCTCGCGGCGGACCGGCGCACGCTGCTGCAGGCCACGAGCGGGCTGGACGAGGAAGTGCGCCGCGCGCGCACCCTGCCCTTCGCCGAGGCGTGCGCGGGGTTGGAGCGCCACGTGAGGGACCTGGCACTCTCGGCGGGCAAGCGGGTGCGGCTGGAGGTGCATGGCGGCGCGCTGGAGTTGGACCGCTCGCTGCTGCAGGGCCTGCGCGAGCCGCTGCTGCACCTGGTGCGCAACGCGGTGGCGCACGGGGTGGAGACGCCGGTGGCGCGGCGCGAGGCGGGCAAGCCCGAGGAGGGCCGGGTGACGCTCACCGCGCGGCTGCTCGGGGGCCGGGTGCAGGTGGTGGTGGAGGACGACGGGCGGGGCCTGGACCTGGCCTCCATCCGCGAGAAGGCCCGGGCCCGGAGGCTGCCGGTGCTCGGGGACGCGGGGGACGCACGGCTCATCTTCATGTCCGGCCTGTCCACCGCCGAGTCGGTGACGAGCGTGTCCGGCCGGGGCGTGGGGCTGGACGTGGTGCGCTCGCAGGTGGAGGCGCTGCGCGGCAGCGTGGACGTGGCGTACGAGCCGGGCCAGGGCACGCGCTTCGTCCTGGACGTGCCCCTGACGCTCAGCACGCTGCGGGTGCTGCTGGTGACGGCGGGCGGGCACACCTTCGCGGTGGCGGGCGAGAGCGTGGAGCGCCTGCTGCGCCTGGGCCCCGAGGACGTGCGCGTGGTGGAGGGCCGGCAGCTGTGGGTGACGCCCCGGACGCTGGTGCCGCTGGCCTCGCTCGCCACGGTGCTCGGCCTGCCCGTGGCGGAGTCCCCGCGCCCGCGCCCCGGTGCCATGGTGCTGGCCTCGGGCGAGCTGCGCGCCGTGCTCGTGGTGGACGACGTGGTGGCCGAGCAGGAGGTGCTCATCCGCGGCCTTGGCCCGCGCATCCGCCGTGCGCGCCATGTGTCGGGCGTGGCGGTGCTGCCGGACGGGCGCATGGCCCCGCTGCTCAACGCCCCCTCGCTGGTGCGCGCCGCCGAGGGCCGCACCCTCTCCGCCGGCCTCTTCCCCGCCCCCGAGGAGAAGAAGGCCCGCGTGCGCGTGCTCCTCGCCGACGACTCCATGACGACGCGCGCCCTGGAGCAGAGCATCCTCGAGGCCGCCGGCTATGACGTGCTCGCGTGCGTGGACGGCCAGGAGGCCTGGGAGCGGCTGCAGGCCGAGGGCGCCGAGGCCATCGTCTCCGACGTGGAGATGCCGCGCATGGACGGCTTCGCCCTCACCGAGGCCATCCGCGGCTCTCCTCGCTTCGGCCGCCTGCCCATCGTCCTCGTCACCGCCCGCTCCAAGCCCGAGGACAAGGCCCGCGGCCTCCACGTGGGCGCCAGTGCCTACCTGGTGAAGAGCGCGTTCGACCAGACCCACCTGCTGGAGACCTTGAGGCAGCTCCTATGACGACAGCGAAGCTCCGTGTCCTCGTCGCCGAAGACTCCCCCACCGCCCGGCGCCTGCTGGTGGAAATCCTGCGCGCCGACTCCTCCTTCGAGGTGGTGGGCGAGGCCCGGGATGGCGTGGAGGCGCTCGAGCTCACGCGCCGCCTGCGCCCGGACCTGGTCACCATGGACATCCAGATGCCGAACATGGATGGGCTGGAGGCCACCCGTCGCATCATGACGGAGGTGCCCACGCCCGTGGTGGTGGTGTCCACGCTGGTGGAGCGCGACATCCAGACGTCCATGGCGGCGCTGCGCTCGGGGGCGCTCGCGGTGCTGCAGAAGCTGGTGGGTCCGCAGGCCCCCGGCTTCGAGGACGAGGCCCGCCGGCTGCGCGACACGGTGAAGGCCATGGCCGCGGTGAAGGTGATTCGCCACTGGCCCTCGCGCGACGAGGCCCCCGCGCCCCGGCCCACCGTGGTGGCCGTGCGCCGGGGCAGGCCCGCGCTGCTCGCCATCGCCGCCTCCACCGGGGGCCCCGCGGCGCTGCACCGCATCCTCTCGGAGCTGCCCGCCGACTACCCCCTGCCCATCCTCGTGGTGCAGCACATCGCCCTGGGCTTCGCCACCGGCCTGGCCACGTGGCTCGACAGCGTGTGCCCCCTCTCGGTGAAGGTGGCCGAGGACGGCGAGGAGCCGCGCCCCGGCGTCGTCTACATCGCCCCGGATGACCGGCACCTCGGGGTGCGGGCGGACAGGCGGGTGGAGGTGTCCAACGCGGCCCCGGTGGGGGGCTTCCGGCCCTCCGGGACGTGGCTCTTCCGCTCGGCGACCCGGGTGCTGGGCCCTTCCCTGGCCGCCGTGGTCCTCACCGGGATGGGGCAGGACGGTCTGGACGGTTTGCGGGAGGTACAGCAATCGGGGGGGCTGGTGCTGGCCCAGGACGAGGCGACGAGCGTCGTCTACGGCATGCCCGGTGTGGCGGTGTCGGCCGGAGTCGCCGACGAGGTGCTCCCCCTGGGTGCCTTCTCCCGGCGCTTCCGGGAGCTCGCCGGGCTTGAGGGCGAGCAAGCGGGATAGGGGGATGCATCATGGGGGGTGCCCATTATCTTGGAAGTGACGCTCGCCAGGGCGGCCGCCCGTCTGGATGGACGGTGCCCGGGCGACATGAAATGAAGAGGAGCGCCCCCACGCCCGTTGTGGCGACACCATGAGCCAGCCCCTGTCGGGATTCGAGATGGCCTTCAAGGCCCTGCCCGAGCCGGCCTACCTGCTGGACGAGGCGGGCCGGATATTGGCCTGCAGCGCGGCGGGCGCGCGGGTGCTGGGCATGCCCGCGGAGCTGCTCGCGGGGCAGCCCTGGGCCCGGCTCGCGCTGGGGGCCGAGGAAGGCGCCCTGTTGGAGTCCGGGCTCGACGTGGCGCGGGCCACGGGAGGCTCGCACGCGGTGGTGGCCACCTGGCCGAGCGGCACGGGCCCCCGGCCGCACTCCTTCTGCTTCACCCCGGCGGGGGACGGCGCGGGCCCGGCGCGGATGCTGGTGACGGTGCGCCCGCTCACCGAGGCCGAGGCGGTGTACTCGCGGGCCCTGGCGCTGGAGCAGGCCTCGCGCGCCGAGGTGGAGGCCGCCGAGCGCCGCCAGTCCTTCCTCTACCAGGCGATGACGACGCTCTTCGCCCACCCGCCCGACCCCCAGGGCATGTACACGCTGCTGGCGCACCTGGCGGTGCCGGACCTGGCGGACTGGTGCCTGGTGGACGCGGTGGAGCAGGGCCCGTGGGTGTCGCGCGTGGCGGTGGCGCACCTGGACCCCACGCAGGCCGAGCAGGCCCGTGCGCTGGCCCGGCGCTTCGAGCGGCGCGAGGCCCCGGTGGGCGTGCTGCGCGTGCTGCACACGGGCGAGCCGGAGCTGGTGCCGGCGGTGACGGACTCGCTCTTGCGCGCGGCGGCCAGCGAGCCCGAGCACCCGGCGCTGCTCAGCCGGCTGCAGGCGCGCTCGTACATGATCATCCCGCTCAAGGCGCGGGGGCACACGCTGGGGGCGGTGACGTTCGTCTCGAGTGCCTCGGGGCGGCGCTATGGCCCCAACGACCTGGCGCTGGCGGAGGACCTGTGCGTGCGGGCGAGCTTGGCCATCGACAACGCGCGGCTCTTCGGTGAGTCGAGGCGGGCGACGCGGGCGCGGGAAGACCTGTTGGCGGTGGTGTCGCACGATTTGAAGAACCCGCTGGGGGTGGTGCAGCTGGCCTCCGCGCTGCTGATGCGGGGCGCGCAGGGCAAGCCCGGCACCGAGCAGGTGCAGAAGCAGGCGGGCCGCATCCAGGCGGCGGCGGAGCGGATGGGGCGGCTCATCTCGGACCTGCTGGACTGGGGGCGGATTGAAGCGGGAGGACTGCCGCTGGAGCCCTCGGAGCAGGACGTGGCGTCGCTGGTGATGGAGGCGATGGAGAGCGTGCGCCCGCTGGCGGAGGCACGGGGGCTGCGGGTGGCGGCGGAGCTAGAGGACGACGGCGTCCAGGTGAAGTGCGACCGGACGCGGGTGTTGCAGGTGCTGGGCAACCTGCTGGGCAACGCGGTGAAGTTCACCCCGGATGGCGGACAGCTGACGGTGGGAGCGCGGGTGCAGCAGGGCGAGGTCCGGCTGTGGGTGCGGGACACGGGCTCGGGCATCAAGCCCGAGGCGCTGCCGCACGTCTTCGAGCGCTACTGGCAGGCGAAGGACGCGGAGAGCCGGGGAACGGGGCTGGGGCTGTACATCGCCAAGGGGATTGTGGAGGCGCACGGCGGCCGCATCTGGGCGCAGAGCGAGTGGGGCCAGGGCAGCACGTTCTCCTTCACGCTGCCGACGGCGAGCCAGCGGGCGACGAGAGACTCCCACCCGTCGCTCTGACCTACCCCCCGGCGGGAGCGTGGTGCGTCACCGAGCGCACGAGCACGAACGAGCCGGTGGGCCCCAGCGCGATGACATACGTCTCGTGCTCCACCTGGACGAAGGAGCCATGGGCGGCCTCGGGCTGAAGCTCGAGCCAGCCGAGGGCCTCGGCCATGGAGGGGAAATCGTGGACGGGGGTGGAAGCGGAGGCGCGCGACTCGAGCCAGTCGCGGAAGGCGTCGAGCTCCTGGCGGGAGTGGAGGAAGAGGAGGGCGCGCGCGGCGAGGGCGATGGCGGCGGACTCGTCCGACTCGGGAGCATGGGAGCGGGACGCGGAGGCGAGCGCTCGCAGCGTCCGCTGCAGCTCGGACTCCGAGGAGAACTCATTCATGGCGTACCCCCTGGCACCTGGGCCCGTGGCAATCCCCACCAATGTGTCGGCGAGACGTGGGGAGGCAAGCCCCGGGGCGGAGCGCTCTCCTGGCACGTCCCACGGCGTGCGGGAAACCCGACACTCCCCTCCACGGAGTCACGCTCCGTTGCCCCACGAGGCGACACCGCGCAGCTTTGGAGCACCACCCCGGGGAGAAAGTCATGGCCTCGGAAACACACGTCCTCACCACGCCCGGAGCGGGAACGGCCCCGGTCCAGCGACCGCCCAAGCGGAAGATGGTGACCTGGTTCGACCCGCTGGTGCTGCTCAAGGCGGGGGTGCGCTCGCTCATCTCGACGACGATTGGCGAGCAGGCGGATCGCCGGTTGCTCGATGCGCTGGCGGCACCGAAGGGGGCCCCCACGGACCTCTCGGTGGACGACGCGGGCCGGCCGCGTGAGGAGCTCTGGTTCGACTTCGTGGCGGACCTGGGGGACGGCTGGGACTCGACGTACGAAGTGGCGGTGGAGGTCTGCAAGCCCACGCTGTCGCTGCGGGACGAGACGGGCACGGCCTACGAGACGCGCTCGGGCGAGCTGCTCATCTTCGGCGGGGACGAGGTGTACCCCGAGGGAGACGTGAAGGAGTACCAGGAGCGCACGGTGCGGCCCTGGGAGGCGGCGAGGCCGAAGACGCAGCAGGCGCCGCGCCTGTTCGCCATTCCGGGCAACCACGACTGGTACGACGGGCTGGTGTCCTTCATGCGGCTGTTCTGTCAGGGCCGGGGCCCGGCGGGCTGGAAGACGGAGCAGCGGCGCAGCTACTTCGCGGTGAAGCTACCGCGGGGCTGGTGGCTGCTGGGCGTGGACATGCAGCTGGATTCGGACCTCGACGAGCCGCAGGTGCAGTACTTCCAGGAGCTGGCGAAGACCCAGATAGGGCCGGACGACAGAATCATCCTCTGCCTGGCCGAGCCCGCGTGGCTGCTGGCCCACGTGCGGCCCCCGGGAGACCGGACGTACCTGGACAACAACCTCGACTTCCTCGAGCAGAACGTGCTGGGCAAGAAGGTGAGCGTGTTCCTCACGGGGGACCTCCACCAGTACCGGCGGCACTCCAACGACGAGGGGCGGCAGAAGATCATCGCCGGAGGAGGCGGCGCCTTCCTGCACCCGACGCACGTGCCGCGCAAGGACGTCGTGCTGCCGGAGGGCTTCACGGCGCGAAAGGCCTTCCCTCCGCCCGAGGAATCGCGGCGGCTGTGCTGGCGAAACCTGGGCTTCCTGGGACACAACCCGACCATGGGCCTCTTCACCGGCATCCTCTACCTGCTGCTGGCGTGGATGCAGGTGGGGGACCTGCGCGAGGGCGGCACGGTGACGTGGAAGCTGTCGCGCGTGCTGGGCGCGGCGCTCATCAACCCGGGGGTGGTGCTGCTGTCGGCGCTGCTGGTGCTGGGGCTGGTGGTCTTCGCGGACACGCGCTTCGGCTGGGGACGCGCGGTGGCGGGCGTGCTGCATGGAGTCGCGCACCTGGCGGCGGCGCTCTGGATGTTCTGGGCGGCCTTCGCGCTCACGGGCTCGTTCCTGCGGCTCGGGAGCGTGCCGCAGGAGCTGCTCGGGGCAGTGCTCGTCTTCGCGGGCGGCTTCCTCCTGGGGCCGACGATTCTGGGGGTGTACCTGCTCATCTCGGCCAACGGCTTCGGCGCGCACGCCAACGAGGCGTTCTCCGCGCTGGCCATCCCGGACTGGAAGAACTTCCTGCGGCTGCGGATAGACAAGGAGGGGCAGCTGTGGATCTTCCCCGTGGGCATCCGCCGGGTGCCTCGCGAGTGGAAGCCCGGGCAGACGGTGCGCGAGCCCGAGTGGGTGGCCGATGACAAGGACGCCACGCCACCGGAGCTCATCGAGCCGCCCATCGTCATCGGCTCGGCGCGTGCCGCGTCCACATCACCCCGCGTGGCGGGAGCGGGCAGACCGGAGTACGCGGGACTGGCGCCCTCGACGCTCGTCTAGGAGCCTGGGAGGAGGCGTCCACCGCGCGCCTCCTTCTCCCAGCGCGGCGGGCCCACACCCGGAGAGAAACCGCGGCCTTCCGTTTCCGGCGTCCCCGTCCACCCGGTTATCGTGCGGACGCCCATGCGCTCCCTCCTGCTCGCCCTCGCCGCGCTCGCCGTGGCCCCTCCCGCGCGCGCGCAAATGACCGGCGGTGACTCGCCGCCCCCGGTCCCAACGACGCGCGCCCTGCCCGGCGCGGAGCTGAACCTGGACCTCGGTGCCCTCTCCGGCGGCTACACCTACGGCGATGGCGCCTGGATGGAGCCCTTCGCCGCCCAGGCCGTCTCGGGCCATGTCCTCCTCGGCGGCCTCACGCTCGACGGCGGCGTCCTCTCCCTCGAGCCCCTACGCCCCGGCGGCCCCGGCGCCAGCCTCACCCTCACCGCCCGCGTCGGCTACACCGGCGAGCGCTGGAGCCTCGTCGGTGGCCCCGTGCTCGGCATTGGCTACTCCGCCCGGCCTGGCCTCCAGGTGCTCCCCTCGCTGAAGGCCCTCTACCGCGTGGGCCCCGTGGACCTGCACGCCGGCCTGCTCGATTTGCACGGCCTCGTCCCCGCGCACCTCGGCGCTTCCTGGAAGGGCCTGGGCCTCGCCTATGTGCTGCCGCTCGGCGCCCGCGCCTGGGCGAGCATTCCCCTCAACCCCGCCCTGAGCCTGCGCGTGGAGGCCTTCGCCTTCCGCCTCGGCAATGCCCAGTCCGCCCTGCTCACCGTCGGCCTCGGAGGCCAGCCATGAGTGTCCGCCCCCTCCTCCTCGGCCTCGCCCTGCTCGCGGGCTGCAGCGAGCGGCCCTCCTTCGACCCGGCCAAGGTGAACGCCGCCCCCATCGGCAAGGGCCTGCCCCGCGGCTTCCTGCTCGGCACCTCCACCGCCGCCCACCAAATCGAGGGCGGCAACGTCAACGACTGGAGCGACTGGGAGCGCGGCGCCTTCCCGGACGGCGCGCCCCACATCAAGGACCGCAGCGTGTCCGGCCCCGCCACCGACTCGTGGAACCGCTTCGACGAGGACGTGACGTTGATGAAGCGCCTGGGTGCCAACGCCTACCGCTTCGGCGTCGAGTGGAGCCGCCTGGAGCCCACCCCGGGCGCCTGGGACGCCGACGCCGCCGAGCGCTACCGCCAGTGGGCCCACACCCTGCGCTCGCAGGGGATTGAGCCCATGGTGACGCTCTACCACTTCACCCTGCCGCGCTGGGTGGCCGAGTCCGGCGGCTGGGAGAACCCCGCCAACCTGGACGCCTTCGAGCGCTTCTCGGGCAAGGTGGCCGAGCTGCTCGGCGCCGACGTGGACTGGTGGTGCACCCTCAACGAGCCCAACGTGTACGCGGTGTTCGGCTACATGGACGGCGTCTGGCCGCCGGGCCGCAAGGACACCGCGGCCATGGCCCGGGTGCTCGCCAACCTCATCGAGGCCCACGCCCGCGCCGCGCGCCAGCTCCGGGCCCACGACACGGTGGACGCGGATGGGGACGGCCGCGCCACGCTCATCGGCCTGGCCCACCACGTGCGCGTCTTCCAGCCCGCCAGCGGCTCCACCACCGACCTCGCCGTGGCCGGCCTCACCGACGACTTCTTCAACGAGAGCGTCCCCAAGGCCCTGCGCACCGGCCACGTCTCGCTCTTCGTCCCCGGCTCCGTCTCCCTCGAGCGCGACGTGCCGGACCTCAAGGGCTCCATCGACTACCTCGGGCTCAACTACTACACGCGCGACCACGTCCGGCAGGACACCTCGCCCTCCTTCTCCCACAAATACGTACCCGCCGGGCACGACACGAACGACCTGGGCTGGGAGCTCTACCCCGAGGGCCTCTACCTCTTCCTCAAGAGGTACGCGGCGCTGGGGCTGCCGCTGGTGGTGACGGAGAACGGGATGGATGACCGCACCGGCGAGCGCCGGCCCTACTCCCTGCGCAGCCACCTGTACGCGGTGGAGCAGGCGGTGGCCGAGGGGGTGCCCGTCCGGGGGTACTTCCACTGGAGCCTGATCGACAACTTCGAGTGGGCGGAGGGCTACGGGCCGCGCTTCGGGCTGTTCCAGGTGGACCGCAGCAGCGTGGAGCTGACGCGGCGGGCCACTCCGGCGGTGGAAACCTTCCGCGAGGCCGCGCGCAACCTGGGACTGACACCCACTCCCTGATGGCGGGAGGGCGAAATTCTCAGTAAGAACGAGGAGACAGGAGCGAACACCATGGGCGTGATCCAGTTCATCGACGAGTTCCGCGAGCTCCACACCAAGGCGCGGCAGGGCAAGCTCGGAGAGGCCGAGCGTCCGGCGTACCAGGCGGCGCGCGAGCAGTTCGCGCGGGCCTTGTTGAACGCCCAGGGCCTGATGCTCGACGGAGCCGAGGCGCGCCAGCACTACCGGGTGGCCCACCAGCTGCCGGTGGAGCTGCAGATGGCGTACGGCAACGTGTGGACGAACACGTTGGACCTCTCCGCGGGAGGCTTCTCGGTGATGCTGCCGCACTCGGTGGACGTGAAGGAGCGGCCCAGCGCGCTGTTGTACCTGCCGGACGAGTCGACGCTGGCGGGGCGGGTGCGGGTGGTGTCGCAATTCCAGCGGGCGGACAAGCACCGGGCGTCGTTCGCGTTCCTGGACCTGACGGAGCGGGAGATGGAGCTGCTGGAGGGCTTCCTCATCGACTTCGCGCTGGAGCGGGTGGGCATCACGCCTCCGTAGGCTGGCCGCGATGAGCGCCAATCTGTGGGTGGAGCAGTTCCGGGCGCTCCATGCGCGAGCGCGCAAGGGGCCGCCGCTGGCAGAGGACGAGCGGAAGCGCTACGTGGCGGCGCGCGAGCAATTCGCGAGGGCGCTGACGGCGGCGCAGGGGATGAGCCTGGCGCCGGGGCTGTCGGCGAGGCGGACGTTCCGGATAGCACAGGGGCTGCAGGTGGACCTGAGCTTCGCCCTGGGGCCGTTGAGGACCCTGACGCTGGACGTGTCGGTGGGGGGCTTCTCGGTGATGATGCACAAGCCGCCCGCGGACTCGGAGGAGCCCGAGTTCACGCTGCGGCTGCCGGGCAACCAGGAGCCGGTGAAGGGCCGGGCGAAGATGGTGTCGTCGCAGCGCAAGCTTGGGACGCACCGCGTGTCGTTCTCCATCCACGGGCTCGCCGAGAAGGACATGGATCGGCTGGAGATGTCGCTGTTCGACATGGCGCTGGAGCGCATCAAGTAGCGCTGGCACCTGGCGCCGGAGCAGGCTTCGCGCAGTAGATGTTGGGCGCCACGCAGCGGGCGGGCTCGGCGCTGCCGGTGAGGCTCTCGGCGTGCCCCAGGAAGAGGTGGCCCGTGGGCGGCAGCCGGCGCAGCAGCGCGCTCAACGCCCGCCCCCGCGCCTCGGCCCCGAAGTAGATGAGCACGTTGCGGCAGAAGATGAGCTCGAAGGGGCCCGCCGGCCAGCCGCGCTCGTCGTGCAGGTTGACGCGCGCGAAGCGCAGCACCGCGCGCAGCTCTGCCCCCGCCTTCATCCACCCCTCCTGGCTGCGCGTCCCCTTGAGCATGAAGTCGCGCAGCATCGGCCGGGGAATGCCCGCCGCCTTCTCCACCGGCCACAGCCCCTGCCTGGCCCGCTCCAGCGCCCACGTGGACAGGTCCGTCGCCAGCACCTCCACCTCCCACCCCGAGCCCGGTGGGAAGTGCGCGAGCAGCTCCATCGCCAACGAGTAGGGCTCCTCGCCCGTCGAGCACCCCGCGCTCCACACCCTCACGCGCCGGGCCATCAGCCCCTGCGCCGCGCGCCGCGTCCACTCCGGGAAGACGCGCTGCCGCAAGAAGGCGAAATGCTCCGGTTCCCGGAAGAAGTGCGTCTCGTTGGTGCAGAGGCAGTCCAGCATCCGCACCTGCTCGGCCTCGTTGCCCCGCGCGGTGACGAACCGGTAGTAGGCGCCAAAGGACGCCAGCCCCAGCGCGCGCACCCGCCGCGACAGCCGCCCCACCAGCAGCGCCTGCTTCGAGGGGCCCAGGTGGAGGCCCGCCTCCCGCTCCACCAGCGTCTGGAAGAGGGAGAACTCCCGCTCCGTCAACGGCAGGGGGCCCACGCCCGGCACCGCGGGCGCTTCCAACGAGACCTCCGCCCTCATGCGCCCCCACCGGCCGCGGCGCCCACCAGCCCCAGCAGCTCGTCCGCCGACAGCATCCGGTCCAGGTCCAGCAGCAGGATGAAACGCTGCTCCCGCCGGCCCAGGCCGCGCAGGTAGTCCACCGGCGCGCGCGTGCCGAAGGTGGGCGGCGGCTCGATGTCGTCCGGCCCCAGGTCGAGCACCTCGCTCACCGAGTCCGCGAGCAATCCCAGCGCGGTGCGCTCGCCGTCCATCAGGGCCTCGACGATGACGAAGCACGTCCACCGGGTGATGGGGCGAGGACCCATTCCCATCTTCACCGCCAGGTCCACCACCGGCACCACCCGGCCCCGCAGGTTGATGACGCCCAGCACCGCGGGAGGCATGCCCGGCACGCGGGTGATGGGCACGTGCTCGATGATTTCCCGGATGCGCAGCAGCTCGATGGCGTACGTCTCGCCGGCCAGCGAGAACCCCAGGTACTGCGCGGGACGGGTGGGCTCGGAAGATGCGTTCGTGTTCGCGCTCATGGCGAGGCTCTTCATCCTAGAAGCGCTTGAAGTCATGGTCCGAGCTGGAGACGGCGCGCTCGGGGGCCGCCGGGAAGGACGTGGGGGACACCTGCGAGGGCAGCGCCTGTGCCACCGCCTTCAGCCCCTGCGCGGGCGAGTGCGCCTGCAGTTGCACCGGGGGAGGCCTCAGCGCGCGCATCGGCTGCACCAGCCCGTGCATCGCCCTCACCTCCTCCACCACCCGGAAGAACGTCATCATCTGCTGGAGCGACTCGGCCTGCGCCGCCAGCTCCTCCGCCGTCGACGACAGCTCCTCCGCCGCCGAGGCGTTGCGCTGCGTCACCTGGTCCACCTGCACCATCGCCCGGTTCATCTGCACCACTCCGCTGGCCTGCTCCCTCGACACCGCCGCCACCTGCTGCACCAGCTCCGCCGTCTTGCGGATGGAGGGCACCAACTCCTTCAGCAGCAGCCCCGAGCGCTCCGCCACCTTCACGCTGCTGCCCGCCAGGCTCCCAATCTCCTTGGCCGCCTTCTGGCTCCTCTCCGCCAGCTTCCTCACCTCCGAGGCCACCACCGCGAAGCCTCTGCCGTGCTCCCCCGCCCTCGCCGCCTCCACCGCCGCGTTCAGCGCCAGCAGGTTCGTCTGGTACGCGATCTCCTCCACGATGGAGATGCGCTCGGCAATCGCCGCCATCGCCTCCACCGTCTCATTCACCGCCAGCCCGCTCTCCTCCGCGTCCGCGGCTCCCCTCACCGCCATCGACTCCAGCTGCTTGCTCGTCTCCGCGTTCTGGCTGATGGACGCGCTCAGCTGCTCCAGGCTCGTCGTCGTCTCCTCCACCGACGCCGCCTGCATGCTCGTCCCCTGCGACAGGGCCTGCGCCGCCGCCGCCACCTGTCCCGACGCCCCCGACAGCGAGCCCACCGCTCCCCTCACCTCTCCCAGCACGCTGCCGAAGCGCTGCACCATCTCCCTCATCCCCGCCATCATCATCGCCGTCTCGTCCCGGCCCTTCACCTCGATGGCCGCCGTCAGGTCTCCCGAGGCCAGCTTGCCGGTGAGACTCACGGCCTCGTGCAGCGGCCTCGTGATGCTGCGCGACAGCACCCACGCCAGCAGCACCGCCAGCAGCGGCCCCACGAGGCCGCCGCCCATCAACATGCTCTTGATGAAGGCCACCTGCGCGCCGGCCTTCGCCTGGAGACTGTTGCTGCGCGTGATCTCGTCCTGGATGACGCTCATCGCCGTGGCTTCCATGAGCCCCAGGCTCTTGCGCCCCTTGCCGCCCTTCACGTACTCGGCGAGCTGCTCCCGCGTGGCCCGGCCCGCGTCCACGTCCCGGCGCAGCGCCACCTGGTACGCGACGTGAGGCAGGTAGTGCTGCTGGTACTCGTCCATGAGCTGTTGCAGCGGCTCCTGTACCTGGGCGTTGTCGGCCATCAGCTCCTTCAACCGGCCATGGAGCTTGAGGACCGTGGCTTGCTGCTTGGGCAACTCCTCGAGGAGGGACTCGTCGCCCGTGAGCGCGAACTCCATCGCCCGGTTCTCCATCTGGACCAACTGGATGCCCGTGGCGAGGTTGGTGATCTGCACATCATAGGAGCGGTAGTAGTTGCCCCCCACCAGCACCAGGAAGAAGGCGAGGGCCCCCCAGAGGGCGGCGGCGAGCAGCGCGACGAGCATCCCGAATCCGAGCTGCAGCTTCCGGGAGATGGTGAGGTTCTGGAGCATGGTTTCCTCTAGGAATGTGGAAGGGGACGCGGGGCCTCAGGCCACGGCGGCCCGCTGACGGATGGCGGTGCGCAGCAGGGTGGGCACGTCCAGGACGAGCCCCACGCGGCCACTGCCGAGAATGGTCGAGCCCGACACGCCGGGCAGGTGGCGGAAGAGGCGGCCCAGCGGCTTGAGGACGCACTGGCCCTCGCCAAACAGGGTGTCCACCACCAGGCCCGCGCGGCTGCCGCCGTGGCCCAGCACGACGACGCTCTCGCGCACCGGCGCGGGCCCCCGCACGCCCAGCAGCTCGCGCAGCCGCAGGTAGGGCAGCGGGCGGCCCCGCAGGTTCAACACGCCCGTCCCCTCCTGCCCGCGGCGCTCCGCCGGCAACTCCAGACACTCGCGCACCGCCTCCAGCGGCAGCACGTACGTCTCCTCGCCCACGCCCACGGAGAAGCCTTGAATCGTGGCCAGCGTCAGCGGCACCCGCAGCGTCACCGTGGTGCCCTGGCCCTCCTGGCTGCGCAGCGACACCAGGCCGCGCAGCGCCCCCACGCTCCGGCGCACCACGTCCATGCCCACCCCGCGCCCGGACACCTCCGTCACCCTCTCCGCCGTGGAGAGCCCCGGCAGGAAGACGAGCTCCTCCAGCTCCTCCATCGTCATCCGCTCGGGCTCCAGGCCCAGCCCGCGCGCCTTCTGCCGCAGCCGCTCGTAGCGCAGGCCCCGGCCGTCATCCGCCAGCTCCACCACCAGCGAGCCCGGCTCGTGGAAGGCCCTCAGCACCAGCGTGCCGCACGCCTCCTTACCGGCCGCGCGCCGCTCCTCCGGCGTCTCCAGGCCGTGGTCCACCGCGTTGCGCACCAGGTGCAGCAGCGGCTCGCGCAGGCCCTCCACCAGCGCCGTGTCCACCTCCACCTCCTCGCCCTCCAGCACCAGCCGCGCCCACTTGCGCTCCGTGCGCGTCAAGTCCCTCACCGTGCGCCGCTGCTGCCGGAAGAGCGGGCCCACCGGCACCATCCGCACCCGCATCACCTCTTCCTGCAATTCCTCGTGCAGCCGGTCCGCCTCGCGGTGCACCTCCAGCGCCTGCTCCGCCGTGCCCGTCACCAGCACCTGCGCCAGCCGCGTGCGCGCAATCGCCAGCTCCCCGGTGAGGATGGCGATGCGATCCAGCTTCTCCACGTCCACGCGCAGCGTGCGCCCGCGCCGCCCTCCCGCCTCCACCGCGTGCTCCTCCACCGGCGCGGCGTACACGGCCCGGCGCGCCTCCTGCTGGCGCAGCGCCTCGCTGCACGCGCGCAGCCGCCCCACCAGCTCCGTCTCCTCCTGCGCCGGCCGCTCCTCCCCCGCGAGCACCGCGTCCAGCAGCTCGCGCAGCCGGTCCACCGTCGCGAGCAGCAGCGTCACGTGCTCGTCCGACACCGGCAGCCGCCGCTCCAGCAGCGTCTCCAGCACGTCCTCCAGCACGTGCGACACGTCCGTCATCCCCGAGAAGCCCAGCGCCGCCGCCGCGCCCTTCACCGTGTGCGCGCCCCGGAAGATGGACCGCAGCCGCTCCTCGTCCGGGTGCTCCTCCAGGGAGACGAGCGCCTCCTCCATCTCCGTGAGCAGCTCTCCGGATTCCTCGGCGAAGGTGGCGAGCAGCCGCTCGCGGTCCAGTTCCAATGGTGTCCCCCCTCCCGGGAAGTCGCCGCCCCTTCTCAGGACGGCCGGCCCGCGGACAGTCCGCGAGCGCAGTACAAGGCCCTCGCCCCTTGCGTGGCGAGCAGCTCCAGCAGCTCGCGGTCCTCGGGCTCGAGGCGGGGTTTGTGGGGCAGCAGCCCGAACAGCACCATCATCCCCAGGACGTGGCTCCCCAGTCGCAGGGGCACACACGCGCGCGGGCCGGATTCTGTCTGGTTTTGAGCGCTCGCCTCGTCCATGAGGTCCGCCAGCCAGGGAGAACCCGTTCGGGCGGAGTGGCCGAGGGAGTCCTCGCCCAGCGGCAGCCGGCGGAAGCGCTCGGCGTCGATTCCCAGCGAGGCGCGCAGCACCAGCTCGCGGCGCTCGTGCTCCAGCTCGAAGATGCCCAGCGTCTCGGAGCCCACGAGGTTGACGACCAGGTCCATGAGGATGGCCATCAGCTCCGGGGGCTCGAGCGACTCGTGCAGCCGCTGGGAGGCCACGCGCAGGCGCACCAGGTGGGCGAGCTCCGCCTCCACCAGGCCCTGGCGCTGGGCGCGCCACTGCTCGTCCTCCTCGTGCCGGGCGAGCGAGGCCTTCAGCCGTTCGTTCTCCGCGCGCAGGCTGGCCACCTCCGCGCGCAGGGTCTCGTTCTCCCAGTGGAGCGGCTCTCTCATGTCCGGCGGGCCTCCTCGAGGTGGCCACGCACCTTGGCCAGCAGCTCCTCGCCATCGAAGGGCTTGGTGATGTAGTCGGTGCAGCCGCTCTCGAAGCCCTGGCGCACGTAGTGGGGCTCGCCGCGCGTCGTCACGAGGATGATGGGCACGTTGCGCGTCTCCGCGCGCGAGCGCAGGGCGCGGCACGTCTGGAAGCCGTCCATGCGCGGCATGAGGACGTCCAGGAAGATGAGGTCCGGCCGCTCGGTGGTGGCCTTGTCGAGCGCCTCCTGGCCATCGCGCGCGGTGAGCAGCTCGTAGCCGCAGTGGTCCAGCATCATCCGGTGCAGCAGCAGCACGGTGCTGGAGTCATCCACGAGGAGGATCTTCTTCTTGGGCATGGCGTGCCTCCGGGAGGGAGGAAGGGGTGGCGGAGAGGCGGGCTCAGATGAGGGGGCTGCTGGCGCGGATGAGCTCGCGCAGCTGCATGAGGCGCCGGGGGCTCATGCCCAGGAACTGCACCCCCATGCCGAGCGGATAGGAGGCGGTGCGGCGGGGCGCGTAGGGGTTGGACCAGGAGACGAGGCCGGGGCCCTCGAGCACCTCGCGCGTGGTGGGCAGGTGGATGCGCAGCTCGAGCGCGGCGCCGGGGCGGGCGGGCACCAGCGTGCGCACGAAGAGGGCGCCCGGGCTGAGCGCGCTGGAGTAGCAGGAGGACCAGGAGTAGCTGCCCACCTCGCGGAACTCCACGGGGCACACGAAGGGCACGCGCTCGTCCACCAGGAGCGCCACCGTGTTGCGCTGCAAGAAGCCGTTGATGCGGGAGAGCAGGTGGCGCGGGGCCAGGGTGCGCGCGCTCAGCCAGACCTGCCCGAGCATGGGCGCCGCGGTGACCTCGCCTTCCGTCACCACCACGGTGTGCACCCGGCCCAGGCGCGTGCCGGTGCGCAGGTGCTCCACGCGCATCAGCTCCTCGGCCGAGGTGACGGGGGTGCGCACCAGCAGCAGGTGGATGGGCTCGCCGTACTCGGCCACCCGGGCCACGGCGCGCTCGGGGGTGGCGGCGTACAGCAGGTGGTGGCCGCACGCCTCGAGGTGGGCACCCAGGCCGTCGTGCGCGCCGGGCTCCTCGCCCACCAGCAGCACGGTGCGCGGGGTGCGCCGCTCCACCAGACGGTACGAGGGCCCGGGCGACCTCTCGCGCAGCACGTCGATGCGCGCCTGCAGCTCGGTGATACGCACCGGGCCGAGCAGGCAGTCCTCCGCCCCGCCCTGCACGCACGTCTCCAGCAGCTCCGCCGGCGTGTGGTCCCCCGCCACCACGAGCAGGGGCACGTCCCCATTCTGCGGGTGGCCGCGCAGCGCCCCGAAGCCGGGCCCGCCCTCGGGCGGCAGCGCCCGCCAGTCCATCACCACCATCAGCGGACGGAAGCGGCTCAGCTCGGCGCGGGCCGCCAGCAGGTTGTCCACCGACACCACCTCGCAGCCCACGCTGCGCAAGAGGGCCGTCAGGTACAACCGCAGCTCCTTGGCCTGGTCCACGAGCAGCACCTTGCGCGACGGCTCCGCGGACACCCCGGACTGATGGGACAGCACATGCGTGGTGAGTGACATGCCGTGATTCCCCCCATGAATCCCGTGCGGCTCTCTGGACCCGAACCCCGGTCTCCCATTCCTTGACGGGTGCAAGGAATCCAGGAGCACTGTGTGAAACCAACAGGAAATGGAATACGGGAAACTGTGCCTGCTCGCCTACTGTCCCCAGGGCCCGGCCACGCCCCGTGGAAGCTAGCGGACACTCTTTCGTCGAGAAGGGCGCACTCCGCCCACCGCCCCTGCAATCCCAGGCGAATGCAGCGTTGGCTATCCGACGATGCCCCGTCCTCGCGCGTGGTCGGACAGGAGCCCACCGCGGGGGTGTGGCCTCCCAGTCCACAGCATTTGAAAGACAGGTTTAAGACAGGCAAAACATTCCACGCCGGACATGGGGAATCATCTGTCCGGATAAAAACTCTCACGAATCGAGATGTAGGGATGTGAGGAATTGGCGGCCCCTTCCGCGCACTTGAATAGACGGGTAAGGGAGGCCCCATGACCGATGCCATCGTCGTCTTCGTCACCGCGCCCACGGCCGACAAGGCCGCGGAGCTCGCCCGCACGTTGGTGGAGGAGGAGCTCGCGGCGTGCGGCAACCTCGTGCCCGGCCTGCGCTCCATCTACCGCTGGGAAGGCAAGGTGCACGACGAGCCGGAGGTGCTGCTCATCCTCAAGACGCGTGCTCCGCTCTTCGAGGCCCTGCGCGCGCGCGTGGTGGCGCTGCACCCCTACCAGTGCCCCGAGGTGCTGCGGCTGGACGTGACGGAGGGCCACGCCCCGTACCTGCAGTGGATTGCCGGTAACGTGCGCCCGTCGCCCTGAGCGCCCCCACGCCGCGTCCCAGCCGTCCTGACGGACCGTCCCACCCGCTCCGGCCGGGGGTTCGACCGGGGGTGCGCGAAATGCGACACTTCCCCACGCAACCGGGCTCCCGCCCCCGGCACGAGGCGTCGTGCCGGAGTGCTAGAACCAGGGCCCATTCCATTCACGCGCTCCAAGGAAAGGCCTGCTCATGACCATCTCGAGTCGGGAGGCTCCCTGCGGTTCATGGAAGTCCCCCATCAGCGCCGACATGATCGCCACCCAGACGCTCTCGCTGGGCGAGGTGGCCGTCGATGGCGATGACGTGTACTGGTTGGAGTTCCGCCCGGGCGAGCGGGGACGGCACGCGATTGTCCGGCGCACCGCGGATGGGACCCTGGCGGACCTCCTCCCCGCGCCAGGCGAGGGCAAGCCGACCTACAGCGCACGCAGCCTCGTGTACGGCCACGGCGGGGGCTCGTTCGCGGTGTCCGAGGGGATGGTGGTCTTCGTCAACCACGCCAGCACCGGGCCGCACCCCGACCAGCGGATGTACCGGGTGAACCCGGGCCGCACGCCGGTGCCCCTCACGCCGGAGACGGGCGGCAAGCACCGCTTCGGAGACCTCATCATCGATCGCACGCGCAACCGCGTGCTGTGCGTGCGCGAGGACTGGCGCAACCTGAAGGACGGCCAGCCGCGCGCCTCGCTGGTGGCGGTGGACATCGACGGGCAGAAGCAGAGGGTGTTGACGGAGGGGCGCGACTTCTACTCCTCGCCCGTGATCAGCCCCAATGGCCGGCGCCTGGCGTGGCTCGCCTGGGACTACCCCTGCATGCCGTGGGACGGCTGCGAGCTGTGGGTGGCGGACGTGGACGAGGAGGGCCGGCTGCACCACCCGCGCCTGGTGGCCGGCGGCACCACCGAGTCCATCTTCCAGCCCGAGTGGTCCCCCCAGGGCGAGCTGTACTTCGTGAGCGACCGCAACAACTGGTGGAACCTCTACCGGTTGCAGGGGCGCAGCGTGGTGCCGGTGCTCGAGCGCAAGGCGGAGTTCGGCACGGCCCAGTGGAGCCTGGCGCAGTCCACCTACGCCTTCATCTCGCCGCGGCACGTGGTGTGCGCCTTCAACGAGCAGGGCCAGTGGAAGCTGGGGCGGCTGGACGTGGTGCTCGGCCAGTTCGCCGAGCTGCCCACGCCCTTCACGGACATCTCCCAGGTGCGCGGCGGCTTCGCCACGGCGTACTTCGTGGGCGGCGGCCCCGAGCAGCCCGCCTCCGTGGTGCGCCTGGACATGGAGTCCGGCAAGCCCCAGGTGCTCAAGGCCTCCAGCCGCCTGCCCGAGGAGCTCACCCCGTACCTCTCGCGCTGCGAGCCCCTGCACTTCCCCACCACGGAGCTGGGCGAGGCGCATGCCTGGTACTACCCGCCCACGAATCCGCACTGCGCCGTGCCCGCGGGCGAGAAGCCGCCCCTGCTCATCATGAACCACGGCGGCCCCACGGGCTCCACGGCGACGAAGCTGGATTGGACCCTCCAGTACTTCACCAGCCGGGGCTTCGCGGTGGTGGACGTCAACTACCGGGGCAGCACCGGCTACGGCCGCGACTACCGCCTGTCGCTCTACGGCAACTGGGGCGTGATGGACGTGGATGACTGCGCCAACGCCGCGCTGCGGCTGGTGCAGGAGGGCAAGGCGGACGCGAAGCGGCTGGTGGCGCGCGGCAGCGGCTTGGGCGGCTACACCACGCTGTCGCTGCTGGCCTTCCGCGACATCCTCCGCTGCGGCACGAGCCTTGGCGGCATCGCCAACCTGGAGACGCTCACCGAGCATTCGGACAAGTTCGACGCCCACTACCTGGACCAGATGCTCGGGCCCCTCCCCGAGTCCCGGCAGCTGTTGCAGGACCGCTCGCCCTGCTTCCACATGGAGAACATCAAGCGCAGCCCGCTGCTCTTCATCCAGGGCCGGCAGGACGCGCGGGTGCCGCAGCGCGAGACGGAGGAGATGGTGCGCAAGCTGCGCGCCAATGGCGTGCCCACGGCACTGCTGTCCGTGGACGGCGAGCCCCACGGCCCGCGCTCCACCTCCGAGCTCAAGAAGGCCCTCGAGGCCGAGCTGGCCTTCTACGCGCGGGTGATGGGACTGACGCTGGCCGAGCCGCTGGAGCCCGTGGCCCTCGAGCCCGCGCCGTCCGAGTCCCCGCACCGCTGAGCGCGCAGGGCGGACACCGGGGGGGCGAGCGGGCGAACGCCACGTCCGCCGCAGGCCCCGGAGGAAGTGCTCCTCGGGGGTGGCGAGCGACGGGGACCCCAGGTTGTGGAAGGGGTCCCGGATTGTCAGCTTGCCCCCATGGACTGGAGCGCTGAATGAACTCCACCCCCGTCGCCGTCTGGGAGTGGGGCCTCTTCGGAGTGGCCGTGCTGGCGATGATCTTCATCGACCTGCTCGCCCACCGCACGAAGAGTGGGGAGACGAAGAAGGGGGCGTATGCCTGGAGTGCCGCATGGGTGCTCGTGGGCCTGTCCTTCGCGGGCTTCGTCTGGGCGAGGCACGGCGGCACCGCCGCGCAGGAGTACCTGGGCGCCTACCTCATCGAGAAGAGCCTCAGCCTGGACAACCTGTTCGTCTTCCTCGTCATCTTCTCCAGCCTCAACGTGCCCGGGGACAAGCAGCGCCGGGTGCTCTTCTGGGGGATTTTCGGGGCGCTCGTGTTCCGCGCCCTGTTCATCATCCTGGGCCTGGAGGCGCTCGAGCGCTGGCACTGGGTCGTCTACATCTTCGGCACCATCCTGCTCGTGGCCGCCTGGCGCGTGGCGCGCCGCCATCCCTCGGAGGAGTCGGACAACAAGGTCGTCGAGTGGTTGGAGCGGCGCCTGCCCGTGACGACGGAGTACCAGGGAAAGCAATTCTTCAAGCACGTGGACGGCAAGTGGCAGGCGACGCCGCTGCTGCTCGCGCTGCTCGCCATCGAGCTGTCGGACGTGGCCTTCGCCATCGACTCGGTGCCGGCGGCGCTGTCGGTGAGCCACAACCTCTTCGTCGTCTACACGTCCAATGTCTTCGCCATCCTCGGGCTGCGCGCGCTCTACATCGCGCTGGCCAAGACGGTGCACGAGCTGCGCTACCTGCACTGGGGGCTCGCCGCGGTGCTCGCCTTCGCCGGGTTGAAGATGATCGGCTCGGAGTGGATTCAGCTTCCGCCGCTGGTGTCGGTGGGCATCATCGTGGTGTGCATCGGCCTCTCCGTCTGGGCGAGCCTCCGCGCACGCCAGAAGGCCGAGCGCCAGCGGCCAGCACCGCATGACGAGCGGCCCCACGGCGGCCGGCACGAGGAAGCGCACGCGTAGAGGCGCGGGCGCTCAGTGGACGGGGGCCTCGGGGGCCTCGGGGGCCTCGCGCCGCGGCGCCCGGCCCTCCACCTGGAAGGAGAACTTCCCCTCCACGAAGTCCACCACGAGCCGGTCCCCCTCGTGCAGCTCGCCTCGCAGCAGCATGCGGCTGAGCTCCGTCTCCAGCTCGCGCTGGATGACCCGCCGCAGCGGCCTCGCGCCGAACCTGGGCTCAAACCCCCGCCGGGCCAGTTCTTCCTTCGCCGCCTCGCGCACCTCCATCGTGAGGTTCTGCCCGTGCAGCTTGCGCCGCGTGGACTCCAGCATCGCGTCGACGATCCGGTGCAGCTGCTCGCGGTCGAGCGCGTGGAAGACGATGATTTCGTCGATGCGGTTGAGGAACTCGGGACGGAAGTGGCCGCGCAGCGCCTCCAGGATGGTCGCGGCCACGCGCGCGTCCTCCACGTTCATGCCCTCGCCAGAGCGCTGGAAGCCCAGGGCCCCCTTCTGCAGCCCGAGCTGCTCGGCCCCCAGGTTGGACGTCATGATGATGACGGTGTTCTTGAAGTCCACCGTGCGCCCCCGCGAGTCCGTGAGCCGCCCGTCGTCCAATATCTGCAACAGCAGGTTGAAGACGTCCGGGTGCGCCTTCTCGATTTCGTCGAACAGCAGCACCGAGTAGGGCCGCCGCCGCACGGCCTCGGTGAGGCGCCCGGCCTCCTCGTAGCCCACGTAGCCCGGGGGCGCGCCGATGAGCCGGCTCACCGTGTGCCGCTCGAGGTACTCGGACATGTCGAAGCGCAGCATCGCGTTCTCGTCGTTGAAGAGGTAGTCGGCGAGCGCCCGCGCCGTCTCCGTCTTCCCCACGCCCGTGGGCCCCAGGAAGATGAACGAGCCGATGGGACGGCCCGGGTCCTTCAACCCCGCGCGCGCCCGCCGCACCGCCTCGGAGATGGCGCGCAGGGCCTCCTCCTGGCCCACCACCCGCTGGCGCAGCGCTCCCTCCATCTCCAGCAGCCGCTGCGACTCCTCCTGCTGCAGCTTCTTCGCCGGAATCCCCGTCCACTCGCTCACCACCGTGGCGATGGACTCGGGCGTGACGGTGGGCTCCGCCACCCCCTTGGCTTGCTGCCACTGCGTGCGCAGCCCGTCCAGCTCCGCGCGCAGCGCCTCGAGCTCCTCCTTGAGCCGCGAGGCCTCCTGGTAGCGCTCGCCGGCCACCGCGGCCTCCTTGTCCTTCTCCTTCTGCGCCAGCCGCTCCTCCATCTCCTTCATGCGGCCCGGCTCGGTGTGCGCCCCCAGCCGCACCATCGCCGCCGCCTCGTCGAGCAGGTCGATCGCCTTGTCCGGCAGGAAGCGGTCGCTGATGTACTTGTCGGCCAGCTCCACCGCGGCGGTGAGCGCGGCGTCGGTAATCTTCACCCGGTGGTGCGCCTCGTACGAGTCGCGCAGGCCCCGCAGAATCTCCATCGCCTGCTCCGGGGTGGGCTCGGCCACCATCACCGGCTGGAAGCGGCGCTCCAGGGCGGCGTCCTTCTCGATGTGCTTGCGGTGCTCGTCCAGCGTGGTGGCGCCCAGGCACTGCAGCTCGCCGCGCGCCAGGGCCGGCTTGAGCATGTTGGCCGCGTCCATCGAGCCCTCGCCCGCCCCCGCGCCGACAATCGTGTGCACCTCGTCGATGAACAGGATGACCTTGCCCTCGAGCGCGCGAACCTCGTCCATCAGCCCCTTGAAGCGCTCCTCGAACTCGCCGCGGTACTTCGCGCCGCCGATGACGGCCGCCAAATCCAACGAGAGCACCTTCTTGTCCCGGAGCATGTCCGGCACCTCGCCCGCGACAATGCGCTGCGCGAGGCCCTCGGCGATGGCCGTCTTGCCCACGCCCGGCTCGCCGATGAGCACCGGGTTGTTCTTCGTCTTGCGGCTGAGGATGCGGATGACGCGCGTCATCTCCTTCTCGCGGCCGATGATGGGGTCCAGGTCTCCCGCCCTCGCCAGCGCGGTGAGGTCGCGCGTGTAGCGGGTGAGATTCGGCGGGAGCCGCTCCGAGCCCCGGCCCCCTCCGGCTGCCCCCGGCGTCCCCGGCGCGCCCCCCACCAGGAGGAGCTCCCTCAATTCGTCCGGGTCGATGTCGGAGAGGAACTGGGCGGCGAAGCTCTCGCCCTCGGCCATGGTGGCGAGCAGCAGGTGCTCCGGGCCGATGAACGTCTGTCCCAGCTGCACCGCCTGGAGCCGGGCCAGTTGCAGCACGCGCTTCATCCCCGAGGACAGGCCCACGCCCTCGGCGCGGCGCGGCACCTTGCGCTCCATCACCTGCCCCAGCCGGGCCTCGTACTCCTCCACGTCCGTGCCCTCGGCCTCGAGCGCCGCGCGGATGTCCGGCACCTTCTCGATGAGCGCCAGCAGCAGGTGCTCGATGCGGATGCGCTCGTAGCCCCACTCCAGCGTCAGCCGTCCCGAGTGCTCCAGCACCTGCTGCGCCAGCTCCGACAACTGCGCGAGGAGGTTCTCCCGCCTCGGCCGGGGGCCCATCATCTGCGTGAGCAGGCCTTCCAGGCCCAGGGGCATCGCCCCGGTGGCGTCCAGGCCCATGGCGCTCGCGCAGTGGTTGCACAGGCTCAGCGTGCTGCCCTCCCGCTCATCGCCCGTTTCCTGCTTGAGGAACACCACCGCGGGCCTCGACCGGCAGTTCTCGCACAGCATCGTCCGCCACCTCCCACCCTCCCTGGGAAGCTAGGGCGGCGTCGGGTGGGGGACCATGTCCAGGCGTCCATCCCCGAGCGGCCAGCCGGGCCCCACCTCGCCTGGCGTGTCCCGAGCGCCTCCTGGTTTTTCAGGGAGCACAAAGAATGGGGGATTCCTCTAATATGCCTCCCAGATGGAGTGCCCGGACGAAACGACGCTGAGCGATTTTCTCGCGGGAGTGCTCCCGGAGGCGGAGCGAGCCCGGGTGCTGGCACACGTGGAGGGCTGCGCGCAGTGCCAGCGGCAGGTGGCCCTGGGCGCCAGCTCCTACCCGGACGTGCCGGTGGCGGCGGGCACGGAGGCCCCCCTGGCGCCGGGGGCCATGCTCGCGCGCTACGTGGTGCTCGAGCGCATCGGCCGGGGTGCCATGGGCGAGGTGTACGCGGCCCATGACCCGGAGCTGGACCGGCAGGTGGCCCTCAAGCTGTTGCGTCCGGAGGGCCGGCACGTGGAGGAGCTGCGGCGGCGGCTGCTGCGCGAGGCCCAGGCCCTGGCCAGACTCTCGCACCCCAACGTCGTCGCCGTGCACGACGTGGGCATGCGCGAGGACGGCGTCTTCCTCGCCATGGAGCTGGTGCATGGCACCACGCTGGCCGAGTGGCTCAAGCAGCCCCGCGCCTGGCGCGAGGTGGTGCGCGTCTTCCGCGAGGCGGGGCGGGGGCTGGCGGCGGCGCACGCGGCGGGCCTGGTGCACCGCGACTTCAAACCGGCCAACGTCCTCGTGGGCCATGACGGGCGCGTGCGGGTGACGGACTTCGGCCTGGCCCGCCCCTCCAACCGGGTGGACGTGCCGCTCGAGCCGCCCACCTCCTCCCCGCCCCACCTGGAGCCGGAAGCCCTCTCGCACCTCACGCGCACGGGGGCGCTGCTGGGCACGCCGGCGTACATGGCGCCGGAGCAGCTCGACGGGCGCGGCGTGGACGAGCTGTCGGACCAGTTCAGCTTCTGCGTGGCCCTCTACGAGGCGCTCCACGGCACGCGGCCCTTCGAGGGCGGGAGCCTGGAGGAGCTCGGCCGGGCGGCGCGCGAGGGACGGGTGCGGCCCCCGGGGGACGAGTCCAGGGTACCCGCCCGGGTGCGGCGCGCGGTGCTGCGGGGACTGCGCGCCCAGCCCGAGGAGCGCTTCCCCTCCATGGAGGCGCTGCTGGCCGAGCTCTCGCCTCCCGCCCTGCGCCCGCGCACCTGGGTGGCGCTCTCCGCCGTCACGGCCAGCCTGCTGGGCGTGGCGCTCGGCTACGGGGCGTCGCACCGGCGCGAGGTGCGCTGCGCCCAGGAGACGGAGAAGCTCGCCGCGGCCTGGAGCCCCGAGCGGCGCGAGCACGTGCGCGCGGCCTTCCTCGCCACCGGCAAGCCCTACGCGGCGTCCGCCTGGGAGGCCGTCTCGCGCGCGCTGGACGCGCACGCCGACTCCTGGCGCTCGCTGCGCACCGAGTCCTGCCTCGCCGCCGCGCGCGACGACTCCAGCACCGCGTGGCAGACGGGGGTGTGCCTCGACACCCGGCTGTGGCACCTGGCCGCCATCACCGACGTGCTGGAGAAGGCGGACGCGCAGACGGTGCAGAACGCCCCGCAGATGGTGGCCTCGCTCGAGGGCCTCACCAGCTGCAAGGAGGCCCCGGCGCTCGCCACCCGCCCCCAGCCGCCCGATGCCCTGCGCCCCCAGGTGGACGCGGCCCGGCGCCGGCTCGCCGGGGCCGGGGCGAAGCTGTACGCCGGCAACCACGCCGCCGGCATCGAGGTGACGACGGCACTGCTCAAGGACATTCAAGGGCTCGACTACCGCCCCCTGGAGGCCGAGGTGCTCGCCATGCACGGGCACCTGCACGGCCTGTCCGGCAAGCTCAAGGAGGCCGAGGAGATTCTCTACAAGGCCCTCTGGGCCGCGCAGGCCGGGCGCGACGACGAGACGGTGGCGCGCGTGTGGACGCTGCTGCTGTGGGTGGTGGGGGACCAGATGGCGCGCATGGACGAGGCCAACCGGCTCGTCCACCACGCCCGCGCCGCGGTGGAGCGGCTGGGGCCCGAGCGCTTCCCCACGCTCGCCACCGACCTGCACCTGCGCATGGGCGGACTGCTGCTGGTGCAGGGCAAGCTGGACGAGGCGGAAGCCGAGTTCACCCAGGGGCTGGCGCTCTCGAACAAGGCCTACGGCCCCGACAGCCTGCGCACCTCCTATTGCCTCTCCGGACTGGGGCGGGTGCGCTCGCGGCAGATGCGCGGCGCGGAGGCCCTCGCGCTCTTCCGCCAGGCCGAGGAGGTGCGCGAGCGGCTGTGGGGGCCCGAGCACCCCTCGCTCGCGCTCAACCTCAACAACATCGCCACCGAGCTGCTGTCCCAGGGCCGGCCCGACGAGGCGCTCGCCACCTTCCGCCGCTCGCTCTCCCTGCTGGAGACGGCCCGCTCCAAGGAGCACCCGAGCCTCGCCGCCCCGCTCAACAACCTCGCCGTGCTGCTGCGGCGCGAGGGGAAGCTGGAGGAGTCCCGGAAGCACTTCCAGCGGGCGCTCGCCATCTTCGAGCGCAGCAAGGGCCCGGACCACCCCAACACCGTCACCGCGCTCGCCGGGCTGGGCATGGTGGCCTACGACGCACAGCAGCTCGACGAGGCGCTCGACTCCAACGAGAAGGCCCTGGAGCGGATTCAGCGCGGCATGGGGCCGGACACCCCGCGCGCCGAGCTGCCGCTGCGCAACCTCGCCCTCATCCACCGGCGGGCCGGCCACCCCGCCAAGGCCCGCGAGCTCCTCACGCGCGCGCTGCACCTGCTGGAGAAGGAGAACGGCACGGACAGCGTGGTGAGCGCGGGCGTGGTGCGCGAGCTGGCGCGGCTCGACCTGGACGCCGATGCGCCCCGGGCGGCGCTCGCCAGCTGCCAGCGCACCCTGAAGCTCGACGAGCAGGCGCAGGGCGCGGAGAACCCGGACGTGGCGTTGGACCTCGCCTGTCTGGGCGAGGCACGGCTGGGCCTCGGGGAGCCGGAGCAGGCGGTGCCGCTGCTCGAGCGCGCCCGGCACATCCACGAGCGCGCCCCGGGAGACAAGCTGGACGCGGCGCGGGCCACCTTCCTCCTGGCCCGGGCCCTGTGGACGCGGCCCGCGCCCGAGGAGAGGACACGCGCCACCGCCCTCGCCGCGCAGGCCCGGGGCTGGTTGGAGTCGCTAGGGACACGGGCCCGGCTGGAGCTGCGCGAAGTGGCCGACTGGCAGGCCCGGCAAGCCCCGCACGGGGTGAGCGAGAACAGCCGATGAAGAGCGAGGAGGAGGCACGTCCCCTCACGGAGCTGCTGCTGGCCCACGCGGCCCCGGAGCGCCTCGCGTGGCTGCGGGAGTGGCCGGGGCTGGAGACGCTGCTGGCAGAGCACCTCGCCGCGTGCCGGGAGGCGTGGCCCCCGGTGACGCTCTCGCCGGAAGCCTTCCTGCGCCACCTCGCGCGGCACCTGCCTCCACAAGGCGCCCCGGCGGATGCGCTGCGCCAGTTGCACGCCGCGGACCTGTACCTCGCGTGTGCCTGTGCCGGGGGCGACCCCCAGGCCCTGCATGCCTTCGAGCAGCACATCCTCCAGAAGGTGCCCGCCCGGCTCGGCCAGCTCCCGGAGTCCACGGTGGACGAGGTCCTCCAGGTCGTGCGCCAGCGGCTGCTGCTGGGCATGGGAGGCGCGCCTCCGAAAATCGCCGACTACTCGGGCCGGGGGCCGCTGAGGGCGTGGGTGCGCATCGTCGCCGCGCGCATCGTCAGCGAGCTGTCCAGCCGGGACGGGCGCCAGGAGCTCTTCTCCGAGCCCCCCGAGACCCTCGAGCGGATGCTGGCGCCGGACGACCCGGAGCGCGAGCTGCTCCAGGCCGACTCGCGCGAGGTGCTCACCGAGGCGCTGCGCGCGGCCCTGGCGGCCCTCTCCGAGCGGGAGCGGGCCCTGCTGCGCCTGCACCACCTGCACGGGCTGACGATGGACAGGCTCGCGACGATGTACGGAGAGCCGCGCTCGAGCGTGGCGCGCCACGTGGCCCAGGCGCGCGAGCGGCTGCTGAAGCTCACGCGCCGCGAGCTCGCCGCCCGGTTGAAGCTCGAGGGCCGCGAGCTGGAGAGCCTCCTGGGACTGGTGCAGAGCCGGTTGGACCTGAGCCTCGACCGGCTGATGGACTGAGCGAGCGCACTTCTCGACGTCTCCGGACTGGTCTACGAAGGAAAGGGACCGTAATCACCGTACCCCTTGAGCACTCCCGCCTGCTCGAGCAACGCGCGCACCTGGTCAGCCAGGGCGACGTGCTCGGGGTTGTCCGTGTTGAAGCGCTCGGGGGTGAGGACGATGAGCGAGCCCTGGTCCTCCACCGGCTCGACGCGCACCGGGGCGGGCAGCGGTGGCACCTCGCCCCTGCGGCGTGACAAGTACATGAGCCAACCCGTGCGAGGATGGCCGCCGGGTTCGTCGCGGATGTCCTGGTAGGCGTGCGAGATGACTCCACCCCAGTCCGGCTCCCAGGCCAGGACCATGGCACGCATTACCTCGATCAGCACGGGGGCCGTCAGCACGCGTTGCTCTTCGGGACCCGCGTAGGGCAGGTCGACCAGGCACGAATTGGGTGTGGGACCGAAAGCGGAGCCACAACTGAGTGACACCACGCCGCCGTGCCCGTTTTCCGCGTGTCCCGTCCAGGCGCTGAAACTGAATCCCAACTTCCCCTCGTTGTACTTCCTGCTCTTGAAGAAGCGCAGGAATGTCTCATACGAGGGCTCGAACTGGAGTTGCAGCGCCTTCTTGAGCGAGTTGGCCTGCTCGAACCAGCGGGCGTAGATGGGGTCGCACAGGGAGAGCAGACGGAAGAAGCGCTCCGCGCGCCGTGCGCACTCCTCCGCTGACTCCTTGCGCTCCGGCCAATAGACACCCGCGTAGAAAATCTCTCTCATGAACTCACAGGACTATGGCGGCGTGTAGACCACGTCAATTCTCTGGATATCCGCCTCATTGAAGAGTTTCTTGAGGATGTCGACCATCCGGGGCTCGGCCACGTGCCAGCGAATGGGGATGCCGTTGGCCACGTTGCTCTGCCGCCGGGCCTGCATGACGAGCCGCTTCGCCCCCTTGAAATACCGCTTGGGCTTGAGGTCCGCACCAAAGTGCCTGTCATAGCCCTGGCCCTTGGTCTCCAGCAGGACGCCCGTCACGGGGTCTCTACCGTCGAAGTCGGCCTTCTCGCCATCGCGGAAGACGCGGTACACCCAGCCGGCGGGCGCCTTCGTCACCTGGTGCTGGAAGTTGCGTGAGCGCACGGACATGGCCTCGTTCTTGGGCACCCACTGGCCGGGCCCGCCCACCGGAGGCGTCCACGAGGGGCCCGGGCCCGCCGCCGCCACGCCCACCGCCGCCATGTGCAGCACGTACGTGGCACTGAGCGCCTCCCCCGCCACGGTGAGCGTCCGCCCGGGAATGGCCACCAGCCGCAACGCCAGCGCGCCCTCCCGCGTCAGCGACAGCACGGGCACCGACAGCCGGCTCAGCCCACTGCTCCACGAGGCCGCCGCCGCCGCGCCCTCGCCCGCCGTCCCCACCATCAGCAGCACGTGCGTGGTGAGGCGGGAAACGAGGCGCACCCGCTCGCCCCGGGGCGCGCGCAGGAAGGCCTCCCGGTACTCGGGTGCGTGCTGGAGCAGCGCGCGCACCGCGCCGGGCAAGCGCGCCAGGCCCTCCAGCGAGTCCACCGGGTGCACCACGGCCTGGAGCAGGCCCCCCACCACGTCCCCCAGCGCCTGCCCTGCCCCCTCCAGTGCCGGCAGCAGCACGCCGTTGTCCGGCACGTAGAGGCCCAGCGGTACCGCGCCCTGGGGCACCTCCAACTCCGAGTCCACCGGCCACAGCTGCCCGTCCTCAATGGCGTAGAAGGGGCCCACCTCGTAGCGGCCCGCGCGTGGGAGGCCGTCCCCGCCCAGCCGCACCTCACCCGCCTTCTGCATCGCCTCGCCCGTGACGGGCCGCACCAGGTAGCCGTCGGGCCGCAGCACCAGCAGCCGGTGGAAGCGGTCCATGCGCGCATGCAACTGCTCGCGCGTCACGAGCTCCGCGCCCGTGGCCACCTCCAGCAGCAGGTGCACCGCCATGCGCCGCCGGGCGAAGTCTCCCAGCGTCCCCTCCGCGTTCAGCACGTGCGGCAGCAACCGCAGCGCCTGCTCGGGAGACAGGGTGCTCCCGTCCACCGGCAGCGCATCGGCGGGCACGCCCACGTGCTGCAGCAGGCCCTGGAAGTAGTCCAGGCTCATGGGCACCGGGTAGGAGCGTCCGTCCCCCACACCGTCCGGCCAACCCCCCGGGCCCGCGCCCCTCTCCTCCCGCGGCGCGTCCCCGCCTTCCGTCACCGGGTGGCGCGCCCCGAAGCCAGGCGGAGTTCCGGCGAAAGCCTCCCCGGCTCCGGCGGAGCCCACCTCCTCGTCGGCGTCGTCCTCCGGGTCATCGTCCTCGTCGGCGGGGCTCGCGTCCGTGGGCCCCGAGGCGCGGGAGGCGTCGGCCTGGGGCGTCTGCGGCCGTGCACGGGCGGGGCGCGTGCCCGCGTGGCGCAGGCCCGGTAAGAGCCCCCCAGGAGGAGCGCCGGTGGCGCATCCAGCCAGCAGCACCAGGGCGGCCAGTACAGCGGCCAGGCTCCTGCGCTCACGTGGACGGGAGACGGGAGAAGGGGCGGGCATGGCGGGCCTCGGGAGAGCGCGACGCTCCAGAGCCTACCTGCGGGGGCACATATGCGGCACCTCACGTGGGAGGGCGTTCCCGCCCGGGTGACGGGAAGCGTCTCCACGAGATGCAACAAGTCCTGTCCTGCGCCTGGACCAGGCCTCCGGGGTGGCCCGCCTCGGGGGCCACCGCGCTCGACCGGTCGGGCTACTTCTTCGCGCGAGACGAGGTGCGGCCCCGGGCCGGGGAGGAGCCCCGGCGGGTGGTGCCCGCGCGTGCCGTCTTCTGGGGGGCCGTCTTCTTGGCGGCCGTCTTCGCGCGGCCGGTGCGTCCGGCGGCGGCGGTGCGGCTCCCCGTCTTGGACTTCGCTCCCCGGGTGGTGGTGGCCGCGCGCGACACGGTGGCGCGGCGCGAGGTGGCGCGGCCGGTGGTGCCCGAGCGGCGGCCCGTCGAGGGGCTCTTCTTGTCGCTCAGCTCTCCCTCCTCCTGGCCGAGACGCCAGGAGCTCCCGGCGCTCTGGCGCGTCTTGCGCTTCGCCTGGCCGGGGCCGGGAGGAGGCAGGTCCACGCCGGCGCGCCGGGCCTTGGACAGGCCGATGGCGATGGCCTGCTGGCGCGACTCGGAGCCGTGCTTGCCCTCCTTCATGTGGTGCATCTCCTCGCGGACGAATTCTCCCGCCTGCGTGGTGGCCTGCTTCCCGCTGCGCTTGTCCTGGCGCGCGCGCTCGAGGGTCTGCTTCGCCGGCATGTGGAAGTCCTTTCGTGGGGTTCGCGGCCAGAAGGTGGGGACGGAGCGTGGGGTTGACAAGAGGCGACTGTCAGCCGGACGTCGCGAGCCCGACGCAACTCACTGCCGGCGGCGCTCCAGCTCGCGCGCGAGGTCCTCCTCCAGGTGCTGGAGTATGGCCTCGGCGTCGAAGGACTCGTCGCCCTCGCGCCACACCACCAGCGGATCCGCGATGCCCAGGCGTTGCGCGAGCGAGCGCAGCCGCTCCATGGAGCGCTCCATGGGGGCCAGCGAGGGCGCCACCTCGGGGTAGCGCTTGCGCAGCAGGGCGAGCCCCAGCTCCAGCGACTGCAGGGGCGTGTTGGTGGCGTCGCGCACCGCGAGGAAGAGCCGGGCCAGACGCTCGAGGGCCTCGGCCTGGGCGCGGGCCTCGCGCAGCTCGAGCTCGATGTGGAAGGTGCGCACCCGGTAGGCCAGCAGCGCGAGCCCCACGCCCCCGTAGACGAGCGTCCCCCAGGGCTCCCACGGCGAGCGCACACC
Source organism: Archangium sp. (assembly GCF_045802675.1). Classification (GTDB taxonomy): domain Bacteria; phylum Myxococcota; class Myxococcia; order Myxococcales; family Myxococcaceae; genus Archangium. The sequence goes on along the minus strand of NZ_JBJMQO010000002.1, from coordinate 23,444 downwards.
GGGGTGGTGGCCGAGCCCCAGCGCGTACCAGAGCACCACCGCCTCCAGGGCGAAGGAGGCGATCAACCCGCCCCCGAGCCACAGCCCGGTGGGCGCGAGCACGCCCAGCACCAGCATCACCAGCCGGTGGCCCGTCATGGGCACCCAGAGGAGCCCCGAGCCGGCCATGGCCTGCTCGGCCAGGGCGAAGAGGGGGAGGAAGGGCAGCACGGCGCCCGCGAAGCAGGCCTCCAGCCACCCCGCGCGCAGCCGCTCGCGCCGCGCGAGCAGCACGCCCAGCAGCCCCAGCGTCCAGAGCGCGTGCAGCGCGCGCAGCACCGGCAGCAGCGGGGCGTGGAACACCTCGTAGTCGATGAAGACGTAGGCCAGCTCCGTCAGGGAGACGAGCGCGCAGCCCAGCCCCGTGCCGCGCCAGGTGCGGGCCCACAGCTCCTCCTCCACCCGCCCGAGGGCTCTAGGACTGGCGCGTGCCGGTTCCATCGGACGCGTCCCCCACCAGCGCCAGCAGGGCGCCCGACCCGATGGGCTTGGAGAGCACCTGGACGCTCTCGAGCTCCAGGGCCTCGCGCACCAGCGGGTGGGAGCGCGCGTGGCCGGTGAGGAACACCGTCTTCCCGGGGAAGGCGTTGTCCTGCAACCACCGGTACGCGTCCAGTCCGCTCGGCACGCCGGCCCCGAGGTTGATGTCCAGCAGGGCCAGCCCGCACCCGAGCGCCTCGGGGCCCTTGCGGCGCAGCTCCTCCAGCGAGCCGGCGCTCACGCACACGTCCGCTCCGGACAGCGACAGCAGCTCGCAGAGGATGGACCTCAAGTCACCGTCATCCTCGAGGACCAGCACTCGCAGCACTTCCCCTCCTCCGCGTCTCCCGGGCCCCGCGAGCGTCCGACGCCTCGCCCCACGCGCGCAAGCCCCCGCGCTCCTCCTGTGTCCAATGCCTGTCCACCGCAACCCCCATACAGATGCAATCGCATTACGTGGAACCCCGTATGGCCGGAGTCCCGTGCGAAGCCGCCCGGCCGGACCCTCGGCGGCCGGAGTGTTCCGCGGGGGGTCCATGAGAGGAGAATCCCTCATTTGATGAGCAAGTGGGATGCAACTTTTAGCGAGTTACGTTATGCGGAGCACGATGGCCGCACGCAAGAACACACACCAACCCAAGCTCGTTGACTATCAAGATCGCCTCCGCGCCGCGGGGCTGCGGAGCACGTCCCCCCGCGTGGCGGTGCTGCGCGAGTTGGACTCGGCGACCGCGCCCCGCAGCCACGCGGACCTGGTGGAGGCGCTGGGCGAGGAGGGCTACGACCGCGTCACCATCTACCGCAACCTCACGGACCTGACCGAGGCCGGACTGGTGATGCGCGCCGACCTGGGTGACCACGTGTGGCGCTTCGAGCTGCGGCGCGGCCCGACGAACTCGCACCAGGGCACGCACCCGCACTTCACGTGCACCGACTGTGGCTCCGTCGCCTGCCTGCCCGCCGAGTCCGTCCGGATTACGCCGGCCAGGGGAGCGCCCAGGTCCGTGTCCGCACGCTCGGTGGACATCCAGCTGCGCGGCGTGTGTGACCGCTGCGTTTAAGCGCGCCCACGCCTCCCGGCCAGTCCCTCACGCCCGCCCGCCCGCTCCTCGTACGACGTCCCGAGCCCTGGAGGCCCGAGGTTGGCGTCAATCCCTCTCAACCCCACCATTTTCCGGCAGGTATCCACACGGAAGATGGAGGGGTCATCATGAAGAAGCTCCTGGCCGCACTGGTCCTCACCTTGAGCACGGCTGCCCTGGCGCAGTCGGACGTGGACTCGAAGGCTCAGCAGGAGAGCCAGAAGAACGACACCAGCCGGATGAAGACGGGCATCGACTCCACGGAGGTGCTGCCCCAGCTGAGCGGCGCCAAGGCGGAGAAGGGCCAGCCGGCCGACGTCGACCTGATGAACAAGGCCCACGCCTTCAACGTGAAGGGCATCGTCACCAAGGCATCCGGCGGGGACATCACCCTGTCGCGCCAGACCGACAAGCTGCCGGACGTGAAGCTGGACGTGCGTGACCAGACGAAGGTGATGCTGGACGGCAAGAAGGTGGCGCTGGGCGACATTCCCGAGGGCGCCCAGGTGCGCGCCAGCTTCCAGCTCGACGGCGACAACGCGGTGGCCCTGGACGTCAACGCCACCAGCCCCAAGGGCGTGGCGACTGGCGGGAAGAAGAGCGTGAAGAAGGAGACCAAGGACACCAAGGGCACGACGGCCCCGGCCCCGGCTCCGGCTCCGGCGCCTGACACCCAGCAGGGCACCACGGGTACGCAGCACGACACCATGGGTACCCAGCCCGCGCCCAAGCCGTAACACCTGACTGTCCCTCCGTGGACGCAGCCGGGCCCGTTTCCCTCGCCGGGGAACGGGCCCGGTCGCTTCCGGCGCTCGCGAGGGAACGCGCGGTGAAAGCCGTTTCCCTCCGTGGCACCGCGTGCGTCCCGCGTGCTCCCCCGTCCGACCCACCCTCGCGGGTACGGCGATTGCTCTCCCCGGGGTGTTTCGCAACGGGCCCGAGGAGGCTGGGAGAGACATGCGCAGACTGTTGGGGGCGTGGGCGTTGGGAGCGGTGGTGGCCTGGGGTTGTGGCGGCACGGCGGACGAGCCGAGCGCGCCTGGAACGGGCGAGGACACGTCGCATCGCGTGGAGCCGACGCCGCCGGCGGAGCCCCCGCCACCGGGCGTGGAGCCCACGCCGCCACCGGTGGTGGACCCGAAGCCGGACCCCAAGCCTCCTCCCGGGCCGGACCCCGTGCCGACGGTGGGGCCGTGGCCCAACGAGGCGGTGGTGAACTACTCGAGCCGCTACGGGATTGGCGCGGTGCGAGGCGTGGCGGTGGATGAGGCGTACAACCTCTGGCTGCTGGACGGGGACCGCATCGGCGTGCTGCGTCCGGGGGACAGCGCGCCGCGGTGGACGAGCGGCGTGGGCCAGGCGGCGCCGGGCTTCGGGCCCGAGAAGCTGGCGATGGGCTCCACCGTCATCTGCGGAGGCAGCGCGGGCCGCGCCTACGTGGGCTACCACACGTACGAACTGGACGGCGCCTTCATCTACAGCCCGGATGGCAGCAACTTCCCCGGCTACAACGACCCGGACCCGGCGCGCTTCGATCCCGTGCGCTACCAGGAGTACCAGAAGGGTGACCTGGACGTGGTGCGGCTGCAGCCAGACGGGAGCGTGGCGCTCGAGACGCACCTGAGCCGCTCGGCGCGCAGCAACGGGCCGCAGGACATCGGCATCCGCAACACGAACGACCACCACTTCGACGAGGACCGCTCGGTGCTCAGCTGCGTGAAGGTGATGCGCGGCAAGCACCGGGGCGAGGTCTACATCGGCACGAACCACGGCGTGACGCGGATTCAAGGGCTCACCTACAACAGCCACCGGCACCCGGTGTGGTTCAAGACGAAGCCGGACGGCGGCAAGACGCAGATGGCCGGCTACACGTACGCGCTGGGCATCGGGCGCAACGGGGACGTGCTCATCGGCAACGACTGGAGCCTGGGGGTGGTGACACCCTCGGAGGCGCTGGCGGACTGGGACAAGGTCGTCGACTCGCTCAACCCGGAGAAGCTCAACTCCTACCTGCGCGAGCTCAACGGCGAGGAGGAGATGGACTACTGGCGGGGCATCCAGCAGACGGCGGACGGGCTCTACTACGTGGCGAGCAAGGACTACGGCCTGTGGCAGCTGCTCATCCCGCGCCGCTCCGAGGCGCACGGCGTGAAGGTGTCGGGGATGCCGACGGACCACGTGAACGCGCTGGCGGCGACGGATGACGGCTCGCTCTTCATCGGCACGGAGGGCTTCGGGCTGTGGAGGCTGGACGCGAAGAAGCAGCTCAGCCACGTGGAGGGAGTGGACGGGGTGGTGGTGGAGCAACTGGTGTACGACCCGACGGTGAAGCCGGCGATGCTCTACGTGCTCACCAACAAGGGCCTGACCGTGCTCCGAGGCCCCTGAGCTGAGCGCCCCCTCCCTCGCCCTCCGTGGGGGTGGGGGTCGTGCGGCCCCCGGGTCCACCACCGGGGGGCCGCGTCATTTCAGGCAGACACGTCCGGGCGACGAGGTTCGCGGGCCGCTCGGACACCGGACCACCGTTCCGGGTTCCCGCAGCGAGGAATATTCGAGAGCGCTTCGGCCTTTACCTTCCGCCCGCTGACATCGGTTGCTGACCGAGCGGGCGGACCTGGGACGCTGACTCGTCGCGCGTGGCCGGTGTCCTCTACAATCGAAAGCCGTCTCCGACCGACGGAAGGATACTCATGCCCCTGGGACTCGCCCGCCGCCGTGCCGCCTCGCAGACCGCCGAGGCGCTCTCCGCCCCCGCTCATGGTGCCCACCGGCAGGCCATGAAGCGCAACGAGCTGAGGGTGGCCTCTCCGGATCCGCTGAGGCCGGAGGCGAGGCTGCGCTGGAGGGACCACTTCACGCTGTCGGAGAACGTGCTGCACGTGCCGGGCATGCACCGCGAGCACGACGGGCTGCGGATTGCGCACCTCTCGGACATCCACGTGGGACAGGCGACGTCGGCGGTGCGCATCCGCCGGGCGGTGGCCGAGGTGAACGCGCGCAACCCGGACGTGGTGTTCCTCACGGGCGACTACGTCACGCACAGCCCCAAGCCGCTGCCGCGAGTGATTGAGCTGCTGGCGGGCTTCAGCAGCCCGGTCTTCGCGGTGCTGGGCAACCATGACCACTGGGTGGACGCGCACTACCTGCGCTCGGGCTTCGAGCGCCTGGGCTACACGGTGTTGCAGAACGAGCACCGCGTGGTGCACGTGCGTGGGGCGCCGCTGACGGTGCTGGGCATCGACGATGGGCGCACGGGCCGCGACGACGTGGAGGCCACCTTCCGGGGGGCGCCCGAGTCGGGCACGCGGCTGGTGCTCACGCACGCGCCGCCGACGGTGGACAAGCTGCCGCCGCACGCCAACCTGGTGCAGTTCTCCGGGCACACGCACGGCGGCCAGTTCCTGGTGCGCGGCCTCACCGAGGCCATCTTCCGGCGCGCGGGCCAGCCCTACATCCAGGGCCACTACAACGTGCGCGGCAACCAGCTGTACGTGAACATGGGGCTGGGCTTCGGCTTCGGCGGGCCGTACCTGCGCCGCGGCACCTACCCCGAGGTGGCCTTCTTCACGCTGCGCTCCACCGACGCGACGGCCACGCACTGAGCTCCCGCCCGCGGGGTACGCGGGAGGCACGGCCCTCACTCCGTGGGCCGGGCCCGCTTCAACTGCCGGAGGAGCTCGCGCGCGTTCTGGAGCGCGTAGCCCTCGCGATCGTTGTTGAAGTAGGCCCAGACGCGCTTCGCGCCGCTCTCGCGGATGCGGCGTACCCAGACGGCCAGCTCCTCCTTCGAGTAGTCGTGGCGGTACCAGCGCGTCGTGCCGTGGAAGCGCACGTAGACGTCATCGGCCGTGCGCACGAGCGCGTCGGGCAGGCGCGGGCCGCTGCACGAGCAGAAGATGACGTTGGCCTCGCGGAACGCGTCGTACACCCGCTCGTTCCACCAGCTCTTGTGGCGGAACTCGACGACGTTGCACCGCGACGGCTCGAGCTGGGCGAGGATCGTCTTCAACCGGGCCGGCGAGTAGTGGTAGCTGGGTGGCAACTGGAACAGGAAGCACCCCATGCGAGGGCCGAGCAGGTCGGCGATGTGCCCGAAGTCCCGCACGAGCGTCTTGGTGCCGGTGAAGCGCTTCACGTGGGTAATCAGCTCGGACACCTTCACGGTGTAGACGAACTGGCGGCGCCCCGCCTGCCGCACCCAGGTGTTCACGGTCGCCACCGTGGGCCAGGCGTAGAAGGGGGCGTTGAGCTCCACGGTCTTGAAGTGGCTCGCGTAGTGCTCGAACCACCGGCTGCTCGGCAGCCCCTGTGGATAGAAGCAGTCCCGCCAGTGCCAGTAGAACCACCCCGAGCAGCCGACGTGAAGCTCCGGCTGACCGGCCTTCGGCTTCCGCTTCGTCGTCTTCGTGGCGGCAACGCCCTGCCCGGCGAGCTCCCGCTCATGGGCAAGACGCGCCTCGTGCATCCGCTTCGCGCGGCCGACGTTCTGCTCGCGCTGCTTCTCGCGCCGGGCCTGCCGCCGGGCCCGCCGCTCGAGAATGCGCTGACGCTCCGCTTCCGCTTCGGTCACGTGCGGCAGGCTATGCATCGCACGGCCTGCACGCAGCGAGCGTGGAGCCGCTGGCGAGGCTTCGCTCACCACCTGTCAGAAGCTCAGGCGGTGTGCGTCGTCTCCGGCTCCTGGCTTCCGCTCGGGGCCGCCGGGCGCGAGTCGCGGGGCAGGTAGACGGAGAACGTCGTCCCCTCCTCCGTCGAGCGCACCGACACCCGGCCTCCGTGGGCCTCGACGAGCTCGCGCACGATGAACAGCCCCAGCCCCAGTCCGCGGCTCCGCCCGCTCCGGCCCACTCCCTGCCGGAAGGGGTCGAAGAGCGTGGCCAGCTGGTGACTCGGAATGGGCGAGCCCGGGTTGGTTATCTCCAGCACCTGCCGCTCCGGCTCGGCCACGCACCGCACGTAGACCGAGCCCTTGAGGTCCCCATGCTCCAGCGCGTTGCCCACCAGGTTGATCACCACCTGCGCCAGCCGCTCCGGATCCCAGATGCCCTCGCCCTCGCCCTCGGTCTCCAGGAGGATGCTGCGCCCCGGGTGCACCGCCATCAGCTCCTCCACCACCTGCTGGCACACCGTGGGCAGGTTCGCCGGCACCAGGTTCAGCGGAATCCCCCCGGACAGCCTTGCCCGCGTCAGGTCGAGGATGTCCGAGATCATGTTCCCCATGCGTGACGCGCTCGCCTCAATGCGCTGCGCCAGCTGTTGCTGCGCCGGAGGCAGGCCCCGCCGCCGCATCGAGCGCGCCGACAGCGAGATGGCGTTGAGCGGGTTGCGCAAGTCGTGCCCGAGGATTCCGATGAAGCGCTCGCGGAACTGCGCCTCCTCCTGCATGCGCTCCACCGTGCGCTTGCGCTCGGTGATGTCCATCATCGAGCCGATCATCCGCGCCGTGCGCCCCTTCGCGTCGCGCGCCACCAGCCCCCGGTCCAGCACGTGCGCGTAGGTGCCGTCCTTGCGCCGGAAGCGGTACTCGGCCATCCACGACTCGCCGCCCGACTCCAACACGTGGTCCAGGCTGCTGAGCACCATCTCCCGGTCCTCCGGGTGGATCTGCTCCTGCCACCAGACGAGGCCGCCCATCTCCTCGGGCGGGTAGCCCAGCACCGCATGGCTCGCCTCGCCCCAGTGGATGTGGTCGCTGGCGGGGTGCCAGTCCCAGAGCAAGTCATTGGTGGCCCAGGCCGCCAGCCGGTAGCGCTCCTCGGCCTCGCGCAGCGCCGCCTGGGCGTGCGCGCGCTCGGTGCAGTCCATCACCACGCCCAGCATCCGCGTGGGCCGGCCCGGCTCGCGCAACGTCTGCCCCACCAGCTCGTAGCAGCGCACGGTGCCGTCGCGCCACGCCCCATGGAACTGGAAGGTGTAGGGGCCCTCGGCGCGCAGGCCCTGCATGAAGGCCTCGGCCACGCGCTCGCGCTCCTCGGGCAGCACGCGCTCCAGGAAGAGCTCCAGCGACTCGCCTGGCCCTCCCGGCGCCTGGCCGAAGAAGTCCTCCGCGTTGGGGGACCAGACGAGCGCGAGCCGCGCCTCGGACCACTCCCACGTCACCATCCGCGCCGTCTCGAGCGCCAGCCGCAGGTGCTCCTCGCGCGCCCGAGCGGCCCGCTCCCGCTCCAGCTCCTCGCGCAGCGCACGCCGCTCCAGGTGCAGCTCGGTGATGTCCGAGAGCCAGAGCGCCAGGCCCTCGCCCTCCTTCACCGCCCGGGCGCGGAACCAGCACTCCGAGCCCTCACCGCGGCAGTGCAGCTCGAAGGACAGCGCCGTGCCCGAGTCCACCACGCCGGCCAGGGCGACGGGCCCGGGCAGGCCCACCACCCCGCTCCATCCGGACAGCGCCGGCCCCAGACGCAGGGTCCGTACGAGCGCCTCGGCCGCCGCGTTGAGCGCCGTCGACTGGAAATCGAGCAGCCCGCGGGAGTCCTCCCGGACGGGCTCGAAGAGAATGCACGGGTCCGGACACTCGGCTGGCAGCCGGCGCGCGAGCTCGGGCCCTGGAAACCAGGTTGAGGTCATGCACTTCCCCCCCGGCACCTGCGCCCCCGGTGGACTGGGACGTTGGGGGAACAAGAGCGGACGGGCAGTATGCCATGACCCTCCCGGTGTCGGCCATGACCTCCCGGACATTGCCCTCCGGGACGGGCCAGGTGCCCGATTTCCGGGGCGCGGGAGACCCGTGGCGTACCAGCGGACCCGGAGGCGCCCGCTAGAGTGAAGGCCCCTCACGGAGGCGCTGATGACGTACACGCGGCGGGTGCTGCTGCTGCTCTTCCTGCTGTCCGCCGGCTGCGCTTCGCTGCCACCACCGCCCGGCCAGGGGATGAACCTGCGCTACACGCCCCGCGAGGCCACCACGCCCGCACTGGTGGTGGGGCCGGGCGTCGAGTCTCCGCACCGGACCTCTCGCGACGCGGTGACGGCGGGAGGCGCTGACAGCACGGAGACGGCCGCGCGACAGGGCGCCCTCGTGGCCCAGCTGGCGTTTCGCGGTGCCCTTCTCGACGTGTCGGGCTCCACCCGCCGCATCTCCGGCGAGCTCTCCAGACTGAAGGCCAGTGGACGAGGCCTCGCCGGTGGAAACCGTGTCTTCGTCCCCTTCATCGACGCCGGCGCCGAGCAACTGCGATGGATTGACGCCCAGCTCGCCGCCGCCACCCGGCTGGCCCACGCCGCTTCGCAGGTGGAGGACCCGGACATGCAGCAGGCCCTGCTGCGCCTCGCCGGCCCACGACTCGAGGCCGCCATGATGGGCTCGCTCCTGCTCGCCGTCTGGCTCGACTTCCTCCACCTCGCGGACGTCGCACTCACCCAGCACCTCTACCCCGTGGAGAGGCTGCTCCTGGACATGTACCGCTGGCAGGGGATGCTCGAGCCCGCCATGAAGGCGCTCGCCTCTGTGGAGCCGGGACAGGTGGAGGCCGCGGCGAAAGACATCCCCGCGCTGGTAGGCCACCTCACGGGCGAGTTCGCGGCGGCCCAGGAGCGCATGCGCGTGGCGGCGGAGAACCTCCAGAAGGTGCTGGTGCTCACGCAAGCCATCGAGACGGTCACGATGCTCTCGGCGATGAAGTTCTCGCTGCCCTCGGTGCCGCCATCCGCGCCCGCCCTGCTCGGAGTGGGACTGGTGGCGGGAGGCGACGGCGTGATGATGGGCACGCGCATTGTCGCCTCCGCCGAGTGGGTGGAGATGATGCGACACCTGGTGCGAGCGGGCGTCCTCTCCCTGCCCGTCGTCAGCGCCGCCGTGCGGATCCAGGCGGGCCAGGTGCTGATGTCGCAGGCGCACGACGAGTTGCCCAAGGGCGTGCGCGAGGCGCTGGGCGATGGGCCCGAGGTGCGGGCCATGCGTCAGACGGACAGAGCAGGGGCCGGCATGGCCGAGCCACCGCGGCACCATGTACTGCCGAAGGAGTTCCGCGAGTGGTTCGAGCAGCGCGGCTTCACCGGCGAGATGGACATCGACCAGTTCTGCGTGGAGATGGAGCAGGCGCACCACGAGGCCATCCATGGCGGTGGCGACTGGAAGCTGGGCCGCACATGGGCCGGCGAATGGAACCGGATGATCATGGAGGCGCTGCGAAAAGCCGAGACCCGGGCAGGCCGGATGTTGACGCCGAGCGAGATCCTGAGTCTCGTCGCGAACCGGATGGAGTACTCCGCCATCCCGATGAATTTCATCCCCTGGAGAGGACCATGAGCGGCGGACACGCCTGGCAGGGCAACTGGGTGGTGCGCCTGTACGAGCGGGTCCGTGAGCGGGGTTACGATTCGCTCACCGCCTTCGCTGATGCGCGCCCCACCGCCTCTCTGGTGGCTCTGGCCAAAGAGTTGGGCAAGGACGACGTCGCCGGAGTGCAGGTGTTGCGCGGACTGCTCGCCGAGGCGGAGCGACGTAAGCAGGTCACCCGCTTCGTGCGCGATGTATTCGTGCGCCTGTGGTCCGATGAGGTCCCCAACGGCTGGCCGGCCGTGCTGGATGACGCCAACCGGGTCAAGGTCGCCATGATGCTCGGCTCCTGGTTCGCCTACACACCCGAAACCCATAAGGAGCGCGTCGACCAGGCCAGCGATGCCCTCATGGCGACACCACCGCCCCCCGGCTGGCGCCCGCTCGGTCCCGACGACGAGTTGCTGCGCACGCTGCTTCCCGACGAGGAAGCCTGAGCCTCCCCCCCGCTCAGTACCGGCCCTTGAGGCCGAGGATGGGCAGCGCGATAGGCAGGCTCGTGGCCTTCTTGCTCAGGGGGAAGCCGCCGCCGCCGCCGTACTCGAAGGCGACCACCTCCTGGCTGATGGTCACGTTGAGCATGTCCAGGTAGGCCTCGAGCGTGAAGGTGTCATAGGCCCACGCCTTGGACAGCCGCAGATCGAAGCGGAAGAAGGGCGGCAGCCGGTCCACCTTGTCCTTGTCCACGGGAATCCACCCCGGCCGGCCCGTCAGGTCCGTGCCCTCCACCTGGGTGCGGCTGGTGAGGTTGCCCGACTCGGGGCGGCCCGAGTTGAAGTGCAGCACGCCGCCCAGGGTGACGCTGTTGGAGAACTTGTAGCTGAGCACCAGGTTGGCCACGTGCGTCTGGTCGAAGACGTAGGGCAGGTCCGCCGCGTCCTGGCCCGTGGGCAGGCCGTGCGCGTCGTAGCGGGTGAAGCGCACGTGGCGCGTGCTGCGCTGCAGCGAGTAGGACAGCCAGCCGAACCAGTTGCCTCCCAGCGGGCGGCGGATGAGCAGCTCCAGTCCGTAGGCCAGGCCGCGGCTGCTCAGGTCCGGCAGGTTGATGTCGGGGACCTCGGGCAGGGGGTTCTGCTCCTGCGCCTGGCTCCGCACGAGCCGCCGGCCTCCCGTCGTCGGAGGCGGCCTGTCGTTGCCCGGGTCTCCGCCAATATCGGGCAGATCCGGCGTGCTGGGGACGGAGGGGTCCTCGTCGCCGAAGGGCGTCAGCTCCACCGTGCGCAGCATCGGGTTGACGTAGCCCTCCAGGCTCACGTCGAAGCCCCCCAGGTTCTTGTACTCGGCGCCCGCGGACATCTGGAGCGCCTGCTGCAGCCCCTGGTCCAGCGCCGCGATGTCGATGACGGGCAGGCTGATGAGCGTGGTGGGCGCCTGGTGGTAGAGGCCCACGCCGCCCTTGAGGGTGAGCTGCTCGTTCATCTTCCGGCGCACCGCGAGCCGGGGCTCCGCCACGAACGCGTTGGGGCCACCCGACAGGTGGTAGTTGTCCAGGCGCACGCCGGGCACCACCGTCCACTTCGAATCCGGCGTCCACGTCAGCTCGGACCACACCCCGCTGAAGGTGGCGAGCGCCACCGGCAGGTCCACGTTCACCTCCTGGAAGGGGCCGCCGAACGGCGAGGGCGTGCGCGAATGGACGGAGACAATGGCGCGCTTGTGGTCCACGTCCATGCCGCCGCGCAGCGAGAGGCCCTCGCCGAGCTGGCGCTGGTAGCCCAGGCGCGCGGTGAGGTCGCGCTGGTCGATGTTGACGGTGCCGCCGCCGTTGATGGGGTCCTCGCTGCCGACGGAGAAGCGGTCCAGCCCCAGGGTGACGCCGCCCTCCAGCTCGCCGCCGCCCACCGGGTGGCGGTAGCGCAGATCCACGCGGTGGAAGAGCACGGCCTGGAGCGCGGTGGCGCCGGAGTCCGTGGTCGCCTCGGTGCCGAAGGTGTCCGAGGAGCCGAAGGCGAAGAGGCGCAGCCGGCCCGGGCCCACCTCCTGCTCGACGCGGGCCTGGTAGTCGTAGAAGTCCAACACCAGCTTGGAGTTGTTGGAGCCCGGCACCTGCATCGCGTTGGCCGCGAGGGCAATCAGCCACGGCGTGTACGAGATGCGGCCCGCCACCGAGAGGTTGGTGCCGGTGGACTTGAAGGGGTACTCGATGAAGAGGCCCGCGTTGATGAGGTCCGCGTAGGCGCTGCCGTGCACCCGGTCATCGCGAGCGCGGGTGAGCTTGCCCTCGACGGCGCCGCCGGTGAGCCGCCCGTACTGGCTGGACGGGTTGCCCGCGTAGAAGTCGATGGTGTCGATGAAGTCCGGGTGGATGACGGCGGGGCCGAGGAAGAGGTGGAAGAGGATGGGGACGCGGATGCCATCGAGGAAGTAGCCCGTGGCGGCCGGCTGGCTGCCGCGCACCACCGGGTAGGAAATCCCCGAGAGCATGCTGCCCACGCCGGGCATCAGCATCATCACCCGGAAGGGGTCTCCCATCGTGCCGGGAATCTCCCGCAGCTCGGCGTCGTGGAGCGTGACGCGCGACACCTCGGTGCGCTCGCGGTCGCCGCGCACCACCGTCTCGTAGGGATTCACCACGAGCGGCTCCAGGCCGTAGAGCACCTCGAGCGACTCGCCCTGGCGCACGTCCTCGCGGAAGATGCCGGGCTTGTGGCCGGGCGCATTCACGCGCACCGTCTGGGTGCCCGGGGGCAGGCGCGCCTCGAAGCGCCCCTCCGGCCCCGTCTCCACCGGCGCGTCCGGCGCCGCGTCCGACACCAGCACCGCGCCCACCAGCGGCTTGCGGTTGCCCTTCGTCCGAATCAGGCCGCGCAGCGTGATGGGCGGCTGGGGCTTCTCCCCCGTGGCCAACGTCTGCGCGGGCGCCTCGAAGCGGTACTCGAACTGGAGGCGCACCGGCACGGCGGCACCGTCCACCTTCGCGGGCGAGAAGCGCAGGCCGGGCGCGGCGTGGAGCGCGGCCTCGTCCAGCAGTGGGTGCAGGCCCTGGAGGAGCTTCGCCTCGGCCACCTCGCCCTGCTCGTCCAGCAACAGCTCCAGGCGCACCGTGCCCCCCACCGGTTGGGCGGCGAGCGACTCGGGGTAGCGCGCGGGCGAGTCCGCGAGCAGCGTGGGCGGCTCGAAGCGCGGCTGCGTACCGCCGTCGCCGTCCCCCCGCAGGGCGAAGCCTCCGTCGCCGTGCTGGAGGTCCACCTCCGTCTGGACGAAGCCCGCGTCGGGGGCGCCGGCCCGGGGCGCGTCCGAGAGGCTCTGCAGGTCCACGGGGGGCGCGGTGGGCGTCTGCGCGCGCGCCCGGGACACCGGCAGCACCCCGCCCAGCACCAGGAGGCCCACGGCCACGTGGAGCCGCCACCACGCGTTCAACCGCCTCTGCTCGTTCGCCATGTGTACCCGTCCGTGCGCGGAACCGGACCCATGACGCCAGTCCCCGGGGCCCGAAGACAAGCCCGGACTACCACGAAGGGGCACGCCTGCTCGCTAGCGTTTCTGTAGCGCCGCGGCCACCAGTCCAATCAGCTTCAACTGCGAGCCGTCCAGCTTGCGCAGCGTGCGCATGAGGCGGCGCAGCTCGGGCACCTCCTCGTACTCGGGTGGGGAGGACTCGGCCACCCAGGTGGCCACCTCGCCGGTGTTGAGGCCCAGGAAGGTGTCCGAGGGCATCCGCAGGGCGATGCACAGCCGCCGCAACGAGGGCACGCTGGGCAACATCCGCCCGCGCTCCAGCCGCCCGTACACCTCGGTCGCCAGCCCCACCCGCTCCGCCACGTCCGCCTGCGTCAGCCCCGCTCGCACCCGCGCCTCTCGCGCGATCTCGCCCACGTTCGCTGCGAGCTTGCCGGTCGACGGTTGTCCCATGGTGGTTCTCTGGCTCTCGGTGACGCGACCCATCAGGCCGCCTGCTTAGAGCCTGAGAGGCAGCCCGCGACAGGACAGGATGGGTAGTCGCGTAAACCAGGGACCCTAACGGTGCTCGCCGCGACGAGAGGACAGCCCCGGGTCCACTCGGGCCCGGCCCGCGTCCGGTCCCAGAGGTGAACCGAACGCAACAGGTTGGCCTTGCCGCATGAGCCGAAAGGTGACGGGATGACCATTCACGTCCTGCCCCTGGCATGGGACCTGATTCCCGCCCTCCCCGAAAACCCCTCATGTCCCACGGCGAACGATTCCGGCCCCTCCCCCCCTTCCGGGCGGCTTTCCGGCCTTCCGGGAGGCCCCGCATCGGTCCACGAGCCAACCCTTGGAGGGGCCTTGCGCGCACGTGCCTCCGGGCCCGTGGGGGCGCCGTGCTATGTGGCGCGCCCTGGTGGGGGGAAGAGACAGGAGGACAATGAGTGCGGGGCATTACCGCGTCCTCGTCGTGGAGGACCATGCGGACAGCCGGGAGTTGCTCGCCGAGTTCCTCGAGGCGCTCGGCTACGAGGTGGACGTGGCGGGCAACGGATTGGAGGCGCTCGAGCGGCTGAGGTGCACCCCCCTGCCGACGGCGATGCTGCTGGACTTGATGATGCCGGTGATGAGCGGCTGGGAGCTGATGAAGCACGTGCGCGCGGACCCGGCGCTCCGCTCGCTGCCCGTGGTGGTGGTGTCCGGCGCGGGGCCCTCGCAGTCGCTGCCCGAGGGCATCCTCGGCGCCGTGCCCAAGCCGGTGGACCTCAACGTGCTCCGGGGCCTGCTGGACGCGGCCACGCGGCGTTAGAGCGCGGCGTCGAGCATCTCCACCTGCTCGCGCGAGCGGTCCAGCCGGTAGCTGACCTGACAGCCGGAGGGCAGCCGCAGCACGCCCACCTCCAGGCCATTGCCAGACGAGGGCCGGGAGCCGGCGAGCCGCTGGGAGAGCTCACGCAGGATGCGGCCCCTCAGGGCCGAGGGACACCGCGACAGAAGGCGTGCCACCTGCTGCGACAGGGTGAACTGGAGGGCCATGCACCCACGCTGGGCATGCGAGCAGGCAGCGGCAAGAAACGGGGTGCCCTCCGGGCCCGGCATCTGTCACCTGGTGGTCAGCCGCGTGTGGGCGGAGGTCCTCAACGCGGCACCACCCGCCGCACCTCGCCCCGCCCCGGGTCCACCCGGGCCAGCCGGCCCACCGCGTCGAAGAGCAGCAGCTCCCCGTTGAGGAAGCGCACCCCCACCGGGTGCTCGCCCTCGAACATGAACTGCGCGAGCAACGTGCCCGACTTGCGCTCGTGCAGCCGTATCCACGCGCCGCCCTCCGGTGGCCGCCGCAGCACCGCGAACCAGGCCCCGCCGAGCACCAGCCCCGCCAGCGCCGTCTCGGGCAGCTGGGGCAGCAGCTCCTGTCGCGCCGGGCCGAACCAGCGCACGCCCTCGGGTGCGAGCACCGCCAGCTCCCCATCCATCCGCAAGGAGACGTGCCGCACCTGCTCCACCGGTCCACCGGGCAGCGGCTGGCGCGAGCGCAGCCGGGAGTCCGGCAACGCGTACGTCCAGCGCTCGAGCTCCAGGTCTCCCTTGAGCATGACGAAGCTCAGCTCGGAGGGCCCCGCCGCCACCGCGAACACGTGCCCGCCCACCTGCGACACCCGCCACAGGGCTCGCGGCTCCGGGGCCAGCGCGTCCACCGCCATCACCGTGTCCTCCACGGCGAGGAACCACAGGCTCCCGTCGTACTCCGGGGCGAAGGCGTCGGCGCGCAGGTCGCACCAGGGCTCGGCCCGGCGCCGCACCAGGTCCAACCGGGAGACGCGCTTGAGCGTCCCGCGCGGCGCGAGCGCCAACGCCCGGTCCTCGTGCCGCGAGAGCACCAGCGAGAAGGCCGGCACGTCGAAGTGCGCCACGCACCGGCCGTCGCGGGTGATGAGCCGCGCCCCCGCCTCGCCGAGCGCCACCAGCAGCCGCCCTCCGGACAGGGGCACCACGTCGTACAGGGGCCAGGGCCCGCCCTCGCCCGCGCCGAAGACCTCGACCCGCGGCGTCCCACCCGAGGCGAAGCCCGCGCGCTCGGGTTGCGGCGGCAGCACGGGCAGGTCCGTCCGCAGCACCGCGTCCTTCGTCAACGCCACCAGCTCCTCGATGCCGCGAGGATTCGGCGACACGAGGCCCGCCGCCCGGTCGCGCAGCGTCGCGCGCACGGCGGCACGCAGGAGCACGCGGCCCGGCTCCGACCCCTCCACGGCGCGCGCCAGCGCCTCGGTGAGGGCCTGGCGTACCGGGGCGCCCTCCGCGTCCTCCCCCTCGAGCAGCACGAGCGCCCGCGCCCGGACCCACTCGAAGCTGTCGGGAAACGCCGCCAGCATCCGCGCGAGCAGCCGCGCTCCCCCCACCCCACCGGACTCCACACCGCGCTCGAGCCACGTCCGGATGAGAGGGCGCGCGTCCTCCAGCGGCCACACCACCTCCACCGCGCGCGCGTAGTCTCCCGCCTCCGCGAGCACCTCGCCCCAGCGCAGCCGCAGCGCCCGGGCCTCGGCGGGGTGCGTGCGCTCGAGCCGCAGCACCGCGTCCGCGAAGGCCCCCGTGCGCCGCGCGAGGTCCACCGCCCGCGCCACGTCCCCGGCCAGCACCCACTGGCGCACCACCAGCCCCGGCGCCAGCTGGCGGCCCTCGGCCACCTCCGCCGCCAGCTCGAGGCGTCCGTGCCGCTCCAGGAAGGAGACGGCCTCCTCGCTCTCCTGCAGCAGCTCGGCGAGGACGAAGGCCGCCTCCTCGATGCGGCCCTCGCGCTCGAGCTTCTTGAAGGCCGCCCGGTAGCGCTCCCGCAGCGCCTCGTACACCGACGTGCTGCTGCCGAAGAGGCTGCCCCCCGCGCTCCCCTGGGAGGAGGTGATGGAGAGCGACTCCCGGGGGCCGGGCAGTCCGAGCGACACCCGCGCCTGCTCCGACAGGCCGCCCTCCTTGGCCAGGGGCACGGCGTAGCGCAGCGCCTCGTCCAGGTTGCCGCCGTCGAGGAGCTCGAAGAGCTTGCGCACGTACTCCGCCTTGCGCCGGCCCAGCAGTTCGCCCAGGGGCGTGGACGAGAGCAACCACTCGGTGAGCTGGGAGAAGAGTCCCGGCCCCGAGGGCGGACGCTGAGCTCCGGAGGCAGCTCCGCCGGACGTGGCGGGCCCTGAGCCGCGAGACAGGCCGGCCAGCGCCTCGAGGAACGAGGACACGAGGCGGCCAAACCACGAGGACGGCGCGGGGGCCCCTCCGGCGTCCACGGTCGCCTGGCCTGGACGCCGCGTCTCCCCTCGCCACCACGCCCGGAGCCGCTCCCACAGCCCCGGTTCGCGAGGCACCTCGAGTCCCTCCGGAACGGGCCGCCCCTCCATGCGGGCCCGCATCGCCTCGGCCTCGGGCGCGGCGGCTCCCAGCCCGAAGCTGGCGCGCGTGGGCGCTTCAACGGGCGTGAGCTCGGCCACCGGAGGAGGCGGCGCGCCCAGTCCCTCCACGGCCACCACCTTCCAGCCGGACACGTCGAGCCAGGCCGACACGTCCACCCACTGCGGCGGCCCGAGCGGATGCACCTGCGCCTTGCCCGCGCGCACCAGCACGGCGCTCCCCACCGTTGGCGCGAGGCGCTCGCGCTCGGAGGCCGAGAGGGGCACGGAGCACAGGACGCCCTCCACCAGCGTGAAGGGCAGGCCCGGCGCCGAGCCACAGTCCATGCGCCGCGGTGCGGGCAGCCGCAGCAGGAAGCCCCCGGCGAGCGAGAACACGCCCACGCCCGGTGTCCACGCGGCCAGCACGCGCCGGCGCGCCTCCGCCTCTCCGAGGAGCGCGGGGTCGAACCAGAGGGCCACCGCCTCCACGGAGCCGCGGTGGACATGGGCGCGAGGCCTCGGTGCGCTCGCGAGTCTCATGGCGTTCCTCCCGGCAGCGCGCGGAAGACGACGGCCCGGAACTGGAAGCTCCACACGCCCACTTCGCCCGTCTCGGTGAGCCAGGCCAGCATGGGCTGCGAGTGGCTGACGCAGGCGGAGACGACGCGGGCCGGAGCCGACACCAGCTGCACGGTTTGAGAGGTGCGCGCATCGGACACGAGCGAGAAGGTGCGCCCGTCCTCTCCCAGCACCACCAGTCTCGGCTTGCTGCTCGCGCCCAACAACCCGGGAGCCAGCCCCACCACCTGCCCTCCCACCTCGAGGAACAGCCCCGTCATCTCCGAGTGGATGTTCTGCTCGCTCACGCGGATGGACTCCCACACCCGCCATTCACCGGGGCGGATGCGCGCCGCGATCGGGCCCATCAAGGAGGGCTCCCGCTTATGGCCGAAGAACGCCGCGCCATCCCCGAAGAACGCCTCCATCGGCCGTAGCCAGGACGCCTGGGGCGACCAACACCCGAGCCGCAGCGCATCCCCCACCTCGGGCACCCGCGGGGCATCGGCCACGTAGAGAACGGGCGCCGGCGCGTGATGGCACACGTAGTAGAGGGCGCCCTTGCGCTCGGCGAGCGCCGTCACGCCCTGCGCCACGGGGAGCACGGCGCGCTCCTTCGGCTCGCTCCCATCGAGCCGGTAGAGCCTGCCCTCGGCATCCAACAGGAGGACAACCTCCCGGCCGTTGTGCTTCTGGCTCATCGCCAGCAGGGGGCTCTGCTCGGCGCGCCTGCGCAAGCGGGGCGCCTCGACACCCTCGGGAATGGGGAAGACGACGGCACGGCCCCCGCGATAACCCTTCAGCGAGCCATACACGCGCAGGGTGCGCTCGCGCAGCGTCACGGCGATGAGGCCACCGTCGCGGCGCCAGCCCACGGCCGCCAGGGCCTCGTCGCGCACGGGGAAGAAGCGCCGGGGCTTGGGCGTGGTGGCGCGCGGGGACTGGGGCAGCGCCTGGGCCGCGACGCTGCCGTCCTCGTGCGCGAGCAGCAGCCGCTGCCCGTCGGCCGAGAAGCGCAGGGCGCGCACGGGGCTGGCGCTCGCGTCCACCACGGGGGCGGCGGTGGCGGCCTCGAAGGGGTCTCTCAGCAGCCGCACGCACTGGGGCTCCGGCGGCAGCTCCAGCACCACCTGGCGCGAGGGCCGGGACGCGGGCCGCACCTCCACCGAGAGCTGCCGGGTGCCGGGCACCACCACGTCGTCCACCACCACGCGGGACAGGCGCTCGGAGCCCTGGAGCCGCGACAGCCGCGGGCCCCCCACCAGCCACACGTCATCGGGCGAGGAGCCCCACTCGAGCGCCTCACGCCACGCGGCGAGCCGCGCATCCGTCACGGGCGCGGCGTTGACGGCCTTGAGCCAGCGGCCGACGGCACCGGCATCCACGCTGGAGAAGGGCACCGTCTGGGGCGAGGACTGGAGCACCACCCACGCGAAGCCCGCGCCCGCGGCCTCGGCGCGCCGGGCGAGCACCACCAGCACCGCGAGGTGGGCGATGCGCGGCGAGCCGAACTGGTCCGGCCCCGCATCCAGCAGGGCCACGGTGCGCCGTCCCCCTTGGGGCTGGCGGAAGGCGGGCTGGAGGTAGGCCTGTTCGCCGAAGGCGGCGCGGCGCACGAACTCGTCGGGGACCTCCAGCGCCATGAGCCATTCGCTGATGAGCAGCCGCTCGGGAGAGCCGCGCCGGGTGAGGCCGTCGTAGCCGTGCGGCTCGCCGCCCACCACCTCGTTGCGCGCGCGCATGGAGCCAATCGCCGCGGCCAGCCGCGCCACATGGGTGCCCACGCTGAGCGCCAGGTCCTCGGGGAAGACGGAGAGCTGCGCCGCCCAGGGACGCAGCGCCTCGGGCAGCGCGCTCATGGAGGGGCCTCCTGTTTCGCCAGCCACGCGCCCAGGGTGACGCGGGAGACGGGACGCGCCGCGCCCATGGGCACCAGGTGCGCCGAGCGGGGCAGCACGGCCAGGGGCGTGCCCGCGTGGGCCCGGGCCACCAGCGCGCGCTCGAGCAGCGAGGGCGCCACGTCCGGCGTGAGCGTGCACGGCAGCAGCAGCGAGGGCGCCGCCGCGTCACGCCCGAGGTACACGACGCCATCCACCCACGGCAGCGACCCGGTGTCACCCAGCAGCACCAGCACGCCCGGCCCGGCCACGCCGCTCCACCGGGCGAGCAGCGCGTCCTCCACCGCCAACGCGCGGCGCGCGAGCGCGAGCGACACCGGCCCCACGCCCGCCACCGCGAGCGCCGTCAGCGGCTCGCCGCGGGGACTCCACGCCACTGGCTGTTGCACCCGGGGCTCCATGCGTGCGCGCGCCTAGGCGGCCTCGTCCTGGGAGCCGGTGGGGGCGGCGAGGGCCATGCGCAGCTCCTCGCGCACGGCGCGCAGCTCCTCGGGGAGGGCCTCGGGGGCGAAGCCCGCGTCCAGCTCACGCGCCACGCCCTCCAGCTTCAGCCGCCAGGAAGCGAGCGCCTCCGGGTTTCCCTCCGCGGGCCGCTCGGCGAGCACGCCGCGTCCGGCCTGGGCGATGCGCTGGGCACGGGCGAGCGGCCCGGCGCTGGCCTCGAGCGCGGCGGCGGCCAGGGCGGGGTTCTCCGAGTGCGACAGCAGCTCGCGCAGCACGTCGCGCGCGAGCGCCTGTCCCTCCTTGGTGGGCACGGCGTAGATGAGCGGCCACACGTCCGCCACGCCCGGAGCGCGGCGCCCGGCGAGCGCGGCGGCGGCGGCCACCAGGCGCTGCACCTTCACCAGGCGCCTGTCGCTCAGGGAGAGGCCGGCGGCGCGCAGGGTGCGCAGCGCGTGGGCGAGGTGGGGGCGCACCGGCCCGAGCTCCGCCTCGCGCGCCGCCTGGGCGAGCACGTCCAGGGCCTCCAATGACGCGGTGCGTGCCTCCCCGGCCTTCCACAGCGAGGCGCCCCCGGCGAGCAGTTCCTCCAGGCGCGGGTCGGGCACGGACTCCACGAAGGTGCGAGCGAGGAAACGGTCGGCGAAGGCGGCGAGCGCGTCGTCCTCGGGCAGGGCGTTGGAGGCGCCCACGCACACGCGCAGGGGGCACTGCATGCGGGTGTGGCCGCGGCGGAAGACGCGCTCGTTGAGCAGGCCCAGCAGCGTGTTGAGGATGGCGGTGGAGCCGAGGAACACCTCGTCGAGGAAGGCCACCTCCGCCTCGGGCAGCATGCCGGCCGTCTCCGTCTCCACCAGGCCCTCGCGCAGCTTGCGCAGGTCCACCGGGCCGAAGATTTCCGAGGGCTCGGTGAAGCGGCCCAGGAGGTACTCGAAGTAGCCGCCGCCGAGCGCTCGCGCGGTGCGTCGAACGGCCTCGCTCTTGGCGGTGCCGGGCGGGCCGATGACGAGCAGGTGCTCACCCGCCACGGCGCACAGCGCCACCAGCTCCACCATGGCCTCGCGCTCCACCAGTCCGCGCCCCGCGTCGGTGAGGGCGTCGCGTACCGAGGAAGCAGCCGCGTCGAAGGAGAGGGACATGTGGCGCACTCTACCCGGCCCTGTCGTGCGACCGAATGGCCACCGGGAGACGTACGCATCGTGCGGGTAGACCTCCCGGGGCGGGTCTGCGCTAAGCTGCGGCGCCTCATGCGAAGCGTTGCGAGTCTCGGAAGCCTGGTGGTGGCGCTGTGGGCGGGGGTCTCGTCAGCGGGGGAGTGGCGGGCCTACGGCTCGGCCACCACCGGGTTCATCCTGGACCACACCTCGGGAATCCGGGCCAAGGGCGGTGCGCTCCAGGCCTACGTGGGCGTGGAGGCCCCCTTCGGGCTGTCGCTCGGGGTGGTGGGAGAAGGCGCCGAGACGTGGGGCGCGCGCATCCAGGGCCAGCAGTTGCAACTGGACTACCGCTCGCTGGGGCTGGAGCTGCGGCTGCGCTTCCTGCGCGATGGCGGGGTGAACCCGTGGGTGGGCGTGCGCGTGGCGCAGAGCCGCTCGACGCCGCTGACGCTGGATGACCTGGGAGCGCCGAGGCGGATGCTGCACGACGGGCTGAGCACGGCGCTGCGCCTGGGCCTGGACACGTGGCTGGGCGAGCACCTGGGCATCACCGCCTCCACGGCGTGGCAGTGGTGCGACGTGCGGGTGGACAGCTCCGCGGAGCCCTCGTCCGACGCGTGCGCCAAGCCGCTGCACTCCATCCTGCTGGGGCCCACCGTCCGCTTCTGAGCCGCCCCGGCTGTTCACTGGCGCGCGGCCCCCCGAGCTGGGACGGGAATCCGCTCGCGGCCCAGGGGCCAGCGGGTAAGGTGGCGGGCCATGAATCGCGAATACCATCGCTGGTACAGCTCGCGCCTGGGCCGGGACATGGAAGTGCTGCTCTTCGGGCACTCGGGTGAGCCGGTGTTGCTGCTGCCCACCAGCAGGGGCCGTTTCTACCAGGCGGAAGACTTCGGGCTCATCGGGGCCATCGCCGACCGCATCCAGGCGGGGCGCTACGTCGTGGTGTGCGCGGACTCGGTGGACGAGGAGAGCTGGTTCAACCAGGGCCTCCACCCGCATGAGCGGGTGGCGAGGCACGCGGCGTACGAGCAATACCTGCTGCACGAGGTGGTGCCGCTGTTGCGCTCGCGCAGCACGGGAGGCCGGCTGACGCTGGGCGGGTGCAGCTTCGGAGGCTTCCACACGTACAACATCGGGTTGCGCAACCCGCACACCTTCCAGCGGCTGCTGTCGATGGGCGGCAAGTTCGAGACGGAGGACTTCCTCGACGGCTACCACGACGAGAGCGTGTACTACCACTCGAGCATGCAGTGGCTGCCGGGGCTGAGCGACGCGGGACACCTCGCGGCGCTGCGGCGCGTGGAGATGACTCTGGCGGTGGGCGAGCACGACTTCTGCCGCCCGTCGAACGAGAACCTCTCGAAGCTGCTGTGGTCGAAGGACATCGGCAACCAGCTGGCCATCTGGTGGGGAGGCACCCACGACTGGCCGGTGTGGCGGGAGATGATCCAGCACTACCTGCCGTGGTGAGTCAGCCCTCCTGCCGCTCGCGCTCGCGCTCGCGCAGGGCGACGAACTCGGCGACGAAGTCGAGGAACTTGCGGATGGCGTGCTCATGGTCGCCCTCGCAGTCGCGCAGGTACTTGGCGGCCCAGCCCTCGGTGGGGAGTTCCTGCTTCACGTCACTCAGCCATTGATGGAAGCGGATGTACTCCTCATCCTCGATGCCGTTGGCGTACTCACAGGAAAGATAACCGTCAACGAATGCCACCATCCGGGTGACGTTGATTTCACCCATATTCAGCAACAATCCCCGCGTCTTTTCCTGTCGCATGCGCATCAGGTAATCGAGCATGTACACATATGGGCGAGGTGACGGGCCCGGCGAAGTCCCCTGTTCATTCATGGCGTGGACACGACCTCCCACACGAGTGCTTGTTGAGTATGGGCTCGGGAGAGATAGTCAGAAAGCTTCATTCCAAGCGGTCCCGTATAGGCATCGTAGATCAGGTCCCCGAGCCTCACTGCCACATGGTAGCCAGTGTGTGAAATGGACGCAGTCTTTCCACTCGTAAGTTCAAAGACCATGTACGGGGTTTGGCGGCTGGTCGTGAACGCAACGAACTGCGGCGTCTGGCCCAGTTTGCCGAACGCGGTGTGGATGATGCGCGCCACCTGCTGGCACTTGCCCGCCTGCTGATTCGCGACGCTGTAGGCCCCCTGCAACTCCATCAACCACGCGGGTGCCGCCTGTCCCGTCTCGGCCTCGTACAGCGCGATGGCGCCCGCGATGTCACCGCGCACCAGACAGG
>NZ_JBJMQO010000108.1:0-91558 GCF_045802675.1 Archangium sp. | reverse complement strand
GACCTCGAGCTGCAGCTCGGCGTCGTCCAGGGACCGTGAGCGAGCGGGCGGCGAGCGCACCCACGGGGCTGGCGCGCTCACTCCCGACGCGATAGGTGAGGGGCTGGACATCGCCATGGTGCCGAGCCCCCCTTTCCAGCCGCCCCTTTCGCTACGCCCCGACGAGGTCCACCTCTGGGTGGTGGAGCCGGAGCGCGTCTCCGATCCCCGGCTCCTCTCGGCCTACCACGCGCTGCTCAACGCGGACGAGCGGGAGCGGCACTCGCGCTTCCGCTTCGAGAAGCACCGGCAGCAGTTCCTGGTGTCGCATGCGCTGGTGCGCCTCACCCTGTCGCGCTACGCGCCGCTGCCGCCCCAGTCCTGGCGCTTCTCCGCCAATGCGTACGGGCGTCCGGAGATCTCCGGCGAGGGGCTGCCGCGCCTGCGCTTCAACCTCTCGCACACGGACGGCATGGCGGTGTGCGCGGTGGCGCTCGACATGGACGTGGGCGCGGACGTGGAGCACTCGGCCCGTCCGGGCCAGACGGTGGAGCTGGCCGACTCCTTCTTCTCGCCCTCGGAGGTGGCGGCCCTGCGGACCCTGCCGGCCGAGCACCAGCGCGAGCGGTTCTTCGACTACTGGACCCTGAAGGAGTCCTACATCAAGGCCCGCGGCGCGGGGCTGAGCCTGCCGTTGGATCAGTTCGCCTTCCACCTGGAGCCTGGCAAGCCGCCGCGCATCTCCTTCGATGCGCGCCTGGTGGATGACCCCGAGTCCTGGCAGTTCGTGCAGATCCGCCTGTCGGCCGAGCACCCGGCGGCGGTGGCGGTGCGCCGGGCGCGCGGGCTGCCCCTGACGGTGAGGTGCCAGCGGACCGTGCCGCTCGCGGGAGACGGGCCGCCCTGGACCGTTTCGGCCGGCTAGGGGCCCACTTCGGGGCACCAGCGGACGACTTCCGCGCGCAGCGCCGCCAGCAAGGGCTCGCGGGCGGTGCGCATGAAGAAGTGCTTGCCGGGGAAGTGGTGGACGCGGAACTCGCCCGTCGTCAGCTCGCGCCAGTGCTCGAGATCCGGCAGCGGTACGTGCGGATCCTCGTGCGACCCGAAGGCGGAGATCGGGCAGCGCACCGGCAGGGCCGGGAGCACGGCGTCCGCGATGGAGAAGTCGGCGCGCAGGACGGGGAGGACCATCTCCAGCAGCTCCTTGTGCGCGAGCACCTCGGCGGGCGTGCCCTCGTACTTGCGCAGCAGCTCGACGAAGGCGGCGTCATCGAGCGTGTCGCGCGTCTCGCGTGCGCGGTGGGGTGCCCCCGCGGCGGCCATCACCATGCCGAGCGGCAGCGGCGCGCCCCGGGCCTGCCAGCGCTGCGCGAGCGCCAGGGAGATGCGCGTGCCCATGCTGTAGCCGAAGAAGATGAAGGGCTTGTCCAGCAGAGGAGCCAGCACCGGCTCCAGGGCATCCAGGAGCGGGGGGATCTGCCGGAAGGGCGGCTCCATGATGCGCCGCTCGCGGCCCGGCATCTGGATGGCGACGAGCTCGACGCCCGTGGGGAGCGCCGCGCTCCAGCCGTTGTAGACGGAGGCGCCGCCGCCCGCGTAGGGGAAACAGAACACCCGCACGCGCGCGTTGGGGTTGGACTGACGGGTGGGGAACCAGGGATTGACGGGAGGGGCCGCGGGACGCATGACCGGGAGGCACTGTCGCCCTTCGCCCCTGGAGCGTCAAGCGGGGGCTGGAAGCCTTCCCCGAGGAGGGGGCGGGCAGCCGGTGTGGCTCAATCCAGGAAGCGGCGATCCCAGCGGAGCAGCTCCTTGGGGGCCTCGTCTCCGTACTTCGCCGTCCATTGATGGAGGTGGGGTTCGAGCACCCGGGCGAGTGCACGGTGGAGGGGGAGTGTCCGGCCCGCCTCCACGTCGCCGGGGTCCGGCTGTTCCCCGAGGGTGATGAGCACCCGGTCTCCGCTCATTTCCTGGAGGGAGATACCGGGGAGCGTGAGTTTTTCGCGCAGACCGGCCACACCGCCGAGCTGACCGAGCACCGGCTGCCCGAGGAAGTTCATCCAGTGCACCCCGTCCACCCAGGTGTTCATGGTCATGTTGGCTTCGCTCTTGGCGAAGTGGACCCCCGGGTAGCGCGGGCGGATGAGCTCGAGAGCCTTGTCCGCCTTCCAGATGATGCTCGAGAAGCAGAGGACGAAGTCCACATAGCCCGAGTTGAAGGGAAGTTCCTGGGCCAGGTCGAGGGCCAGCGCGCGAACCCATTCCGGGCCCCGCTCCTCCAGGAACTCCGTGGGAAGGCGCAGGTGCAAGACGTTCACGTCATCCTTCCGGAACGGATAGGGAAGGGGGACGACGTCCAGTCCCCGGTAGTCCACGTAGAGGCTGCCTGGATTGTCGGGATCTGACTCTGCCCACATTGCTTGACCAGCAGACTCATCAGGTTCTGGCTCCAAAATTCTTTTACGGATTTTGTCCCATGCGGGCGCATCGAGCGGGTCGAGCTGTCCATCACCGGCATACCAATTGAGTTGGTAGGGGTGTATCCGCTCACGGAAGAGCTCCAGGGCCCGCACGACGGCGGGTGCAATCCGCTCGTTGGGATGCTTCATGTAGAAGCACATCAGCAGGGCATCGCTCGCGAGCGTCCCCTTGCGCAATCTCGGGTATCGCATGGTGGGCATCACTTTCTACCTGTTTTCTCTCGGTAGCACTCCCTGCCGTGGGGAGACGAGCTGGGGTTCCACCAGGATGATGATGTCTGGCTCGATCGTGCCCGTCAGTCCCTTCCAGCCCTGGCTTGCCACGATCTCTTGCACCCCGCTCTCCGGCAGGAACTCCCACTTGGCTGTTTGATAGTTGCGCCGGAAGCGGGGATGGAGCCAGTACCGCTTCGGTATCAGCGTGCTCAACGCCTCGTGCAGGCACGGCCACGCCTGTTCATGTTTGACTTGCCCACGGGCTCGACAGCGTCCATCTCCGCCAGGCATCCCGCCTGGAGTCCGACCAGGAGCACCAGGAGTCGCAGGGGCACCTTCTTCGCGGGAGGTGACATGGCGCTCACGGTAGCATCCGCCGCGCTGCCTCGAAGGTATGCTCCACGCCCCAACACCATGTCCGTCCCGACCTTGAGCCCAGAGCAGGCCCTCGCCCTCGCGCCGGATGCCTCCGTGGCGGCCGCCGGCAAACAACTGGCCACCGAGCGCTCCTGGCAGGGACTCGGCCGCGATGCGCGCGCCGCCTGGGGCGAGTGCAAGGGCAGCGCACTCTACCAGGTGCGCATCGACCTCTCCGACCTCTCCTCGAAGTGCTCCTGTCCCAGCCGCAAGTTTCCCTGCAAGCACGCCGTCGGGCTCCTCCTGCTCGCCGCGTCGGCGCGTCTCCCCGAGGGCTCACCCCCCGCCTGGGTCGAGGAGTGGCTCTCCAAGCGCTCCGCCACCGCCGAGCGCAAGGCGAAGCGCGAGGCCACGGGAGAAGCCGCGCCTCCCGCCGACCCCGAGGCCAAGGCGAAACGCTCCGCCGAGCGCCACGAGCGCATCCGCAAGGGCCTGGACGCGCTGTCCCTCTGGATGGAGGATCTCGTGCGCAACGGCTTCGCCGGGCTCGAGGCGGAGTCCTCCCTGTGGAGCACCCAGGCGGCCCGGCTGGTGGATGCGCAGGCCCCGGGGCTCGCGGCCCAGGTGCAGCAACTCGCCTCGCTCCCGGGCAGTGGCCCCGATTGGCCCCGCCTCATGCTGGAGCGGCTCGGCCGGCTCTCGCTCGTCACCGAGGCCTGGCGCCGGTTGGAGCAGCTCCCGCCGCCCCTCGTGGCCGATCTCCGCACCCTCGTGGGCATCCCCCTGCGCGAGGAGGAGGTCGCCGCCCAGGGCGAGCACCTCCAGGACACCTGGGTCGTCGCCGGCCAGGAGCTCGAGGACACCGAGCGCGTGCGCGCGCAGCGGACGTACCTGCTCGGCACCACCACGGGCCGGACGGCGCTCGTGCTCCAGTTCGCGGCCGGCCCCGCCGCGCGCTTCGCCGAGAGCTTCCTGCCTGGCACCGCGTTCGCCGCCGAGCTGGTGTTCTGGCCGAGCGCCGCGCCCCAGCGCGCCCTGGTTTTCGAGCGCAAGGGCGAGGTCCACCCCTGGACCCAGGCCGTGCCCACGCTCTCCCTCGACGGGCTGTGCCAGCGCTTCGCCGACGAGCTGTCCCGCCAACCGTTCCGCGAGCGCACGGCGGCGATGCTCGGGCAGGTGGTGCCCGGGGTGGATGGGTCGAGGCGTTGGTGGCTTCGGGAGGCCTCGGGCGCGGCGATCCGCCTCGGCCGGGGAGACCGGTGGCGGCTGCTCGCGCTCTCGGGAGGCCACCCACTCGAGGTGTTCGGCGAGTGGGATGGGGAGGAATTCCGGCCCCTGAGTGCCCGCCTGGACGGCCGCCTCCATCCGCTGGGAGGCAGCCCGTCCTGAACGGGCCCGCGGGGTTCCGGCTCAGCTGGCGCGCAGGGAGAGCGAGGGGCTGGCGGCCTCGGCCTCGAGGTGCAGCTGCTCACTGCCCACGCCCAGCTCCTCGGCGATCGCGGTGAGCACGTCCTGGGCGCCGGCCAGCTGCGCCCTCGGCACGCGGGACATGGCGCGCTGCACGGCGGCCTCCACCGTGCCGGAGGCGGGCACGTCCAACCCCTGGCCCTTGTCCGTGAGGCTGAAGAGCGCCTTGCGCGCATCGAGCGGATCCGACTTGCGGTCGACGTAGCCTCGCTTCTCCAGGCGCTTGAGGACGCCCGTGAGCGTGCTCGGGTGCACGTGGAGGATCTGCGCGAGCCGGCCCGCGGTGATGCCGGGGTACCGCCCCACCAGCCTCACCACCAGCCGCTGCGGGCCCGTCAGCCCCAGCGTGGTCTCCATGAGCTTCGAGGTGGACTTCAGTTGATGGTCCACGGCCCACAGCAGGCGCATGAACTCCAGGACCTCGCCCAGGGGGGGTGCTCCGGTCTCTTCCGAGGGGGCGGGAACGCCGGCCCCGTCAATCGCTTTCATGGCTACCGTCTCCTGCATGGTTGCATGAGCAAGCAATGCTTATGCCGCCCCCTTGGCGAGGAGGGGCGCGCACGCCGGGTCGAGGAGGGACGAGCAGGGCACGCGCGATTCCGTTGCGCAGCACAACTGTTCTCACGAGGCATTTCGCCCCAAGCCCAAGCTCACGGGGCAGAATGGGACTCGGGCCGCTATGCTGCCGCGCCGTGAATGAGCTCGATGCGCTGACGCGAAGCGCCACACTGGGCACCGCCCGCTCGCCGGAACCCGGGCCCACGGGAGGAGTGGAGGCCCAGGCCCTGCGTGCACTCGCGGGCCTGCCCGTGGAGAAGCGCCTGCTGCTCGCGGCCGGGGTGCGCGCGGTGGCTCGGGCCGCGGGGCGTGGGCTCACCCGGCTCGAGGCGCGCGAGGACGTGGCCCCGCCCGACACCCTCGAGGTCTGCCCGCCCCGCGTGGGCGCCGTGCTCGCGGAGCTCCTGGCGTCCCAGGATCTCGAGGTGCTGCGCGAGGCCTTCGCGCGAATGGCCCTCGCGCGCCGCCGCCTCCCGCCGGAGCTGCTCCCCCGGGTGCTCGGACTGAAGGACGCTCCGGCGCGCATGGCGGCGGAGCCGGTGCTCGGAGAGCGCGGGCTGTGGCTCTCCCGGCACAACCCCGAGTGGCGTTCCGCCTCGGCCTCCCCGGCGTCCGGCACCGCGGAAGCCGAGCGCACCTGGACGGAAGGTACTCCCGAGGAGCGGCACGCGGCGCTCGCCCAGGGGCGGCGGGTGGAGCCGGCACGGGCCCGCGCGTGGTTGCAGGGAACCTGGGCCCAGGAGAAGGCCGAGCACCGCGCGCGCTTCCTCGCCTGCCTCGACGAGGGGCTCTCCCCGGAGGACGAGCCGCTGCTGGAGCTCGGGTGGAAGGACCGTGCGGCCTCGGTGCGCGAGGTGGCGCGCTACCTGCTCGCCCGCCTGCCGGGTTCCGCCTTCTCGCGGCGCATGGCCGAGCGCGCGCGCTCCGTGCTCGTTTGGGAGAAGCCGGCCTCGCTCCGTGTCCAGCTCCCGGCGAAGTGGGACGCCGAGGCCGAGCGCGATGGGCTGGACAAGCCGCCCGCGGGTGTCGGCCAGAGCGAGCACTGGCTCATCCGACTCCTGGAGTGCGTGCCCCTTCACTCGTGGGAAGAGTGGTTCGAGGCCACCCCGGAGCAGCTCGTCGCCGCCGCCGGACGGACGGACCATGGCGTCTCCCTCTCGGAGGGCTGGGCCCATGCGCTCCGTCTGGGCGTCTCTTCCAAATGGGGCGCGGCGCTGCTCGCGTGGTGGTCCCGCTGCGAGTCGAAGGTGCTCGAGGCCGAGCGCGCCCAGTTGCTGGCGGTCTCCGTGCTCGAGCAGCTGCCTGCCGCCGACCGTGCCGCGCGCACCCTGCGCATCCTCCTGCGCGCCGAGTCCCTGCCGTCGCTCGACCGCGCCCTCGCGTTGACGCCCGCGCCCTGGCCCCCGGCGCTCGGCTATGAGTACCTCAAGGCCCTGCGGGAGCTGTATGACGCGGGCACCCGGGCCACCGCGTTGCTCGGGGCCCTGCGCCAGGCGGCGCTCGCCCTGCCTCCCGAGTGTCTCGCCACCGCGGCCGAGCCCCTGGCCCTGCCGCTTCCCCTGTCCCGATGGAAGCAGGACTTCCACCGCTTCCAGCAGACCGTCACCCTGCGCCACATCCTCCACGAGGAGTTGAAACCGTGACCGCCAACGCTCTTCTCCGCCAGCACGCCGAACACCAGTATGCCGAGGAGCTGGCCGTGCTCGCCCGCGCCGATGACAAGCCGAAGCCCCAGGGCTGGAGGCTGTCGCCGTGGGCCGTGCGCCTGTACCTGCTCGGCGGCCAGCTGCCGGATGGGTTCAAGGTGAGCGCCAAGTACATCGGCAACGCGCGGCTGGTGGAGATCGCCGTGGCGACGCTGGCCACGGACCGGGCCCTGCTGCTCTACGGCGTGCCGGGCACCGCGAAGTCCTGGCTGAGCGAGCACCTCGCCGCGGCCATCTCCGGCGACTCGACGCTGCTGGTGCAGGGCACCGCCGGCACGGACGAGGCGGCCCTGCGCTATGGCTGGAACTACGCGCGGCTGCTGGCGGAAGGCCCCTCGGAGAACGCGCTGGTGCCGAGCCCCGTGATGCGGGCCATGCGCGAGGGAAAGCTGGTGCGCATCGAGGAGCTCACGCGCATGCCGGGCGAGGTGCAGGACGCCCTCATCACCCTGCTCAGCGAGAAGACGCTGCCCATTTCGGAGCTCTCCAGCGAGGTGCAGGCCCGCTCGGGCTTCAATGTCATCGCCACGGCGAACAACCGCGACCGCGGCGTGAACGAGCTGTCGAGCGCCCTGCTGCGCCGCTTCAACACGGTGGTGCTGCCCGTGCCCGACTCGCTGGAGCAGGAGGTGGCCATCGTCGAGAAGCGCGTGGCCGAGCTGGGCCAGGCCCTGGCGCTGCCCGCGGAGAAACCGGCGCTGGAGGAGATCCGCCGGGTGGTGACGCTCTTCCGCGAGCTGCGCGGCGGCGCGACGCAGGACGGGGCGACGAAGCTCAAGACGCCCTCGGGCTCGCTGTCCACGGCGGAGATCATCTCCGTGGTGAACGGGGGCCTGGCCATGGCGGGCTTCTACGGGGACGGCGTGCTCCGGGCTCCGGACATGGCCGCGGGCCTGACGGGCGCCATCGTGAAGGACCCCGTGCAGGACCGGGTGGTGTGGCTCGAGTACCTGAAGACGGTGGTGAAGGAGCGCGAGGGCTGGAAGGACCTCTATCGCGCCTGCATGGAGGTGCTGTGAGCGGAGAGGGCGACGCTTCGGTGCATGTGCTCGGCGTGCGGCACCACGGCCCGGGCAGTGCGCGCAGCGTGCGGGCCGCGCTCGAGAAGCTCCAGCCGGACGTGGTGCTCCTCGAGGGCCCGCCGGACGCGGACGCGCTCCTCCCGCTCGCGGCCCATGCGGAGATGAAGCCTCCGGTGGCGCTGCTCGTCTACGCCATCGATCGGCCGGCCCGCGCCGTCTTCTACCCGTTCGCCGTCTTCTCTCCCGAGTGGCAGGCCCTCCAGTTCGCCCTGGAGCGCTCGCTGCCGGTGCGGTTCATCGATCTCCCGCTGACCCACCAGCTGACGCCCGAGGACGAGGGCTCCCAGGAGGAAAGGGCGCTCGAGCCCACGGCGGAAGAGGAGGCCCGGACACCTCGGGGAGATCCGCTCGGGGCGCTCGCGAAGGCCGCGGGTTACGAGGACGGCGAGCTGTGGTGGGAGCAGGTCATCGAGCAGCGCCAGGCGCCCGAGAACGTCTTCGACGCCGTGCTGGAGGCCATGAGTGCCCTGCGCGAGGGCGAAGGTGAATTGCCCCCGCGCGAGGCCCGGCGCGAGGCCCACATGCGGCGCGGCATCCGCCAGGCGAAGAAGGACGGCTTCCAGCGGATCGCCGTGGTGTGCGGGGCGTGGCATGCACCGGCGCTCGTGCGGCAGCGGCCGGCCCGCGAGGACGATGCCCTGCTCAAGGGCCTGCCGAAGACGAAGGTGGCGGCCACGTGGATTCCCTGGACGTATGACCGGCTCGGCTGGCGCAGCGGGTACGGCGCGGGCGTGGAGTCGCCGGGGTGGTACGCGCACCTGTGGCTCTCGCCCGAGCGGCCGGTGATCTCATGGGCCGCGCGCATCGCGCACCTGCTGCGCGCCGAGGGCCTGGATGCCTCCTCCGCGAACGTCATCGAGACGGTGCGGCTCGCCGAGGCGCTCGCGGCCCTGCGCGGTCTCTCCACGGTGGGGCTGGGCGAGCTGCGGGACGCCGCGCTCTCCGTGCTGTGCGGCGGGGATGCCACGCCGCTGGCGCTCGTCCACGACAAGCTGGAGGTCGGCACGGGCCTGGGCTCGGTCCCCGCCGAGGTGCCCTCGGTTCCGCTCGCCCGCGACCTGGCCGCGTCACAGAAGTCGCTGCGCCTGCCGCCCTCGTCCGAGAGCAAGTCGCAGGAGTTGGATCTGCGCAAGGACCTGGATCGGGAGCGGAGCCGGCTGTTGCACCGGCTGCGGCTGCTCGACATCCCCTGGGGCACGCCCGAGGAAGACCCGCGCAACACGACGGGCACCTTCCGCGAGACGTGGCGCCTGCAGTGGGAGCCCGAGCTGGCCGTGCGCGTCGTCGAGGCGAGTCTCTTCGGCAACACCGTGGAGTCGGCGGCGGTGGGGCGCGTGGTGGCCCGCGCGTCCGAGGCGGCCGAGCTCGCCACGTTGACGGCCCTGCTCGAGGCGTCCCTGCTCTCGGAGCTGTCCGCCGCCATCGACACCGTGCTGCGCCACGTACAGGCGCTCTCGACGCGCTCGGCGGACGTGCCCAAGCTGCTCGAGGCCTTCCCGGCCCTGGCGCACGCGGTCCGCTATGGCAGTGTCCGCGAGACGCCCACCGCGCCCATCCTCGCCATCGCCGACGGCCTCTTCGAGCGCATCGTCATCGGCCTGCCCGGAGCGTGCGTCTCGCTCGATGACGAGGCCGCGCACCAGCGCCGCGACCAGGTGCGCGCCGTGCATGCCGCGGTGGCGCTGCTGGAGGGCCAGGAGCGCTCGGAGGAGTGGGCCGAGGCCCTGGGCCACCTGGTGCATCGCGATGCGGTGCACGGGCTCGTGCGGGGGACGGCGCTGCGGCTGCTCGTGGAGCTCGGGAGGGTGGGGGACGAGGAGCTGGGAACGCTCTCCCACCGGGCCCTGTCCGCGGCCGTGCCTCCCTCCGAGGCGGCGGCCTGGCTGGAGGGGCTCGTGTCGGGGAGCGCGCTCCTGCTGCTGCACCGGAAGGAGCTGTGGGCGGCGCTCGACGGGTGGCTCTCCGGCCTCTCGCGCGAGGCCTTCGTCGAGCAGCTCCCCCTGGTGCGGCGCGCGTTCTCCGGCTTCACCCCGTCCGAGCGGCGCGCCATGGGCGAGCGGGTGAAACAGCTCTCCACCGCTCCGGCGGCGGGGCGTGCGGTGGCGGCCGCGGAGGAACTGGATGCGGCGCGCGTGGCGAAGGTGCTGCCGGTGCTGTCCATGCTCCTGGGAGTGAGGATTCATGAAGCAGGGTGAAGACGAACGGCTGGAGCGCTGGCGGCTCGTCCTGGGCGAGCCCGCGCAGCCCGCGATGGGCGTGTCGCTCGGGGAGGCCGAGCTGCGCATGGACAAGGCGCTCGCGGCGCTCTACGACTCCGAGCGCAAGGCGGGGCTGGGGGCTTCGTCGCCCAACGTGGCGCGCTGGCTGGGAGACATCCGCGAATACTTCCCCGCCTCCATCGTGCGCGTCATGCAGGGCGATGCGATGACGCGGCTCGGGCTCACGGAGATGTTGCTGCAGCCGGAGATGCTCGAGGCGGTGGAGCCGGACGTGCAACTGGTGGCCACGCTGCTGTCGCTGCGCAAGGTGATTCCGCAGAAGACGAAGGAGACGGCGCGCAAGGTGGTGCGCAAGGTGGTCGACGACCTGGAGCGCCGCTTGAGGACCCCCATGGAGCGGGCCGTGCGAGGCGCGCTCTCGAGGTCCTCGCGCACGCGCAGGCCGAGGGCCGCGGAGATCGACTGGGACCGGACGCTGCGGGCCAACCTGGGCAACTACCAGCCCGAGCGCCGGTCCGTGGTGGTGGACAAGCTGGTGGGCCATGGGCGCAGGCGCTCGAGCCTGCGGGACGTGGTGCTGTGCATCGACCAGAGCGGCTCCATGGCCACCTCTGTCGTCTATGCGAGCATCTTCGGGGCGGTGCTCGCCTCGCTGCGCGCCGTGTCCACGCGCATGGTGCTCTTCGACACCGCCGTGGTGGACCTGAGCGAGCAGCTGGAGGATCCGGTGGACCTGCTGTTCGGCACGCAGCTCGGGGGAGGCACGGACATCGATCGGGCGCTCGGGTACTGCCAGCAGCTCGTCACGCGGCCGGCACAGACGATCCTCGTGCTCATCACCGACCTGTACGAGGGCGGCAACGCGCAGCGGATGCTCCAGCGGGCCGCGTCGCTCGTGCAGAGCGGCGTGAAGGTCATCTGTCTGCTGTCGCTGAGCGACCAGGGCACTCCGTCCTACGACAGCCACCATGCCGCGCAGCTGGCGGCCCTGGGTATCCCCGCCTTCGCCTGCACGCCGGACCTGTTCCCGGAGCTGATGGCCGCGGCGATCCAACGGCAGGACCTTCGCTCCTGGGCGGCGCGTCACGACCTTCAGCTGGTGATGTCCGCGCCCGGCGGCACTTCGGGCCCATCGTCGTTGTAGGAGCCGCCCCGCCTCCAGTCCACCCGTGACTTCAGTGGGGCAGGACGTGCTCCAGCGTCACGCCTGCTGCCGCATGCTGTGCATGGCCCGGTCTGACGTTCCTCAAGTCGGCGCGGAAACGCGAACGACGAAGTCCACCGGCTTCACCAATTTGAGCGGCTCGACGGAGGGGTGCAGCACCGTCCCGTTGGCGACGCCCGCCGGAATGCCGAGCCAGAAGGACACCAGCTCGCGCTCACGGCCGGTGCCGGCGCACCGCTCGCAGCGGGCCCCGGCAGTGGCATGGCAGCGCCGACACACGATGTCGGTCTCGAACGAGAGGGTCGCCGTTCCCCCTGTCAGGGCTTCGTCCGCCTCGAGCCGCAGCTCGACCGTCCCGTCCGCGAGAACCTTGACGCCTCCACACGAGAGGGCGGACTTGATGTGGCCGGCCAGGCGCCACAGCCACCGGGGCGCTGGGCTCGGGTCGACGGTCGAGTCCAGTCTGGGAGAGGCGACCTCCAGACGGCTGTATGCCTCGGAAATCGCCTGAAGGCGAGCGGCCGAATGCGGACCCGCCCAGTCGGTGTAGAGCTGCTGCGCGAGCCGGTGAAACGCACCGCGGATCTCTTCTTGCGATGCTCCACGGCTCAGCCCGAGAAGCTCATAACAGGAGTCGAGATTCGGCATGGTCCTCCAACCTCTGATTTCCGGTGAGCATACCCAGGGGCAATACCCACCTCCTCCGGACCCGCCCTCCTGTTTGTTCAGTTCACTTCATCCACTCCCTAGCCCCAGACCAGAGGCAGGCTCGTGATCGCCAGGTTGAAGCCACCCATGAACCGCGGTGGCGCCTGGGGATCCAACCGGAACGGCGGAACGCGCTTCAGCCACTCCTGGTAGAACACCTTCATCTCCAGACGGGCCAGATTCAGGCCGACGCACCGGTGCGGACCCGTGTTGAACGTCATGTGCTGCTCCGTCCGGCCGAGGATGAACTGCTCGGGGTTCGGGAACGCCGCGTCGTCGTAGTTGGCCGCGGGCAGGAGCAACAACACCATGTCGCCCTGCTTGAACTGGACGCCATGGCAGACCTCGTCGCGCATCAACCGCCGGGGCGTGGACGCGATGCCATGGAGCCGCAGCAGCTCCTCGATGGCTCCGGGCAGGAGGCTGGGGTCGGCCCGGAGCTTCGCCTGCAACTCCTGATCGCGCGCCAGGTGCCGGACGCCAAAGCCCAGGGCATTCACCACGGTCTCCAGCCCCCCGAGGAACAGGGTGATGCTGTAGCCCAACATCTCGTGGAACGTGGGGTTGCGGCCCTGGATGTTCGCGTCGAGCAGCCGGCTGATCAGGTCATCCTCGCGCTTCTCCTGCCGGGACTTGATGACCTCCGCCAGGATTCCCGCGATGCGTTTGAAGGTCGCCTCGCGGGTCGCGGCATCCACCGTGGAGGACGTCGCCTGCGTGGCCAGGTGACGGAACTCCGCCAGACGGTCGGTCGGCATGCCGGCCAGCTTCATGAACAACGTGACGGGCAGCGGCTCGGCGATCTCCGAGAAGAAGTCGCAGCGGCCCGCGCCGAGCACCTTGTCGATGAGCTCGTTCGTCATGACCCGGATCGCCGTCTCGAGTCCGGCCACGGATTTGGCCGCCAGCGGCTGGTTGAGCGGCGCCCGGTACGCCGTGTGTTGCGGCGGATCCACCGCGATGGGCAGCAGCATGAAGCCCGGCTGCGAGTCTTTGTGCTCCCCCGAGGCCGCGGCGGCGATGAAGCTGTTGCTGTAGACCTCCGGGTTCATCGTGATGTCCACGATGGCCTTCTTCCGGGTCACGAACCACATGCCACCGTTACACGGGGAGAAGAAGATGGGCGGGGCCTCGAGGATGAGGGAGCGCATCCGGGCGTGCGGATCCTCGAGCATCCGCGCATCCCTGGCGTTGTCGTATTCGTAGACCAGCTCCGGCGGGACGTGCGCGGGAATCTTGTCCAACTTCTGTCCGCTAAATGGTTGCATGTTCGAACCTCTTGGGCTGTTGGAGAAAAAGCGAGGGGGCCTGTCCGGTGCTCACTCTTCCGTCTGCGAGACGGGAATACGGACCACCATCCCCTCCAGCGCGGGCGTCACCTTGAGCTGACAGGTCAGCCGGCTGTTGGGCCGCACGTGGTAGGCGCACGCGATCATTCCCTCTTCCGCCGCATCGGGCGGGGGGAGCTTCTTCAGCCAGGCCTCATCGACGTAGCCGTGGCAGGTCGCGCAGCTGGCGAAGCCTCCGCACTCGGCGACAATTCCTGGCACGAGGTTGTTCACCGCCGCCTGCATGACGGACTGTCCCTCCTGCGCCTCGACCTCGTGTTCCTTCCCATCCGCCTCGATGAATTTGATCTTCGCCATGGGTCCTCCTGGATTCCTTGCGGGTGTTGACTGTCTTCAAGCGGCGATGCTGTTGAGTGGAATGGCCGCGTCGCCCAGGCGGGTGACGTCCACCTCCACCCGGCTCGAAACCAGACGCTTCGCGGCCATGAACTCCGCGGGCCGGCCGATGACGTCCGCGGCGATGACCCGCCTGTCCTTGAGGTAGAAGGCCGAGAACTCCTTGCCCCCGGCGGAGCCTCGCGTGACGCACTGCTCGTAGCCGGTGGAGAGCCCCACCATCTGCAGCTTCAAGCCGTACTGATCCGACCAGAACCACGGAATGGCGGCGGAGGGCTCCCGCTTGCCCATCAGGGTGGCCGCCGCGACGCGCGCATGCTCGATGGCATTGGGCACGGACTCGAGCCGGATGCGTCCGCCCGTGTAGGCGCTGGGCTGATTCGCGCAGTCCCCAATGGCGAGGATCGCCGGATCCGCCGTACAGGCGTACTCATCCACGACGATGCCATTGTCGACGGCGAGGCCCGCCGCGGAGGCCAGCTCCGTGTTGGGGATGAGGCCAATGCCCACCAGTACCAGGTCGGCCTCGAGCCGCTCGGGCACGCCGTGACTCGCGAGGCTCACCCCGCGCACCTGGCGCCGCGCCTCGTCGAGCTCCAGGCCCCGCACCTCGCACGAGAGCCGGAACTCCACGCCCCGCTCGCGGTGGAGCTGCTCGATGAACGAGGACACCTCCGGCCCCGTCACCCGGGAGAGCAGGCGAGGCGCCGCCTCCAGCAGCGTCACCCGCAGCCCGAGCTGCACGGCCACGGCCGCGACCTCGAGCCCCACGTAGCCGCCACCGATGATGACCAGGCGGTTGCCGGAGACGAACCTCCCGCGCATCGCCTCGACGTCGGAGATGGAGCGCAGGAAGAACAGGTTCTCGAGCCGGGCCCCCTCCAGCCCCGGAAGACTCAAGGGACGTGCCCGGCCTCCCGTGGCCAGCACGAGCTTGTCGTAGGCCAGCCGGCTCCCATCTCCGAGGGAGACCTCCCCCGCGGAGCGGTCGAGGGCCTCGACGCGCGTGCCGGTCTTGAGCTCGATCTCGAAGCGCTCATAGGTCGCCAGCGGCTTGAGGTAGAGGTCGGTCAGCGCCACCTTTCCCTGCAGGAACCCCTTCGAGAGCGGAGGCCGCTGGTAGGGCGGATGTGCCTCGTCTCCCAGGAGCAGGACGCGCCCCTTGTAGCCCTGCTTTCGCAAGCCGGCGGCCAGCTCGCCACCGGCCTGGCCGGCTCCCACGATGACGATGCGCTCTTCCATTGCCACGACGTTCCTCTCTCCGTGCGCCCGGCTCGAGCTCCGCCCGCGTCACGGGTACTTCGATGTTTTCGCGCCCGAACCTCACGCGTCTCGAGGTGGACGGCGGGACCGCCAAGGTGCAGCTCCGCGTTCACTTCCTCGTCGGCGCCGACTATCCTGCCGCGCTCCGCTCACCCAGGAGACGACATGACGCCCGAGATTCCCCAGGAACAGCTGATGGCCTTCGTCCAGGCCATGGCCAACGTGGTGGCGAGTGACGGCCGCATCACCGAGGAGGAGCGCCAGCACCTCGACAACGTGGTGGCCGGCATCGGCCTGTCGCCCCGCGACAAGGAGGTCTCCGCGCTCATCGAGCAGGAATTCCAGAAGCCTGGCCGCCTCACCGATATCGTTGGCAAGATCCAGAACCGCGAGCTGCGCGCGGCCCTCGTGCGCATGCTCGTCGAGGTGGCGTGCGCCGACGGCGAGATCGCGGACGAGGAGCGCGCGGCGGTGAAGGCGGCCGCCACCACCTTCGGTTTCGACGTGTCGGTCGTCAACGAGCTCATCGACTGGGCGCTCGCCTCGATCAAGCTCGAGCAGCGCGAGCGCGAGATCATGGCGAAACTGCTCTAGCCGGCTCGCCCCGTGGGCTCATCCGCTCCACGGGGGCGCACAGCCGCGCGCTCAGCGTGGCCACGGGCGTCTCCCAGTGGTGCTCGAACCAGAAGTCGAGGAACAGCGGGGACGCGCGGCCCCGCTGGTACGCGGCCCACACCCGCCGCAGGTACTCGGACCGCTCGACGCCGGACTGCGGCGCCTTGAATTGTCCGAGCGTGCCGAACGCCAGGATGAGCTTCGCGGTGTGGATCCCCAGGTTGCCCAGGACGTATGCCTGCAGCTCCATCTCGCCCACCACGTCCGTGCCGTAGCCCGTCAGCAGGTGCAACAGGTCGTGCGTCTCGCGGTAGCGCTTGCCGATGAAGTCGACGTCGTTCTTGAGCTCGAGCGTCGTCTCGAAGGGCGAGATCTTGTTGTCGCGGTAGTAACGCGCGTACTCACGGCCGAGCGTTCCCTCGGGCAGGCGCTCGAGCGCACCCAGATCCAGGGCCCTGGCCTCGAGGGAAGGGCGCTCGGACAGCATGCGGCGCCCCTCCTCGGTGCGCTGGAGTCGCTGGACGAGCGATGCGTAGACGTTGAGGTCCAGGCAGATGTTGATCGTCTGGCCGTAGGTGGGATTCCCCTCGTTGCCCCTGATCACTTTCAGGAGCCGGGTCGCCACGCGCAGGCGGGTGAACAGGGAGGGGTTGTCGGGCAGGGTCAGCAGCTGGGGATCGATCATGGGAGGGGGGCTTCCATGCTTCGGGGTGGGGGAGGGGTGTCACCGGCGGGCGGTGACGGGGGCCAGCCAGACTCCAACGAGTGCGTCGACCAGTCCGTCCGCGGTGGCCGTCCACGTCGAGCGTGGCTTCGCGGTGCCCTCGTGCAGCGCGCGTTCCCGCTCGGCGCACAGGTGCACGAGCATCAACCGGCTCATGTAACTCCGCTCCTGCCGTACCTCCTCGGGGAGACGCGGGACCAGCCGGAACATGCCTTCGACGGTCTGCTGCATCGACCGTGAGGAGAACGACTCGTTGACCACGAGCTCTCGATAGGAGGGATGGGTCGTCACCTGGGCGATGAATCGCGCGTACCAGGTGGGGCTGCCCAACGAGGCGAGGTACTCGGTGATGGGCCGCACGAGGCAGGACACCCAGTCGCGCAGGTCGGGCGAGCCGGTGATCTCCGCGAGCATGTCGGTCCGCCGCCGCTCGACCGACTCGGAGTGCCGGCGCACGATCGCCAGCACGAGATCATTCTTGGTGCCGAAGTGGTAGCCGACCGCGAAGTTGTTCGACTGGCCCGCCGCCTCGCTCACCTGGCGGTTGGAGACCGCCTCCACGCCGTGCTCGGCGAACAGCCGCTCCGCGGCGACGAGGATCAGCTCGCGGGTCTCGCTGCCCCGGTCGGATCTGCCCGGACGCCCCTGCTTGCTGTCGTCGGCACTCATCACGGCCTCCGGGGGGGTGGCTCGTCCTTGAGCCCACGCGAAAAGAATTAAGTCGAGCGACTGACAAAGTCAACTGACTTAAATCTGCGCTTGGTGGGGCGGTCGCTTGAGCAGCAGGTGTACTCGGGCTCGTGCTCTGGCCATTTCGGGCAGCCTGGTTCTTTGTCAGGTAGGCGTCAGGGTCGCCCTCGAGGAGTGCCAGCTCGACGAGCGTTTCCCCACGTCAGCCCCGTGGGCTTTTCGCCGTCGTTGCATCCATCGGGTCGGCTGCTATAAACCCCGACGCACTCACGGTCCCGTAGCTCAGTTGGATAGAGCGGCGGTTTCCTAAACCGCAGGCCACTGGTTCGATTCCAGTCGGGGCCGCTCGCCTCGCCTCCGTTTCCCTCGGAGGCGGGGCTTTTTCATGTCCGCGGGCGTTCGGCCGTCCGCTCAGCGCGCCACGTCCAACCTGCGAGCCTCGGCGTCGAAGGTCCATCTCGTGTCGGCGTTCTTCGGGTCACCCACCGTGATCAGGAAGCGGCGAGAGGTGGCCCGAACCAGAGCGGTGAAATCGAAGTCCGGATCTCCCTCGATGTGGGTCTCGTTCGTGCTGGTGCTCTTCGGCGTCTGCCCCTCTTCGTCGCTGACATGGAGCCACGTCATCCGGGGGCAGCGCTTGCGGGCTCCCTTCTCCTCACAGTAGCCCTCCAGGAGGAGTTCCCGCCGCGGGCCCCTGGCGACACCGAGGGACACCCGCTCGAGCCTGAAGGTCAGGACCGGCCTGGACACGGACTCGAGCTCCACC
The DNA here is from genome assembly GCF_045802675.1 of Archangium sp. Taxonomy (GTDB): domain Bacteria; phylum Myxococcota; class Myxococcia; order Myxococcales; family Myxococcaceae; genus Archangium. The sequence goes on along the minus strand of NZ_JBJMQO010000108.1, from coordinate 73,878 downwards.
CGCTCATCCACCTCGAGGTGGATCGGGAAGCCTGTCTCCTCGCCGGACGGCTCCTGGGGCTCGCTGGTTTGTACGCCGAGGCCCCCGTTGAGCCCAGGTTGAGGCGTGGGCTCGGGTGGAGGGGTGGCCACGGCGGGCAGAGCCGGCGTGGGCGGCTCGCTCACTCGCGCGGGCCGGGGAAGGAGCGCCCAGAGGGCCATGGCCAGGAGCGGCAGGAGGAGCAGTGCCCGGGGCCAGCGCTTCACCTCCCGCTCCTCGCGCGCGGCCGGAGACTCAAGCCCGGCGGCCGGAGGCTCGGGTTCCTCGAGCTGGTCGAGCGCTCGCAGTGCTTCGCGTGCGGTCGTGAAGCGCCGGGCCGCGTCGGTCTCGACGAGCCGGCCGATGAAGCGCCGGAAGCCTTCGCTCACATCCAGGCGCCGGTCGGGGACCAGACCCTTGCCCTCCTGGAGGAATTCCCACGGGGGCTGCCGCGTCAGCAGATGGAGGAGCGTCGCGCCCACCGCATGCAGGTCACTCCACTCGGTGACGTGCCCCGCGAGCTGCTCGAGCGGCGCGTAGCCGTAGGTGCCCGTCATCGTCGCCCCGCGGGCTTCACCCGTGGCCAGCTCGCGTGCCGAGCCGAGATCCACCAGGAAGAGCGCGCCATCCGGCCGCACGATGAGGTTCGCGGGTTTGATGTCGCGGTGGATGATTTTCGGGACGTGGGCGTGCAGCTGCACCAGCACCGAGAGGAGCTTGCGCGCGAGGTCCCGGGCCTCCGCCTCGGAGTAGCGGTGCACCGCGAGCCGTGCGAGCAACGACTCGCCCTCGATGAACTCCTGCGCCAGGTAGAGCCGCGTCTGCGTGCCCGTGCCCTCCTGGAAGCTCTCGAGCAGCCGCGGCACGCGGGGGTGCGACAGCCGGGTGAGCACCTTCGCCTCGCGCTCGAAGGCCTGGAGACGATGGGCCTCCGGTGCCGAGAGCAGCACGAGCTCCTTGAGCGCGACCCGCTGCCCGCGCGCGTCCTCGGCCAGGTAGAGGCGCCCGAGCTCGCCCTGGGCAATCACCCGCAGAACCCGGTAGCCGCGCACGAGCGCCGCGGCACCGCAGGCGTCACAGCGTGGCCCGGTGAGCAGGGCCTCACAGGCGATACACCGGTGAGCGCCGGCACTGGAAGAGGAGGAGGTCATCGTGGCGAGGGGAGCTGGATCGGCAGCCGGTCGGGAACCGGTCCGGCCTCGCGTGGAGGAATGGTGGGCTCCGGAACCTCCGCATCGAGGAGGACCTGCTGCTCGAAGTGAGCGGGCGGGTAGTCCTTCTCCTTGCGCACTCCGCAGGCGAGCGACTTCTTCGTCCACTGCGGCTGCACGAACGCGAACTCGAGCGAATTCCCTTCAGGGTGCGCGCGCAGGACCCGTACCGGCAGGGCGGTGTCACACGTGGTGTACTCGTTGAACCCGATGAGGACCATCGAGCGATCCGGGCAGGTCAAGAAGCCCACGGACTTGTAGCCGAAGGCATACTCGTCCAACGGCTTGGGCCGCGGGTCCGGGGGCTTGCTGCTCTTGATGCAGATCATCCCGGGTTCACACTTCACGGGCTTTGTCGGCAGCACCTCGGTACCCTCGGGGTGCCGTGCCCGCTGGTACTCCTCCCAGAGCGCGATCTGGCGCTCCACATCCCAGCTCTCGACGTAGCGGACCGTGCCGTGCCTCGTGACGATCTCCGTCTCGATCTCCTTCGGGTAGAGCTTCTTTCCGGGGTCCACGAGTCCACTCGGGAGGAGCTTGCGGCGGAACGAGAAGCAGGGCTTGCCCACCTTGAGCAGCTCGAACTTCAGCTCGTAGGAGCGGAACGCCTCGGGCTGCGGGTGGGTGGGCGGATCCCAGACGACCTCGCTGTGCAGGAAGGTCCCGTCGTAGTAGCGGCAGATGCCGTCCACGTAGAGCGTCCCGCGCACGCCCTGGGGGGGCGCGCACTGATCGAACTCGGCGAGGGCCTGCGCCCAGCAGTTGTCGGAGCGCTCGAGCCAGGGGCAGGCCGGGGACGGGACGCGGTGGGATTCCACGGACACCTGGGCGAGGCCCGTCGTCCCGAGGAGCCAGACCGTGAGCAGGGGGAGCCATCGCATCGTGGGTCGCATGGTTCACTGCTCCCGGGTGGCGTGCTGGGTCGCCAGATCGATGCGGTAGACCGCGTCGGGCGCCTGCACCAGGCCGAGTCGCACCGTGAAAGAGCCCTGCGCATGGGAGATCTCCCGCGTCACCTCCTGCACCTGCGAGCTGAGCGGCAGGACCACCTTCTCCTCCAGCTTCGGGTCGATGAGCGTCCCCTCATCGTCCACCAGCCGGAAGAAGGGCGCCCACTGGCAGAGCTGCGTGGGGCTGCGGTTGGTGAAGACCAGCTCGAAGCGCAGCTTCGGCAGGAGCTCCTGCGGGTGACGTGCGACGGAGACGCGGGTGACGCGCAGGTCCGTGTCCTTGAAGCAGCCCCCGAGCGAATTCAGCCGGGCCACCACCTCGGGATTGAAGGGCTCGACGAGGACCTCCACGCCGCGGGGCGGGGGAGGGGGAGGTGCCGCGGCGGGGACGGGGACTTCCTTGATTACCTCGACGATGCGGGGCGGCGGCTGGGGCGGGGGCGGCGTGGGCCACAGCAGCGCCGCGAGCAACACCGCCGAGAGTCCCATCGAGCCCAGTGCGAGCGGCTTCCAGAACCGGGCCGGAGCCGGCTCGGCGGGCTGCTCGCCGCGACGGAGGGCCTCGAGCGCGCGCAGGGCCTCGGCCGCCGTGGGGAAGCGGTCCGCGGGACTCGGTGCGAGCAGCCGCTGGAGGAAGGCGCTGAAGCCAGGAGAGGCGTCGAGCTTCTCGCCCACCTCGAGCTGAAGCCCCTTGCCGCGCAGGAGCTCCGACGGGGAGCGGCGTGACAGGAGGTGGAGGAGCGTCGCGCCCACGGCGTAGAGATCGCTGGACTCCGAGACCGTGCCGCCGAGCTGCTCGGGCGCCATGTAGCCGAAGGTCCCCACGAGCGTGGAGTTGACCGTCCCGCCCCGGTTCACGTCGCGGGCGGTGCCGAAGTCGACGAGGCAGATCGAGCCATCCGGGCGCACCAGGAGGTTGGCGGGCTTGAGGTCCCGGTGGAGGACGCGCGGGGACAGTCCGTGCAGGTACACCAGGATCTCCAGCACCTGCGCGCCCACGGCGATCACCTCGCCTTCGGTGAAACGGTGGGTCTGGAGCTGCTTGAGCAGCGAGGGTCCCTCGATGAACTCCTGGGCGAGGTAGAGCCGGGTTTGCGGTCCCGTGCCCTCGGTGAAGCTGGCGAGGAAGCGCGGGATGCGGGGATGCGACAGCTGCGCGAGCAGCTCGCCCTCGCGGCGGAAGGCCTCGAGCCGCTGGGTATCGGGGGCCAGCCGGAAGACGAGCTCCTTGAGTGCCACCCGGGACCCCTCGGGCCCCTCCGCGAGATAGACGCGGGAGTGCATGGACATGGCGATGCGGCTCAGGACGCGGAAGCCACCCGGTGCCACCGGGCTTCCACAGCCCTCACACCGCTCGGCGGTCACGGCATTGCCACAGACGGCACACGTGCCCTCGCGCGGAGCACCAGACGAGGCCTTTGACTCGGGAAGCATGGAGGCCAGATCCTATAGCGCTCTCCACGCCCCCGGCAGCAGTGGCACACTCACGCCGCGTCCGTCTCGATCGCACGGACCGGAAAGAAGCCCGTGCCCGTCCGGGCTCAGGCCGCCTGGAAGGGCAGGGCGACGCTCAGCTCCTTCTTCGGCTCCAGCAGGCCGGTGCGGATCGTCCCACCGCAGTACTGCTGGATCTTCTTGCCGATGAGCTCGGTCAGTCCCACCAGGTCCTCGGTCTTCACCAGCGCCGAGGGCGCCTCCACGAAGAGCGCGATGTCGCGCGAGGCCGCCTCCACCTTGGCCTGATCGCAGTCGCGGAAGTTCCACCGCCGCGTGAGCACCTTGGCGTCATCCGCGTAGACCACCTCGCCCGCGTCCGTCTTCTCCTCCTCGGTCGCGCCAATGGCCTTGAACGGCTCGTTTCCCGGCGACAGCCGCAGCACGACGTCTCCCTGCACCCCGCGCACGTCATACCCGCCGACCGGCAGCAGGTAGAACAGCTCCGCCAGCAGGTACGCGTTCACCGCCTTGCTGATCCACGGCACCGGCGAGCCCTTCACCACCCGGCGCAGCAGCGCCTCGGCGCTCGGCTTGAACTTCTTCGGGTTCACCTTGAACGCCTGATACGCCTCGCGCCACGCGCGGATGCGCGCATCCTCTCCGAGCTTCTCCTCGTCCGGCACCCGGCTCCGGAAGTCCGCCTCCGCCGCGCGCAACTCCGCGACGAGCCCCTCACTCTCACCCACATTGTCCATCCCCTGGATCGTCACGAAACTGATCCGTAGGTCCGGGAAGCGCCGCGCCATCTCTTCGGAAACTCGCAAGTGCATCGGGTCCCTCGGTGCCTGGAGGCGGCCGCTCGTAGCATTTGCGGGATTGCCTGTCTCGCCCGTTTCAACTACAAAAATGGGGGAAAGCGGCAATCTCGGAAAGACGCTTCTTGTCCAGCTCACCGGCTCGGGCGAGGCCCAGATGGCCCAGGCCAACGCGCACCGCTTGAGCCAGTACGTCAGCGCGGCGGGGCTGGTGGACAACAACGAGGGCGCGCGCGCCGTCCCCGCGCTCACCGAGATTCTCCAACAAGGGTCCATCTGACGCGGTGAGGGCCCGTAGCGGGGCCTCGAGCCCATGGCGGGCCGCTCGCCGGGCTTATGGACGGGACACCTCCGCCTGTGCGATCTGCTGATCGCCCGCCATGAAATACGTCGTCACCGTCTGGTTCTGGCTCGTGTTCCTGCTCACCGCTCCGGTGCTCTTCGCGCTGGGCCTGGTGCTGTTCCTCGTCGCGTACCCGGTGGATCCGGACCGGCGGTGGCTGCACTCGCTGGTGTGCCGCTGGTGCTACGGGCTGTGGCTCCATCTGTCGCCGGGCTGGCGCACGCGCATCGAGGGCCGGGAGCTGTTGCCCAAGGGCCCCTGTGTCCTGGTGGCCAATCACCAGTCCGCCGTGGACATCCTGGCCGCCATGGGCCTGTTCCACCCGTACAAGTTCGTGGCCAAGTCGTCCCTGTTCTCCATCCCCATCGTGGGGTGGATGATGAGCCTGCTGGGCTACGTGCGCGTCACGCGCGGCACGTTCTCGTCCATGCTCCAGATGTTGGATCCGTGCCGCTACTGGCTGCGCCGGGGCATGCCGGTGTTCATCTTCCCCGAGGGCACCTACTCGCAAGGCGAGCTGCTGCGCTTCAAGCGGGGGGCCTTCCAGCTGGCGCTCGAGGAGCACGTGCCGGTGGTGCCCGTGGTCATCGAGGGCACGCCGCAGCTGTTGGACGGCGATGGCATGTGGATGAGCCCGCGCGCCGACATCCGGGTGCGCGTGCTCCCGCCGCTGCCGCCCGAGTCCTTCGCCCAGGAGCCGGCGGCGCTCGCGGACCAGGTGCGGGCGCTGTACGTGGACGTGCTGTCACGTTCCCCTGAAACGAAAGCGGCGTTGGGCTAGCGTCTCGTCCCGATGACGACGCCCGCCCGCCTGATCGACGCCGACGTCCCGCGCCCCGTCCTGGAGGTGATCGCCCGCCTCCGGGAGCTCGGCCATGCCGTGTTCCTCGTCGGAGGCTGTGTCCGCGACACGCTCCGGGGCGTGCACCCCAAGGACTTCGACGTGGCCACCAGCGCGCTCCCCGAGGAGGTCCAGCGCGCCTTCCGCAAGGTCATCCCCACCGGCATCCAGCATGGCACCGTCACCGTGCTCTCGGGGAACACCCACGTCGAGGTCACCACCTTCCGCAGCGAGGGCGACTACCACGACGGCCGCCGCCCCAGCGCCGTCACCTTCGAGCGGGACATCGTCAAGGACCTCTCGCGCCGCGACTTCACCATCAACGCCATGGCGTGGAATCCGCTCACCCATGAGCTGGTGGACCCGTTCGGCGGCCAGCAGGACCTCGAGGCCCGCATCATCCGCTGCGTGGGCTCGGCCCTCGAGCGCTTCTCCGAGGACGGTCTGCGTCCCATGCGCGCCGTGCGCTTCGCCGCGGTGCTCGACTTCACGCTCGACCCGGCCACCCAGGCCGCCATCCCCGCCACGCTCCCCGTGTTCCGCAAGGTGGCCCACGAGCGCGTCCGCGAGGAGTTCGTCAAGCTGCTGCTCTCCAAGCGCGAAGTTTTCGGACTCGAGCTCCTCGCCGACACCGGGCTGCTCGAGGTGTTCCTGCCCGAGCTCGCCCGCGCCGAGCCCGAGGCCGCGCGTCTGGCCCGGGCCGCCGCCGCCGCCGAGCCCGTCGATGTGGAGATCCGTCTCGCGGCCCTGCTGGCCGACCTCGTCACCCCCCAGCTGGCCGAGGAGATCGGCGTCCGGCTCAAGTTCCCCACGAAGACGATCGAGCGCGTCAAACTGCTCATCACCCACGCCAGGCTCGAGCAGCACGTCGGGGATTCGGATCCCGCCCTCCGCCGGCTGCTCGCGAAGGTGGGGCTCGGCAATGTCGAGGCGCTCACCGAAGTGGCCCGTGCCCGCGTCCAGGCCCGGGAGCCCGCGCGCCTACCCGAGGTGGATGCCCTGATCGGCCGGCTACGCGCCCTGGCCGCCACGAAGCCTCCGCTGAGCGGCAAGGACCTGGCGCTCAATGGCGGGGCCATCATGGCCGCGCTCGGGGTCGGCCCCTCGCCCATCGTGGGAGAGGCCACGCGCTTCCTCGTCGAGCAGGTGCTCGATGATCCTTCGCTCAACGAGGCGGAGAAGCTGAAGGACGTGCTGAAGCGCTGGCAGCAGGCCCGGGGGTCCTGAGCCCTCGGGGGACAACCCGGGGAGCGCTGTACCCTCACCCCGTCCCTCTCCCGGGGGGCGAGGGGATTTGTCCGGAGTGGCGTCCTCTTGCGTCTGTGGTGTCGCACCCGGACCGCCCGGCGTGTAGATAGGGGCGTTATGCGAGTCGTCGTTGCCATGAGCGGTGGGGTGGATTCCTCGGCCGCCGCCGCCCTCCTCAAGGAGCAGGGTCACGAGGTCATCGGTATCACCCTCCGGGTCTGGTCCTACGAGGGCAAGGCCCAGTGCGGCAGTTGCTGCAGCCCCGATGACATCGACGACGCCCGAGCCGTCGCCCAGACGCTCGGCATTCCCTTCTACGTCGCCAACGCCGAGGAGATCTTCAAGGACCGGGTCATCAACCCCTTCGTCCAGTCGTATCTCGGCGGCCGCACGCCCATCCCCTGTGTGGCCTGCAACCGCGACGTGAAGTTCAACTTCCTCCTCAAGCGTGCCCGCGCCCTCGGGGCCCGGCTCGCCACCGGCCACTACGCCCAGGTCGAGCAGCGGGACGGCAGGTACGTCCTCCGCCGCGCCGTCGATCCGGCCAAGGACCAGAGCTACTTCCTCTTCACGCTCGGGCAGGAGGAGCTCGCCGACGTGCTCTTCCCCGTGGGCGGCATGACCAAGCCCGAGGTCCGCGCCGTCGCCGAGCGCCACGCCCTCCCCACCAGCCACAAGCCGGAGAGCATGGAGATCTGCTTCGTGCCCGATGGTGACTACGCGGGCTTCGTGGAGAAGGTCGCCGGCCCCCAGCCCGCCGGGGAGATCGTCGACACCGAGGGCCAGGTGCTCGGCACGCACGCCGGGGTGCACCGCTTCACCGTGGGTCAGCGCCGCGGGCTGAACCTCGGGGGAGGGGAGGCGCGCTACGTGCAGCGCATCGAGCCCGAGACCCGCCGTGTCGTCGTGGGCCCCGCGGACGAGACCGCGCGGGACTCCTTCGGCCTGCTCCAGCCGCACTGGGTGGAGGGGGTGCCGCCCTCGGACAAGACGGTGATGGTGCGCATCCGCCACCGCCACCCGGGGGCCGCCGGCCGCGTCGAGGTGTCCGCGCATGGGCTCGTGTCCATCCGGCTCGATGCTCCGGCCCGCGCCGTGACGCCGGGCCAGGCCGCGGTCGTCTACGACGGCGATCGCGTGCTCGGCGGCGGATGGATCGTTTGAGCGTGCGCGCACTGAATTTGACCGGCCTGTAGGCGGGGCGTACCTTCCGACGCACCTCGACGCTACAGGCCGCGACACTCGTGTGGCCGCGCCGGGGCGCCGTACACCCGAGGAACACCACTGCCATGCGCGATGCCCATCGGATGAAGGAGAAGCTCGACGTCTCTCTCGACAACAGGCAGATCGTCAGCCTGTTGATCGCGGGGATCATCGTGATGGGGGCCGTGTTCGTGCTCGGCGTGGTGGTGGGCAAGAAGCTCGCCGGCAACGCCCAGACCGCCTCCGCGCCGGACCTGCTGTCCGCGCTGGACGCCAACGCCCAGGCCCTGCAGCAGGCCCGCGAGACCGAGCCGCCGCTCACCTTCCAGGACGAGCTCACCAAGAAGACCGTCTCCGACCACGTGCCCTCCAAGCCGGGCACCGTGACGGTCGCCATTCCTCCGCCGGCGCCCAAGCCGAAGCCGGCCGAGCCGCCCGCGGCCACCGAGCCCAAGCCCTCCGAGGCTCCCGCGCAGGCCGAGGCCGCCGAGCACCCGGTCACGCCGTCGCCCACGGATGACGACTACGCGCCCGCTCCGGCCGCCCACACCGCCACGGCCAAGGCCCCGGAGCCGAAGGCCGCCGAGCCCAAGCCCGCCGAGCCCAAGCCCGCGACCGCCAAGGCCGCCGAGCCCAGGCCCGCCGAGACGAAGGTGGCCGAGAGCAAGCCCGCTCCCCATCCGGGCAAGGTGGAGCCCGCTCCGGTGCCTACCCGCACCACCACGCCGCAGGGCGGGCTGAAGGACGCCATCGCCCGGGCCACGCAGAAGCCCACCGAGGCGGTGCCCGGCGGTGCCTTCACCCTGCAGATCTCCGCCTTCCAGAACCGTCCCGAGGCCGAGCGTTTCGCCGCGAAGCTGCGCGACCGGGGCTACGCGCCGTACATCGTCTCCGTCGAGATTCCCCAGAAGGGCACCTGGTACCGGGTGCGCATGGGGAGCTTCGCCTCGAAGGATGCCGCGGCGCGCTATCTGGCCGACTTCAAGCGCGAGACGCAGATCGACGCCTTCGTCGCCGGGAACTGATCCGGCCGGGGCAGGGCGGACCGGGAGGCGAGCCCTCCCTCCCGGGCAGGACCCCCGGTGCATGGTGGGCGGGCAGCTGGAATGTTATGGGGGCGCCTCGTCATGGATCTCCTCGACAACGTCATCCAGCCGTACGCCTGGGGTTCTCGCACCGCGCTCGCCGAGCTGCTCGGCCAGCCTTCTCCCTCCGCTGCCTCGCAGGCCGAGCTGTGGTTGGGGGCCCACCCGGGTGGCCCGTCGCGGGTGCGCCGGGGCTCGGGCGTGCAGACGCTGCTCGAGGCCATCCGCTCCTCGCCCGAGCGGGAACTGGGTGAGACGGTGGCCCGCCGGTTCGGCACGGAGCTGCCGTTCCTCCTCAAGGTGCTCGCGGCGGAGACTCCGCTCTCGCTGCAGACGCACCCGAGCCTCGCCCAGGCCCGCGATGGGTATGCGAGGGAGAACGCGCTCGGCGTGCCGCTCGGCGCCCCCCATCGCAACTACAAGGACGCCAACCACAAGCCCGAGCTCATCTGCGCGCTGACGCCCTTCGACGCGCTGTGCGGCTTCCGCCGCGCCGATGAGACGCTCGCGCTCCTGGACTCGCTCGGCGTGGCCGCCCTGGAGCCGCTGCTCGCCCCGCTGCGTGCATCGCCCGACGCCCAGGGCGTGGCCCGCCTCTTCGAGTCCCTGATGACGCTCCCCCGGGAGCAGCGCGGGCCCGTGGTGGACGCGGTGGTCTCGGCTTGCGCGGCGCGGGAGGAGCGGGGCGGCCGTTTCGCCGCGGAGCTGCGCTGGGGCCTGCGGCTCGGTGAGCTCTACCCGGGCGACCCGGGCGTCATCGGCGCGCTGTTGCTCAACCTCGTGCGGCTGCAGCCGGGCGAGGCCATCTACCTGCCCGCGGGCAACCTCCACGCGTACCTGAAGGGCGTGGGCGTGGAGATCATGGCCAACTCGGACAACGTGCTGCGGGGCGGGTGCACGCCCAAGCACGTGGACGTCCCGGAGCTGCTGCGCGTGCTGGATTTCCGCTGTGGCCCCATCGGCGTGGTGCGGCCCAGCTCCGCGGATGACGTGGAGCACGTCTACGCGACGCCCACGGAGGAGTTCCGCCTCTCGCGCATCCAGCTCAACCCCCGCGTTTCCCTGAGCCCGCGGCGGAGGGGGCCGGAGATCCTCCTGTGCACCGAGGGCGCCGCGAAGCTGTCCATCGGCCGCCAGGTGCTCGAGCTTCCCCGGGGCGCGTCGGTGTTCGTGAGCGCGGCGGACGGGGTCTACACGCTCGAGGGTGACGGCGTCGTCTTCCGCGCCACCGCCGGCGTCTGAGGCCTGGCTCCCGGCTTCACTCGGCCGGGGCGCCGCGGCTCCACTTGTCGACGTTGCCGTCGCCGTCCAGGTCCTCGCCGATGCGATCCACCTGGTCGTTCTCCCAGTACTCCCAGTAGTCCACGCGGCCGTCGCCGTTGGAGTCGCGCTCCTTCCGGACCAGCTTGCCCTTCTCGTAGAAGGCCCACTGGTCCGTCTTGCCGTCGCTGTTCAGGTCGCGCTCGCGCCGGACGTTGATGCCCTTCTCGTAGAAGTAGACGGAGTCCACCTTCCCGTCGAAGTCGAGGTCCATCGCCTGGCGCTCGAGCTCCTCGTGGGCGTCGTAGTACGAGGTGAGGTCCACCCGGCCATCCCAGTTGAGGTCCTGCTCCTTGCGGACCATCCGCTGGCGGGGCTGGCCGTCCGCGCCGGGCGCCTCCACCGTGTAGACCCACACGTCCGGCTTGTCGTCGCCGTTGGTGTCCTTGTCCGACACCTTCTCGTTCGACGCCGGGGTGGGGCGGATGGGGGCGGGTGCCACCTTGTCCGGGGCCGGGGCCGCCTCCGCCTTCCTCGCCGATTTGTCGGCTGAGCACCCACACAGACCCACCAGCGCGAGCCCTCTCAGCCACTGGCTCATCGAGCGCATCACGACTCCTGGGGCCGTTTCTGGCGACCGTTTCACCGGTCCCGAAAACAGGACTTCAAGGGACATGTAAGTCCATATATTTTCACATATCGCCATGGCCCGAAAGAAGATCAGCACGACCATCTACATCACGCCCGAGCAAAACGATCTGCTCAAGGCGTTGAACCAGAAGACGAAGGTCCCCGTGGCCGAGTACATCCGGCAGGGGATCGATCTCGTGCTGGAGAAGTACAAGTCGCAGTTGCCGGGACAGGCCACCTTCGACGAACTGGGTTCCAAGTGACGACAACGAAGAGCATGAAGGGCCAGCGGGTGGTGGTGTTGGGGGGGTCGGGCTTCCTCGGTTCGCACCTGTGCGAGCGCGTGCTGAACGACGGCGCGGCCGGAGTGGTGTCGGTGGACAACTACGTCACCGGCAACGAGGAGAACGTGGCGCACCTGCGCGGCCGTCCGGGCTTCGAGGTGGTGCGCCAGGACATCACCGAGGGGCTCTCGGTGGATGGGCCTGTGGACTACGTCTTCAACATGGCCTCGCCGGCCTCGCCCATCGACTACGCGAAGCTGCCGCTGGAGACGATGCGGGTGGGCTCGGTGGGCACGGAGAACGGGCTGAAGCTGGCCCAGGCCAAGGGGGCGGTGTTCCTCATGGCCTCCACGTCGGAAATCTACGGCGACCCGCTGGTGCACCCGCAGCGCGAGGAGTACTGGGGCAACGTGAACTCCATCGGTCCGCGCGCCTGCTACGACGAGGCCAAGCGCTACGCCGAGGCGCTCACCATGGTGTACGCGCGCTCGTACGGGGTGAAGACGCGCATCGTCCGTATCTTCAACACCTACGGCCCGCGCATGCGGCTCAACGATGGGCGCGTGGTGCCCGCCTTCGTGGGCCAGGCCCTGCGCGGCGAGGACTTCACCGTCTTCGGCGAGGGCACGCAGACGCGCTCCTTCTGCTACGTGCGCGACCTGGTGGACGGCCTGGTGCGGCTGGCCCTGTCGGACGTGACCGAGCCGGTGAACATTGGAAATCCCCGCGAGATGACGATGCTCCAGTTCGCCGAGGCGGTGCGCGCCGCGGCGGGTGGGGGAGGGCGCATCGTTCACAAGCCGCTGCCCAAGGACGACCCCAAGCAGCGCCAGCCGGACATCACCCGGGCCCGGACGCTGCTCGGGTGGGAGCCGCGAGTACCCCTGGAAGAGGGACTGCGGGAGACAATTGCCTGGTTCCGTTCGGTTGCCGCCCGGGGAGCCACCCCCTAACTTCTCGCGGCACGTTACGAGCTTCTTCTAGTAGCCACCTGGAGGTGGCAGGAGCATCACGTTGAAAGTTCTGGTGACTGGTGGGGCGGGCTTCATCGGCTCGCACGTGTGCGACGCCTTCGTGCGCGCGGGGCACGAGGTGATCGCCCTCGACAATCTGTCGAGTGGGAAGAAGGAGAACCTGGACCCGAAGGTCCGCCTGGTGGTGGCCGACATCCGCGGCCCCGAGGCCGCGCAGCTCATCCGCTCGGAGCGTCCGCAGGTGATGTGTCACCTGGCCGCCCAGATGGACGTGCGCCGCAGCGTGGAGGATCCGCGCTTCGACGCGGAGGCCAACATCCTCGGCTTCCTCAACCTGCTGGAGGCCGCGCGCCAGGCGGGTGTGCAGAAGGTGGTGTTCAGCTCGACCGGTGGGGCCATCTACGGCGAGCAGGACGTCTTCCCGGCGCCCGAGTCCCACGCCACTCGCCCGGTGTCGCCCTACGGCGTCTCCAAGGCGTCCGGTGAGCTGTACCTCGGCTACTACCAGGCCCAGTACGGGATGAAGTCGGTGGCCCTGCGGTACGCCAATGTGTATGGCCCGCGGCAGAACCCGCACGGCGAGGCCGGCGTGGTGTCCATCTTCTGCCAGCGCCTGCTCGGCGGCCGCGAGTGCACCATCTACGGCGAGGGCAAGCAGACGCGCGACTTCGTCTACGTGGAGGACGTGGCCCGGGCCAACCTGCTGGCGGTGGAGAAGGACGTGTCGGGGCCCATCAACATCGGCACCGGCGTGGAGACGGACATCAACCGGCTCTACAGCTTGCTGGCCCAGGCGGCGGGGGTGAACACGCCGGCGGCCCATGCCCCTGGCAGGCCGGGCGAGCAGCTGCGCTCCTGCGTGGACAACGCCCTGGCGCGCCGGGTGCTCGGCTGGCAGCCCTCCGTGGAGCTCCCCGAGGGGCTTCGCCGCACGGTGTCGTTCTTCCGCGAGCACACCGGCCGCTAGCCGTTCCGGCCTCCCTCCAGGGTGGGTGGCGCGTTCTGCCGCCCACCCGGTTGCATACAGGGCGCGCGGACGCATGGATTTTGGTGGGGTTCGGTGTTACTCAAGCCGGCTTCGACGTAGCCCGAGGCCCCCCTAACCATGCCGGCCGACAACGCTCACATCCGAAACTTCTCGATCATCGCCCACATCGACCATGGGAAGTCCACCCTGGCCGATCGCCTGCTCGGTGCCACTGGTACGGTGACCAAGCGCGAGGCGCAGGACCAGTTCCTCGACAACATGGAGCTGGAGCGCGAGCGCGGCATCACCATCAAGGCCCAGTCCGTGCGGATGAACTACACCGCCAACGACGGCCAGAAGTACGTCCTCAACCTCATCGACACCCCGGGACACGTGGACTTCGCCTACGAGGTGAGCCGCTCGCTCGCCGCGTGCGAGGGGGCCCTCCTGGTGGTGGACGCCTCCCAGGGCGTCGAGGCCCAGACGCTCGCCAACGTCTACATGGCCCTGGATCACGACCTGGAGATCATCCCGGTCATCAACAAGATCGACCTGCCGAGCGCCGATGTGGCTCGCACGCGCCAGGAGATCGAGGACGTGATCGGCATCGACGCCTCCGTCGCCGTGCCGGCCTCCGCCAAGGAGGGCATCGGCATCAAGGAGATCCTGGAGGCGGTGGTGAAGAACGTGCCGCCGCCCTCGGGTGATCCGGCGGCCCCGCTCCGGGCCCTCATCTTCGACAGCTGGTACGACAACTACCGCGGCGTCGTGACGCTGGTGCGCGTGCTCGAGGGCACGCTCAAGCTCAAGCAGAAGATCAAGCTGTGGAGCAACAACAAGGCCTTCGAGGTGCAGGAGCTGGGCGTCTTCAGCCCGTTCTCCCGCCCGGTGCAGCAGCTCATCGCCGGCGAGGTGGGCGTGCTGGTGGCCAACGTGAAGGAGCTCCAGGACGCCAAAGTGGGTGACACCGTGACGGAGGAGCTGCGTCCCACGGACGCGCCCTTCCCGGGCTTCAAGGAAGTGAAGCCCATGGTGTTCTCCGGCATCTTCCCGGTGGACTCCGAGCAGTACGAGGGCCTGCGCGACGCGCTCGGCAAGCTCAAGCTCAACGACGCGGCCTTCACCTACGAGCCCGAGTCCTCCACGGCGCTCGGCTTCGGCTTCCGCTGCGGCTACCTGGGCCTGCTCCACATGGAGATCGTCCAGGAGCGGCTGGAGCGCGAGTACAACCTGTCGCTCATCACCACGGCGCCCTCGGTGGTCTACCGCATCACCGATTCGCAGGGCGGGGTGATGCTGGTGGACAACCCGGCCAAGCTGCCGCCGGTGCAGAAGATCGCCAAGTTCGAGGAGCCCGTCCTCACCTGCCACATCCACGTGCCCAACGACTACCTGGGCGCGGTGCTCAAGCTGTGCCAGGACCGGCGCGGCGTGCAGAAGGACCTGAAGTACCTGGGCAGCAGCGGCACGCGCATCCAGGTGACGTACGAGATGCCCCTGGCCGAGGTCGTCTTCGACTTCTTCGACAAGCTCAAGAGCGTCACGCGCGGCTACGCCAGCCTCGACTACGAGCTGGCCGGCTACGTGGAGTCGGACCTGGTGCGCCTGGACATCCTCATCAACGGCGACCCGGTGGACGCGCTCAGCGTCATCGTCCACAAGGAGCGCGCGTACCAGCGCGGCCGCGAGGTGTGCCAGAAGCTCAAGGAAGTGATTCCCAGGCAGATGTACGAGGTGGCCATCCAGGGCGCCATCGGCGCGAAGATCATCTCGCGCGAGACGATCTCCGCCATCCGCAAGAACGTGCTCGCCAAGTGCTACGGCGGTGACATCAGCCGCAAGCGCAAGCTCCTCGAGAAGCAGAAGGAGGGCAAGAAGCGCATGAAGCAGGTGGGCTCGGTGGAGATCCCGCAGGAGGCCTTCCTCGCGGTGCTGAAGACGGAGGAATAGGCCATGTCCACCACCAGCGTGACGAGCACGAACCCCACCGAGGGACTCGAGGCCAGCATGGCCGCCCGCCGGACGCCGGAGCAGCTCAAGGCCAGCCGCGCGCTCTTGTGGCGCGAGCTGCTCACCAGCCTGTGGGCGCCCCTGGTCATCATCGGCCTGGCATTCATCCCCTACCTCATGCTGATCGAGTTCGTGCCGCCCGCGTCCGCGTGGGCCCAGCCGCTGATGCAGTACCTGTCGCTGGCGATGCTCATCTACTTCGTGGGGCTGGTGGGCGGGCGGCTGGTGTTCCCCCAGCAGCAGCGGCTTCGCCACCTGCGTCACGAGGCGCGCGAGCTCATCTCCGAGATTCAGCGCATCCACAAGCGCGTGCCGGGGAAGATCTCCACCGAGGTGTCCACCAAGCTCGCCGAGCAGGCGGTGAAGGTGGAGTCCGCCTCGCTGGCCTCCGACGCCGAGGGGCTGGAGAAGGAGACGAAGGCGCTCGACACGCAGGCCACCCAGCTGCTGGGAGGCTTCCGCAAGCAGGGCACCTGGGACTTCTTCTCCGGCTTCATGAAGGCGCTGGCCATCGCGGTCATCATCCGCGTCTTCATCATCGAGCCGTACCGCATCCCCTCCGGCTCCATGCTGCCCACGCTGGAGATTGGCGATCAGGTCTTCATCAACAAGTTCATCTACGGGGTGCGGCTGCCCTTCACCAACTACGTGCCGTTCGTGATCGTCCGGCCTCCGGCGCGCGGGGACGTCATCGTCTTCAACAACCCCGTGCAGCAGGAGCTGGACTTCATCAAGCGCGTGGTGGGCGTGCCCGGTGACAAGGTGGAGCTGGTCGACGGCGAGGTCGTCATCAACGGCGTGCCGCAGCCGCGCACGCTCGAGAAGGAAGACCTGGTCGTCTACAACAAGCCGGACCGCACCCCCTGGTACCCGGAGCACGTGCGGCTCTACCAGGAGAACCTCGACGGCAAGGTGCACGCCGTGCTGCAGGAGGGGCCGAGCGCCCGCGCCGAGCACGAGGGCCCCTACCTCGTTCCCCCGGGCCACGTCTTCGTCATGGGCGACAACCGGGAGAACAGCCTCGACAGCCGCTACGGCCTGGGCGCGGGCAGGGGCGTGGCGTTCGTGCCCTACGGCAACATCAAGGGCAAGGCCATGGTCGTCTGGATGGCGCTCGGCTACGGGGGTTGGTTCAGCAACCTCTTCGAGGGCACCGGGCTGCGCACCGATCGCCTCTTCGAGCCCGTTCGCTGAAACCCTCCCGAATGCTTGACGCCCCGCGTATGCCGCTGCTACGCGGGGGTCCCATGCGTCATCCCTCTGGGAAGGTCAGCTTTGGCGGTCTGGTCCTCCTGCTTCTCGTCGCGGGGGTCGTCTACCTGGGCGTGATGCTCGCTCCCGTCTACGTCGACAACTTCGACGTGAAGGAGGCGGCCACCATCGCGTTCAACCGGATTCAGCAGGGGCTCGATGATGACGGGATTCGTGCCCTCATCCTCGAGCGCACCGGCCGGGTGGGCAACCACTGGGAGCGGGATCAGTTCGACCGGGACATCCTCGTGCCCGGGCTGGGGCTGACGGAGGAGCAGATCCACATCGAGCGCAGCGGCGTCACCGCGCACGTCCGCATCCAGGTGGACTACTCGCGGCGGGTGCGCCTCAAGCCGTCGAACATGGTGCGCACGGTGAACTTCCACGTGGTGAAGGAAGGCATTCCCGGGCAGTAGCGCCCAGGGGAGCGTATGAGACATCTGCTGGGAATCGAGGGCCTGCGGCGCGCGGACATCGAAGCGCTGCTCGACCGGGCCGAGTCGCACCTGCACGGTGGACCGGACGCCTCGCACGTGCTGCGGGGCAAGGTGGTGGCCAACCTCTTCTTCGAGGACTCCACCCGCACCCGGACCTCCTTCGAGATGGCGGCGCATGCGCTCGGAGCCGAGGTGCTCAACTGGACGATGGCGGGCTCCTCCGTTTCCAAGGGCGAGACGTTGCTGGACACGGTGCGCAACATCGAGGCCACGGGCCCGGTGGCGCTCATCCTCCGGCACCGCTCCTCGGGCGCGCCCCACCTGGTGGCCCGGCACGTGCGCTGCGCGGTCATCAACGCCGGGGACGGCACCCACGAGCACCCCTCGCAGGCGCTGCTGGACGCCTTCACCCTGCGCCGCCGCTGGGGCAGCCTGGAGGGGCGCACGGTGCTCATCGTCGGCGACATCTTCCACAGCCGCGTGGCCCGCTCCAACCTGCACTGCCTCACCGCGCTCGGCGCGAAGGTGGTGCTGTGCGGCCCGCCCACGCTGCTGCCCCCGGGCCTCGAGTCCTTCGGCGCCGAGCTCTCCACCAGCCTGGACGCGGTGCTGCCCCGGGCGGATGCCGTCATGTGCCTGCGCGTGCAGACGGAGCGGCAGGGTGAGAACTTCTTCCCCTCGGCGCGGGAGTTCTCCCGCATGTACGGCCTCAACGCCGCGCGGGCCGAGCGGCTCAAGCCGGAGGCGCTGGTGATGCACCCCGGTCCCATGAACCGCGGGGTGGAGATCGCCCCGGCCGTGGCCGATGGGCCCCGCAGCGTCATCCTCGAGCAGGTGGCGCACGGGGTGGCCGTCCGCCGCGCCATCCTGGAGGAGGTGTGCCGGTGAGCGCCTCGACGATTCTCTTCCGCCGCGGGCGTGTCATCGACCCGCGCAATGGCGTGGACGGCGTGCGCGACGTGCTGGTGCGCGAGGGCCGCGTGGCCGAGGTGTCCGAGGCGCCCCTGCAGGTGGCGGACGCGCGGGTGGTGGAGGCCTCGGGCAGGCTGGTGCTGCCGGGCTTCATCGACCTGCACGTGCACCTGCGCGAGCCGGGCGAGGAGGGCAAGGAAACCATTCTCACCGGCTGCATGTCGGCGGTGGCGGGTGGCTTCACCGCGGTGGTGGCCATGCCCAACACCAAGCCCGTCAACGACAGCGTGCTCGTCACCGAGTACGTGAAGGCCAAGGCCCGCGAGGCGCGCCTGTGCCACGTGTACCCGGCGGGCGCCATCACCAAGGGCCTGCAGGGCGAGGAGATGGCCGAGATGGGGGCGCTCGTCTCGGCTGGCTGCATCTGCATCACGGATGACGGCCGCCCGGTGATGAACGCCGGCCTCATGCGCCGCGCCCTCCAGTACGCCCAGCTCTTCAACCTCCCCGTCATGGTGCACGAGGAGGACCTGACGCTCTCGGGCAAGGGGGTGATGAACGAGGGCCGCACCTCCACGCGCCTGGGCCTCATCGGCATTCCGCCCTCGGCCGAGGTGGCCATGGTGGCGCGCGACATGGTGCTGCTCGAGGAGACGAAGGGCCGGCTGCATGTCGCCCATGTGTCCTGCGAGGGCAGCGTGCGCCTCATCCGCGAGGCCAGGCGCCGCGGTCTGAACGTCACCGCCGAGGCCACGCCGCACCACTTCACGCTGGATGACGAGGCCGTGGGCGCCTACGACACCCATGCCCGCATGAATCCGCCCCTGCGCACCCGCCGCGATATCGAAGCCGTGCGCGAGGGCCTCGCCGACGGCACCATCGACGCCATCGCCACGGACCACGCGCCCCACGGCGTGCTGGAGAAGCAGGTGGAGTTCGACAAGGCGTGGAACGGCGTGGTGGGCCTGGAGACGGCGTTCAGCCTCACCCTGGCCACGGTGCGCGAGGGCGCGCTGAGCCTCCAGCGGGCGGTCGCCCTGCTGACGGACGGGCCGGCGAAGGCATTCGGGCTGCCGGGCGGCCATCTGGCCCCTGGTGCCCCGGCGGACATCACTGTCGTAGAGCCGGACGTGGAGTGGACGGTGGACTCGGCGCGGTTCTTCTCCCGCAGCCGGAATACCCCCTTCCATGGCCGGCGCTTGCCGGGCCGGGTCGCCCAGACGTGGGTCGGCGGACGGCTCGTCTTCGAGGACGGTCACATCAAGGAGTCCAGGTGATGAAGAGGGCAGTGCTGGCATTGGCGGATGGCACCACCTTCGAGGGGCGCGCGCTCGGCGCGTCCGGCGAGACGGTGGGCGAGGTCGTTTTCAATACGTCGATGACGGGCTACCAGGAGATCCTCACGGATCCCTCCTACGTCGGGCAGATCGTCACCATGGCGTACCCCGAGATGGGCAACGTGGGCGCCAACCCTGGCGATCAGGAGTCGGTGAAGCCGCACGCCGTGGGCATGGTGGTGCGCAACTCGTCCTCGCAGCACTCCAACTGGCGCGCCGCCGAGACGCTCGACGCCTACCTCGCGCGCCACAACATCGTCGGCATCGAGGGCATCGACACCCGGCGCCTGGTGCGTCACGTGCGCACGCACGGCGCGCAGATGGGCGTCATCTCCACCGAGGGCCATACGGCGGCCGCCCTCGTGGAGCGCGCCCGCACGGCCCGTGGCATGGAGGGCCTGGACCTCGCCACCGGCGTGTCCACCGCGCAGCCCTACCTCTTCACCGAGCCGACTCCGAACCTGCTCAATGAGGACGCTCGCCCCGCGCCGCAGCCGCGCTTCGACGTGGTGGCGTACGACTACGGCCTCAAGCGCTCCATGCTCCACTTCCTGGTGGACGTGGGCTGCCGCGTGAAGGTGGTGCCCGCCGGCACGTCCGCCGAGGCCGTGCTCGCCGAGAAGCCCCACGGCATCTTCCTCGCCAACGGCCCGGGAGACCCCGCGGCCGTGAAGGGCGCGGACAAGGTGGTGGCCACGCTGCTCGGCAAGGTGCCCGTGTTCGGCATCTGCCTGGGGCATCAGATCATGGCCCTGGCCCTGGGTGGCCGGACGTACAAGATGAAGTTCGGCCACCGGGGCGCCAACCAGCCGGTCAAGGACCTGACCACCGGCAAGGTGGAGATCACCTCGCAGAACCACGGCTTCGCGGTGGATGATGCGAGCGTGAAGGGCAAGGCCGTGGTGAGCCACATCAACCTCAACGACGGCACCGTGGAGGGCCTGGTCGTCCCCGACGCCCGTGCCTTCAGCGTGCAGTACCACCCGGAAGCCTCGCCCGGTCCGCATGACGCCCGCTATCTGTTCTCGCGCTTCGCGAAGCTGATGGCCGGAGAGTAAGGATTTCGCAGCCCCATGGACTCCCCCCTTTCGCCGCTGTCGTACCAGCCTTTTCTCGATCAGCTCATCGCCTTCGGGAGCCAGGAGTCGCGCAAGCCGGACCTGCTGGATGCCAAGGCGGAGTACCTCCGCCTCACCGGCGAGGTCTTCGAGGACGACAAGATCTTCGAGCTGCGGATGGCGTCCTTCCTGGACTACTACCTGTATGACCGCGTCTCGCCGATCTCCAAGCTGACGCCGGCGGCGGAGCTGTACCAGCTGCGGCTGCAGAGCGCCTCGCCCGAGGAGGCCAACGCCTTCCGTTGCTTCACGGAGACGGTCCACGGCCTCTTCGAGGTGCGCAAGCTGGGCAAGGGCCTGGTGCGTCTGCGCGAGCTGTTCTCGGGCAAGGACTTCGACGTCACCGAGCGCCGCACCGTGGCGGGCCTGGAGACGGGGGACGTGATCGAGGCCCGGCTCATTCCGTTCGCCGGGCACCTGCTGTTCTCCACGGCCTTCTGCTTCCATCCGCGCGTGGCCTTGAAGTCCATCAAGGCCGAGGTGAAGCGGCGCAAGAAGAAGGAGCCGGATCGTCCGCCGGTGGAGCTCGTCTGGGAGTGCGCCCGGCGCGCCGTGAAGGTCGAGCGCTACAAGCAGATCTCCATCGAGCGCATCTACGACTTCTCGCAGACGACGCCCTGGCTCGCCTCGGCGAGCTAGAGCAGGGCAGGGGGCCACGGCACAGGCCCCCCGCGTACAGCGGGCTCAGATGCGGTGCACCGACATCATGTTGGTGCGGCCCGGCTCGTTGAGCGGCACGCCCGCCACGATGACCACCGGCGTGCCCTTCTCGCACACGCCCTGCTCGTGGCACAGCCGCCGCACCTGCCGCAGCATCGCGTCCGTGGACTGCAGCCGCCCCACCTGCAGCGCCCTCACGCCCCAGTAGAGCGCCATGCGGTTCACCGTGTCCGGGTTGGGCGTCAGCGCGATGATCTGCGCCCGCGGCCGGAGCTCGGAGATGAGCCGCGCCGTCAGGCCCCGCTCCGTGTACGCCACGATGGTGCCGATGCCCATCTGCTCGGCCGCCGCCACCGACGCCGCCGCCACGCCCGTGGAGATGTCGTCCTTGGCATGCGAGAAGGGCGAGAGCGTCCTGTCCCGCACCACCCCCGTCTCCGTCTCCTCGACGATGCGCGCCATGGTGGCCACCGCCTGAATCGGGTGCTTGCCCGCGGCCGTCTCCCCCGAGAGCATCACCGCGTCCGCCCCGTCCAGGATGGCGTTGGCCACGTCCGAGACCTCGGCACGCGTGGGCCTCGCGTTGTTCACCATGCTCTCCAGCATCTCCGTGGCCACGATGACCAGGCCCCCCATCTGGTTCACCGTGCGCACCATGTGCTTCTGGATGGCCGGCAGCTTCTCCAGCGGCATCTCCACGCCCAGGTCCCCGCGCGCCACCATGATGCCGTCCGCCTCGCGGGCAATCGCCTCCAGGTCCGCCACCGCCTGCGGCTTTTCGATCTTCGCGATGAGCGGCGTGTTGCGCTGGGACACCAGCTTGCGCGCCTGCCGGATGTCGTCCGCCTTGCGCACGAAGGAGAGCGCCACGAAGTCCACGCCCACCTCCTGTCCGAAGGCCAGGTCCTCCATGTCCTTCTCGGTGATGGTGGGCACCGACACGTGCGCCCCCGGCAGGTTGAGGCCCTTGTGATCCTTCAGCAGGCCCCCCAGCTCCACCCCGCACGTGACGTCCCGGCCCTGCACCTTCCGCACCTTCAGCCGCACCCGCCCGTCGTCCAGCAGGATGGGGTGGCCCGGCTTCACGTCCTTGGGCAGCGAACGGATGGGCGTGGGGATGAGGTTGTCGTGGCCCAGCAGCTCGCGCGTGGTCACCACCACCGTCTGGCCCGTCTTCACCTCCAGGCACCCGCCCTCGAACCTACCCAGGCGGATTTTCGGGCCCTGGATGTCCTGGAGGATGGCCACCGGGATGCCCAGCTTCCTCGCGGCACGGCGGATGAGATTCACCCGGCGGCGGTGCTGCTCGTGCGTCCCGTGCGAGAAGTTGAGCCGGGCCACGTTCATCCCGGCGCGGATGAGTCCCTCGATGACCTCGGCCGAGTCCGAGGACGGCCCCAGCGTGCAGATGATCTTCGCCTTGCGCATGGGCGCACATCCTAGGCGTCCGGCGCTGGCTTGACAGCTTCGCGTCCTCGGGAATACTTGCGGCCACGCGCGGGCGGAGGCGACGGCGTCGGCGCAGCGGTCTTTTTTACTCAGGGGCTCGTCCCCACTGTTGCGAGAAAGCCCGGCTTCCCTGGGAGGGGGGGCCGGGCTTTCGCCTTTCCGCTGTCCTGGGGACGAGCCGCTAGAGGCTGATCTCGTCCGTCTTGTTGGGCGTCAGCTTCGGGGCCAGGCCCGGAGGCGGCATGGCGCCGTGGTGCGGATCCTCCGGGGGCTCCATGTCCATGTCGGGCTCGCCGCTGCCGCCCACGCCGGGGCCGCCCTTCTGCAGCGAGTCGATCTCCTCGCGGCTGATGCCGGCCTCGTCGAGCACCTTGCGCGTCACCAGGATGCGCGCCTTGCCATCCAGCGCCATGGCGATGGAGTCCGAGGGCCGCGCGTCCAGCGTCACCTTGCGCTTGCCCTGCTCGAGGAAGACGCGGCCCGTGTAGATGTCATCGCGCAGGTCGTCGATGCGCACCTCGACGACGCGGGCGCCCAGCTGCGTCACCACCGAGCCGAGCAGATCCTGCGAGAGCGGCTGGGGCGGCTGCATGTGGGCCAGCCGGAAGGCGATGGCCACCGCGGCCGACTCGTCCACGAAGATGGGCAGCACCATCTGCCCGTCCGACGTGGTGAGCACCACCGCGTGCGTCTGCGCCTCGACGAGCGGGATGACGTCCCGCACCTCGAGCTCCACCAGCTCCCTGCAGGCGGAGGGGTTTCCACCCTGCTTCGGCACGCAGGCCTTGCTGTCATCGGCGGTGACGGCGGCCCGTGGCTTCGGAGGAGCGGGTGGGGCGCCAGTAAAGCCCGGGAGCACCAGTGCACCCAGAGCAAGCAGCGCGGCGGACAGCGGAGCAAGGAGGAAACTGGCTGGGATGGGCGTTTTCACCCTGCAAACGTGTGCATGTGCGCCGGGGGCGGGAGGGCACTCCCTACGTGCCTGCCTGCTCCCCAGCCGCACTCCGCTTGCTTCCCCTGCACCTGACGCACAGCGTGACCAGACGGCCTAACGCTCGTCCTCGTCCTCGTCGTAGTCCTCTTCGTCGTCGCTCTCCTCGTCCTCGTCGAAGTCGAGCTCGTCGTCGTCGGACTCCTCGTCGTCATCGGTCTCTTCGTCCTCGTCGAGCTCGTCCTCCAGCTCCTCGGTCTCGAGCGACATGGAGACGGCGAAGCGCTTGCCCAGCGCCGCCACCTGGGTCCGCATCTCGGTGAGTGCCGAGACGAAGTCCTCCTGGATGTTGGTGGGGGCCTTCTGACCGCAGTGGGGGCACACGAGCTTCTCCGTGCCCTCGATAACATCCTGGGCGTCCAGCTCGAAGGTGCCCTCGCACTTCTGGCAAGTGAGATCGATCGTCATGTTCGTGGCGCGGAATACATAGGGGTCCGGTTGCCTGTCAACGTCCGTAGCGAGCAGCCACCCGGTTTCAGTACCCTCGGACCCCCCATGGACACTCCCCGGACGATGGTGCATGCGCTTCACGATCAAGCCAGCCGCCGCCAGCACCGTCCGGCGCTCTGGACACGCAAGGGCCGTACCTACGTGCCCACCTCGTGGCACGACTATGCCCTTCGGGTGAAGCGCTTCGCCCTCGGGTTGGCCTCGCTGGGCTTCCAGATGGGAAACACGTTGCCCATCCTCTCCTTCAACCGGGAGGAGTGGTTGGTGGCGGACCTGGCCGCCATGGCCCTGGGGGGCGTCCCCGTGGGCGTCTACACCACCAGCAGCCCCGAGCAGGTGCAGTACCTCGTGGACCACTGCGAGGCCCAGCACCTCGTCGTCGAGAACGAGCTGCACCTGGCCACCGCGCTCGCCGTGCGCGAGCGGGTGCCCCGGCTGCGGCACATCATCCTCCTGGACGCCCCGGACGCGCCCCTGCCCGAGGGCGTGCTGCGCTACGCGGACGTGCTGGCGCGCGGCACCGGCGCCGACGAGGGGCCCTACTGGAGCGCCGTCAACGCGCTGCGTCCCGAGGGGCTCGCCACGCTCATCTACACCTCGGGCACCACCGGCACCCCCAAGGGCGTCATGCTCAGCCACGCCAACCTCGTGTGGACGGCCGAGCACCTGATGCGCGCCACGGACGTGGGCTCGGATGACGAGGTGCTGCTCTCCTACCTGCCGCTGGCCCATATCGCCGAGCAGATGCTCAGCCTGCACGGCCCCCTCTACGTGGGCGCGGAGGTGTACTTCGCCCGGGCCCTGGAGACGCTGCCCGAGGACCTGCGCGACGCCCGGCCCACGCTCTTCTTCGGCGTGCCGCGCGTCTGGGAGAAGTTCAAGGGCCGCCTCGAGGAGGCCCTGCGCGAGGCCCCCGCTTCCCGCCAGAAGGCCGTGGGCTGGGCCCGCACGGTGGCCGCCGAGCGCAATGCCCGTGCCCTGCGTCAGGAGCGCGTGCCCCTGCACCTGGAGGGGCAGTACCAGCTCGCCCGGCGCACCGTCTTCCCCGCGCTGCTGGGCAAGCTGGGCCTCGAGCGCGTCCGCTTCTTCGTCAGTGGCGCCGCTCCCATCGGCCGGGACGTGCTCGACTTCTTCGCCTCGCTCGACATCGTCATCCGCGAGGTCTACGGCCAGTCCGAGGTCACCGGGCCCACCACCCTCAACACCCTCGGGGCCACCCGGCTCGGCACGCTCGGCCGGCCCCTGCTGGGCGTGGAGGTCCGCATCGCCGAGGACGGGGAGATCCTCGTGCGCGGTGGCGGCGTGTGCCAGGGCTACTTCAAGGACTCCGCCGGCACCGCCGAGCTGCTCGAGGGCGGGTGGTTGCACTCGGGCGACGTGGGCCAGTTCGACTCCGAGGGCTACCTCCAGATCACCGGCCGCAAGAAGGAGCTCATCGTCACCTCCGGCGGCAAGAAGACCTCCCCCGCCCACATCGAGCTGCTCCTCAAGGCCGTGGCCCCCGTGGGCCACGCGCTCGTCATCGGCGAGGGCCGCAAGTACCTCGTGGCCCTCCTCACCCTGGACCCCGAGCGCGCCCGCGTCCTCGCGCGCCAGCACGGCTGGCCCGAGGACCTGGCCACGCTCGCCGCGGATCCCCGCCTGCGCCAGCACCTCCACACGGCCATCGAGCGCGACGTGAATCCGCGCCTCGCCCGCTTCGAGACCCTCAAGCGCTTCGCCGTCATTCCCGAGGACTTCACCATCGCCAGCGGCACGCTCACCCCGAGCATGAAGATGCGCCGCCAGGTGCTCGAGTCCCGCCACGCCTCCCTCATCGACTCGCTGTACGAGGACGAGGAGGATGCGCCTGCCCGCGCGGGGTAGGGCGGGGGCTCGGGCGCTCGTGAGGACTGCCTGAAACGCCGAGAGGGCCAAGGTGACGGGTCGTTGGACCCTTCACCCCAGCCCTCCCTTTCGAGGCACAGGGTACTACTTCGTGCTCTTGCGCTCGTTCATCGGGATGTAATCGCGGCGCTTCGGACCCGTGTAGACCTGACGCGGACGCGCGATCTTCTGCTCGGGGTCCTTCACCATCTCCTCCCACTGCGTCACCCAACCCACCGTGCGCGGGATGGCGAACAGCACCGGGAACATCTCGACGGGGAAGCCCATCGCCTCGTAGATGAGGCCCGAGTAGAAGTCCACGTTCGGGTAGAGCTTGCGCTTGACGAAGTACTCGTCCTGCAGCGCGATGCGCTCGAGCTCCACGGCGATCTCCAGCAGCGGGTTCTTGCCCGTCACCTCGAAGACCTCGTCCGCCACGCGCTTGATGACCTTGGCGCGCGGATCGTAGGACTTGTACACGCGGTGACCGAAGCCCATCAGCTTCTTCTCACCCTCGCCCGTCTTCACCGCCTTGATGAAGTCCGGCACCTTCGACACGTGGCCGATCTCGCGCAGCATGCGCAGCACGGCCTCGTTGGCGCCGCCGTGCAGCGGGCCGTAGAGCGCCGCGATGCCCGCGGACACCGCCGAGTAGGGATCCACCTCGGAGGAGCCCACCGTGCGCACCGACGTCGTCG
This sequence comes from Archangium sp., assembly GCF_045802675.1. GTDB lineage: Bacteria > Myxococcota > Myxococcia > Myxococcales > Myxococcaceae > Archangium. The sequence continues at coordinate 47,433 of NZ_JBJMQO010000108.1, read as the reverse complement.
AGCAGTTCTGCTCGTGATCGGCGTGCAGGATGAAGAGGATGTCCAGCGCCTTCTCCAGCGTGGGGTGCACCTTGTACGTCGTGGTGCCGATCTTCCGGATCATCGCCAGGAAGTTGCCCACGTAGGACAGCTCGTTGTCCGGGTAGACGTAGGGCAGGCCCATGCTGTGGCGGAAGGAGAACGCCGCGATGGTGGGCATCTTGGCGATCAGCCGCGTCATCTGGATGCGGCGGCTGCGCTCGTCCTTGGTGTTCTTGGCGTCGGGGTAGAAGCCCGAGAGCGCCGCCACCGTGGAGGAGAGCATGGACATGGGGTGCGCGTCGTAGCGGTACCCGTCCATGAAGGTCTTGATGTTCTCGTGCACGTACGTGTGGTGCGTGACGAGGTAGGTGAACTCCTCGAGCTGCTTGGGCGTGGGCAGCTCGCCGTTGAGCAGCAGGTAGGCGACCTCGAGGAACGACGAGCGCTCCGCGAGCTGCTCGATGGGGTAGCCCCGGTACTCGAGGATGCCCTTGTCGCCATCGATGAAGGTGATGGCGCTCTTGCAGTTGGCCGTGTTCAGGAACGCCGGGTCGTAACCCATCAGACCGAAGTCTTCGTCCGAGACCTTGATCTGCCTGAGATTGTTGGTCCGAATGCAGCCGTTCTCGATCGGGACCTCATACGTCTTCCCGGTACGGTTATCCGTAATGGTCAGCGTGTCCTTTGGCATGGGCGGGACTTTTCACAGGCGGCAGAGCGCTTTCAACTAAAAAGTACGGCACCCGGGGAGGCCGCGTTTCCCCCCGGGCAACGCCCGTTTTACGAGAGTCGGACTCCGGCGCGCTCCAACTGCCGCCAGAAACCGGGAAAGCTCTTCTCCACGCACTCAGGTCCGGTGAGTGTGAGGGGTACACCGGACAGAACAGAGAGCGTAGCCGACACCATTGCGAGCCGGTGATCCCCCTTGCTGTCCATGGAGAAGCGCGGCGGATGGGAGGTAGGAGGGTGGATTGTGAGCGTCTCGCCCTCCAGCTCCGTTCTGCCGCCGAAAGCGTCCACCAGCGTGCGAATGCCCTCCAGCCGGTCGCTCTCCTTGAGGCGCAAAATGCCCACGTCCGTGAGCGTGGAGGGGCGCGGCAGCACACACGCGAGCGCCGCCAGCGTGGGCAAGAGGTCCGGGCACTCCTTGCCCGAGGCCACCAGCCCGTCCCGGGCCTTCCCCGTCATGCGCAGGGTGTTGTTGGCGCCGGGCACCGGGGTGAGGCCCGCGCGCTCCACCAGCTTCACGAGCGCCTGATCCGGGTGCGCGCTGGTCAGGTCCGCCCGCTCCACGCTTCCGCCGGTGTGCCAGGCGATGAGCAGCAGGTAGCCCAGGGAGGACCAGTCGCCCGGCATCGCCGGTGTGCGCTCGGGGGCGGTGTAGCCCGTCACCTCGAAGCGGCCCTCGGACTCCCGCACGGTGAAGCCGAAGCGGCGCAGCCAGGAGACGGTGAGCCCCAGGTAGCCCGCGCTCGTCAGCGCGCCGACGATCTCCACCCGCCATGGGCGGCGCTCGCGCAGGTACAGGGCCGCGCAGCCCAGCAGCAGGCTGGAGGCGTACTGGCTGCTCTGCTCGCCCGGGACGCGGAAGACGGGCTCGCCGGTGAGGGACGTTGGGGCGCGGATCTCCACCGGCCAGGGCTTGCCCTCGGTGAGCACGAGCCCCGAGGGGCCGAGCGTCTGGCGCAGGGACTCGAAGAGGGGACCATGAGGCCGCTCGCCGAGCCGGGGCGTGCCCGTGAGGCGCACGTGCGCGCCCGGCGTCACCGCGGCCTGGGTGGCGAGGATGCGGAAGGGAGCGCCACCGTCCGCGCAGTCCACGTCGCGCACGGGGCCCGGAGGCAGGCGCAGGGCTTCAATGCCCCGGCGCAGCACGCGCACGTCCGCGGGGAGGAAGTGCTCGGGCTCCTCCTGGAGGACGGGCAGGGGCCAGGCACCCGTGAGGTGCGCGAGCACCAGCGCCCGCTGCGCGTCCGACTTGGAGATGGGCGGGGTGAGCACCTCGGGAACGAGGTGGCTCGGATCCACATGGAGCTGGCTCATGCGCGTTTTCCCTCGGTCCACAACGGCCACAGCTTGCGCCACACATCGGCGGAGACGTCCCGTACCTCGGCGCTGCCGATGCCGGTGAGCAGTACCATGCGCAGCTCCCCGGCGCTGCCCGCCTTCTTGTCCGCGGACAGCAGCGCCGTCACGTCCTTGAGCTTCGCGCGCTCGAGCAGGTCCGCCATCCGTTCACGGCCGAGCACCCCGGGCCCCTGGTGCAGCGCGTCCTCCACCCGCCAGGCCACGTCCTCGGGGGTGACGCCCATGGCGCGGCCCACGTCGAGCGCGCACAGCATGCCGATGCCCACCGCGTCCCCGTGCGAGAGCGTGAAGTCCGACAGGCTCTCCAGCACGTGCCCGAAGGTGTGGCCGAAGTTGAGCACCCGCCTCAGGCCCTGGTGCTCGTAGGGGTCTCTCGCGCAGACGAACTCCTTGAGGCGGCGCGCGTCCTTCACCATCCGCTCCAGCGAGGGCGCCCGGCGCACGTACGCGTGGAAGAGCTCCGCGTCGAGGCTCGCCACCATCTTCCAGGCCTCGAGCGCGCCCTCGCGCAGCTGCGTATCCGAGAGGCTCTCGTAGAGCTCGGGGCACAGCCACGCCTCCTCGGCGTAGTGGAAGACGCCCACCGGGTTCTTCACCACGCGCCCGCGCACGGTCATGTCCACCGCGCCCTTGCCGCCCAGGCTGCTGTCCACCGCCGCCAGCAGCGTGGTGGGCACCTGCACCAGCCGCACGCCCCGCTTGAGGAGGTGCGCGGCCACCGTGGACACGTCGCCGATGGTGCCTCCACCGATGGCGATCAGCGTGCCCGAGCGCGGCATCGACAGGCCCGCGGCCATCACCTGCTCGAGGGCCTCGAAGGTCTTCGCCACCTCGCCGCCGGTGAGCTGCACCACAGCGCGAGGCTCGCGCGCCTTGAGGGCCGACAGCACGGCGGGGTGCAGACGCGCCACGCGGCGATCCACGACGGCGATGCTGCCCTCGGGGAGGCCCGCGCACAGGCGCTTGAAGGAGCCCCACCGGTCGGAGGCGGGACGGTATGCGCCAGGAGGAAGTTGAATCATGAGGAGTGGGGCCGGGCGTTCAGTTGGAGGACGAGGTCGGCCAGGACGAGCGACACCATGGCCTCGAGCACGGGCACGGCGCGGGGCATGATGCAGGGATCATGGCGTCCGCCCTTCGCGTGGTCCGCGAGCGTGGCCGGAGGCTTGAAGAAGGCGCGGAGGGCCACGGGCTCGCCATTGGCCAGGCCGCCCTGGATGCCGCCGTAGGTGTCCTTCTGCGCGTGGAACACGCTGCCGGGCTGCTCAATGCGAGCGAGCAGATCCGGCGGGCCCCAGACCACTCCGGTGACGGCGCCCACGCTGCCGAGCGCGTGCGCGAGCAGGGCCTTCATCTTGCCGAAGATGGGCTCGCCGAGGCCCACGGGCAGGCCGTCCACGCGCACGTCGATGGAGCCACCGAGGCTGTCTCCTGCCTCCTTGGCGGCGAGGATGCGCCGGGACATCTCCTCACGGGCCACGGGATCCGGGCAGCGCGTCGGGTGGGCATCCACCATGGCTCGGGTGAGGCCGGGCTCGGGCACGGCGGACATCAGGTTGCCCACCTGCGACACCCAGGCGACAGTGCGCATCGCGGGGAAGGCCTGCGCGAGGTAGGCCTCGGCGACGGCGCCTCCGATGACGCGGCAGAGCGTCTCGCGGCCGCTGGTGCGTCCGCCCCCGCGATGATCTCGGTGCTTGAAGCGCTCGCGCCAGACGGCGTCCGCGTGGCCGGGACGGTCCTCGGTCTTCAGCTTCTCGTAGTCACCGGAGCGCTGGTTGGTGTTGCGCACGATGGCCGCGATGGGGGTGCCGAGCGTCTTGCCCTCGAAGACGCCGGAGAGGATTTCCACCTGATCCGGCTCGGCGCGCGCGGTGGTGATGGCGGACTGGCCGGGACGGCGCCGGTCGAGCGCGGCCTGGATGAGCTCGCGCTCGAGGGGGATGCCCGCGGGACAACCATCGATGATGGAGCCGAGCGCGGGGCCGTGGCTCTCGCCGAAGGTGGTGAGGCGGAAGAGGGTGCCGAGCGTATTCATGAAGCAGTCTCCCAGAGGGCGCGCTGCCGGCGGGCCTGTGCGATGAACCATGCCGCGCCGAGCAACACGGGCGTGCCTCCGCGGCGGGTGATGTCGGCGGCGATACGGCGTGCCGGGGCTCCGTAGGCGATGACGGCGACGCGGGCTCCGTCGAAGCGGAGGGCGTCGGGCGGGGTGATGCGATCGGGCCAGGTCCAGAGACCCGAACCGCCGAGGGGCCCGGAGATTTCCGCGCGCCGCAGGAAGCGGAGCGAACAGCCGGCCTCGGGGGCCACGGCGCGGATGGCGGCACTGGCACCACCATCTCCGAGGACGAAGGCCTCTTTGGCGCCGAGCCGCTCGAGGACGGTGCGAGCGCCCTCGGTATCGGTGTTGAAGGACTCCCAGCGGTCGCCGCGGCGCACGAGCGTGTTGATGGCATCGAGCGGCGAGCCGGTGTGGCGGGCAAGGCGGATTTTAAAGGGGCTGGTGACGGCGAAGCCGCGGTAGTGGGGCAGGAGGGCATCCACGAGGGCCTCGACGGGAGCGTCCTCGGGAATGTCGATGCGGTCGAAGGGCTGGAGGTGGATGCGCGGGGAGCGCGAATGAACGATCGAGGTCCCCAGGATCCCCAATCTGCCCGATGTCCCCTCGCCCCCCGGGAGAGGGACGGGGTGAGGGTACTTCGCCTCCCGGGTTGCATCCGCGAGCAGCCTCTGTCCGGGCGCCGCCTTCCAGTCACCACCCAGGGCGACGTAATCGAGCACGTTGCGCCGGGCGAGCACGGCGCGAACAGGCAGTGCCACCGGACCCATCGCGAGCACGGTGACACGCCCCTCACCGAACCGGGAGCGCAGCCGCGCCTGGGTCTCCAGCAGCACGGAGATCCGCTCACGGGACACCTCCCCGAGCGGCTCGATGTGCTTCACCAGGGCCCCACTCGGGAGCGTCACGTCCCACAGGCGCAGGGCCTCCTCGGTGGACAAGGCGCGCTCGGCGTGGTGCGAGGCCAGCAACTTCCCCGCGGGAGCATCCAGCGCTCCGGCATGCACGACATCCCGATCTACCCACCGGGCGGCGGCCACCCACGCGGGAGGCAGGGGCGTGCCGCGCTCGGACACCAGCAGCTCCATGACTCCCGCGAGCGCCGCCGCGTCCACCGCCTCCGCCGGGTGCAGATCCGTCCGCACCTCCAACACCTCGGCGCCCCGGCTCCGGGCCTCGGTGGCGAAGCGGAGGGCCTCGGGGCCACGGAGGCTCGGGGGGAGGGTGACGACGCGGCGGGCCTGCGTCATGGCTGGCTCCCGAGGGCGGCGAAGGCGCGGAGGAACTCGGCGAGGCTCACGGTGGGGACGCGAGCGTGGAGCTCCTGTCGCTCGTTGTAGATGGAGTGCAGCTCCTCCTCCAGGGACATGCCTGGATGCAACCGGGGGCGGGAGGAGTCGGCGAGAAGGCGCTCGCGGTAGGTCTCGAAGGAGACGGGCACGAGCAGGGTGTAACAGGGAGCGAGGGCGTCCGGGTGATTCGAGAGGAACCCACCGCCCACGGCGACCACGGAGCCGCGAGGCAGCTCCAGCAGCAGGCCGCGCTCGGCGGCACGGAAACCGGCGGTGTCCTCGGCGACCCAATCCCGGAGCGAGCGGCCCGAGCGCCGCTCCAGCTCGGCATCCAGGTCCAACCCCGGCCTGCCGAGCAGGGCGCTCACCAGGGGCAACAGCCGTGTCTTGCCCGCGGCCCGGTGCCCACCGAGGACGACGGTCTGTCCCTCGGCGGGCAGGGGACGGGGACCGGGGCGGCCGAGCTCCTCGCGCACCGAGGGTGCGAGCCGTGGATCCACGGACGCGAGGATGCTCTCGATGAGCTGACGCCTCTGATCAGCGGACGGTCCCGACATAGACGTAGGATGTTCCAAACGTCATCGGGTGGGCCACTCTTTCCTGATAGGCGCCGGACTGATCCATCAGCGCGAGGAACTTGTCCCCCGCGGGGAAGGCGGCCGAGGTCCGGGGCAGGTACTCGTAGGCGGCGCGGTTGCCGGTGAGCAGGCCGCCGATGGTGGGCATGACGACCTTGCTGTAGAGGCGGAAGAGGGCGCCGAAGAGGCCGGTGGGCTGGCCGAACTCGAGCACCACCACGCGGCCGCCGGGGCGCACCACGCGGCCCATCTCCTCGAGGCACTTCACCGGATCATCCACGTTGCGGATGCCGAAGGCGATGGAGGCCACGTCGAAGGAGTTGTCCGCGAAGGGGAGATCCATGGCATCGGCCACCTGGAACTCGAGCTGCAGGCCCTCGCGAGCGGCCTTGGCCGGAGCGTTGTCCAGCATCTCCTTGCAGAAGTCGGTGCCCACCACCCGGCCCGAGGCGCCCACCTTGCGCTTGAAGGCCAGCGCCAGGTCACCGGTGCCGGTGGCGCAGTCGAGGACGGCACTGCCCTCCTGGGCGCCGCTGAGCCGCACGGCCGCGCGCCGCCACAGCCGGTGGATGCCGAACGACATGACCTCGTTCGTCACGTCGTACTTCGTGGCGATGGAGGAGAACATCTGACGGACTTCGGTGCTCATCGAGCCCCCGCGACATGGGCCGGGATTTCCGGCCGCCAAAGGTGACGGTCCACCGCGTGTAGCACACCGGGCAGCCGCCGCATCAGTTGTTGGAAACGCTCGGGCGTGAGGGCCTGCTGCCCGTCGCACAGGGCCTGCTCGGGCCGAGGGTGTACCTCGATGAGCAGCCCGTCCGCCCCGGCCGCCGCCGCCGCCAGCGCCATCGGTTGAATCAGCTCCGGCTCGCCCGTGGCATGCGACGGGTCCACGATGACCGGCAGGTGCGTGCGCTGCTTCGCGAGCGCCACGATGGCCAGATCCAACGTGTTGCGCGTGGCCGTCTCGAAGGTGCGGATGCCGCGCTCGCAGAGGATGACCTGCTCGTTGCCGCCGTCCAGCAGGTACTCGGCGGCCAGCAGCCACTCCTGGAACGTCGCCGCCAGGCCGCGCTTGAGCAGCACCGGCTTGCGCACCTTCCCCAGCGCCCGCAGCAGCGGGAAGTTCTGCATGTTGCGCGCGCCCACCTGGAGGATGTCCACGTGCTCGGCCATGAGCGGAATCTGCGCGGACTCCATCACCTCACTGATGATGGGCAGGCCCACCTTGCGCCCGGCCTCGGCCAGCACGCGCAGGCCCGGCTCGCCCATACCCTGGAAGGAGTAGGGGCTGGTGCGCGGCTTGAATACCCCCCCGCGCAGCACCTGGGCACCGGCGTGGGCCACGGCGGCGGCGGTCTGCTCCGTCTGCTCCATGCCCTCCACGGCGCACGGGCCGGCCATCACCACGAAACCGGGGCCGCCAATCTCCACCCGTCCCACCCGCACGCGCGTGCCCTCGGGCCTCCAGGCCCGGGTCACCCGAGGGGTACCTTCACGGGGCGTACTCCCGCCCGCTTCACCTGGCTTGCCACTCACGGGCGCCTCCCATCCCATGTGGAGTTCACGTTGTTTTGAACCCCGTGATGCTTGTATAGCCAAACCGGCGTACAGAACAACAAGAGGTTGCTGCCCCGGCTGGTGGCAGGGCCTCGTGAGGACCGCTGATGACGACGCTCGGACCCACTGAAGGAGGCCGCTGGGTGGCGGGGATGATGCCCCTGGCGGCGGTGGATCCGCTCGCGGGCGCGGAGGTGTTGGGCGAGCCCTCCGTCTATTGGGAGCGTCCGCTGGCGCGCGAGGCGATGGCGGGCTGGGGCGAGGCGGCGTCGGTGGAGGCCTCGAGCGCCTCGCGGGTGCAGGCGGTGCTCCGGGACTTGTCGGCGCCGGACTCGGTGCGGTGGTTGGGCGAGGCCCCCACGTCATTGCCGGGCCCCTGGTTCGGAGGCATGCGCTTCGCCACGGACGGCGGTGACGAGGGCTGGAGCCCGTTCGGCTTCGGGCGGTGGACGCTGCCGGAGGTGATGGTGTGGCGGGAGGGGGCGGGCCTGGCGGCGGCGGCCTTCGCGCCGGAGGGCCCGGGAGCCGAGGACATGGTGCGCTCGCGGCTGGCGCGGGTGGCCGCGTCCTTCCCGGCCGGGTACCGCCACGCCGCGGGCACGGGAGCCCAGGCGCTGCGAATGTCCTCGTCCCGGGAGGGCTTCGAGGGGCGGGTGGAGCGCGCGGTGGAGACGATCAACGCCGGGGGCCTCCAGAAGGTGGTGCTGGCGCGGGCGGTGGAGGTGGAGGGCGAGCGGACCTTTGATCGCGTGGACGTGCTGGCCCGGTTGCGCGAGCAGAACCCGCGCTGTGCCACCTTCCTCTTCCGGGCGCCGGACGGGACGGCCTTCCTGGGGGCCACGCCGGAGACGCTGTGCCGGTGGGAGGGGCGGCGGCTGGAGACGGAGGCGCTCGCCGGATCCGCGTCGCCCACGCAGGCGGGGATGCTGGGCGGCAGCGACAAGGATCGCCGCGAGCACGAGGCGGTGGTGCGCTACATCCTCAAGGCGCTCAAGCCGCTGGCGGAGAGCATCGACTCGGACGCGGAGCCGGCGCTGCTCACCCTGAAGAACGTGGTGCACCTGCGCACCGGCATCCGGGCCGAGCTGCGCGAGGGCGTGGGGGTGGCCGAGCTGGTGGCGGCGCTGCACCCCACACCGGCAGTGGGGGGAACGCCCCGGGAGCGCGCACTGGAGTTCCTCGTCGAGCACGAGGCGTTGGACCGGGGCTGGTACGCGGGGCCGGTCGGCTGGGTAGGACCCGGGCGGGCGCACCAGATGGTCGCGCTGCGTTCGGCGCGCATCAAAGGATCGAAGGCCCGACTCTTCGTGGGTGCTGGTATCGTGGCGGGCTCCAGCGCCGAGGCGGAATGGCGCGAGACGGAGATGAAGAGTCTGGCCATGCTACGGGCCCTCGGAGGAGGACATGTCTGACGCCAACCTGAACCAACTCTGGGCGCGGGCATTGTTGGAGGAGTTGGTTCGAAGCGGCGTGCGGCACGCGGTGGTGTGTCCGGGCTCGCGCTCCTCGCCCCTGGCGTTGGCGTGCGCGAAGGCCGAGGGGATGCGCACCTGGTCCATCATCGACGAGCGCAGCGCGGGCTTCTTCGCCCTGGGCCTGGCCAAGCAGTCGAGGACGCCGGTGGTGCTGGTGGCCACGAGCGGGACGGCGGGGGCGCACTTCTACCCGGCGGTCATCGAGGCGGCCATGTCGCAGGTGCCGCTGGTGGTGCTCACCGCGGACCGGCCGTTGGAGTTGCAGGGGTGGGGCGCGCCGCAGACGGTGCCGCAGGCGCGGTTCTTCGGGGATTTCGCGCGGCTGTTCGCGGACGTGGGGCTGCCCGAGGCGGACGACGCGGCGCTGATGCACCTGCGCGCCACCGTGGCGAGGGCCGTGGCCCAGGCCTGGCGGGCCCCGAGGGGCGCGGTGCAGCTCAACGTGCCCTTCCGCGAGCCGCTCGCCCCCACGCCGGGGAGCTTCGACGCGAAGCACCTGTCCTCGCTGGCCCGGGAAGGCCGGCCGGGAGCGCCCCTCACGCGCGTCAGCCCGCCCTCGCGCCAGCCGGAGGCGAAGGTGCTGGAGGCGGTCCGCGCGAAGGTGGCGGCCACCGAGCGGGGCGTCATCGTCTGCGGCCCCCGGGACGAGAACGACGGTTTCTTGGAGGCCATCGCCTCGCTGGCCGAGGCCACGGGTTACCCGGTGCTGGCCGAGGCCACGTCCCAGGCGCGCTATGGCGGCGGCCCGGCCACGGTGTCGCTCTACGACGCGATGCTCCGTCACGAGCCCTTCGCGAAGGCGCACCGCCCGGAGCTGGTGCTGCGCTTCGGTGGAGGCCTGACGCCGAAGGGCCCGCAGGCGTGGATCGACGGCTCGGGCGCGGAGGTGGTGCTCTTCAGTGACGAGGGCGCCCTGTTCGATCCGGCGCACCGCGCGGCGCGCGTGGTGGAGGGCTCGGCGGTGGCGGCGTGCGAGGCGCTGGCGCACGGGCTCTCGAGGGGCCTGGGCCCCTGGGCCCGGAGCTTCCTGTGGGCCGAGCAGTGGACGCGGGCGGCGTTGGAGTCGGCCTTCTCGGAGGATCCGTCGCTCACGGAGATGCGGATCGCCCACGACGTGGTGGCGGCGCTGCCGGAGGGGGCGAACCTGTTCGTGTCCAGCAGCATGCCCATCCGGGACGTGGATGCCTTCGCGCCGTCGATGGGCCGGGGGCTGCGGGTGCTGGCGAACCGGGGCGCCAACGGCATCGACGGGATCGTCTCGAGCGCGCTCGGAGTGGCGGCGGCCTCGAGCCGTCCCACGGTGCTGCTGACGGGAGACCTGGCCTTCCTGCACGACGTGGGCGGGCTGCTCACGGCGCGCCGGAGCGGGGTGCCGCTGACGGTGGTGGTGGTGAACAACGACGGAGGAGGCATCTTCTCCTTCCTGCCCATCGCGCAGTCCGAGGCGGCCCGTTCGCAGTACGAAACCCTGTGGGGCACGCCGCACGGGGTGGACCTGTCGCACGCGGCCGCGCTCTACCAGGCGCGGTTCCGTCGCCCGGACTCACCGGCGGCGTTGCGCTCGGCGGTGACCGAGGGACTCAAGGGCGGCCTGCACCTCATCGAGGTGAAGGTGGCCGAGCGCGCCCGGAACGTGGATCTGCACCGGCAGCTGTTCGCGAGGATGGCCGCCTCGCTGGGAGAGGGCCCATGGCTCTGAAGCTGGCATACGAGACGTGGGGAGAGGGCTCGCACCCGCTCCTCTTCCTGCATGGATTCACGGGCAACCGCTCGTCGTTCGATCACCTGCGCCCGCTGATGAGCGACAAGGTGCGGGCCATCTCGGTGGATCTGCCGGGGCATGGCCAGACGCCGCTGCCCTCGCGCACCGGCCGGGAGGGCTTCCTCGAGACGGTGGACGCGCTGATGCGCGTGCTGGACGAGGTGGGCGTGGCGAAGGCGAACCTGCTGGGCTACTCGCAGGGAGCGCGGTTCGCGCTGGCGGCGGCGCTGAGCAGGCCCGAGCGCTTTGGCCGGCTCATCATGGAGAGTGGCTCGCCGGGGTTGCATCGCCGCCAGGAGCGGACGGAGCGGCGGGCGAAGGACGGGGAGCTGGCGACCTTCATCCGGCAGAAGGGCGTGGACGCCTTCGTGACGCACTGGGAATCGCTGCCACTCTTCGTGGGTCTGCGCCAGCTGCCCGCGGAGCTCCAGGAGTCGCTGCGGGCTCGGCGCCAGGGGTGCACGGTGGAGGGGCTGGTGGGGGCGCTGGACTGCCTGGGGCTCGGGGTGCAGCCGGACTACTGGCCGGAGCTTCAGCGCCAGCGGCTGCCCACGCTGTTGCTGACGGGAGCGCTGGACGACAAGTTCACGCAGATCGCCCGCCGGATGGCGGCGGAGCTGCCGGTGGTGTGGCGCCGCACGTTCGACGAGTGCAGCCACGCTCCGCATCTGGAAGTGCCGGAGGAGTACGCCCGCGAGGTCATCTCCTTCCTGCAGACGCCCTGGTACGAATCCCCCGAGTTCGAGAGCTCCGTGCCCGACAAGAACGCGGCCGGGGGCCATCACTAGACATGAACACGATTGCTCCCGCGGTGGAGGCGCCTCGCCCCACCTTGAAGACGTGGGTGATGGCCGCGAGGCCGAAGACGCTGACGGCGGCGCTGGTGCCGGTGATGGTGGGCACGGCGCTCGCGTACGGACTGGGCGTGGGCCGGTGGCTGCCGGCGTTGGCGGCGCTGGTGGGCGCGATGCTCATCCAGATCGGCACCAACCTGACGAACGACTACTACGACTTCAAGAAGGGCGCGGACACCGAGGAGCGGCTGGGGCCGAAGCGGGTGACGCAGAGCGGGCTGATCGCGCCGGGGACGGTGTTGGCGAGCGCGCTGCTGTGCTTCGGGCTGGCGGTGCTGACGGGCATCTACCTGGTGGTGGTGGGCGGGTGGCCGATCGTCGCGATCGGGCTGGCGTCGGTGATGGCGGGGTACGCGTACACGGGAGGCCCGTTCCCGCTGGGGTACAACGGGCTGGGAGACCTCTTCGTCTTCGTGTTCTTCGGGTTGGTGGCGGTGCCGGGGACGTTCTACGTGCAGACGCTGACGGTGGGACCGGCGGCATGGTGGGCGGCGATTCCCGTGGGCGCGATTGGCACGGCGCTGCTGGTGGTGAACAACCTGCGAGACGCGTCGACGGACGTGAAGGCGGGCAAGCGGACGCTGGTGGTGCGCTTCGGCACGACGATGGGCAAGGCCGAGTACGTGGTGCTGCTCGTGGCGGCCTACGTGACGCCGGTGGCGATGTGGGCGCTGAAGCTGGCGAGCCCGTGGGTGCTGCTGGCGCTCTTGAGCATGCCGGTGGCGGTGCCGCCGCTGAAGCGGGTGCTGGGCGCGCAGGGTGGAGCGTTGAATCCGGCGCTGGGCGGGACGGCGAGGCTGCAGCTGGTGTTCGGGCTGCTGTTCTCGGTGGGGCTGTTGCTGAGGTGAGCTGATGCGCCTCACGGAGGTAACGCTCCATCCGTTGCGGCTGGAGATGGTGAACCCGCTGAAGACGGCGAGGGGCACCTACGGGGCGCGAGAGGGCTTCGTGGTGCGCCTGCGAGACGAGGAGGGCCGTCTCGGGCAGGGCGAGGCGATGCCGTTGCAGGAGTTCGGAACGGAAACGCCGAGCGACTGCGAACGAGTGCTGAAGTCGAGTCTCGAGAGACTCCGGAACCCACTCCCCCCAAGCACCCCTCTGCCTCCGGGAGAGGGACGGGGTGAGGGTAGCGAGGGCCCCGGGTTGGATCTGGGATCCGTGGGCCTGTCACTCAGGACCCCGGCGGCGAGACACGCGGTGGAGCAAGCGCTGCTGGAGCTCCAAGCAAAGCGCCAGGGAATCCCACTCTGCCAACTGCTGTCGGCTGAAGCCCGTGCGCGGGTGCACGTCAACGCGCTGCTCGGAGCCCCATCTCCGGAAGCACTGGCACAAGAAGCCCAGCGAGCCGTGGCGGAAGGCTACGAGACGCTGAAGATCAAGGTCGCGGGCCGCCCACTGTCCGAGGACATCGCGAGACTCCAGGCGGTGCGCGAAGCCGTGGGCCCAGCGGTACGCCTGCGAGTAGACGCGAACGGAGCGTGGAAGGAATCCGAGGCGGGAGCGGCGCTGGAAGCCCTGAGCGCCTACGGCCTCGAGCTCTGCGAGCAGCCAGTAGCGCCCGAGGAGTACGAGGCCCTCGCGCGCCTGAGCGAGCGAGCCCCATGCCCGCTGGCCGCGGACGAGTCACTGGCAATCCCCGAGGTCCTCCGAGTGCTGCTGGACCGCCCGAGCACGGTGAAGGTCCTGGTGCTCAAGCCGATGGTACTGGGAGGCCTGCTGCCGACGCTGGCGGTGGCGCGCGAGGCGGCGAGCCGAGGCCTGGAAGCGTACGTAACGAGCTCGCTGGACGGAGTGATCGCCCGAGCGGGAGCGGCGCACTTGGCGGCGGCGTTGCCGTCGGGCCGATACGCGTCGGGGCTCGGAGTGGGGCACCTCTTCAAGGACGAGCCCGGGAACCATCCATTCCGCCCGGTGAGGGGCCGCATCGAGCTCCCACGGATACCGGGCCAGGGAGTGAGCTGATGCAGTGGACATGCTCCATCCGGACTGGCGCGGAGACGCGGCCGGACGCACTGGCGCTGACCTTCAAGGGCCAGCGGTGGACGTATCGAGAGCTGGACGCGGAGGTGGGCCGGTGGGTGACGGCGCTCCAGTCCCGAGGCGTCACGGCGGGAGACCGGGTGGCGCTGTTGGCGACGAACCACGCGGCGGTGGCGCAGCTCTTCTTCGCGCTCGGGAGGCTGGGGGCGGTGTTGGCGCCGCTCAATGCCCGACTGACCCGGGCGGAGCTTCAGCCGCTCCTGGAGGACGTGGCCCCGAAGCTCACGTTGCGCTTGGCAGGGGTAGCCGATCGCTTCTTCCCGGAAGCGCAGACCCTGGAGTCCTTCATGGACGGGGCGGACACAACGTCTTCATATTGTGTCCCCCTGCGGCCAGAGAGTCCGCGGGTCATCCTCTTCACGTCGGGAACGACGGGGCGGCCGAAGGGGGCGGTGCTGACGGAGGGGAACTTCCGGGCGTCCGCGCGCTGCTCCGAGGCGAACCTGGGAGCGCACCCCTCGCCCCGGTGGCTGGGCACACTGCCGCTCTTCCACGTGGGCGGCCTGGCGATGCTCACGCGCACGGCGTACGACGGAGGCTGCCTCGTGTTGAGGGAGCGCTTCGACGCGGAGGACACCAACCGGGCCATCGACGAAGAAGGCGTCTCGCACGCGAGCTTCGTGGCGACGACGCTGGAGCGGGTGCTGGACGCGCGGAAGGACCGCCCGGTGCCGGCCACGTTCCGGCTGGCGCTGATTGGCGGAGGCCCGGTACCGGCGCCGCTGCTGGCGAGGGCGAGGGCGGCGGGCATCCTGTCGCTTCAGACGTACGGGCTGACGGAGGCGTGCTCGCAGGTGACGACGGAGCACCCGGACGAGGCGGATGGACGCACGGCGGGCCGGCCCCTTCCGGGCCTGGAGGTGCGCATCCTGGGCCCCGAGGGCACGCCAGTGGGCCCGGGGAAGGAAGGGGACATCGAGGTCCGGGGCCCCACGGTGATGGCGGGCTACCTGAACCGCCCCGACGCCACGAGCGAGACCGTCCGGGACGGCTGGCTGCGGACGAAGGACGTGGGGATGCTGGACGAGCGGGGGCGCCTGAAGGTGCTCTCGAGGCGCACGGACCTCATCGTCCGGGGCGGGGAGAACATCTACCCGGCCGAGCTCGAGGCGGTGCTGGCCTCGCACCCCGCGGTCCAGGAAGTGGCGGTGGTGGGCGTACCGGACGCGCGCTGGGGCGAGGTGCCGGTGGCCTTCGTGGCGACGCGCGACGGGGCGCCGCTGCCGGAGGACCTGGGGGCGTGGTGCCGCGAGTCGCTGGCGGGCTTCAAGGTCCCCGCGCGCTTCCTGGCCATCGAGGCGCTGCCGCGCAACGCGATGGGCAAGGTGGAGCGCACGGTGCTGCGCCAGCGGGTGGCCTGAGCTCAGGCCGCGTCGAGCGCGTCGCCTTCCGAGAAGAGCCAGAGCCGGGCGGCCGCCTCGTCGTCGAAGCGGCGGAGGATGCGGTCCATGCCGCTGGTGCGCGCGACGCGGTTGAGCTGGAGCGTGGTGAGCTCACTGCCGACGAGCTCGGCGATGCGCTTCATGCCCTCTCGCATGGCGGCTTGCTGGCCCTGGCGGAGGATCTCCGCGGCCTCGGGCGAGGTGGTCTTCAGCTGGCGCAGGTCGGCGAGGGCCCGGACGGTCCGGCCGCCCTGGGAGGCGGAGCGCACGGCCTCGACGGCCTGTTCGACGAACTGCTGCATCTCCTCGGCGCGGATGGAACCTTCCAGGGTGATTTCCACGAGCGCGTTCGACTGATCGACCTTGACCTGGAACAGGGGAAACCTCGGTGGAGCGGAGCCTCGGGAACGGAATTCTCTACCCGGATTCCGCACCTCGTGCCAGGGGCCTGGGGTGTGACGGTGCGGTGAAAGAAGCCGGGGAGGAGGGGAGGGGGCGCGTCTTGTTGTTGGCTGGCCCGGGGGGCTTTCGCCTAGAATCCGTGGCCGGCGAGAGAGGTCATCCCCCTGGATCAGGCAACGCTCAACAAGCTGCTCACGGTCGGCGTCCAGAACGGCGCTTCGGATATCCACTTTCGGCCGGGTGACCCTCCCATCTACCGGGTCAACGGGGTGCTGCGGCCGCTGAAGATGGAGAAGCTCCATCCGGACCACACCAAACAGGTCGCGCTCCACATCATCAGCGATCCGCTGACGAAGACCCAGGTCGACAGCCTGCAGGAGTACGACACCTCGTACGGGCTGCCCGGGGTGGCGCGCTTCCGCGTGAACATCTACCGGCAGCGGGGCACGCTGGCGTGCATCCTGCGCATCATCCCGGATGAGATCCCCACCATCGACGGGCTGGGGCTGCCGCAGGTGCTCAAGACGATCGCCGGCAACGACCGCGGGCTGGTGCTGGTGACGGGGGCGACGGGCTCGGGCAAGAGCTCGACGCTGGCGTCGATGATCGATCACATCAACCGCACCGAGAACCTGCACATCCTCACCATCGAGGACCCGGTCGAGTTCATCTACAAGAACCACAAGTCCTCCATCTCGCAGCGGGAGATTGGCCCGGACACGGAGAACTTCGCCATCGCGCTGCGGGCCGCGCTGCGTCAGGACCCGGATGTGATCCTGGTGGGCGAGATGCGCGACACGGAGACGATCGACATCGCGCTCAAGGCGTCGGAGACGGGCCACCTGGTGCTCTCGACGGTGCACACGACGGACGCCTCGCGGACCATCAACCGGCTCATCTCGGTGTTTCCGGCCGAGGAGCAGTCGATGGTGCGCATGCGCCTGGCGGACAGCCTCCGGGCGACGATCTCGCAGCGGCTGCTGCCGAAGGCGGACGGCAAGGGGCGCACGGTGGCGCTGGAGATCATGGTCCAGACCAAGTCGGTGGAGCAGTACATCCGCGAGGACCGGGCCAACGAGCTCAAGGACGTCATCGAGAAGGGCCGCGACATGTTCGGCATGCAGTCCTTCGATCAGCACCTGAGCCAGCTCTACCGCCAGGGCATCATCACCCTGGAGACGGCGCAGAGCGCGGCGACGAACCCGGCGGACTTCCAGCGCGCGCTCGAGTTCGAGTGAGCGGGGCGTGGGCGGGGCGCCACGGGGCGTTCCCGAATCCGCGCGAGGTGCGTCCCTGACGCCACACGGCACTGCGTCCGAGGTCCCGAGCACTCCGGCGCGCTCCGTGCAGGGCGGGCCCGGCATGAGCCGGAAGCGATGGATGCGATGGGCCGTGGGGACGCCGCTGGTGGTGCTCGGGGTGCTGGTGGGGCTGTGGCTGCTCTCCAGGTCGTGGACCTTCCAGCTGATGGGCGAGCTCTACCCGCGGGTGGAGACGTCTGAGAAGGTGGTGGCGCTGACGTTCGATGACGGGCCGAGGCCGGGCCAGACGGAGGCGGTGCTCGAGCTGCTGAAGCGGCACGGGGTGAAGGCCAGCTTCTTCATGGTGGGGCGGAACATCGAGCGCCACCGGGAGCTCGCGGCGAGGGTGCTGGCCGAGGGCCATCAGGTGGGCAATCACTCGTACTCGCACCACCGGCTGATCTTCAAATCGCCGTCCTACGTGCGCGAGGAGATCGACAAGACGGATGCGCTGTTGCGCGGGCTGGGCGTGGAGGGGGAGCTCCTCTTCCGGGCGCCGTACGGCAAGAAGCTGCTGGTGCTGCCCTGGCTGCTGAAGCAGGGTGGGCGCAAGCACATCACCTTCGACGCGGTGTCCCGGGACGACGAGACGCAGGACGTGGAGCTGCTGACGTCACGGGTGATGGACGCGGTGAAGCCGGGCTCGATCATCCTGTTCCACGATGGAGGGCAGGACAAACCGGGGACGCTGAAGGCGGTGGACATCGTCATCGGCCGGCTGTGCGAGCAGGGCTACCGCTTCGTGACGGTGTCCGAGCTGCTGAAGCTCGGAGGCATCGAGCCGGCCAACGGCTCCACGGCCTCCCCGGCGCAATAACGGCCGGGAGTATCCTACGCTGCCGCTCACGATGGCGATCGACGACGAACAGGAGCAGCGGGTCCGGCGGGTATACGGGGAGATCGCCGGGGTCTACGAGGTCTTCTTCCCCTCGCTGCACCGGTACGAGGGGAGGGTGGAGCGGTTCCTCGAGGAGACGGTGACGCGGGGCTGTCGGGTGCTGGACGTGGGATGTGGCCCGGGGCAGCTCACGCGCGAGTTGGAGCCGACCGTACAGGTGGTGGGGCTGGATCTCTCCCCCGAGATGATCGACCGGGCGCGTGAGGGCCGGCCCTCGGGCAGGTACCGCGTGCACAGCTACCGCGATCCCATTCCCGGAGAGCTCGGCCGGTTCGATGTGGCGCTGGCGGTGGGGTGCTTCGACTTCTGCGATGACCTGCCGCGAGCGCTTCGCCATGTCTCCGAAGCCCTGAGGCCCGGGGGGCGCCTGCTCTTCACGGTGCTCGAACGGCGCCCGGGGCTGGAGGGGCACGAGGACGCACGGCGTCGGATCCAGACGGCGGACCACGAGGTGGCGCTGTACTTCAGCTCCTTCGAGGAGACGGCGCGGGCGCTCGAGGCCGCGGGCCTCCTCCCTCGGGCCTACACGCACGCGCCGGGCTGGGTGCAGCTCAGCGAACAGCGGACGATGCACTTCGGCTGGTGGGACGTGGAGCGTCGCTGAGCCAACGGCCGACCCCGGGTGTCCTCGGAGGTAGGGTGGGAGAGGGGCCACGGTGCCGTACGCGAGGGGGGAGGGCCCTCGGCGATTGGATCCGATAAGTCAGGCCGCTCGGAGGGTAGCCAAACTCCTTGACGCGAGGGGCCGGTGTTGCGAAGCATCCGCCGCCCAAACGCACACGGTCACACCCTTCCCAGTCAGGAGCTTCGTCCATGGCCCCTCCGAGCGGCGAGAAGATCACCCTGAAGAACGGCAAGCTGTTCGTGCCGGACAACCCGGTCGTCCCCTACATCGAGGGTGATGGCACCGGCCGCGACATCTGGCGCGCCTCGCAGGCCGTCTTCGATGCGGCGGTGGAGAAGGCCTACAAGGGCAAGAAGAAGATCGCCTGGTTCGAGGTGCTCGCCGGCGAGAAGGCGTTCAAGACGGTCAACAACTGGCTGCCCGACGAGACGGTCACCGCGTTCCGCGAGTACCTCGTGGGCATCAAGGGCCCGCTGACCACGCCGGTGGGCGGTGGCATCCGCTCGCTCAACGTGGCGCTGCGCCAGATGCTCGACCTGTACGTCTGCCTGCGTCCCGTCCGCTACTTCAAGGGCGTGCCCAGCCCGGTGAAGACCCCCGAGAAGGTCGACATGACCATCTTCCGGGAGAACACCGAGGACATCTACGCCGGTATCGAGTTCGAGGCCGGCAGCGCCCAGGCCGCGAAGGTCCTCGAGTTCCTCAAGAAGGAGTTCCCGAAGGACTTCGGCAAGATCCGCTTCCCCGAGAGCGTTGGCATCGGCGTGAAGCCGGTGTCGAGGGAGGGCACCGAGCGCCTCGTCCGTGCCGCCATCGAGTACGCCATCGCGCACAAGCGCAAGAGCGTGACGATCGTGCACAAGGGCAACATCATGAAGTTCACCGAGGGCGCCTTCCGCAAGTGGGGCTACGACCTGGCGGCCCGCGAGTTCGGTGACAAGGTCTACACCTGGGATCAGTGGGAGGCCACCAAGGCCGCCAAGAGCGAGGACGCCGCCAACGCCGAGCAGAAGGCCGCGGTCTCCGCCGGGAAGATCGTCATCAAGGACTCCATCGCGGACATCACCCTGCAGCAGGTGCTGACGCGTCCGGACGAGTTCGACGTCATCGCCACGCTCAACCTCAACGGTGACTACCTCTCCGACGCGCTGGCCGCGCAGGTGGGCGGCATCGGCATCGCGCCGGGCGGCAACATCAACTACGTCACCGGCCACGCCGTCTTCGAGGCCACCCACGGCACCGCGCCCAAGTACGCGGACCAGGACAAGGTGAACCCGGGCTCGGTCATCCTCTCCGGCGAGATGATGCTGCGCCACATGGGCTGGCACGAGGCCGCGGACCTGATCATCAAGGGCATGGACAAGGCCATCGCGAACAAGACAGTGACCTACGACTTCGCCCGCCTGATGCGCCAGGAAAGCCAGGGCAACGTCTCCGAGGTGAAGTGCTCGGAGTTCGGCCAGGCCATCATCAAGAACATGTAGTCGTCACGGGGAGACAACCCACATGGCTCACACCAAGAAGAAGATCGGTCTCATCGGCGGCGGTCAGATCGGCGGCAACCTGGCCCTGCTCGCGGTGCAGAAGCAGCTCGGCGACGTCATGCTCTACGACATCCCGGTGGCCGAGGGTCTGGTCAAGGGCAAGGCCCTGGACATCAACCAGCTCTCCGCCGTGGACGGCTACGACTGCCGCGTCACCGGCACCACCGACTGGAAGGACGTGGCCGGCTCGGACGTGGTCATCATCACGGCCGGCGTGCCCCGCAAGCCGGGCATGAGCCGCGAGGACCTGCTCGAGGTCAACCTCAAGATCATGCGGGACGTGGCGGCCAACATCAAGCAGCACTGCCCCAACGCCTTCGTGATCAACGTGGCCAACCCGCTGGACGCGATGGTGTTCGCGCTCCACAAGATCTCCGGGCTGCCCAAGAACATGGTCGTCGGCATGGCGGGCGTGCTGGACACCAGCCGCTTCAAGTGCTTCATCGCCGAGGCGCTCGGCTGCTCCATCCGCGACGTCGAGGCCCTGGTGCTCGGCGGCCACGGTGACGACATGGTGCCCCTGGTGCGCCACAGCACCGTGGGCGGCGTGCCCCTCACCCAGCTCATCGCCAAGGACAAGCTGGACGCCATCATCGACCGCACCCGCAAGGGCGGCGCCGAGCTGGTGAACCTCTACAAGACGGGCAGCGCCTACTTCGCCCCCGCCGCCAGCTCCATCGCCATGGCCGAGAGCTACCTGCTCGACCGCAAGCGCGTCATGCCGGGCGCCGCCCTGCTCGAGGGGCAGTACGGCATCAACGGCTTCTTCTTCGGCGTCCCCATGCAGATCGGCGCGGGCGGCGTGGAGAAGGTCGTCGAGGTGCAGCTCAACGACGCCGAGAAGGCCGAGCTCACCAAGTCCTTCGAGTCGGTGAAGAAGACCGTCGGCGAAGTGAAGCTGTAGTCCTTCCCGCCGCGAGCCGGCCCGGTCCCGCGCGGTGCTTGCCGCCGCGCGGGCCGGACTGAGCGGGGCTGATGCCGGAGATGGAGCGCTCTTATCCCTCCATTCCGGTAATCTTTGCGGCTCGCTGAATTCGCCAGTTAACTAGTGTGACGCATTCGCACCGGGGGGCCGGGTCGCGCACTCGCGAAGTCGGGTGGCGCACCGGTCACGTCCAGGACGCGTCTGGACTTCCGGTCACCAAGGAGACGCAGCATGGCAGCAGCAGCGCGGTTCACGGTGGTGGGCGGCGGACTCGCCGGGCTGATGACCACCATCAAGCTTGCCGAGGCCGGCCATCAGGTCGACATCCTGTCGCTCGTGCCGGTGAAGCGTTCCCACTCGGTCTGCGCCCAGGGAGGCATCAACGGCGCGGTGAACACGAAGGGTGAGGGGGATTCCCCGGACATCCACGTGAAGGACACGCTGCGCGGCGGTGACTTCCTCGCCGAGCAGATCTCCGTGAAGGGCATGTGCTACGCGGCCCCGGGCATCATCTACCTGCTCGACCGCATGGGCGTGACCTTCAACCGCACGCCGGAGGGCCTGCTGGACTTCCGCCGCTTCGGCGGCACGCTCCACCACCGGACGGCCTTCGCGGGCGCCACCACCGGCCAGCAGCTGCTCTACGCGCTGGACGAGCAGGTGCGCCGCTGGGAGGCCGAGGGCCGCGTCACCAAGTACGAGTACTGGGAGTGGCTGGGCACGGTGAAGGACGGCGCGGGCCGCGTCATCGGCAGCGTGGCCATGGATCTGCGCACCAATGAGATCCGCACCTTCCCGGCCGAGGCCGTGTGCCTGGCCACCGGTGGTCCGGGCATCGTCTTCGGGCGCTCCACCAACTCCATCATCAACACCGGTACCGCCGCTGGCCGCGCCTTCATGGAGGGCGCCATCTACGCCAACGGCGAGTTCATCCAGGTGCACCCCACCTCCATCCCGGGTGAGGACAAGCTTCGCCTGATGAGCGAGTCGGTGCGTGGCGAGGGGGGCCGCGTCTGGGTGCCGCGCAAGAAGGGCGACAACCGCAGCCCCAAGGACATCCCCGAGAGCGAGCGCTTCTACTTCCTCGAGGAGAAGTACCCCAAGTACAAGAACCTCGTGCCGCGCGACGTGGCCACCCGCGAGATCTTCAGCGTGTGCCGCGAGCTGGGCCTGGGGCTCGACGGCGGCGACGCCGTGTACCTGGACGTCACGCACATCCCGGCCCACGTGCTCACCGCCAAGCTGGGCGGCGTGATGGAGATCTACGAGAAGTTCGTGGGCGATGATCCGCGCTACGTGCCCATGCGGATCTTCCCGGGCATGCACTACTCGATGGGCGGCCTGTACGTGCGCTTCGAGGCGGACTCCCAGACGCAGACGCCGCTCGTCGGCAGCCCCGTCAACCAGTCCACCAACATCCCCGGCCTGTACTCCACGGGCGAGGCGGACTACGCCTACCACGGCGCGAACCGCCTGGGCGCCAACTCGCTGCTGTCCTGCATCTACAGCGGCATGATCGGCGGCCCGGCCATGGTGGCCTTCTCCAAGAGCCAGTCCAAGAGCGCCGACGACGCGAGCCACCAGCCCTACTTCGCCGACTCGAAGAAGTATTGGGAGGACCGCTTCGCCACCATCAAGAAGATGGACGGCAAGGAGAACGCGTACGGCCTCACCCGCGAGCTCGGCGACCTGATGACGGAGAACTGCACCGTCGTCCGCTACAACGACCGGCTCAAGAAGACGGTGGAGAAGATCCGCGACTTCAAGGAGCGGTGGAAGAACATCAACGCCCTGGACACCGGCAACGTGGCCAACCGCAGCATCTCGTACGTCAACCAGCTCTGGAACATGTTCGAGCTGGCCGAGGTGATCGCCAAGAGCGCGCTGCTGCGCGACGAGAGCCGCGGCGCCCACTACAAGCCGGAGTTCTCGCTGCCCGAGCCCGCCTCGAAGGATCCGACGAAGGATCCCAACTGGATGGGCCTGTGGAAGAAGCGTCACGAGAAGTGGGCCAAGACGACCATCGCGAAGTACGCGGTGGAGGGCCCGCAGATCAGCTACGAGGACATCCCCACGCCCGTGCTCGATCCCGAGCCGCGCTGGTACGCCTGATCAGGAGGGAACGACATGGACAACGCGACCGCGCAGGCGCCTGTCAGCACCAATTCCAAGCACGTCACCTTCCGCGTCTGGCGCCAGATCGGCCCGGACGGGGCGGGGCACTACGACGAGTTCCGCGTTCCCTACGGCAAGGGCGCGAACGTCGTCTCCTGTCTGATGGAGATCCAGCGCAACCCGGTCACCGTGGACGGCCGCAAGGTCTCCCCGGTCATCTGGGACGCCGCCTGCCTCGAGGAGGTGTGCGGCAGCTGCGCCATGAACATCAACGGGCGGGTCCGCATGGCCTGCTCGGCGCTGATCGACCGCATCATCGGTGACGGGGAGCCCATCATCACCCTGGAGCCGATGAAGAAGTTCCCCGTCACGCGCGACCTGGCGGTCAACCGCGACCGCATGTTCGACGCGCTCAAGCGCGTGAAGGCGTGGATCAACATCGACGGCACGCACAACCTGGGCCCCGGTCCCCGCCAGTCCCCGGATGACCAGACGGTGATGTACAAGCTGTCCACGTGCATCACGTGCGGCAGCTGCGTCGAGGCGTGCCCGCAGGTGACGATCGACAACGACTTCATCGGTGCCGCGGCCATCAGCCAGGCCCGCCTCTTCAACATGAACCCCACCGGCAAGATGAACGCCGAGGAGCGTGTCCGGGGGCTCATGGGGCCGGGCGGCATCCAGGACTGCGGCAAGGCGCAGAATTGCGTGAAGGTGTGCCCGAAGGAGATCCCGCTGACCACCTCCATCGCGGTGATGAACCGCGAGGTGACCAAGCAGATCATCAAGGACATCTTCTTCGACCAGAGCGCCGAGAAGAAGGCGTCCAGCGGCCCGGGGTAGAAGGCCGTCCCCGTCACACCCCCGTTTCATGAGGCCCCACGTCCGGCTGCTCCTCGCCGGGCCGGGGCCTCGGTTCGTTTCCGGTCCATGGGTTTGGCCCTTGACAGTAGGGCCTTGCCAATCGGGCCATTCTGCGCGAGAGAGGCACCCGCACCGTCCCGCCCCGGGGCTGATTCCCGGGTGCCAGTTTCGCGTCACTCGCGTCACCCGGAGCTTCGATGAAGATCCACGAGTACCAGGGCAAGGAACTCTTCCGGAAGTATGGCGTCCCCACGCCGCGCGGCATCCTCGCGCTCTCGCCCAACGAGGCCGAGGCGGCCGCCAAGCAGCTGGCCACGCCGGTGGTCGTCGTGAAGGCGCAGATCCACGCCGGTGGCCGCGGTAAGGGCGGCGGCGTGAAGCTCGCCAAGAGCCCCGCCGAGGCCAAGGATCTGGCCAAGCAGATGCTGGGCATGAAGCTCAAGACGATCCAGACCGGGCCCGAGGGCCAGACGGTCCACAAGGTCTACATCGAGGAGGGCCTGGCCATCGGTCAGGAGCTGTACCTCGGTGTGACGCTGGATCGCGCCACCTCGCGCATCACCTTCATGGCCTCCCGCGAGGGTGGCGTGGAGATTGAAGAGGTGGCCGCCCACAGCCCCGAGAAGATCCTCCGCGAGGGGGTGGACCCGGCCGTGGGCTTCCAGGACTTCCAGGGCCGCAAGCTGGCCTTCGGCCTGGGCCTCTCCGGCCCCACGGTGAACAAGTTCGTCCAGTTCTGCTCCGCGCTCTACCGCATGTTCGTGGAGACGGACGCCTCCCTGGTGGAGATCAACCCGCTCGTCATCCTCAAGGACGGCGGCGTGGTGGCGCTCGACGCGAAGGTGGACTTCGACGAGAACGCGCTCTACCGGCACAAGGATCTGCTGGAGTACCGCGACACCTCCGAGGAGGAGCCCCGCGAGACCCAGGCCAAGGAGTGGGACCTGGCCTACATCGCGCTCGAGGGCAACATCGGCTGCATGGTGAACGGCGCGGGTCTGGCCATGGCCACCATGGACACCATCAAGCTGGTGGGCGGCCAGCCGGCCAACTTCCTCGACGTGGGCGGCGGTGCGAGCAAGGAGAAGGTGACGGCGGCCTTCAAGCTGATCCTCGCCGACCCGGCGGTGAAGGCGGTGCTCGTCAACATCTTCGGCGGCATCATGAAGTGCGACGTCATCGCCGAGGGCATCATCGCCGCGGCGAAGGAAGTGCAACTCAAGGTTCCGCTCGTGGTGCGGCTCGAGGGCACCAACGTGGAGAAGGGCAAGGAGCTGCTGCGCACCTCCGGCCTCGCCATCACCCCCGCCGACAACCTCCGCCAGGCCGCCGAGAAGGCCGTCGCGGCGCTGAAGTAGTCCAGGCAGAGAAAGGTTCAAGCCATGAGCATCCTCGTCAACGAGAACACGAAGGTCCTCTGCCAGGGCATCACCGGCTCGGCGGGCTCGTTCCACTCCAAGCAGATGCTGGAGTACGGAACGAAGCTCGTTGCTGGCGTCACGCCGGGCAAGGGTGGTACCGACTTCGAGGGCAAGGTCCCCGTCTTCAACTCGGTGGCCGACGCGGTGAAGCAGACCGGCGCCAACACCTCGGTCATCTTCGTTCCGCCCCCCTTCGCCGCCGACTCCATCATGGAGGCCGCCGACGCGGGCATCTCCCTCATCATCACCATCACCGAGGGCATCCCCGTCAACGACATGGTGAAGGCCAAGCGCTACCTCCAGGGTAAGCCGGGCGTTCGCCTGATCGGCCCCAACTGCCCCGGCGTCATCACCCCGGGCGCGAAGTGCAAGATCGGCATCATGCCGGGCCACATCCACAAGCCGGGCCGCATCGGCGTGGTGTCGCGCTCGGGCACGCTCACCTACGAGGCCGTGTACCAGCTCACCCAGCTGGGCCTGGGCCAGTCCACCGCGGTGGGCATCGGCGGTGACCCGGTCAACGGCACGGACTTCGTGGACGTGCTCAAGCTCTTCAACGCCGACCCCGAGACGGACGCCGTCATCATGATCGGCGAGATCGGCGGCGACGCCGAGGAGCGCGGCGCCGAGTACGTGGCGCGCGAGTTCACCAAGCCCATCGCCGGCTTCATCGCCGGTCAGTCCGCCCCTGCGGGCAAGCGCATGGGCCACGCCGGCGCCATCATCTCCGGTGGCAAGGGCACGGCCTCGGAGAAGATGAAGGCCATGGAGGCCGCGGGCTTCGTCATGGCCGCCAGCCCCGCCGAGCTCGGCACCACGCTGCAGGAGGCCGTCAAGCGCGGCGCTCCCAAGAAGAAGCGCTAGTCCCACCCACACCCGACATACCGAGGACCATCACCATGGCCATCGAGCGTACGCTGTCCATCATCAAGCCCGACGGGCTCCAGAAGGGCGTCATCGGCAAGATCATCTCCCGCTTCGAGGAGAAGGGTCTCAAGCCGGTCGCCATCCGCCTGCAGCACCTGTCCCAGGCCCAGGCCGAGGGGTTCTACGCCGTCCACAAGGCGCGCCCCTTCTTCAAGGACCTGGTGAACTTCATGATCTCCGGCCCCGTGGTCCTCATGGTGCTGGAGGGTGAGAACGCCGTCCTGGCCAACCGCGACATCATGGGCGCCACCAACCCGGCCAACGCCGCCCCGGGCACCATCCGCCGCGACTTCGCCACCAGCATCGACCAGAACACGGTGCACGGCTCGGACAGCCTGGAGAACGCGAAGAACGAGATCGCGTACTTCTTCCGCGAGACCGAGCTCGCCCCCTACGAGTACACCAGCAAGAAGTAGCTGGCAGGGCCTCATGGCCCGGGATACGGCCCGGCTCCCGCGCTCCTCCGCGGGGTCGGGCCGTCGTCTTTCCCGCGCCAGGGCAGGGGAGGGAACGAGCCCTCCTTTGACTCCGCGTCCTCTCTTGTGGGAAGGGACACCGTCCTTCCCCCCGTTGGAACCATGACGATGCAGCCCGAGTCCTCCAACATCCCCGCCGCGATCGCCGAGCTCCAGGCGGCCCCGCCCGCGCCCGAGCCGGCCCCCGCGCCCGCCAAGCTCGTGGAGGTCTCCAGCCTCACGCTGGAGGGCCTCACCCGCTTCTTCACCGAGCAGCTCGGTGAGCGCTCGTTCCGCGCCAGCCAGCTGTACCGGTGGCTCCACCAGCGCGGCGCCACCTCGTTCGACGAGATGACGGACCTCTCCAAGGCCCTGCGCGAGAAGCTCAAGCAGCGCGCGGAGATCGTCCCCCTGGTGAAGGACGCCGAGCAGCGCTCGGTGGATGGCACCATCAAGTACCGCTGGAAGACCCGCGACGGCCGCTACATCGAGTCCGTCTACATGCCCTCGGAGGACCGCAAGACGCTGTGCGTGTCCACCCAGGTGGGCTGCGCCATGGCGTGCAGCTTCTGCATGACGGGCACCCTGGGCCTCAAGCGCAACCTCACCCCCGGGGAGATCGTCGCCCAGGTGCACGCGGTCAACCGCGAGGTGCGCAAGAACGAGCACCTGGAGACCTTGCGCCCGCTCTCCAACCTGGTCTTCATGGGCATGGGCGAGCCCCTGCACAACTTCGAGAACCTGAAGACGGCCCTCTCCATCCTCCAGTCCGAGGACGGGCCCAACTTCAGCCACCGCCACATCACCGTCTCCACGGTGGGCCTGGTGCCGATGATCGAGCGCTTCGGCCAGGAGACGGACGTGAAGCTGGCCATCTCGCTCAACGCCAGCACCGACGAGCAGCGCTCCAAGACGATGCCCGTCAACCGCAAGTGGAACATCGCGGCGCTGCTGGACGCCTGCCGCAAGTTCCCCCTGCGCCAGGGCCGCCGCATCACCTTCGAGTACGTCCTCTTGCGCGACTTCAACGACAGCGACGAGGACGCCTGGCGCCTCATCGAGCTGCTCAAGGACATCCCCGCCAAGGTCAACCTCATCCCCTACAACGAGAACCCGGGGCTGGGCTTCAAGACGACCATGGACGAGCGGGCCGAGCGCTTCCGGGAGCTGCTGTGCGAGGGCCACGTGGCGGCCTTCATCCGGCAGAACCGGGGCCGGGATATCGCCGGAGCGTGTGGCCAGCTGGCCAACCGGGGTGGGGAAAACGCGTCAGAATCGCCCCAAAGCCCCGAGCTTCCTTGACAATCCGCTTCGCGGGGCGTTAAGAGCGCCCCCCTCCAAGCTGATCACCTTCGTCTCACCTTCAGTTTTCACCTGGAGCATCAGAAATGGCCGTTGTTCTCCGTCTTGCCCGCGCGGGCGCCAAGAAGAAGCCGTACTACCACGTGGTGGCCACCGACTCCCGTAACCCCCGGGATGGCAAGTTCATCGAGGCCGTGGGCGCCTACGATCCGAACCTCAACCCGGCCAAGGTCGAGTTCGACGCGGACCGCCTGGAGTACTGGCTGAAGTCCGGCGCGACCCCGTCCGAGACGGTGGGCGAGCTCATCAAGCGTCACAAGCGCGCCGCCGCCGCCGCCACGCCCAAGGCCTAGTTTCTCCGGCTGAGCGGACCGCGTGGAGCAACTCATCATCTATCTCGCGCGGGCCCTGGTCGATTCACCGGACCAGGTGAGCCTGCGCGCGTCCGACGTGGAGGGGGCCCGGCTCTATGAGCTGAAGGTCGCCCCCGAGGACGTGGGCAAGGTCATCGGCCGTGATGGGCGCACCGTGGGTGCCCTCCGGACGTTGCTCGGCGCCGCGGCCCAGAAGCAGGGCCAGAAGGTCCGCCTGGAAATCCAGGACGACCGGCGCCAGCCGACCCCCGCGTCCACCACCGCCCCCGAAGGCCAGTGAACCTCAAACCGCACCTCGAGCTGGGCTACGTGGCCCGCGCCCACGGTCTCCAGGGCGAAGTGGCCATCCGCCCCTTCGACCCCGAGTCCGAGACGCTCGATTACGTCGAGCGGGTGCTCGTGCGTCCGCGTTCCGGCCAGGAGCGCGTCCTGCGGATCGAGTCCGTGCGCCCCACCCCCAAGGAGATGCTCGTCGTCTTCGAGGACGTGGACGGCCGCACCGCCGCCGAGGCGCTCGTGGGAGCCACCGTGCTGGCCTTCCGCGAGGACCTCGAGCCTCCCGCCGAGGACGAGTACTTCCAGGGCGACCTGGTGGGGCTCACCGCCGTGGACGAGGCCGGCAACGTGCTCGGCCGCGTGGAGGAGCTCTGGGCCACCGGCGAGGTGCCCAACCTCGTCATCCGCGCCGAGGGCAGGGAAGAGCTGGTGGTGCCCTTCGCCGACGACTTCGTCTCCACCGTGGACATCCCCGGCGGGCGCCTCGTGGTGAAGCCTCCGGAGTACCTCGAGACCGGCGGCGAGCAGGGCGGGGAAGGCAAGGACGGGGAGGAGGGCGAGGGCTGATGTACGCCGTGGAGGTCATCACCCTGTTCCCGGACAGCGTCTCGAGCTACCTCGGGGCGAGCATCCTCGGGAAGGCCCGGGAGAAGGGGCTGCTCGGCGTCACCGTCACCTACGTGCGGGACTTCGCCGAGGGCAAGCACCGCGTCACCGACGACACGCCCTATGGGGGCGGCGCCGGCATGGTGATGAAGCCCGAGCCCCTGGTGGCCGCCATCGAGGCCGCCCGCGCCCGTGCTCCTGCTGGCGCCAAGGTGCTGCTGATGAGCCCCCGCGGCCCCGCCTTCACCCAGGCGAAGGCGCGCGAGCTGGCGAAGGAGCCCGGGCTGATCCTCGTCTGCGGCCGCTACGAGGGCGTGGACGAGCGCGTCATGCCCTACCTGGACGGGGAGGTGTCCCTGGGGGACTTCATCCTCACCGGGGGCGAGGTGGCCGCCCTGGCCGTGGTGGACGCCGTGGCCCGGCTGTTGCCCGGAGTGCTGGGCAACGAGACCTCCAGTGTCACCGAGAGCTTCGAGGAAGGCCTCCTGGAGCACCCCCACTACACCCGGCCCCCCGTCTTCCGCGGCGCCGAGGTGCCCGCCGCCCTCCAGTCCGGAGACCACGCGCGGATTGCCCGCTGGCGCCGCTGGAAGGCCCTGCAACTCACCCGGGAACGGCGCCCGGACCTGTACGCCCGCCTGGAGCTCGGCAAGGCGGACACGAAGCTGTTGGCGAAGAAAGAGGAGGAGTTGTAACCCCTCCGATGGTTTTTGGGCCTGGGGTCGGTGTTCTGCGGGCTTGTCCGACCCCCGGCTCTCTGGTAGTACGGCCCGCTCTCAAGTTTCGTACCCCGAGTCCGAGCTTCACGGGATTACTGGAGTCAAGTCATGCGTCGCAGCGCTATCGAGTACGTGGAGGCCAAGAACCTTCGCAAGGACATCACCGAGTTCCGTACCGGTGATTCCGTTCGCGTCCACTGGAAGATCAAGGAAGGCGACAAGGAGCGCGTGCAGGCGTTCGAGGGCACCGTCATCCGCAAGAAGAAGGGCCACAACCGCGCCTCCTTCACCGTCCGCAAGGTCTCCTTCGGCGTGGGCGTGGAGCGCATCTTCCCGATACACAGCCCCCGCTACGAGAAGATCGAGGTCCTGAGCCGCGGTAACGTGAACCGCAACCGCCTGTTCTACCTCCGCGCCCTCAAGGGCAAGGCCTCCCGCGTGGAGACGATGGAGGACGCGGAGATGCGCCGCGCCGCCGCGAGCCACCACGCCGCCGCGGGCAAGGCCAACGCTTGAGCCCTCGCCAGCCCTCTGGGGCTGGTGCTGGTTCCGGGGAGCGTTCCTTTCGAGGACGCTCCCTTTTTTCATGCCCATGCGCGCTAGAATGGGGAGCGCATGCACTTCGTCGAGGTTGCCGTCCAGAACGTCCGCGGGTTCTCCCCGGCGGGCCGTTTCGCCCTGAAGCCTGGGTATCTGGTGCTCAATCCCCCCGCGGATATGAGCCCGCTGGCGACGCTGTCGCTCGCGCTGCTCTACGCGGATGGGCGCGGTGGGGATGCGTCCCTCGCCGCCTCCACGCAGAAGCCGGCCAAGGCCGCGCTCACCTTCGTGGGGCAGGACTCCGTCACCTACCGCATCCTGCGTGAGCTGGGTGGCGGTGGCTCGCTGCACCGGCTCAATCCCGCCACGAAGCAGCCGGAGCTGGTGACGCAGGACACCGCCGAGGCCAACCAGTTCCTCCGCGGCCAGGCCGGCCTTCCGCCCCGCACCACCTTCGAGCAGCTCTTCTGCCTCCAGGCCGCGCAGCTGCCCTCGCGCAAGCCCCGCGGCGGTGGCCAGGCCTCGATCTCGGGGCTGCGCAGGGGCACGGCTCCCGGCATGGGCTCCTCTCCCGGAATGCCCGCGCTGCGCACGGCCTCGTCGCCCGGCATGCCCGCGTCGTCCCCGGGCATGGCGGTCTCCGGCACGGGGCTCGGCGGCCTGCAGACGGTGATGCCCGTCTCGGACATCCCCGCCGCCGAGGCGAAGCTGCGCGAGCTCGAGAAGGAGCTCCTGTTCTGCAAGGAGGTCGACAACCTCCAGTTCGAGGTGGACGGGCTCAACTCCCAGGTGTTCGACCTCGAGTCGAAGCTGCGCGGCACCGACGGCATGAAAGCGAAGGTGCGCGAGGCCGAGGCGGCCTGGAACACCGAGCCCACGCCCGAGTCCATGGGCCTGCCCCAGGACATCGTGGCCCGCGCGGAGCGCTACCCGCGCACGCTCGCCCGGCGTGACGAGGCGCTCGCGCGTCTCAACTCGGACCGCGAGGTGGCCGAGGAGCAGGCGCAGCGGCTGCCGGACGTGCAGCCCCTGGTGCGCAACCAGAACTTCTGGATCGCCGTGGCCGCGGGCGTGGTGAGCTTCATCGCCAGCTTCTTCTTCACCAACGCGGCCCGCTACGTGGGCTTGCTGGACATCCCCGCGTTCGGCTTCGCCGCGGTGCTCGCCCTGCGCTACGTGGACGAGCTCCAGGAGAAGGACCGGCTGAGCCGCCGGGGCGAGCAGTTCGCCGCGCGCGAGAAGAAGATCCTCGAGGAGTTCGAGGCCGAGGCCGGGCCGGTGCGCAAGGCGCTGGAAGTGTTCGACGTGGACACGCCCCGGGAGATCGCCCCCCGCCTGCAGCGCCGCGAGCAGCTCGGGGCCGAGGTGGCCCGGCTGCGCGCCGAGCTTCTCTCCATGGAGAATCATCCGGAGTTCGTCGAGGCCGCCCAGCAGCTCCCGGTGCTCCGCCAGCAGATCGAGCTGCTCAACGCGAAGATCGCCGAGAAGGGCAACTTCGTGCGCGACGTGCGCGAGGTGGAGCGGGAGCTCCTCCGGCTCAAGGAGTCCATCGCGTTCGCCCGCAATCCGCAGCTGGCCGCCATGGGGGTGATGCCCGGCGCCGAGGCCGCTGGAATGGAGGCGCTGGAGGATCCCTCGCCGATGGTGATCGGCCTGGCGGCGGATCTGCTCGCCACGGACCTGTCCTCCGTCGTGGGCATGCTGCGCGACCGCTGCGTGCAGTACTTCAGCGCGCTCACCGAGCGCCGCTACGTGGGCGTGGAATGGGACAAGGAGGGGCGGACGATGGTGGTGGGCGCCTCGGGCCGACGCATCCCCGTGGGCGAGCTGCCTCCGCGCGAGGTGGACCTCTTCTTCCTCAGCCTGCGGCTGACGGTGGTGGAGAAGGTGAGCCCCCGGGTGAAGCTGCCGCTGCTGGTGGAGGACGCGCTGGTGGGCGTGGACGAGGCCCGGCTGCCGCTGCTCGGGCGCATGTTCAAGCACCTGGGCA
This sequence comes from Archangium sp., assembly GCF_045802675.1. Lineage (GTDB taxonomy): Bacteria > Myxococcota > Myxococcia > Myxococcales > Myxococcaceae > Archangium. The sequence continues at coordinate 15,032 of NZ_JBJMQO010000108.1, read as the reverse complement.
CGCTCACGCAGGTGCTGCACGTCACCCCGCTCGCCAGCTTCCCGCCGATGTCGGACGGGACTGTCACCCTGTAGCGAGAGGGCCTCCGTGCCGGGGGCCCGGGGAGGGGTGGGTTGGGACGGCGAGGGGCGGAGGTGGATCGCAAGGAGTACGGGGACGAGGGCGAGGAGGCGGCGGTGCGATTCCTGGAGGGGCGGGGCTACCGGGTGCACGCGCGCAACTACTCGTGCCGCCACGGGGAGCTGGACGTGGTGGCCGAGCGCGGGGACACCGTCTGTTTCGTGGAGGTGCGCATGCGCTCCACGGCCGTGTGGGGAGACCCCGCGCACACGGTGTCCTTCGCCAAGCAGCGCAAAGTCGTGAAGGCCGCGCTGCACTTCCTGGTGGCCCACCGGCTGCGGGACAAGATGCTGCGCTTCGACGTCATCTCGGTGGTGGGCCGCGGCGAGCGCGCGACGGTGGAGCACCTGCCGGGCGCCTTCGACGCCGGCATGTGAGGCACGAATGGCTGGGACGCTCTACCTGGTGGCCACGCCCATCGGGAACCTCGGGGACATCTCCACGCGAGCCCTGGAGACGCTGCGGCAGGTGTCCTTCGTGGCCTGCGAGGACACGCGCCACTCTCGCGTGCTGTTGGACCACTTCGGCATCGCCGCGGACACGGTGAGCCTGCCCGCCTTCGCCGAGGGCCAGCGCGCCGGCCGCATCCTGGACCGGCTCGAGGCCGGCGAGGACTGCGCCCTGGTGACGGACGCGGGCAGTCCCGGCATCAGCGACCCCGGTGAGAAGCTGGTGGCCGAGGCGCTCCAGCGCGGGGTGAAGGTGGTGCCCGTGCCGGGGCCCACGGCGCTGGTGGCGGCCTTGAGCGCCTCGGGGCTGCCCACCGCGCGCTTCCACTTCCTCGGCTTCCTGCCGCGCAAGGGCCCCGAGCGCCAGGCCATGCTGGAGGAGGTGGCCCCGCTGTCCGCCACCATCGCCCTCTACGAGTCCCCGCGCCGACTGGCCGAGACGCTGGTGGACCTGAAGGACGTGCTGGGAGAGCGGCGCGCGGTGGTGGCGCGGGAGCTCACCAAGGTGCACGAGGAGTTCGTGCGCGGCTCGCTGAGCGAGCTGGCCGGGCGTTACGCCTCCGAGGAGCCCCGGGGCGAGGTGGTGGTGCTGGTGGAGGGCCGCACCGGCGAGCACCGCTGGTCCGAGGACGAGCTGCGGCGCGCGCTGGAGGAGGGACTGGGGCGCGGCGAGAAGCTCAAGGTGCTCAGCACCGAGCTGGCCCGCCGCGCCGGTTGGTCCGGTCAGGACGTGTACCGCTTGGGGCTCGGGCTCAAGAAGCGGTGAGCCCGGCCACCGTGCGCCACCCTAGAAGCTCAGGGTGGCGGTGACGTCCAGGCGGAAGTCCTTGCTCTCGGAGGCGTAGAAGCGCCGCGAGACGAAGTCCGTGCGGTAGTCGAAGTTGGGGTTGAGCTCCCCCGGGTTGGCCGAGATGTCCACCGTGCCGTTGCCGTCCATGTCCTTGCCGATCTTCTCGTCGGTGAGGACGTGGTCCGTGTTGTAGAGCATCATCCCCGAGCCCCGGACGGACAACACGTCGGAGAGCTGCAGCGTCAGGCCGAACTGGCCGCCGAACTGCAGGTAGTCCCCCGTGTAGAGCAGCTTGCGCAGCGCGCCGCTCAGCTCGTTGTAGTAGCGGCCCTCGGACACGTACTGGGTGAGGGCGCGCAGGTCCAACTTGATCTTGCGCCGGGGCGTGTCGATCGCCTGCAACTCGGTGCCGAACGTCACCCCGGCCACGTGCGCCGGCTGGATGCCCGTCGTCTTGCGATCCCACCCGTCGATGCCGCAGTTCTCCGGCCGGCCGAGGTTCTGCGGCTCCACGTTGCGGCTGTCGCAGTTGGAGTAGTAGCCCGGGCCCCGCACCGGAATGGTGTAGTGGATTTTGAAGTACGGCTCGGCCAGGCCGATCTTCCGCGAGAGCGCCGTGTACAGCGTGTACTTGTGCACCCGGTCCCCGACGGGGCTCCGGTTGTCCGAGGCCGTCAGCAGGCTCGGGTCGAGCTGCTTCGCCGTGGGCGCCTCGTAGTCCAACCCCAGCACCCACGTGGGCTTGGTCTCGTCGTTGCGCTGGTTGAAGGCGGCCCACGACAGCCCGAAGCGCATGTTGCCCAGGCCCCCGCGGAACGTCTCCAGCGGCACGGCGAAGAGCGGCTCCGCGGCCGAGGCCACACAGGGCTGGCCCGGCGACGTGGCGCAGTCGTTGCGGACGCGGTTGGTGGTGATGGACGAGTTTTCCGCGGTGCGCCCCGCGACGAAGTTCAGGTTCTCGTTCCTCGCCAGGACGATGGGCAGGCCGAACGAGAGCTCCACATCCGGGGAGATCCCGATGGCCAGGTCCATGTTCAGCCGGGTGTCGTAGCCCCTGTACCAGAGCTCGGGGACGAGCTGCCGGGTGTCGCTCGGCTGCGTGGAGGTGCCCGTGGGGAGCACCTCACGGAGAATCTTCGCGCGCCGCTGCGAGTGCTCGAAGCCCACATCGATGAACATCCCGAACGGTTTGTCGTCCTCGAAGGACGAAGCGACCCGGGTGATATCCGCCGCGGTGGCGACGAACGGCGCACCCAGCGTCAGCGCGGCGACAACAGCGCGAAGCCTGGACATCCGACCTCCGGAACCACACCCTCGGGCGCCCGGCCCACACCACCCAACCCCCGAGAAATGTTGAGAAATTGTCGGGGGACGCTATCCGCCGCTCGCGGGGGTGTCAATAAACGGATCGGCTCAACCGCCCGCGACCGTGGTGCCGAGCAGTCCGTCCTGCCGGCGCATCTCGGCCTCGAAGGCCGCGCGCTGCGAGGGCACCAAGGAACGGCGGTAGGTGCGGTGGCTCTCGTAGGGATCCAACACGCGCTCGTCCGCGGCCTCGAGCTGGTAGTGCAGGTGGGGCGCGAAGGAGTGGCCGCTGTTGCCGCTGCGGCCCAGCACGGTGCCCGCGGCGATCCGATCGCCCACCTTCAGTGAGCGCGGCAGCTCTTCCATGTGCAGCATGAGGGCGTGACGGCCCTTGCCACCGGCCTCCTCGAGGTCGAGGCAGTTGCCGTTGAAGCGGAAGCTCCAGTTCTTGCGGCGGACGATGCCCGTGAAGGGCGCCTTCACCGCGGTGCCCACGGGCGTCTTGAAGTCCACGCCCTTGTGCCGGCGGCCATCGCGCAGCAGCGACGTCACCTGCTCGTAGTCGTCCAGGGGCGAGTTCTCCAGGCGCAGCTCGAGCTCCTCGCCACTGGGCAGGTAGTAGCGGGGGTTCTTGTCGCCCTCGGCCTGGAAGCGGTAGGCGCGGTGCGTCTGGCCCGTCTTGTTGCTGGTGAAGCGCACCGCGTACACGAGGGGCTCCTCGTTGGAGCGCACCTCGTAGAGCACGTCGAGCGTGTCACCGCGGCGGATGTCGCCCGGCACGTCGATCCACCACACGAGCGTGCGCGTCACCACCTGGGCGAGCGCGGGGCCCACGGAGGGGCCCGCGGCGGTGGTGATGGCCGTCTCGAGCGGTCCATCGATGCGGATGGAGGCGTGGGACAGCCCGGAAGCCTTGAGCGGATCCGCGGCGGCGGGGGCAGCGGCGGCCGTCGGAGCAGCCGCGGCGGTGGCACCCGGAGCCGGGGCCGCGGCGGTGGCACCCGGGGCAGGGGCCGCGGCGGTGGCGCCAGGGGCCTCGGAACCGGGGGCCGCGGGCGCGGTGGCGACAGGAGCGGCGGGGGTGGTGGAGGGCGTCTCGGAGGCGAGTCGCTGCTTCCACCACCACACGCCTCCGGCGCTCAGGCCGAGCAGCAAGGAGACGACCATCACCGGCCCGGCAGGGCGCCGTTTCGGCTGTGGTCCGAGGGTGGGAAGAGGCGGCCGCATTCAGGCTCCCAGAGTCAAAAGGGGTGGTGGCCGGGACCGAACCGATGGTTTCGCGGCGATATTTCGCCGTCGTGATTCCACCGGGATTCAGTCGTCGGCGGCTTCGTCGCGCCCGTCCTGGGCGGTTGTGTCACGCAGGCCGAATTCCTTCATCTTCGTCTGGAGGGACTTGCGGCTGATCTGCAGCAGCTTGGCGGCGCGCGTGACGTTGCCGCCTGTCTCCTCCAGGGCCTTGGTGATGAGGTCCTTCTCCAGCTCGGCCGCCTTCATGCGGACGATGTCCTTGAGCCCTCCCTCGCTCGTCGAGGCCTCGAGCGGAGCGGCCGAGAGAGCAGGCGCCGAAGGGGACCCCTGCCGCACGGGCTCGGGCAGATCCCTGGCGGTGATGGAGGGGCCGTCCGCGAAGAGCAGCACGCGCTCGATGAGGTTCTCCAGCTCGCGGATGTTGCCGGGCCAGTTGTAGCCCTGCAGCAGCGCCAGGGCGTCGTCGGCGATGCCCTCGATCTTCTTGTTGAGCTTGCGGTTGTACTTCTCCACGAAGTGCCCCGCGAGCATGGGGATGTCCCCGCGGCGCTCGCGCAGCGGCGGCAGCACGAGGGGCACCACCGCCAGCCGGTAGTACAGGTCCTTGCGGAAGCGCCCGGCTTCGATCTCCGCCTGCAGGTCGCGGTTGGTGGCGGCGATGAGGCGCACGTCCACGTGCGTCGTCTTGATGCCGCCCACGCGCTCGAACTCGCCCTCCTGCAGCGCGCGCAGCAGCTTCACCTGCATCTCGACGGGAATCTCACCAATCTCGTCGAGGAAGAGCGTGCCCCCGTCGGCCAGCTCGAAGCGGCCGGGCTTGGAGGTGACGGCGCCGGTGAAGGCCCCGCGCTCGTAGCCGAAGAGCTCGGACTCGATCAGGTTGTGCGGGATGGCGGCGCAGTTGATCTTGATGAACGGCTTGTCGCGGCGGCTGGAGGCGCCGTGCAGCGCCGAGGCGACGAGCTCCTTGCCCGTGCCGCTCTCGCCGGTGATGAGGACGGTGGAGGGGGTGTCCGCCACCTTGTCGATGATCTTGAAGACCTCGTGGAGCTGGGGCGACTCGCCGATGATGGCGGCGCGGGCCTTGGCGTCCGCGCGCACCGAGCGCTGGGCGATGTCGTGCGCCTTGGTGGCCTTGGCGATGACGGCCGAGAGCTCCGCCTGCTCGAAGGGCTTGGTGACGTAGTCGAAGGCGCCGGCCTTGATGGCCTCGACGGCGGAGTCCACGGTGCCGTGCGCGGTGATGATGATGACGGGCACGTCGGGGTTGGCGGCGTTGACCGAGCGCAGCACCTCCATGCCGCCGGCCTTGGGCATGACCAGGTCCGTCACCACGACGTCGGCGCCGTTCTTGTTGAACTCGGCGAGTCCCTGCTCGCCATTCTCCGCGACCGTGACGTCGAAGCCGTCACGGCGCAGCATGGCGGCGAGCACCTTGCGGAGGTTCGCCTCGTCGTCGATGACCAGGATTTTCGCCATGGGGTGCTGGCGGGCGCTCCGGCCGGGCTAGAGCCGGGCCTGTTGGGATTCCAGGGTGCAGATGGAGTCGGGGTGCTTGATGCGCAGGATGAGCGACTCGAGCACCCGGAAGGGGTGGTTCATCCGCGAGGCGCCCAGGTAGGCGGCCACCATGTCCATGGCCACCGCGAGGTCCATGTTCTCGCGGCCCGTGGAAACCACGACACCCGAGTCACCGCGCAGCCGGTTGGACTGGAAGACGCCATCGGCGGCGAGCTGGCGGATGGTCTCGATCTCCAGCACGCCCGTCTTCTCGAAGATGCGGTGCAGCATCGAGAACAGGCGGGGCGAGAGCACCACGGCATAGGGGCCGTAGTGGCCGGACTCGTTGAGCTTGCGGGTGGCCTCGACGATGGAGAGGTAGCCGGCGCCGGGCGTGGTCCAGTCACCGAGCCCCACGGTGAGCCGGCCGGTGGCGTTCATCAGCCCCTCGTGGCCGAGCTTGGGGTCGCCGTAGAAGATGAGCTCGTCTTCCTGCTGGGCGCAGAGGGCGGCGGCGCCGGCGGCGGCGGAGACGTCGAGCGGCATGTTGTGCAGGCGCGCCGCCTCGATGTCGCGCCAGTGCAGCAGGAAGTCCTTGTAGATGATGGGGATCGTCTTGAACTTGCGCGCGTCGGTGAAGACGGAGGCCGTCTCCTGCTCGCCGACGATGTCCACCGCGCCCGGGGTGACGCCGGTGTACTCGTCATGGGGCACGGTCTGCACGCCGGCACCGAGCGGCCCGTAGATGTCGAGGATCCGGCGGCCCACCAGCGAGCGGCGGGCGACCTGGATCACCGTCTCGTTGAGGCGAGCCCACTCGTCCTCGCGCAGCGGGTTCTCGGCATGTCCAAGGAAGTCAGGCATGGGGAAGCTCCAGGGGAGGTATGGGTTCAGCGGCTGCGCCGCAGCGAGCCGACGGTCAAGGGTTGGGCGCCCGGGCTGGGCGGCGGGGCGGGCACGCCATACAGGACGCGCTCGGGGGGAAGCAGGGAAGGCGTTTCGGCGGCCGGGCCATTGCGTCCGCCACGCGCCGGAGGGCCCGCGGGACGGGCGGGCTCGGCGGGGGCGGGCGCGGAAGGCGGGGGCGCGGCGGCGGGAGCCCGGGCCGGAGTGGGGGAGGGACGGCCCTCGAGGGCTCCCTGGAAGTGCCCCTCGGTCACGGGCTTGTTGAAGTGCGCCTCCTGTCCAGCATCGAGCAGACGCAGCATGTGCACGGCCTCGGCGACGTGCTCCTTCTCCTCGGCGGCCAGGTGCTGGAAGAAGTCGCGCAGCTCCGGGGTGGAGGCGGCGCGGGCATGGGCCTCGTACTCGTTGATGGTCTCCAGCTCACGCGCCAGCACGCGGCGGACGAGCGCCACATCGGTCGAGAGGTCGTTGTCTGGGGGACCGGCCATGGGAGCGCTGACCATTGCGGCCCGCAGGGGGGACCGTCAAGGGAAACCATGGCCAGCGCCTTGAAGCTTCAAGCAGGTGAACGCTCCGCGTAGAGTGCGAGCCCCTTGACCGTCTCGTCCGCACGTCCCGAGGCCTCTCCCGCTTCCGACACACCTCCCGCTCCGCCCGCGGGCTCTCCGCCGCGAGGCTCCGCGAAGAGCGGGGGCGCGCTGTTCGTCGCGGCGGGCATCCTCGCCTCGAAGCTGGTGGGCCTGGTGCGCGAGCGCGTCTTCGCGCACTACCTGGGCAACGGCGTCGCCGCCGCCGTGTTCAAGGCCGCGCTGCGCATCCCCAACTTCCTGCAGAACCTCTTCGGCGAGGGCGTGCTCTCCGGCTCGTTCATCCCGGTGTACGCGGGGCTGCTGGGCAAGGGCGACGAGAAGGAGGCGGACCGGGTCGCGGGCGCGGTGTTCGGGCTGCTCGCGCTGGCCACGGGCGTGATGGTGGCGGTGGGCATGCTGGCCACGCCGCTCTTCGTGGACACCATCGCCCCGGGCTTCGACGGTGAGGCGCGGCGCATGGCCATCCGGCTGGTGCGCATCCTCTTCCCGGGCACGGGCATGCTGGTGATGTCGGCGTGGTGCCTGGGCGTGCTCAACAGCCACCGCAAGTTCCTCCTGTCGTACCTGGCGCCGGTGGTGTGGAACGTGGCCATCATCACCACGCTGGTGGTGGCGGGCATGCGCGGGATGGCCGAGGAGCCGCTCGCGGTGGTGCTCGCCTATGGCGTGGTGGCGGGCTGCGCGCTGCAGTTCCTCGTGCAGGTGCCCTCGGTGATGAAGGTGCTCGGGCACTTCCGGCCCGCGCTGTCCACCGCCAACGAGTCCGTGCGCCAGGTGCTGCGCAGCTTCGGCACGGTGGTGATCGGGCGTGGCGTGGTGCAGGTCAGCGCCTATATCGATACCTCGTACGCGTCGCTCATCGCGGACCGGGCGCTGTCCACGCTGACGTACGCGCAGACCATCTACCTCATCCCGGTGAGTCTCTTCGGCGCGGCGGTGTCCGCGGCCGAGCTGCCGGAGATGTCGCGCGCGGCCGGAGCCGGGGAGGCGGTGGCCACCAGGCTGCGCTCCCGGATTGAAGCGAGCTCGCGCCGCATCGCCTTCTTCGTGGTGCCCTCGGCCATGGCGCTGCTCTTCATCGGCGACGTGGTGGCGGGCGGCCTGTTCCAGACGGGTCGGTTCACCTCCGCGGACACGCGCTTCCTCTGGTACGTGCTGATGGGCGCGTCGGTGGGCCTGGTGGGCGCGGCGCTCGGGCGCCTGTATGCCTCGGCCTTCTATGCGCTCAAGGACACGCGCACGCCCCTGCGCTTCGCCGCCCTTCGGGTGGTGATGGACGCGACGCTGGCCTACTTCCTCGCGCTGAAGCTGCCCGGCCTGCTGGGGTTGCCGGCCCACCTGGGCACCGCCTTCTTCCCCATCTCCGGCGGGCTGATGGCCTGGTTCGAGTCCACCATGCTGCGGCGGATGCTCTCCGTGAAGATCGGCCACCTGCGGCTGCCCGAGGGCATGGGCAAGCTGTGGGGCGCGGCGGTCGCCGCGGGGCTGACGGGACTGGGGATCAAACTGGCGCTGACGCACGTGCTCGGCCCCATGCCCGGGGTCACGGCCGAGTGGGGTGGGGGCTTCCTGGCGCCTCCCCACCTGCACCCCATCCTCCTGTTCCTGGCGGTGGTGCTGCCCTTCGGGGCCGTCTACTTCGGCATCACCGGCGCCCTGGGTGTCCCCGAGGCAAAGTCCGTCCTCCAACGGGTTCTGCGCCGCAGGCCCGCCCGCTAGCCGGGCATCCGCTCCCCGTCCCCGGTAAGGGGTTCCCCTCCCTCCAAACGTTGCCAGTTTGACCCATGACTCCACCCGGGAGCAGGCGGGCGTGCCTGCCTGGGACCGGGGGGGGATGGCACATCCGACGTGTCGCGTTATGGAGGGGATCCGGGCGAACCGGACGGAAGATGACGACATGCGTCTTCCGTCCGAGCATTGCGCGTGTATAGAGTGCGCCGCCTTTTTCCCCAGCGGGGGGAGCATGGTCTCCCGGCGCTGGATTCCGATTTTCGTTCAGGAAGGTCCTGGCAGTGAGCGACGACAAGAACGGTTCCGTGGGTTCTGGTGGCGGCGGCGGTCCGGGGGGTTTCGGTCCGAAGAAGCCGAAGGCCACCTTTGGCGACGTGATGCTCGGCATCCCGGCGGGCCGTGGCGGCGAGCGCGAGGAGCGCGGTGGCCGGGACCGCGGCGGTTCGGATCGCCCGCGCGGTGAGCGGAGCGGCGAGCGTGAGGCCCGTCCGGCGAAGCCCGAGGGTGCGGCCCAGCAGGCTGCTCCCCGCGAGGGCGCTCCGCGTGAGGAGCGTCCGCCGCGCGGTGGTGGCGACCGGGGTGGCCGCGGTGGTGGCGAGCGCGGTGGCAAGGGCGGCGAGCGCCGTCCCTCGGGCCCCATGGTGGTGGTGAAGCGCGCCTCGGGCGCGGTGGAGACGCGCGGTCCGGTGACCCCGCCCGCGGCGTCGACCGCTCCGGCCGAGCCCGCGGAGGCCTCCTCCGAGGCTCCTGTGCAGGCGGCCGCTCCGGTGGCCCCGACGCCCAGGCCCACGCCCGCGCCGGCTCCCAGCGCGCTCTTCGAGGAGGTCGCCGAGTCGCAGTCCTTCGCGGAGATGTTCGAGGCGCAGCAGAAGGACGGCGGCGTGCCGGCCCGGCGCTCGGTGCGCATCGGCGAGAAGGTCTCCGGCACCATCTTCCAGCTCGGCGCGGACACGGCCTTCGTGACGCTGTCCAACGCCAAGAGCGAGGCGATGATCGAGCTGCGCGAGCTCAAGGACGACGAGGGTGTGCTGCGCTACGGCGTGGGTGACACCATCGAGGCGCACGTCATCGAGGCGGGCGCCCGGGGCATCCTGCTCAGCCGCGCGCTGGCCAAGGGCAGCGCCAACATGGCCATGCTCGCCGAGGCCCGCGCCTCCGGCATGCCCGTGGAGGGCATGGTCCTCTCCGTGAACAAGGGCGGCGTGGAGGTGGCGATCGGCGACGTGCGCGCCTTCTGCCCCATCAGCCAGCTCGACATCCGCTTCGTGGAGAAGCCGGACCAGTTCATCGGCGAGAAGCTCACGTTCCGCGTCACCGAGGTGAGGGATCGCAACGTGGTGCTCTCGCGCCGCTCGCTGCTCGAGGACGAGCAGAAGCAGCTGGCCGCGAAGACGCGCGAGACGCTCGCCGAGGGCAAGGTCGTCAAGGGCAAGGTCACCGGCGTGCGTGACTTCGGCGCCTTCGTGGACCTGGGCGGAATCGAGGGCATGATTCCCGTCTCCGAGATGTCCTACATGCGCGTGGCCCACCCGAGCGACGTGGTGAAGCAGGGCGACGAGGTCGAGGTGGAGATCCTCCGCATGGAGGCCGCTCAGCCCAACTCGCCCGACAAGGCCAAGCAGAAGGAGCGGATCACGCTCTCCATGCGCGCCCGTCAGGAGGACCCCTTCAAGACGGCGATCGCGGAGATCAAGGAGGGCGACCGCCTGCAGGGCAAGGTGGTGCGGCTGCAGCCCTTCGGCGCCTTCGTGGAGCTGCGTCCGGGCGTGGACGGCCTGGTGCACATCTCCGCGCTCTCCGAGCGCCGCATCGCGCACCCGCGCGACGTGGTGCAGGTGGGAGAGACGATCTGGGTGCAGGTGGAGAAGATCGAGCCGAGCGACAAGCGCATCGGCCTGCGCCGGATCACCGAGGAGGAGGCCCAGCGCCCCGCCGAAGAGCGTCCGGCCGCCGCCGCCGCCCAGGAGAAGAAGCCCGCCGAGCCCGCGGCGTCTCGCCCGAAGGTGGGCCAGGTGGTGGTGGGCAAGGTGGACCGCATCGAGCCCTACGGCGTGTTCCTCGTGTTCCCGGGCGGCAAGGGCCTCATCCCCGCCGCCGAGACGGGCACCGAGCGCGGCACCGACCTGCGCAAGAAGTTCTCGCTCGGTCAGGAGCTCAAGGTCGCCCTCGTCGATATCGACGCGTCCGGCAAGGTTCGCCTCTCCATCACCGCCGCCGAGCGGGCCGAGGAGCGCGCCGAGGTCGAGGCGTGGACCAAGACCCAGCAGCCGGTCGGCGGTGGCAAGAAGGGACTCGGAACCTTCGCCGATCTGTTCAAGCAGAAGCAGGGCAAGTAAGGCGTCCGAATCGCTCGCACGCGGAGGCGCGGGGAATGCAAACCGCGCCTCCGGGCGTTCGATAAAAACAGTTGACGCTCCCGGGGGAGGGCGGTACTTACCCTCCCACTTCGCCGCGGGGTGGAGCAGCCTGGTAGCTCGTCGGGCTCATAACCCGAAGGTCGCAGGTTCAAATCCTGCCCCCGCAACTCAACAGGCCAGAGACCCTGTTGGAAATGATAGACAGGGTCTCTGGTGTTTGACATAGAGCAGCAGCCGTAAACGGTATCGCGGGGTGGAGCAGCCTGGTAGCTCGTCGGGCTCATAACCCGAAGGTCGCAGGTTCAAATCCTGCCCCCGCAACTCGTAGAGGAAGCCCCGCTGACGATGAGTCGGCGGGGCTTTGTCGTTTCCGGGCTCCCGCGTTCTCGCGTGCGCTCGCGCCGGGGCGACGCCACTTCCGGAGTCAGCTCCCGCAGGTGACTTCCGCAGTCGGGCTGCTTATGTTTGGCCCGATGAACCGGAAGCCCCATGGCCAGGACGGAGGAGTGCCAGCGCTGCGGGCGGCGCTCCGGGCCCAGTTGGAGGCGTGGCCCCGCGAGCGGTTGCTCGACTTCGCCGTGGAGCGGCTCCTGGTGGATCCGGAGCTGCGGCGGTTGCTGGCGCGGCCCGAGGGCCCCCCTGGAGCCGAGTCGGACCTGTCCCGGCAGCTGCGCCGGAGCATCGACGAGGCCGTGTCGGTCCGGTACATCGATTGGCGCGAGGTCCCCAGCTACATCGGCCGCCTGGAGCGGTTGCTCGGAGACATCCGCTCCTTCGCCGAGGGCTATCCGGCGGAGGGAGTGACGGTGCTCCGATACTTCGTGCGGACGCTTCCACGGGTGTTCGACAGCGTCGCGGACGAGGATGAGCTGGCGCTCTTCTGCGCGCAGCTGGCGAGGGTGACGCTGGGACTGGCCTCGCGGGTGGCCGGAGCGGCGCGCGCGGTGGCGGAGGAACTGCTCGCGGCCTACGTGGCGGACGAGCATGGCCGCTTCGCGGAGGTGCCCGAGTTGCTGGTGGAGGCGGAGCTGGCGGCGGACGTGCGGCGGGAGGTGGCCGCGAGGGCCGAGGCACTCGCGCTCCAGGTGACGCGGACGGACAGCCACAGAGCGCGCGAGCTGGGCTCGCTGGCGGCCCGGTTGAGGTAGGGGGCTCGCGGGCAGCGCCTACGTGCCGCGCGCGCGGTGCTCCTCGAGGTACGCCGCGAAGCCCGCCTTGGACTGGATGCGGAGCTCGGGCAGGCGTGCGAGCACCTCGGGCTCGAAGGCGTACTGCTCGCACACGAGGCTCGCCCGCAGCGCGTTCTCCGGGCCTCCCGTGAAGGGCCGCACCTCGTGCGTCAGGTCTCCCCGGAAGTGCACCAGCTTCCCCGGCTTCGGGCGCACCTCGCCCGCGGGCCGCTGTCCCCGCGAGAACACCAGCGCGCCTCCCTTCGCGCCCTCGGGCACGTTCAGGTAGAGCACGCTCACGTGCTCGGGGGTCGCGCCCGGGACGCCACTCGGCTCCTGCAGCGTGGCGTCGATGTGCCGGCCCACGCTCCGCCCGGGTTCCAGCAGCAGCAGGTTGAGATAGAAGGCGTTCGGCCTCCGCCGCTCCTGCTTCGAGCCGAAGAGCCGCTCGCGCCAGGGCAGCAGTCCCCGCGAGCTCGCCGGATCCATCGCCAGCGCCAGGTAGTCCCGGAGAAAGGGGAAGCGCTCCTCGAGCTTCGCCCGTCCCACGTCCGTGAAGATGAACGCGAAGCCCCGGCTGCTCTGGAACGTTCCCATCAGCGGGCTGCGCGCCACGAAGCGCGACGAGAGCAGGGCCTCTCGCAGGGCCTCCAGCTTCGGCCCCGTCAGGGCGCTCCGGTGGGTGACGTACTCGCTCACGCGCCCGAGCTTAGCGGCTTGGAAGAGGAGGGGACTACACCGTGGCGCACCCGCCCTCGCATGCCTGCTTGCCTTCGTCGAGCATCTCCAGCAGGGCCTTCTCCGCGCGGTGCAGCCCCGGCTTCTCGTGCGCCGCCAACTCCTCCACCGAGTCGAAGTAGCGCTCCACCACGCGCCCCTTCTCGAACATCGCCAGCACCGACGGGTAGATGTACGAGTCCCTCGCCACCGCGGGCGTGTTCCCCAGGTGCTCGGCCACCTCCTTCACCGCCGCCACCATCGTCTTCTTCGCGGCCTTCGGCCCGTCCTTCTCGGCCGCCTTGCGCACCCGCTCCTTCGCCCGCGCCAGCGCGCAGGCGCAGATGAGCGTCCCGCCCCACGTGCGGAAATCCTTCGCGCTGTACTGCGCCCCCATCACTTCCTGGATGTACTCGTTGATGTGGCGCCGCCGCACGTCCACCACGAACCCGTCATCCAGCTGGAACTTGAAGACATCGCGCCCCGGCAGCTTCAGGCACTCGCGCACGATGCGCGCCACCTGCCGATCCCTCAGCTCGCGGTGCTGCTGCTTCCCGCTCTTGCCCGGGAAGTCGAAGATGACCGTGTCCCCCTTCACCTTCACGTGCTTCGCCCGCAGCGTGGCCAGTCCGAAGCTCTGGTTCTCGTCCGCGTACTGCTGGCTCCCCGCCCGGATGAAGCACGTGCCCAGAATCCGCAGCAGGCACGCCATCACCTTGTCGCGCCCCAGCCCCGGCTTGCGCAGATCCGCGGCCACCCTCCGACGCAATTTCGGCAGGGAGCGCGCGAAGGCCACGATGCGCCTGTACTTCTCCGCCTCGCGCCGCTTCGTGAAGGACTCGTGGTAGCGGTACTGCCACCGCCCCGCGCCGTCCTTTCCCAGGGCCTGCAGCTTCGACGTCGCCGAGGGGCTGATGAGCACGTCCGTCCACGCCGGGGGAAGCTTCAGCGCGTCGATGCGCTCGCGCTCCTTCGCCGGCAGCGGCCTGCCATTGGCCAGCTTGTAGCGAAAGCCGCTCTTGGGGCTCCCGAGCCGGCGGATTCCGTTCTCCCGGAGTCTCTCGATGTGCGTCATGCCGTGCCCTTGCTCCCACGTGCGCCCCGTGCGCCGTCTCTGCAATGGCTGTGCAGCCGGACGCACCCCGTCAACGCAGCCCCGCCTCGCCCGCATGGAGACCAGGCGGGCCAGAATCGGCGGGCTGCCCTGTCCCCATCCAGCAATCCTGGAATAGAGTCCCAGTCACCCTCTTGCTTGCAGGCCCGATGACCGAGTTCCTCGCCGCCATCCTCGCCTTCCCGACCGTCCTCTTCACCATCCCGCTCGGTGTCGTCGTCGGTTACTGGCTCACCGTCATCGTGGGGGCTGTGGGAGTCGATCTGCTCGACGGAGACCTCGGAGATTTCGCGCTCGGGGCCAAGGCCGGAGCCATCGAGGGCGGCGTGAAGGGCGCGGTGGAGGGCGGGCTGAAGGGCGCGCTGGAGGGCCATGGCCACGCTCACGCTCACGCTCACGCGGATGCGCACGCCGCGGGCCACGACGGAAGCGCCGAGCACGGGAGCTCCTTCCTCGAGGTGCTGGGCTTCGGCGGCGTGCCCGTGACGGTGTCCGTCAGCTTCGTGGTGTTCCTCTCCTGGTTGCTGTCGCTCGGGTTCGCGCGGCCGGCCAAGGAGGCGCTCGGCGCGCTGCCTAGCGCTCTCGTGAGCGGTGGGCTCGCCGCGCTGTGCCTCGTCGTGGGGCTGGTGCTCGCGGGCCTCGCGGTGCGGCCCCTGCGGCCCATGTTCGCCGTGCACCAGGCGCCTCGCCGCGCCGCGCTCCTGGGCCGCGTCTGTGTCATCTCCAGCGGCAGCGTGAACGGCAAGTTCGGCCACGCCACCTTCGAGGACGGCGGCGCCGGCCTCCTCCTCCACGTGGTGTGCGACAAGGACAATCAGCTCAAGCGTGGCGAGAAGGCGCTCATCCTCGGCTATGACGCCGCTCGGGAGGCCTACGAGGTGGAGCCCGTGGACTGGCTCCTCCCCGCGGAGCTGGAGCACCTGAAGGATCCGCTCACCGCCGCCGCGCTCGCCCGGGACAAGTCTCGCACCCGGTAGACGCTTTCCCAGACTTCCTCAGTGCCGCGCCGGGGGCTGTTCGCGGGGGACTCCGG
>NZ_JBJMQO010000107.1:0-21451 GCF_045802675.1 Archangium sp. | reverse complement strand
GGCTCAAGAGCGTTCGATAAATCGGCAGTGGGATGGAGAGCAGGTGGGCCGAGGGTGAGCCCACCTGTGCGGTCCGGGAAAAGGAGAGAGGGTTGAGGTAGGGCGGAGGGGTGGAAAACGAAAAGCGCATCGGCCAGAAGCTGGTGAGGACGCGAGAGCCGCAGAGGGCGCAGGGGTGGCTGTTTCGGCAGACGCCGGAGGGATTGGTAGGGGCCGAGCACCCGGTGCGACTGGTAGCGGCGGCAGTGGAGAAGCTGGACCTGGGGGGAATCTTCCACCAGGCCAGGGCGGTGCAGGGCCGGGCGGGCAGGCCGCTGACCAGTCCGCATCTGCTGTTGAGCGTATGGCTGTACGGCATTCAGCAAGGAGTGGGAGAGGCGACGGAGCTGGCGCGCAGGTGCCGGGAGGATGCGGCGTTCGAGTGGCTGTGCGGTGGGGTGGAGGTAAGCCACGACAAGCTGAGCCAGTTTCGGGCCGAGTACGGCGAGGTGTTGCAGCAGGTATTCACCCAGGTGGTGGGGCTGCTGGTGCACCACGAGCTGGTGAGCCTGGAGACGGTGGCGCAGGACGGTACGCGCGTACGCGCCAGCGCCTCGGCGCCCTCCTTCCGGCGAGAGGCGTCGTTACAAGCGTGTCGGGAGCAGGCGGAGCTCCACCTCGAAGTGGTACTGGCGCAGGCAGACGACAACACGCTGCCGCGCCGGCAGAAGGCGGCGCGGGAGGCGGCTGCGCGCGACTACCAGAGGCGCGTGGATGAGGCGCTGGGGGCCCTGGAGCGCGAGCGGGCCAAGAAGAAGAGCGCCAAGGACAAGCGCCAGGTGCGCGCCTCCACCACGGACGCCGACGCACGCGTCATGAAGATGGCCGATGGAGGCTTTCGGCCCGGCTACAACGTGCAACTGGCCGTGGCGGGCAAGGCCGAGGGAGGGCCGCGCACGATTGTGGGCGTGCAGGTGACGAACGTGGGCAGCGACGCGGGCAGCGTCGGGCCGATGCTCGAGCAGATAGAGGCGCGCACGGGACAGCTCCCCGCCCACCTGCTGGCCGATGCCAACCACGCGACGGTGGCCGACCTCAAGACGTGCGCGGACAAAGGAGTGGACGCGCTCATTGCCGTGCCCGAGCGCATGGCGCGCGCCCGGGAGCAAGGCGACCATTCAGCGCAGGTGGAGGCCTGGCGCGAGCGGATGCAGACGCCAGAGGCCCAGGAACTGTACCGGGGGAGGGCCAGCCTGGTGGAGAACGTGAACGCCCAGGTCAAACAGCACTACGGCCTGGAGAAGCTGCTGGTGCGCGGGCTGGACAAGGTGACGAGCGTGGCACTGCTCACGGCCCTGGCGCATAACCTGCTCGCCCACGGCCAGGCTCTCGTGAACCTGCTGAGCTGATAACTCCCACGGACCCGCCGCGACCTCCTCCGGCCCACGCCCCAGCACGCTCCTGCGCTCCCTATCCGGTCCGCGAGTCGGCCAATGATGGCCTCTCTGCGCCCTCATCTGGCCTCCCTCCACGATTTATCGACTGCTCTTCAGCGCGTGAGGGTGTCCACCAGCGCGTTGGCGTTGCGGATGCAGTCGGTGAGGCCCACGCCCTTGTAGGCGTTGCCGAGCAGGTGCAGCCCGGGCAGACGGGCCACGCCCTCGTCGATGGCGGCCATGCGCGCCAAGTGCCCCACGTTGTACTGGGGGATGCCGCGCTTCCAGTGGATGACCTCGGTGAAGGAGGGCTCGGCCGTGATGCCGGCCAGCTCCCGCAGCTCCTCGCGCGCGAGCTTCACCAGCGCCTCGTCGTCCAGCTCCACCAGGTCCGGCCGCTTCGCCCCGCCCACCATGCACGTGAGCAGCACGCGCCCGTCCTCGACGCGCCAGGGGAAGGTGGACGAGGCGTGGATGACGCCCAGGAGGCGCCGCCGCTCCAGGGTGGGAATGAGGAAGCCGAAGCCGTCCGGAGGCGGCAGGGAGCCCGGCGCGAAGCCCAGGTGCACCACGGCGACGGGCGCGTAGGCGATGCCCTCCACCCGCCCCGCGAGCTTCTCGTCCAGCGGCCGCAGCAGCTCCGCCGCCACGTACGCGGGCACCGCCAGCACCACCTGGTCCGCGGCCAGCTCCGAGCGCTGCCCGTGCTCCTCTACCGAGAGCCGCCAGCCGTGGCCCTCGCGCCGCAGCCCCACCACCCGAGCCCCCGTGCGCGCCGCCGGCCCGAGCGAGCGGGCCAGGGCGTCCACCAGCACCTGGAGGCCTCCGTCGAACGAGGAGACAGCGCCCGTGGGCTTCGGCGCGCCCTCGCCCGGAGGCAGGGCCTTGCGTGCGGCCGCCTGCGAGCGCGCCATGCCCAGCACGAGGCTGCGGTGCTGCTTCTCCAGCTCCACCACCTTGGGGAAGACGGCGCCCACGCTCAGCGCCTCCACGTCGCCCGCGTAGATGCCCGTCTGCATCGCGTCCACGAGCACCTCCGTCGCCGTGCGCCCCACATGCCGCCGCCCGAACTCCGCCAGCGACTCGTCCTTGTCGGGGGCGCGCCGGGTGAAGAGCTCGCCCATCATCCGCAGCTTCGCCCCCAGCGGCACCACGTCCGACTTGAGCAGGGCCGGCGGTGACGAGGGCACCTGCCGCAGCTTCCCGCGCGAGTAGATGTAGCGCCGCTTCGCCGAGGGATCCGCCGTGCGGATGCGGTCCTCGATGCCCAGGCTCGCCGCGAGCTGGCGCAGCGTGGGCTCCCGGTCCACGAAGCTGTTGGGGCCCGCCTCGGTGATGAACCCATCGCGACGCCGCGTCTGGATGTTACCTCCCAGGTGAGAAGCCGCCTCCAGCAGTGTGACCGCGGTGCCCCGCGAATGCAGCCCGTGCGCCAGCGCCAGCCCGCTGATTCCGCCTCCGACGATTACGACGTTCATGCTTGGTTCCACTCCCGGTGCAATCGGGGTTTCCACCGCCTGTCACTCCCTGGTCAAGTGCCGCGAAGCGTCGTGTCTTTTCGTGGGGAGGCCGCGTTTAATGGGGCCCATGCGCTATGCCATCACCGGTGCCAGCCGTGGTCTGGGTCTCGAGTTCGTCCGTCAGCTGCTCAACCGTGGAGATTCCATCGACGCGGGAGTCCGCTCACCCGCCGAAGCCAAACAGCTCCAGGGACTTTCCCGGGAGACAGGAGGCCGGCTGAAAATCCACGGGCTCGACATGTCCGACGCGAAGAGCGTGGACGCGTTCGCCGCCGCGGTGGGGCAGGGCGAGCCCCTGGACGTGCTCATCAACAACGCGGGTGTCTACGGCAAGGACGGGAAGCTGACCGGGCTCGACTACGAGTCGATGGCCGACACCTTCGCCGTCAACACGATGGGGCCCCTGCGCCTCACCGCCGCGCTGCTGCCGGCCCTGCGGCGCGGCTCGGCGCGGCGCATCATCCACATCACCTCTCAGATGGGCTCCATCGGCCAGAACGGCCAGGGCGGCTCCTACTCCTACCGCATCACCAAGGCGGCCATGAACATGGCCATGCGCAACATGCACCTGGAGCTGCAGGGCGAGGGCTTCATCACCGTCTCCATGCACCCGGGCTGGGTGCAGACGGACATGGGCGGCCCCCAGGCGCCGCTGCGCCCCGAGGAGTCCGTGCGCGGGATGATCAACGTCATCGACCGGCTCAAGGCCGAGGATGGCGGCCGCTTCTTCAGCTACGAGGGCCAGGAGCTGCCCTGGTAGAGCCCGCCGGGGCTCCGAGGTGAAGGGATGGCCCACGGCGGAGGTCATCCCACTCCACCCCACGGCGGAAGTCCAGTCCTGTCCGTGGGGGACAGGCCCCGGGGGCTGTGTGGCGGCCCGCCCGCTGTCCGGCCAGCCGGGGCGACAACCGGCCCGGGGCGCGCTACATGAAGGGCATGCGCACCCTGTTCGCGGACCCGAAAACCGACTTCGTCTTCAAGCGAATCTTCGGTACCGAGGAGCACAAGCCGCTGTTGATGGCCCTGCTCAACGGGCTGCTGGAGCTGGACGAGGCGCACCGCGTGGTGGAGGTGGAGCTGCTCTCCCCCGAGCAGCGGCCCCAGGTGCAGGAGCTCAAGTTCTCCATCGTCGACGTGAAGTGCACCGATGCGCGCGGCACCCACTACGTGGTGGAGATGCAGGTGCTCAACGTGGAGGGCTTCGAGAAGCGCGTGGTGTACAACGTGGCCAAGGCCTATACCGGCCAGCTCGGCGTCGGACAGACGTACCCGGACCTGAACGACGTCATCGGCGTGACCATCTGCGACTTCGAGCTGTGGCCCTACCGGGAATCACCGCGGGTTCCGATGCTCAGCCGCTGGCGGATGCAGGAGCAGCACGGAGGCGCTCGGGGGCTGGGGCAGCTCCAGTTCGTGTTCCTGGAGTTGCCCAAGTACGACGCGTCGCGTCCGCCGCGCACGGCGGTGGAGAAGTGGGCCTATTTCTTCCGGGAGGCCATCCACCTGCGGGGGGTGCCGGAAGTGTTGGCCGAGCGGCCCTTCGTGGACGCGCTGGAAGCGGCCCGCGCCGCGGGCTTCACCGAGGAAGAGTGGGACGCCTACATCCGCGCGGGCATGGCCATCCAGGACGAGCGCGGCGCCTTGTCGCTGGCGCGCAAGCAGGGACTCCAGGAGGGGCGCCAGGAGGGGCGCCAGGAGGGACTCCAGGAGGGAATGCAGCAAGGCCTGCGGGCCCTGCGCACGGCGCTGTACGAGCTGCTGCGGCAGCGCGGACTGGCGCCGGGTCCCCAGGAGCAGGCGCGAGTGGAGGGCTGTGAGGACCTGGGCACGCTTCAGCGCTGGCTCGTCCAGGCCCTTTCCGCCGCGAGCGTCACCGACGCCCTGCGGTGAGCACTCCCAGACGGGAGCGGCTCACGGGTAGAGGACCTCGGTCCTCCAGCCGTTGCCCTCGCGCAGGTAGACGAGCCGGTCATGGAGCCGGCTCGGCCGCGCGTGCCAGAACTCGATGCGGTCGGGCACCACACGCAGGCCCGACCAGTGCGGCGGCCGGGGAATGGGCTGGCCCTCGTACTTGCGCGTGAGCTCCTCCACGCGCGCCTCCAGCAGCTCGCGCGACGGCAGGGGTTGGCTCTGCAGGCTCGCCCATGCGCCGAGCTGACTCCCGCGCGGCCGGCTCTGGTAGTACGCGTCCGCCTCCGCGTCCGACACCTGCTCCACGCGCCCTTCCACCCGCACCTGCCGCTCCAGGGGCTGCCAGAAGAAGCACAGCGCCGCCCACCGCTGGCCCAGCAGCTCCCGGCCCTTGCGGCTCTCCAGGTTCGTGTAGAAGACGAAGCCCCGCGCGTCGAAGTCCTTGAGCAGCACCACCCGTGTGGACGGCCTGCCATCGGGCCCCACGGAGGCCACCACCATGGCGTTGGGGTCGACGGGGATGGTGCGTTTCGCTTCCTCGTACAGCACCGCGAAACGTTCGATGGGATTCAGGGTTGGCTCCACGCCGCCCACCATACCAACCCACTCCCGGAGTGCGAGCCGCGTGTTTGGGTTGACTCGTCCGTCCCACACGGCATCGTCTCATTCCATGAAGATTCTCTTTGTGGCCTCCGAGGTGACGCCCTTCTCCAAGACGGGCGGACTCGGGGACGTGGCCGGCGCCCTGCCCGCGGCGCTCGCGGAGCTGGGCCACGAGGTGAAGGTCGTCACGCCCCGTTATGCGTCCGTCAAGACGGACCGGCTCACCCCCACCGGCCACCACCTGGAGCTGCGCTTCCCCTTCGGCACCGAGCGCGGGCCCATCCTCTCCCTGCGCCAGTCGCCCACCCTCGAAATCCTCTTCCTGGAGAACGAGCACTTCTACGGCCGGAGCGGCATCTACGGGGACGCCTGGGGCGAGTTCGGCGACAACCACCGGCGCTTCGCCTACCTGTCCATCGGCGCGCTCCAGGCCGCCCAGCGCCTGGGCTTCACCCCGGACATCATCCACGTCAACGACTGGCAGACGGGGCTGACGCCGGTGTCGCTGCGGCGCGGCTTCCAGGGCACGGCGCTCGCGCGGGCCAGGTGCGTGCTCACCATCCACAACCTCGCCTACCAGGGCCAGTTCGGCAAACACGTGATGGAGGACCTGGGGCTGCCCTGGGAGCTCTTCACCTCCGAGCACGGGCTCGAGTTCTGGGACGGGGTCAACTTCCTCAAGGGCGCCATCCAGTTCTCCGACGCGCTCACCACCGTGTCGCCCACCTACGCGCGGGAAATCCAGGAGCCCGGGGGCGGCGCGAGCCTCGACGGGCTGCTGCGCCGGCGCTCGGGCGCGCTCACCGGCATCCTCAACGGCATCGACGTGCACGAGTGGAGCCCGGAGACGGACACCTACCTCCCGGCGCGCTACTCGGAGCAGGACCTGACGGGCAAGGCGGCGTGCCGGCGCGAGCTGCTCAAGCGCTTCGGGCTGCGCGAGGACACCGCGGCTCCGGTGTTCGGCATCGTGTCGCGGCTGGCCTGGCAGAAGGGGGTGGACCTGCTGCTGGAGGTGATGCCCCAGGCGCTCCATTCGGACATCCGCTTCGTCGCGGTGGGCAGCGGCGAGGGCCACTATGAAGACGGGCTGCGCGCCCTCCAGCACCACTTCCCCCAGCAGGTGGGGACGTTCATCGGCTTCGACCAGGGGCTGAGCCACCTGGTGGAGGCGGGGGCGGACTTCTTCATCATGCCCAGCCGCTACGAGCCCTGCGGCCTCAACCAGATGTACTCGCTGCGCTATGGCACGGTGCCCGTCGTCCGGGCCACGGGCGGACTGGTGGACACGGTGGAGGACGGGCTGGACGGCAACGGCATCCTCTTCGAGGCCTTCCACCCCTCGGCGCTGCTGGCGGCGCTGCGGCGGGCCCAGGCCCTCTACGCCGAGCCCGAGCGGCTGCTGGCCTTCCGGCGCCGGGGCATGGGACGGGACTTCTCCTGGGCCGCCTCGGCGCGCAAGTACGAGCGCCTCTTCACGTCCCTGATGAGGGAATAGTGGGGCTTCAACCGAAAGCAAGGTAGGCTGAGCTCGTGGCGCAAGCAGTGGACCTGGGTGGATACGAGGTCGTCGGCCGGCTCGCGGTCGGCGGGATGGCCGAGGTGTACCAGGCGCGTGCGAAGCCCTCGACGCAGCGCTCTCCGGGCGAGCCGGACGAGGTGGTGCTCAAGCGGCTGTTGCCCACGTACCGCAACGATGGCGCGTACGTGAAGGCCTTCGTCGACGAGGCGAAGCTCACCGTGCGGCTGCGCCATCCCCACATCGTGCGCACCTTCCGCCTCTTCAAGGCGGGGCCGGACTACCTGATGGTGCAGGAGCTGGTGGCGGGGCGGACGCTGAGCTTCATGCAGGAGCTGCTGGTGAAGGCGGGCGCGGCGATGCCGCCGGAGGCCGCCTGCTACATCACCTGGTGTCTGCTCAAGGCGCTGGACTACGTCCACCGCGCGAAGCTGGGCGAGGGCGGTGGCACCATCGTCCACCGCGACGTCAACCCGTCCAACGTGCTGCTGAGCGTGGGGGGCGACGTGAAGCTCACCGACTTCGGCGTGGCGGACGTGGAGGGCCAGCTGCGCGGGGACGCGGGCGCGCTGCGCGGCACGCTGGCGTACATGAGCCCGGAGCAGGTGCTGGGCCAGCCGGTGGACGCGCGCAGCGATTTGTACTCGGCGGGCGTCATCCTCTGGGAGCTGCTGGCCAGCCGGCGCCTGTTCACCGGGGACGGCGAGGCGGAGCTGATGCACCGGGTGCGGGACGCCCGGGTGCCGCTGCTGTCCACGCTCCAGCCGGAGCTGCCGGACTACGCGGTGCAGGTGGTGCGCAAGGCCCTCTTCGCGGACAAGGCGCGGCGCTTCCAGTCGGCCGCGGACTTCATCCGCGCGCTGGAGGTGCTGGCGCGCCGCTCCGGGTGGCCGCTCTCGGTGGAGGCCCTCAAGCCGCTGTTGGGGGGTTGATGCACCGGCGCGCATGGCTGCTGTGTCTGCCGTGGCTGGCCGGGTGTGCCGGGGTGACGCTGCGCCCGCATGCCATGGACCAGGCGGTGCGGGTGGAGGAGGTGGGCCTGGCCTTCACGCCCAAGGGCGAGGGCGAGCTCACCCTCCGCCTGGACGTGGAGAACCCCACCTTCTGGGACGCGGAGGTGACGGGGGTGGACTTCGAGCTGCGCCTGGACGGGCGGCGCTACGCAGTGGGCACGCGCGGGGTACGCGAGCCCCTGGCCGCGGACGCGCACCGCACCCTCACCGTGTCCTTCCCGCTGCAGTCCGAGCCCGGTGGCACGGGTGTGACGCCGCGCACGTGGCGGGTGGAGGTGGGCGGCGGGGTGGCGCTGGGCTTCGGCGAGACGGTGCGCCTGCTGCCCTTCCGCGCCGAGCGCACCCTGCGGCTGCCGTACTTCCGCCCCGTGGAGCCCTCGCCCGAGTGAGGCGGGGGGCCGGGTTCCCGCACATGGGCACGTCCTCCCCATGCCACGTGCCTTGACTTGACCGCGGAAGTCACGTCTCATGGCCCTATGTGCGAGGTGGTCCAGGGCGGTGGATGGGGTGGGGTGGGTCCGTTGGCCGACAGGCGCGGTCCCGGGGCGGGGAAGTGGCCTGGGAAGAAGCCGGCCGGGCGCCTCCTGTCCGACGCTTGCTCCGGACCCTGCTTGGTCACCTCGTGGGAGGGACTTAGTGTGTCTACCGGCACCATGAGCGCTGATTCCTACCGTGTCGATCCAGACGACCCGCGTGCACCGCCCCAGGAGGTCTGGGACCGGCTCACGCCCGAGGAGCGCGCCCACGTCATCGACAGCCTGCCGTTCGAGTTTCCGCTCTCCGAGGCCAATCCGCCCGAGGGAGATCCCCACTACGAGGCCAAGGCGCGCGCGCGCGAGGTGCTCGGTGGCTATTTCTCGCGCATCGGCCGCAAGGTGTACCTGGGATGTGAGCTGCCCGTGTACTACCCGGGCGAGCGTATGTTCGCGCCCGATGTCATCGCCGTGATGGACGTGGAGCCCCACTCGCGCATGCGCTGGGTGGTGAACGCCGAGGGCAAGGGGCTCGACCTGGCCTTGGAGGTCCACGTCGCCGGCGAGCGGCGCAAGGACCTGGAGCGCAACGTGGAGCGCTTCGCCCGGCTCGGCATCCGCGAGTACTTCCTCTTCGACCGGGGACGGCTGAAGCTCACCGGCTGGCGGCTGGCCGGGGAGGGGAGGCGTGTCTACCAACCCATCGTGCCGCAGCAGGGCTTCTATCCCTCCGAGGTGCTCGGTTTGGAGCTGCAGCTCGAGGGCGAGCGGCTGCGCTTCTATCACGGCCGGGCGCCCCTGCCGGAGGCGGACGAGATGATCGCCACGCTGGAGCGGATGGTGGGGGAGGCGGAGGCCCACCGGACCGAGGAGGCCCAACTGCGCGCCGAGCTGGAGCGGAGGCTCGCGCAGGAGGCCCGCCTGCGTCTCGAGGAGACTCACCGCCGCGAGGAGTCCGAGCGCAAGCTGGCCGAGGCCCTCGCCGAGCTGGAGCGGTTGCGCGGCGGCCGGCGCTGAGTCACTGCGCGGGCGCTCGAGGCCCGCTCAGGCCTTGAGCTCCTGGCCCGCGGGCTCCTTGGTGCCCGGGGTCTCCTTGGAGGGCGTGGGCTCCTTGGTGGGCGTCTTGAGCTTCATCATCCGCACGCGGTCGATGCGCGCGCCCTCCTTGGCGTGGACGGTGAAGGCCCAGCCGTTGAAGACGAAGCGCTCGCCCACGTCCGGCAGGTGGCCGGCCTGCGCCGACAGGAAGCCGCCCAGCGTGTCGAAGTCGCCCTCGGGCAGCTCGAAGCCGAAGGCCTTGTTGAACTTCTCCACCTCCAGCGCCGCGTCCACCAGGATGCTGCCGTCGGCCTGCTTCTCCACCTGCTTCTCCTCCACCTCGAACTCGTCGCCGATGTCGCCGACGATTTCCCGGAGGATGTCCTCCAACGTGACAATCCCCATGAAGCCGCCGTACTCGTCCACGACGATGGCCATGTGGATCTTCTTGCGCTGCATCTCGCGCAGCAGGTCGCCAATCGGCTTCAGCCACGGCACGAAGTGCGCGGGGCGGATGGTGTCCTGCAGCACGATGAGCTCGGGGTGCTGCAGCAGCGGAATCAAGTCGCGCGCGTGCAGCACGCCGAGGATGTGGTCCACGTCGTCGCGGTAGACGGGGATGCGCGAGTGGTTCTCCTCGGCCAGCAGGCGCAGCACCTCGTCGGGCTGGGTGGAGATGTCCACGCACACCACCTCGGTGCGCGGCACCATCACGTCGCGGCAACGCTTGTCGGACAGCTCGAAGATGGAGCGGATGAGCTGGGGCGCGCTCTGATCCACCTCCTCCTTGGCCGCCTGGGCGGCGAGCAGCTTCTCCAGCTCCTCGAGGGGCGGGGGCGGGGGCTCGAAGCGCAGGGTGCGGCCGAAGCCCCGGGCCACCAGGTTGATGGGGCCCATGAGCATCCGCATGGGCGGGTAGAAGCAGAAGGCGAGCAGCGAGACGAGCCAGGACAGCCGCAGCGCCCAGCGCTCGGGGCCGGCGTTGGCCAGGCCGCGCATCGTCACCTCCACGAGGATGGCGAGCAGGCCCACCAGCAACGAGCCCGC
Organism: Archangium sp.; assembly: GCF_045802675.1. GTDB lineage: Bacteria > Myxococcota > Myxococcia > Myxococcales > Myxococcaceae > Archangium. Next base: position 10,912 of record NZ_JBJMQO010000107.1, on the reverse strand, counting down.
CAGCACGGTGGCCAGGTTCAGCCAGGGGGCCTCGCCCAGACGGGTGAAGTTGAGCAGCTGCGGCGGCACGTAGGCGCCGATGGCGGCGGCGAGGAAGCCGCAGAGCACGCTGCCCACGCGCAGGGCGGTGGCGGTGGCCTCGCGCTCCGTCTTGTGGCGGAGCACGCGCTTGCCGGGGCCCGGGTGGGACTGGGCCAACTCCTGCGCGCTCAAGTCGGAGGTGCCATAGAGGGCGGACTCGGCGGCGGCGATGAGGCCCCGGAGTGCGACGAGGGCCAGGCAGGCGGTCCAAAGGACCCAGGGTTGCATAGAGTTTCTCTACATACCCCGTGGTAAGAGGACTCGCACACTTTCCGAGAGGGTCTGGATGCACATGCGTCCACCAGTGAGCCGCTGCCTCCTCCCCCTGGCTGTCCTCTTGCTGACGCTGTCCGCCCCGCGTGCTGGCGCCTGGCCGGTGGACCTGTCGATGCCCCTGGAGGCGGGCAAGGAGCGCTTCCACAAGCTGAGCGTGGTGGACTGGGTGGAGGTGGAGGACCCGTCCATCGCCACGGCGGAGGTGCTCGAGGGCAGCAACGAGCTGCTGCTCACCGGGGTGAAGCCGGGGCGCACGCTGCTGCTGCTGTACGCGGAGGGGAAGTTCGCGGTGTGGCGGCTGGTGGTGGGCGCGCCGGGCCGGCCTCCGGAGCCCGAGCCCTCGGCGGAGCCGCTGGCCGCGGCGCGCAAGGCCTGCCCGGGCCTCAAGGCCACCGAGGGCGCCGAGCGCTCCCTCACGGTGGAGGTGAAGACGGCGCGCTGCCGCGATGCCCTGCGCGCGGTGCTGAAGACGGACGCGTACCTCGCGCGCGAGCTGGACCTCACCTTCGAGCTGCCCCTGTTGCAGGAGCAGCTCGCGGCCCTCACGCCCACGCTCAAGGGCCTGGGCCTGAGCGCGAGCTACCTGGGGGCGGGGCTGGTGCTCGAGGGCACCACCTCGCCCGAGGGCCACCGCAAGGCGCTGTGGGAGCTGTTCCGCCAGTCCCTGGGCCGCGTGCCGCTGGAGGACCGCGTCACCGTGCAGCGGCCCGCCCCGCCCGACGCGGGCACCCCTCCCGACGCCGGACGTTGAGTCAGGCGGGAGCCGCCCGCCCGGCCTGGGAGCCCCCGCCGAGTACGGCCCGGGCCGCGTCGATGGCCTCGTGCGTGCCGGCCAGCGCGAGCACGTCTCCCACCCGCAGGGGCTCGTGCGCGGTGGGCACGACGAGATGCTCCTCGCCGCGTCTGATGGCGAGCACCGTGGCGCCCGTCATCCCTCGCAGGTTGAGCTCCGCGAGCGTCCTTCCCACCGCGGGACTCGCCGTCTCGAGCCGGACGGGCGTCGGCTCGCCGAGCCCGGGGAGGATGGCTCGGACGTCCTTCAAGTCCTCGCCATGTGCCGCCTCTCCACTGGCCTGGGACTGGGCCGCGAGGGCCGCGACGATGACCTGTGAGCCCGCGCGCACGTGCCCCTGGAGGTTGGTGGCACTGCGCCAGAAGCTCACGCCGAGCACCACGAGCAGCAGGAGCAGCACGGCCGCGCCGAGGACGCCGGGGAGGAAGGGCTGCGTGAGCGCCATGAGGGGCGCGCCCACGAAGAGCACACTCGCCAGTTGGAGCGTCACCACGAGCGCGCGGCGTGGCGCGGCGGCCCGGTCCATCCGGCCCCCCTCGGTGGGAAGCGCCGTCTCCGCGAGCAGCACGCCCAGGCCTCGGGCGACCCGGACGACGCCCACGCAGAACGGCGCCGCGAGCAGCGCCGCGAGCCCGATGACGAGCGGGCGTGCCACGGCGGCCTCCAGCCCGATGAAGCCCTGGAGCGCCTTCGCGATGCTGCCGAGCTTGACGGACGTGCCAATGACGATGGCGGCGAGCAGGGCCGCGTCGAGCAGCAGCAGCCGCACCATGCGGCGGATCCTCGCACCGGCCGTCTGCCGCGGTGGCGCGGTGCGCAGCTCCTCCACCCAGCTCCCATAGAGTGCCGCGAAGGTCTGCAGCGGCCGGGGCAACTTGCGGTCCACGAAGTTGGCCACCGGCCCCGAGGCGCGGATGAGGAAGGGCGTGGTGAGGGTGGTGATCGCCGACACGGCCACGGCCACGGGGTAGAGGAAGCCGCCCGTGGCGTTCAGCGAGAGGCCCAGGCCGGCGATGATGAAGGAGAACTCGCCGATCTGCGCCAGGCTCATGCCGGACTGCACGGCGGTGCGCGTGCCATTGCCGGTGAGGAACACGCCCAGCGACACGCCCACCAGCTTGCCGAGGATGACCACCCCGGTGAGCACGGCCACGGCCACCCAGTGCTCGGCGATGAGCGCCGGGTCGATGAGCATGCCCACCGAGACGAAGAAGACGGCGGCGAACATGTCGCGCACGGGCTGCACGAGGTGCTCCACCTCCTTCTCCTTGCCGGACTCGGCGACGAGCGAGCCCGCGAGGAACGCGCCGAGCGCCACCGAGTAGCCGAACGCCTGCGCGAGCAGCGCGATGGCGAAGCAGATGCCGATGCTCGCCACCAGCGTCGTCTCCGGCCGCTCGAGCCGGGTGATGGCGCGCACGGTGCGCGGGATGACGAGCAGCCCCACGCCGACGAGCCCCACCAGGAAGAGCGCCAGCCGTCCCACGGTGAGGGTGAGCTGTCCCGCCGACAGTCCCGCGCCGGTGGAGATGGCCGTGAGGGTGGCCATGAGCAGGATGGCGATGAGGTCCTCGACGATGAGGACGCCGACGACGATTTCCCGCAGCTTGCCGTGGATGCGCTGTTCGTCGAAGGCCTTGGCGATGATGGTGGTGCTGGAGATGGCGATGATGGCGCCGGTGAAGATGCTCTCCTTCGACGTCCAGCCGAAGGCGCGGCCCACCACGAAGCCCAGCCAGATCATCAGGCTGCACTGGATGAGGGCCGTGAGCCCCGCGGTGGGGCCCACGTGGAGCAGCTTGCGCAGGCTGAACTCCAGCCCGAGCGAGAACATGAGGAGGATGACGCCCAGCTCCGAGAGGGTCTGGACGATGGCGAGGTCCGCCACCAGGGGAATGGGGACGTGGGGACCGATGATGAGCCCCGCGATGATGTATCCGAGCACGACGGGTTGACGCAGCCGTTGGAAGACGACCGACGTCACCGCCGCGACGCAGAGGACCATCGCGAGGGCCGCGAGGAAATCGTGAGCAGCGTGCATCGCTGAAACACCCCCTTGAGATGGAGATGAGGTCGAAGAGGAAGGAACGCGCCCGGTCCACTCCCGCCTGGAGCGAGGGTGGACCAGGAGCGCAGCGCCGGCCCGGTCAGTTGCCCGGACCGGCGCGCTGACACGTGCCCGTCAGCGGAGCGTGTCGTAGGCCACGGCCACGCCGACGATGAGCGCGCAGACGACCAGGGCCATGAGGAGCCGCGCCACCTCCCACCGCGCGTAATCCGTGTTCACGGGGGGCTGGTCCGGCGTCGTCTGGACAGGGGAGTCAGGGGAGAGGGGGGAGCTGGAAACAACGTGCTGTTCTTCGCGCAAGGCATGCCTCGAGCGCGCCAGTGGGACTGGCGCACGGGATGGAAGGGATGGAATGACGGAGCGCGGCCCGTACCCGTCGCTCGAAGCGGCGCTTCCTCGAGGAAGCTCCCGCCCCGGCGAGCAGTGCCCGCGGCCGTGCGTCTCTCTACCTCTGGAACCGCGACGTCACGCGGTCCGCGGAGGCCCTTGCGCGGGACAGTTCGCCACCACCGGCCGATCCGCGATGCGGCCGTGACTCCGGGACACCCCGTCCGCGATGAGCTTCCCCAGACGTGCCACGAACCGTGGCGCCGGCCCCGGCACGAGGCCCAGGCGTGGAGCGAACCGCTTGAGGGGCGGCAGGGGCTTGCGGGAGAGGTGCGGCTGCTCCAACCGGCCCTGCGCCGAATACTCGTGGACGCCGACCAGCTGCTCCTGGCGCCCGGGGAGATCGGCGGAGACCGAACCCTTACGCGGGGCCGCCGAGGCGACGGACAGCCACCGGGCGTCCGGCCGCTCGAGGGGACGCGCGCTCGACGCGCACACGCCGACCAGCACGGTCAGGGCGAGGGCCCAGAAGGCCCCCACCATGTCCGTCCATCGGGCGCTTCGTGCTTCGCGCCGAGGTGGGCGGTGGGTGATTCCCATGAGTGGCTGGTGCTTGCTGAGCAAACATCCCTACCACCTGCAACGCCTGGGGGAAAGACGCTCTTTCGCTCCGGGGGGCCGCCCCAGCAGGCAGGCGGGCCCCTCGTGCCGTCCATCGTCCCCGTACCGGCGCGAGGGCTCCCTCCCCGCCGCGCCGAGGCCGGTGAAACGAGCCCGCTACTTCTTCGGCTGCGTGCCGCTGCCGGTGCCCGTGGTGCCGCCGGTACCCGTGGTGCCCATGGAGCCGCTGCCGCTGCCGGTGCCGGTGGTGCCGGTGCCCATGGAGCCGCCCGTGGTGCCGCCCGTGGTGCCGGTGCCCATGGAGCCGCTGCCCGGGTGCGTGCCCATGTGGCCGCCCGTGCCGGACTCGGTGCCCTTCTGCGTGCCCGAGCCCGCGCCACCCACGCCCATCATGCCCTGGCCCAGCTTGCCGAGCACCGAGTACGCCTGCTGCCGGTGCTGGGAGACGTGCTGGGTGAGGTCATCGAGCAGCGGGATGAGCTGCGCGTTGCCGCTGAGCGCCTGACGCCCAGCCATCAGCTTGCCGAGCGTGTCGTCGTGGTCGCCCACCATGTCGGCCATGTAGCAGGAGTCGAACGGCTCGCCCTTGAACGCCTGGAGCTTCTCCATGTTCGCCTTGTCGGCGGCCATGGCCTTCTTCTCCATGTCGTTCATCGGCTTGGGCATGTCCGCCAGCTTCAGGCCGCGCGTCTGGGCCATGGACAGGAGCTTCTGATCCGCATCGGTGTGCTCCCGCACCATGAGCTCGCCAAAGGACTTCACGTCCGGGTTGGTCGAGTTCTGCTGGGCCAGCTGGCCGAGCTTGATCTCCTTCTGGTTGGTGTAGTGCAGCCGCTCGAGGAAGGCCTTCTCGTCGGTGGGCACCACGAAGCCGCGGACATCGGCCGTGCCCTTGGTGTCCGTCTTCCCCTCGGCGAGGGCCGAGCCCCCGAGGACCAGCGTGCCGGCGACGAGGAACCCTTGAATGGTGTGCTTCATGTGCGTGCTTCCTTTCCGTGTGGTGGAACGCGGGCGCACCTTGGCCGAGCAGCCAGACGGTTTTCATTGGCCCTCGGATACGAGCGTGCGGAACCGTACGGAGGGGCTCATCTCCTGGTGGTTGGTGGACGCTCGCTCTGTCCCGGGTCGGACGGAGCGTGCGGTCCTGGGCCCCCGCTCCCAGATTCGGCGGGAATTCCGTTTGAAAGGACTCCGAAGCGTATGCCCAGGGAAGTCTGGCCGGGAAAGCCGTACCCACGAGGCGCGACGTTCGACGGAACGGGCGTGAACTTCGCGGTCTTCTCGCAGGTCGCCACCCGTGTCGAGGTCTGCCTCTTCGACCCGCAGAATCCCTCGAAAGAGGTGGAGCGGTTCGATCTCCCGGTGTCGACGGATGACGTCTGGCACGGCTACGTGCCGGGGCTGGAGTCGGGCACGCTCTACGGCCTGCGCGTCCACGGCCCCTATGAGCCGCAGAAGGGCCACCGCTGCAACCCGTACAAGCTGCTGGTGGACCCGTACGCCAAGGCGCTGCACGGCGAGGTGGACTGGTCCAAGCCGGTGTTCGGCTACCCGCTCGGCCACGCGCAGCAGGACCTGATGCGCGACGAGCAGGACAGCGCCGCGGGCATGCCCAAGTGCGTGGTGGTGGGCGACTACTTCGACTGGGGCAACGAGCGCCGCCCGGACGTGCCCTGGCGCAAGACGGTCATCTACGAGGCCCACGTGAAGGGCCTCACCATGCGCCATCCCAAGGTGCCCGAGCACCAGCGCGGGACCTACGCGGGGCTCGCCCACCCGGCCGTCATCGAGCACCTGCTCAAGCTGGGCGTCACCGCGGTGGAGCTGCTGCCCATCCACGAGTTCGCCGATGACTCCTTCCTCGGGGAGAAGGGGCTGTCCAACTTCTGGGGCTACAACACGCTGTGCTACTTCGCCCCCGAGCAGGCCTACGCCAGCCGCCGCACCCCGGGCGCCGTCGTCAACGAGTTCAAGGCGATGGTGAAGGCGCTGCACTCGGCGGGCATCGAGGTGCTGCTCGACGTCGTCTACAACCACTCGTGCGAGGGCAACCACCTGGGGCCCACGCTGTCGCTCAAGGGCATCGACAACGCCAGCTACTACTGGCTCATGCCCGAGGCGCGCTACTACCTGGACTTCACCGGGTGCGGCAACAGCCTCAACGCCTTCAACCCGCAGACGGCGCGCCTCATCGTCGACAGCCTGCGCTACTGGGTGGAGGAGATGCACGTGGACGGGTTCCGCTTCGACCTGGCCACCGTGCTCGGCCGCGTGGGCAAGGGCGAGTTCTCCCCCACCGCCCCCATCTTCCAGATCCTCAACCAGGACCCGGTGCTCGGCCGGGTGAAGCTCATCGCCGAGCCGTGGGACGTGGGGCTCGGCGGCTACCAGGTGGGCGGCTTCCAAGCGCCCTGGCGCGAGTGGAACGGCAAGTACCGCGACGCCCTGCGCCGCTACTGGAAGGGCGACGAGAACCTCGCGGGCGAGGTGGGCTACCGCTTCGCGGGCTCGTCGGACCTCTACCAGGAGGCGCGGCGCCGGCCCCAGGCCAGCATCAACTTCGTCACCGCGCACGATGGCTTCACCCTGCACGACCTCGTCACCTACAGCCACAAGCACAACGAGGCCAACGGCGAGCACAACCGCGACGGCGCCGACGACAACCAGGCGTGGAACTGCGGCGTGGAGGGCGAGACGGACGACGCCAACGTCATCTCCCTGCGCGAGCGCCAGAAGCGCAACCTGCTCGCCTCGCTCTTCCTGTCGCAGGGCGTGCCCATGCTGGTGGCCGGCGACGAGATGGGGCGCACCCAGGGCGGCAACAACAACGCCTACTGCCAGGACAACGAGCTGTCCTGGGTGGACTGGAACCTCGACGAGCGCCGGCAGTCCCTGCTGGAGTTCACCGCGCGCCTCATCCAGTTCCGCCACCGCCAGCCGGTGCTCCAGCGCCGCCGCTTCTTCCAGGGCAAACACATCTGGGACTCGGAGTACAAGGACCTGGCGTGGTTCCGCCCGGACGGCACGGAGATGAGCCAGGAGGACTGGAACAAGCCCTTCGTCCGCTCGCTGGCGTTCCTCCTCGGGGGCGACGCCATCCCCTCGCTCGACGAGCGCGGCCAGCGCGTCATCGGAGACGCCCTGCTGGTGCTGCTCAACGCCCACCACGAGCAGGTGCGCTTCACCGTGCCGCCTCCGGCCGAGGGCTCCCAGTGGGTCATCGAGTTCTACACCGCGGATGAGAAGCGCGGCCCCGAGGAGCCGGTGCCCTCCGGCGCCTTCGAGCTGGCTGGCCGGTCGCTCGCCGTCTTCCGCGAGGTGTCGCGCAAGGCCTGAGCAAGGCCCGGTGCTCCAGCGGGCGGGCGGCCGCCCCCCGCCCGGGAAAGAGCGTCCCGGTACGGGCTCCCTGCTTGTCGCTCCTCCACGCCATGCGGACTGTGTGGGGGGCGACATCCAAGGAGCCAGGACCGTGAGCGCGATCGAATTGCTGAAGCAGCAGCACCGGGAAGTGGATGACCTGTTCCAGCGGCTCAAGGCCAGCGGGGGCGACGAGCGCATCTCGCTGCTCGGCAAGGTGGCCGAGGCCCTCACCATCCACGCGGCGCTGGAGGAGCAGTTCTTCTATCCCTTCGCCCGCGAGCAGGGCGTGGACGGCCTCATCGACGAGTCCTTCCAGGACCACGCCGAGGTGAAGCAGCTCATCTCGGAGATCCTCCAGGTGAAGCAGACGGATCCGCGGCTCGGCGAGCTGTGCGGCCGCCTGGAGCGCATGGTGACCGAGCACGTCAGCCACGAGGAGACCACGCTGATGCCGAAGGTGGAGGCCGTGGCCAACACCGGCGACCTCGTCTCCATGCGCGACGACATGCAGCGGGCCATCGACGCCTGGCGCAACCGCGAGCTGCTGCGCATGGCCGAGCACCAGGAGTCCCCACCCCCGACAATGTAGGCACGGGGTAGGCGCGGCCGCGGGTGCCTGGGCGCCGGCCCTCCGAGGGCGAGTCCTCCCCCCCCGGGTTGCGGGGCCCGGGGTAGGGGTGGGAGGATTGCCCGGCATGGGACTGGGGCCGCGGACGTGGTTTCTCGGGCGGCTGGATGCGTTCCTGACGGAGGAACAGCGCCGCTCGCCGCCGGACGTGCTCGGCCGCTACCGGTTGTTGGTGGGCGCCACGCTCTTCCTGCTGGGCATGTGCCTGGTGCTGGCGCTGTCGGCGCCCCTCTTCGAGCGGGACCGTCTGGCCCGCGGGGGGCTGGGCCTGGGGCTGTCCTCCGCCTTCGCGCTGGCGCTGGGGCTCCTGCGCTGGCGGGGCTCGCTCCGGGCCGCGTCGCTGGTGGTGTGCGGCCTCCTCGTGGGCGGCTACATGGCGGCCACCTTCGTCATGCCCCGGCCCGCCGTCGCCTCGCACGCGGCCGTCATGCTCATCCCGGCCCTCTCGGTCTATCTGCTGGGGGCGCGCACCGGGCTCATCATCACCGCCCTCTTCAGCCTCAACGCCGGGGTCCTCCTCCCGCTCTACCAGTCGGGCTTCGGCACCCGGGAGCCGCTCTTCGCCCGGTCCGGCGTCTGGGTGGGGGGGCTGTTGGATACCCTCATCCTGCTGCTCGGCTGGGGGCTGAGCGCGCTGTTCCGCTCCGCCCGCGACGAGGCGTCCGCCACGGTGAGCGAGAGCGAGCGCCGGTTGAGCGCGCTCCTCGAGAGCACGGAGGATCCGGTGTGCTCGCTCGACCTGGAGGGGCGCGTCGTCACCGCCAACTCCGCGGCGCGGCGGCTGGCCGTCGGGACGTTCGGGAAGGAGCTGCGGCTGGGGGAGCCGCTGGAGCTCCTGTCCACGCCCGCCCAGCGGGAGGGGTGGCGGGCGCAACTGGCCCACGTCCTCCAGGGGCACCCCGTCCGCGCGGAGGGGACCTTACCGAGGGGAGAGGGGGCCCTGGTGCTGGAGCTGTCGATGCACCCCATTCCGGGACCGGACGGGCGGCCGATGGGGGTGACTGTTTTTGGCCGGGACATCACCGGGCGCAAGGCGGCCGAGGCCCAGCTGAGCGAGCTGCACCGCGGCCTCATGGAGGTGTCGCGCCGGGCGGGCATGGCCGAGGTGGCCACGGGCGTGCTGCACAACGTGGGCAACACGCTCAACAGCGTCAACGTGTCGGCCTCGCTCATCGCCGAGCGGCTGCGCGGCTCGCGGGCCCCCCTGGTGGTGCGGGCCACGGACCTGCTGCGCGAGCACGAGTCGAACCTGGCCGCCTTCCTGGCGGACGACTCCAGGGGGCGCCAGCTTCCCGAGTACCTCTCCTCCGCCTCCCGCCACGTGGTCCAGGAGCACGAGACGCTGCTGGAGGAGCTGCTGGCGCTCATCCGCCACGTGGAGCACATCCGCGCCGTGGTGGGCATGCAGCAGGAGCACGCCCGGATCGGCGGCCTGGTGGAGCAGGTGCCGGTGGCGCGGCTGCTCGAGGACGCGCTGCGCCTGCACGCCAGCTCGTTCGAGCGGTCAGGCATCCGCATCCGGCGCGAGTACGCCGAGCTTCCCCCGGTGCTGTTGGACCGGCATAAACTGCTCCAAATCGTGGTGAACCTGCTCAACAACGCCCGTCATGCCCTGCTCGAGAGCGGACGCGAGGACAAGCAACTCACCCTGCGCATGGAGCAGGCCGGGGAGTGGCTGCGCATCGCCGTGGCGGACAATGGCGTGGGCATCGCCCCGGAGCACCTGTCCCGGTTGTTCTCCCATGGCTTCACCACCAAGAAGGACGGCCATGGCTTCGGCCTGCACTCCAGCGCGCTGGCCGCCGGGGAGATGAACGGCCGGCTCCGCTGTGACAGTGGTGGACGCGGGCAGGGCGCTACCTTCATCATCGAGCTGCCCCTGCGTGGGCAGGAGGCCCGTGAATGAGTCCTCCCCCGGGGGAGCACCACCGCATCCTGGTGGTCGACGACAACCCTTCCATCCATCAGGACTTCCGGAAGATCCTCGCCCGCCCCGAAGACGACGTCGGGGAGCTGGATGCGATGGAGTCCATGCTCTTTGGAGCGGCGCCGCCCCGGCTCAGCACCACGCGCTTCGAGCTGGACTTCGCCTCGGGTGGAGAGGAGGGCGTACGCCGCGTGCGGGACGCGATGCGTGAGGGCCGCCCCTATGCACTGGCCTTCGTGGACATCCGCATGCCCCCGGGCATCGACGGGGTGGAGACGACGCTGCTCATGTGGCGCGAGGAGCCGGAGCTCCAGGTGGTGCTGTGCTCGGCCCACTCCGACTACTCGTGGGACGAGCTGTCGCGCAAGCTGGGCACCAGCGAGCGGCTGCTGATTCTGCGCAAGCCCTTCGACAACATCGAGGTGCGGCAGATGGCGCACGCGCTCTGCGAGAAGTGGGAGCTCTTGCGCGCCAGCCACCAGCGGATGGAGGACCTGGAGCGCGTGGTGGCCGAGCGCACCCGGGAGCTGGCCGAGGCCAATGCCCGGCTCATGCACGCGCAGAAGCTGGAGGCGCTCGGGCGCATGTCGGCGGGCCTGGCCCACGAGGTCAACAACCCGCTGAGCTATGTGCTGTCCAACCTGCGCCACATCGAACGGGGGCTCGAGCAGCTGCCCCTGCCGGAGGAGCGCGAGAGGGCCCGGGACGACTTGAAGGACGCGTGCCGGGACGCCGTCATCGGCGCCGTGCGCATCGAGCGCATCGTCCAGGACGTGCGCATCTTCGCCCGGGTGGACGAGCCGCCGAAGGAGCCGGTGGACGTGCGCCGGG
>NZ_JBJMQO010000106.1:0-3784 GCF_045802675.1 Archangium sp. | reverse complement strand
GCGGAACAGCGGGCCACGCGCCAGGTCGAAGGAGCGCAGGCTCTCTTCGGTGGCCAGGCGACGGAGCTCGGACTCGCGCTGGGCGTCGGGGACGGAGCCCAGGTCCACCACGGCCAGCGGCACCGCCAGGGCCGGGGAGATGACCTGGACGGGGCCCTCGGAAGAGGACTGGAAGGTGGTGCGCAGCGACTCGTGACGCTCGGTGAGCGCGGCGAAGGACCGCTCCAGCGCCGATACGTCCAGGCTTCCCTCCAGCCGCAGCGCGGCGGGGATGTTGTAGAGGGGAGTGCCGGGCTCGAGCTGATCGAGGAACCACAAGCGCTGCTGGGAGAAGGACACAGGCAGCGGCGCCCCGTCGCGAGCGACGGGGACGAGCGCAGGCACCTGCATGCCCTTGCCGGCGCGCACGGCGGAGTCCACGCGAGAGGCCAGGGCGGCCACGGTGGGAGCCTCGAAGAGGGCACGCAGGGGCAGCTCCACGCCGAAGCCGGCGCGGATGCGGCTGATGACCTGGGTGGCCAGCAGGGAGTGGCCGCCCAGCTCGAAGAAGTTGTCACCGGCGCCCATGCGCTCCAGGCGCAGCACCTGGGCCATGAGCCCGGCCAGCAGCTCCTCGGTGGGAGTGCGTGGGGCGACGAAGGCCGCGCTCGTCTCCGCGGCCATGTCCGGAGCGGGGAGGGCCTTGCGGTCGAGCTTGCCGTTGGGGGTGAGGGGAAGGGCGTCCAACACCACGAAGGCGGAGGGCACCATGAAGGCCGGCAGCCGCTGCTTGAGCTGGTCACGCAGGGAGGCCACTTCGAGCGGGTGGCCCTGGTGAGCCACGACGTAGGCCACCAGACGCTTGTCGCCGGGCACGTCCTCGCGAGCGACGACAATGGCGTCACGCACGCCGGAGTGGGCGAGAAGGGCCGACTCCACTTCACCCAGCTCGATGCGGAAGCCACGCACCTTCACCTGGAAGTCGATGCGGCCCAGGTAGTCCAGGGTGCCGTCGGCCGTCCAGCGCACCTTGTCGCCGGTGCGGTACATGCGAGCACCCGGGGTGGAGCTGAAGGGGTTGGGGAGGAAGCGTTCGGAGGTGAGCTCCGGGCGGTGCAGGTAGCCGCGAGCCAGGCCGGCGCCGGCCAGGTAGAGCTCGCCGGGGACGCCCGCGGGCAGCGGGTGCAGGCGCTCGTCGAGCACGTAGGCCTGGGTGCCCGCCAGGGGCCGGCCAATGGAGGGAGGGCGTTGGGAGTCGGAGGGCACCCGCTCGAAGGTGGAGTAGGTGGTGTCCTCGGTGGGGCCGTAGAGGTTGTAGAGGGCCTGGACGGTGCCGGTGGAGTAGAGGGCCTGGGCCAGGGCGGCGGGAAGGGGCTCGCCGGCGAGGTTGACGGTGTGCACGGAGGAGGGCAGCGAGCCCATGCGCACCAGTTCCGCCATGGCGGAGGGGACGGTGTTGACGAGCCGCACCTCGGAGGCGGAGGGCAGGGAGGGCAGGGCCAGGGCGTTGTCGGCCAGGTACACGCAGCCGCCGCAGCTGAGCGGAGCGAAGAGCTCGAAGACGGACAGGTCGAAGCTGACCGAGGTGGCGGCGAGCACGGCCGCCAATTGGTGGGGGGAGAAGGTGGCGAGCGACCAGTGGATGAAGGCGACGGCGCTGCGGTGCTGCAGGGCCACGCCCTTGGGACGGCCGGTGGAGCCGGAGGTGTAGAGCACGTACGCCAGGTGCTCGGGGCCGCTGAGGCGCACCGGGGCGTGGTGAGGCTGGTGGGCAATGGACTGGAAGCCGTCCAGCAGCACGGTGTGGGAGCCGGGCAGGGAGAGGCCCTCGGCCAGAGAGCGCTGGGTGAGGAGCACGGGGCTGCGCGCGTCCTGGCGCATGTAGGCCAGACGCTCGCGGGGGTAGACGGGGTCCAGGGGGATGTAGGCGCCAGCGGCCTTGAGGACGCCGAGCAGGGCGACGACGAGCTCGGTGGAGCGCTCCAGGCAGACGGCGACGGAAACCTCGGGGCCGACACCCAGCGAGCGCAGGTGGTGGGCGAGCTGGTTGGCCAGGGAGTCCAACTGCCGGTAGCTCAGGCGCTGGGTGCCGACCACCAGGGCGGTGGCCTCGGGAGTGGCTTGCACCTGCTGCTCGAAGAGGTAGTGCAGCGCGCCGTCCTGGGCGGGCTCGGCGGCGGTGTGGTTCCAATCCACCAACACCTGCCGGCGCTCGGCCTCCGTCAGCAGCGACAGCTCGGAGAGACGCTGGTCGGGGCGAGCGGTGAGGCTCTCGAGCAGCACGCGCAGGTGGCCCAGCATGCGAGCCGCTGTAGCCTCCTCGAACAGGTCCGTGTTGTAGCTGAGATTGGCGGCCAGACCGTGGGTGCCCTCGGTGAGCGTGAGGGTGAGGTCGAACTTGGCGACTGCGTTGTCCGCCTCGACGCCGCGCAGGGTGAGGCCCGGCAGGGACAGCTCCTGCTGAGGCGTGTTCTGCAGGATGAACATCACCTGGAACAGCGGCGTGCGGCTCAGGTCGCGCTCGGGCCGGAGCTCCTCGACGAGCTTCTCGAAGGGGACGTCCTGGTGGGCATAGGCACCCAGGGCGGTCTCCCGCACGCGGGAGAGCAACTCACGGAAGGAGGGGTTGCCGTCGAGCTTCGTGCGCAGCACGAGGGTGTTGATGAAGAAGCCGATGAGGCCCTCGGTTTCCGCCTGGGTACGGCCGGCGATGGGAGAGCCGACGGAGATGTCGTCCTGGCCTGAGTAGCGCGACAGCAGGAGCTGCCAGGCGGCCAGCAGCACCATGAAGGGCGTGGCGCCTTCGCGCTGGCCCAGTGCCTTGAGCGACTCGGCCAGAGCGTGAGGCAGGAGGGTGGACTGGCTGGCGCCGCGGTGGGACTGCACGGCGGGGCGAGGCTTGTCGGTGTGCAGCTCCAGGGTGCGAGGCGCACCGGAGAGGTGCCGACGCCAGTACGAGAGCTGGGTCTCCAGCGCCGTACCCTGCAACCAGCCTCGCTGCCAGGCGGCGTAGTCGGCGTACTGCACCGGCAGGGCGGGCAGCGCGGAGGGCTGGCCCGAGGTGAAGCCCTGGTAGAGCGCGGCCAGCTCGCGGATGAGCACGCCGGTGGACCAGCCGTCGGAGACGATGTGGTGCATCGTCAGCAGCAGCACATGGTCCTGGGCGCTCAGGCGCAGCAGGGTGGCGCGGAACAGCGGGCCGCGAGCCAGGTCGAAGGGCCGCATGGCCTCTTCACCCGCGAGGCGACGGAGCTCGGACTCGCGCTGGGCGTCGGGGACGGAGCCCAGGTCCACCACGGCCAGCGGCACGGCGAGGGCCGGGGAGATGACCTGGAGGGGGCCCTCGGAAGAGGACTGGAAGGTGGTGCGCAGCGACTCGTGACGCTCGATGAGCGAGGAGAAGGAGCGCTCCAGGGCCGGGACGTCCAGGGCGCCCTGGAAGCGGACGGCCATGGGGATGTTGTAGAGGGGGCTGCCGGGCTCGAGCTGGTCGAGGAACCACAGGCGCTGCTGGGCGAAGGACAGCGGCAGCGGCGCCCCGTTGCGAGCGACGGGGACGAGCGCAGGCACCTGCATGCCCCTGCCGGCGCGCACGGCGGAGTCCACGCGGGAGGCCAGGGCGGCAACGGTGGGAGCCTCGAAGAGGGCGCGCAGGGGCAGCTCCACGCCGAAGCCGGCGCGGATGCGGGACATGAGCTGGGTGGCCAGCAGCGAGTGGCCTCCCAGCTCGAAGAAGTTGTCGCACGCGCCTACCGGGCTCACCGAGAGCAGCTCCTCCCAGAGACGAGCCACTTGCAGCTCGAGG